>JAGARK010000034.1 GCA_017622295.1 Oscillospiraceae bacterium
GCACTGGTAGCGGCCATGATGCCGGATGGGATAATGCTCCCGGCAGCCGCACTTGGGGCACACAAAGCCGTCAGACCACTTGATCTGGTACAGGTACTCAGCGCAGGCCTGCTCCGTGGAAAATCGCTTAATGAACTTGCTAAAACTCAATGCATTTTTCTTTGCCATAATAGCACCACCTCATGGTGCTATTATATATTCGAGTTTATCCAATAACTTGGACACATCCACAATATCTTGGGCTTTGCTTACTAAAGCCGATAACCACAATTGGAATTTGTACTATTGAACTCTATTATAATGCTTCCAAAAGGCGATTGTTTCCTGCAAGTCTTCTTCGCTCACAAACAAATCCAATTTCTTTGCAACTTCAATTGCAAAATCTACATACGCATTTGCTCTTGCCGTTATAACATTTTTATCATTTACCAAATCTTCATTGGTCGAATGCGTTGACTTTACATCGCGTAATATTCCTGCGTTATCTAAAACATCAACACCTGCACATATTGCAGCAATTAAAACATCTCTTTCCTTTAAGTCTTGCAGATACGCTTTAACATCCGCGTTATCAATTTCAGAAATATTTCCACCTGGAATGATAAAACTTCTAATTTGTTCTTTGTCAAGGTCCATCAAAGACATATCAACATTCACAGAAAATCCTTCCATCGCCTTGATAGGCTTTCCATCTAAAGAACAGAAAACCATGTCACAGTGAGAAAAGTTCAAAAAATAATTCAATATCACGATTTCATAAAAACAGCTCTTATTATATACAAGAAATATATCTTTCATCAATATACGTCTCCTTCACAAATTCAAGTTTGGTTAATTGACTATATGTTATCATAATTTAGTCAAATATACAAGAACAGGCACAGCAATATGATTTGCTGTGCCCGCTAACTGTTTTATGACTACCGCCGGTTCGGCGTGTGCTTTGGTTTCTCATTTATATCCCAGCTTGGCGGCGGGGTTTTTGCCGTGGATGAAGACCATAACCTTCATCACATCGTCCCTGGCCCTGTCCCGCAGAGGCAGCTTGCACAGGGTGAAGGCCTTGCCCGCGGCGTTCTTGTATTTCAGGCAGCGGCTGGTCTCAAAAATATAGGTTTTCTGGACATCCTGATAGACCTGGCGGATGTCCTCATAAGCGACCACCCGGCCATGATTCCTGCCGAACAGATATCGGTTTCCCACCCACAGCTCTCCGTCAAACATGGATATCGCGGCGGTATAGTCCCGGACCATATCCGCCTCCAGCGCGGCGGTCAGCTTCTTTCCGGCGGCAGCATAGCGCCAAAAGCACAGCCCCGCCAGCACCAGCCACCCAATCAGCAGCGGCAGCAGCACTGCACACAGCAGCGCCAGCGCCAGACATACGATTCCGGCAATTTTCCAGGGGCCGCCCGGATTCAGATGCCTCTTCAGTTCCCTGACGGTTTCCTGATTCATGCCGCTTTCTCCTCTCTTTTGGAAGCTATGCCTACATCATAAGAAGAAAAAGTTCCTTCGTCAAGGTTTTTTCGCTTTTTCGCGAAATATTTGTGCCATAATGTACGGGTGAGCCGTTCCCTTCCCACCCAGTTCGCATCATTCCGCCGCGCTTTGCGGTGATACACTTGACTGCGGATGTCCAATTCGGTTCCGGACCCATCGTCATGGTTTCGGTGTGGGACTGTTCATCTGCTGTCCGGGAGTATTTTGCCCGGCGGCGGGCATTCTATACGGAGGTTAAGTATGGAAAATTTTATGATGCTTTTGATCCCCGCCCTGATGCTGCTCTTGCTGATCCGGGTGATCATGCTGCCCATCCGGATTGCCTGGAAGCTGCTGATCAATTCTGCCTGCGGATTCCTTTGCCTGTGGCTGCTGAACTGGATCTCCGGCTTTACCGGGATCATGTTTCCCATCAATGCCGTGACGGCAGCCATTGCAGGTTCTCTCGGTCTTCCGGGCATCGGACTGCTGGCCCTGGCGCAGGGGATACTTTGAAATGCAGAATGCTGAATGCCAAATGCAAAATTAATGAGTTTTCTTCGAAAAGGACTTCAATCGTGCGCTTGGCACACACCATAATTCTGCATTGTGCATTTTGAATTATGCATTTTTAACCTTGCCTCTTGATTATTTGACCGCCAGGGCGTATAATAATGCGGCAAATTATTACAAGGAGTACCATATTTATGTTAGAAAACATCCAAATCTGGGCCCAGTCCCTGGGTGCACTGGCTCTGGGCAATCTGGTCCCCGCCATCATCCTGCTGGTCCTCGGCATTCTGGTCATCCGCATCGTGATGGCCGTCGTCGGCAAGGCTCTGGCTGCCTCCAAGCTGGAGAAGGCCGCTCACAGCCTGATCAAGTCCCTGGTCAGCGTGGTGCTGTATCTGATTCTCGGTCTGATGGTCGCGGACAAGCTGGGCATCGACGTCACCAGCATCATCGCCCTGGCCAGCGTCCTGACTCTGGCCGTGTCTCTGGCCATCCAGAACGCCCTGGCAAACGTCATCGGCGGCTTTACGCTGCTGTACACCCACCCCTTCCACTCCGGTGACTTCGTGGAGATCGCCGGCAAGTCCGGCACCGTCCAGGAGATCGGCATGTCCTACACCGTCCTGGCTACCCCCGACAACAAGCTGATCTCCATCCCCAACAGCTCCGTTGTGGCAGGCGACATCGTCAACTACACCGTCACCGGCACCCGCCGTCTGGACATCAAGGTCCGGGCTGCCTACTGCGTGCCCACCCAGAAGGTCATTGACGCTCTGCTGCAGGCCGGCACCGTGGACAATGTGCTGCTGGATCCCGCCCCCTTCGCCGCCATCGAAAACTACGGCGAGAACGCCATCGAGTATGTGCTGCGGGTGTGGACCAAGACCGACGACTACTGGGACGTGAACTACGCCATCAACCAGAACGTCAAGAACATCTTCGACGCTCAGGACATCAAGATGTCCTACCCCCATATGTACGTCCATATGAAGTAAAACCAATGCCGCGCCCGATGGGCGCGGCATTTCGGTTATTCGCCGGTCAATCTCTGATGCAGTGCCTCGTCCTCCGGTGTGGCAGGGGGAAGCTCCATTCCCTCCTCCCAGATCAGGACCGCATCTTCCGTGCCGGGCACGCCGATATAATAGGCCTTGATGGGCAAAATCTCCCCGTCCTTGCTGGTCCAGATTGACTCTCCGTCCGGATTGAATGAAATCTCTCCCCAACCACCCTGGTAATTCGAAAGCATACCTGCATAAAGCATGCTTTCATCAGGAAGGGCCTGGCGTTCAGCAATAATGGGCCGCTTCATCACTTCATAGATGGCGTTTCCCTCCGGGTCATAGCGAATGTCACACTGGACACCCTGGTAGGCTGTGGTGGTGCGGACCTGAATGTTGCCGTTTTCATACTTCGCCAGCCGCAGCACCACAAATTCTTCCTGCGTCAGCGGAACACAATCCCAGCTGGTCAGAGACCACCAGCCCACAGCAAGCACCAGACAGATGCTAACCGCGATGCCCAGTCCCTTTAAAAACGCCCTGCGCTTTTCCTTATTCCAGGTCATTTTTACCGACAGCAGCGGCTGGGCTTTTTCCACAGCGTCGCCCAGCGTCACCTCCTCATCGAGGCTGCGGAGCATATCCTTGCAGTCTGCGCAGCTTTCCAGATGGTCTGCCACCAGCTGTTTGCTTTCTTCGCTGCAGACACCGTCGTGATACAGCGGCAGCAGATCCTGTACCACATGGCACGATAATTTCATTTTAATTCCTCCTTGATCATCAATCTGGCGCGGTGATGGGTGACTCTTGCCCAGCTTTCGGTTTTTCCGAAAAGCTCTCCGATCTGCCGGAAGGACAGTTCGCCAAATACCCGCAGGGAAAAAACCTCCTTGTAGGGCTCCTGTAAGGTATGCAGAATCCGGTGGATCCGGAAGGCGGTATCCTGATCCGCCAATCTTTCCTCCAGGCTGTCCACCCCGGTGGGCTGAGTATCCTCCAAGCTCTGATGCCGGGGCTTCCCGGTATGGGTCAGCCATGTATTCTTGGCGATCTGGCACAGCCATACATAGAGCCTGCACTGTCCCCGGAAGGAATCAATACTCCGCAGCGCCTTGAAAAAGGTCTCCTGGGTGATCTCCCCGGCCATTTCCGGATCCCGGGTCAGAGACAGTACATATTTGTACACATCTTTGAAATATTGATTGTATACCTCTTCGAAATCCGTCAAGCACCTCACCTCGCTTTCTGTACATATGACCTGCAAAAACAGGATTCGTTACAGAATTTTACAAAAATGCCGCGCCCTGTTCCGGGCGCGGCATTGTTTTTATCCGACTCCCTCGTCGTTGATGCCGAGGGCCGTTTCTCTGATGGACCTTGCCTCATCCAGAGCAGTCTGAACGGCGCTCAGCCCTTCTCCGATGATGGCCATGGTCCGCTCATAAGAGGCTTTCGCGCTGGACAGGGCGCCGTCGTCAATGCCGAGGGCCGTTTTCCAGTCGGAAATGCCGGCGTCCAGGGGCAGGATGCAGTAGCGCTTCACATCGCTTTCCTTCCACATCTGGATCCAGATGGGCAGCAGCTCCGCCGTGTCCAGATGGACCGTTCCATCGGAATACTTCACAAAGCTGAAGGTAAAGAGCACGCCGTCCTCCGTGTGTCCCGAGGGAACGCCCACATTGTCGGAGCGCTGGTTGGAAAGCAGATTGCCCACAGAGTAGACGCACAGCGTCCGCTGGCTTTCATCGGTGGTGCTCTTCAGCAGGGTCATCGGCTGCACCATGTGGGGATGACCGCCGGCGATGACATCCACACCCAGGTCGCACATTTTCTGGGCGATGGCCTTCTGGGCGTCGTTGGGTGTCAGCTTATACTGCTCGCCCCAATGGATGAAAAGTACGATGGCTTCAGCGCCGGCCTCCTTCATGGCGGCGATCTTCGCCTCCATTTCGGAATAAAAGGTATCGGGCTTTTCATAATCAAAAATATTGATCAGCGATGCCACGCTGTCATCCAGATCCAGCCCGTTGACAGAAGGACGGCCGGAGTCACTGTACGCACCGTGGGTGTAGCAGACCATGCCGATCTTAATGCCGTTCACATCCAGCACCTGATACCCCGGCTCTTCGGCGGAGGCAGTGGTACCCAGAACGTTCATTCCCTTAGCGGTAATGGTGGAATGGGTCCGGCGGAATCCGGCGGCGCCGGTATCGTTGGCGTGGTTGTTGCCGGTGAGATACATGTCGAAACCCGCGTTTTTCGCGGCGTCCACGATCTCATCCGGGCAGTTGAACTTGGGATAACCGGAATACTCCTTCCCGTTTTCGGTGCCGCCAAGCGTGGTCTCCAGATTCAGCGCCGCATAGTCTGCCCGGTTTACATAACCTGCAATCTTGGCAAAGGTACTGTCAAAATTATAACTGCCATCCGCCTGCGCTCCGCTTTTGATCACAGGCATGTGCATCATCACATCGCCGCCCACCGTAATGGCAGCCCGGGCAACGACCCCGGTTCCCACATTGTCGGGCTCCCGGTTTACCGGAGCCGTGGGCTCGGGAATTCCCAGGAATTCTCCAACAAAGCCGTAGGTACTGCCGTCACCGAAGAGGCCGTTGCTGAAAAAATCGATACAGAATTTCGCCGCGAAAAGGGTACATCCCACCAAAACGGCAATGACGATGATGTCTGCTGCCACTTTTGCATATTTCAGATACAGGCGGAGCCTTTCTTTGTCGGTCAATGGGAACCCTCCCTTGCAAAATCAGGTATCCAGCAGATAGTGGACGGAGTGAACGGTCTTGCCCCTGCGGCTGTAGACCCGGGGAACCCTGCGGCTAATGCCGCAGATGAATTCGTAATTGAAGCTGTCCGCCGCGGCGGCGATCTCCTCCATGGAGATTTCCGCACCGCCGGAGCGCCCCACCAGAATGACTCGGTCATTTAAGGTCACATCAGGGATATCGGTGACGTCCACCATCATCTGGTCCATGCAGACCCGGCCCAGAATGGGGGCCCGCTTGCCCCGGATCAGGCAGTAGAACTTTCCGGAGAGACTTCTGCGGTAGCCGTCGGCATAGCCCACGGGGACAGTAGCCACCCGGGTCTCCCTGGTGGTGACGTAGGTGCCGCCGTAGCTGATCTCCCGGCCGGCGGGGAGGGTCTTGACATGGGTGACCCGGCTGAGCCACTGCATGGCAGGCCGCAGATTCAGCGCACCGGGATCCACATCCTCGCTGGGATACAGGCCATAGGTGACGATGCCCGCCCGTACCATCTCGTAGTGGTTTTCAAAATTCATCAGGCCTGCGGAATTGTCCATGTGCCGGATGGGGATCTCCACGCCCCGGGCTTTCAGCATCTCGTAGAACCGGTCGAAAAGCTCCGCCTGAGCCCGGGATTTGGTCAGATCGGCACAGTCGGCGGTGGCAAAGTGGCTGAAGATGCCCTCCGCCTGCAGGCCGGGAAGCTTCGCGATCCGGGCGCAGATATCAGCATCCACCTCAGTTGCCTGGAAGCCGATTCGGCTCATGCCCGTATCCACCGCCAAATGGAAAACAGCGGTTTTATCCAGCCGCTGGGCGGCCTCCGACAGAGCAAGGGCGTCCTCATAATGGAAAATGGTGGGACGGATTTCTGCCTCGATCAGCGTCGGAAATGCCCGGACGGGGGTATGGCCCAGGATCAGGATGGGGTTATAAAGACCGGCCCGGCGCAGCTCCATGGCCTCCAGAATGGAGGAAACGCCGAAAAAGCTGCACTTATCCTGCAGAAGGCGGGCCACCTGAATGGCGCCATGGCCATAGGCGTCGGCCTTGATGACCGCCATCACATCCACGCCCACCCGCTCCCGGATGGCGTCGATATTTGCGTCAATGGCGTCCAGATCGATTTTGACGTAAGTATTGTCGAAATTCAAAGAAGATCAACTCCAGAACAAACAGTTTTACCCATTCTACCACGGATCACAAAAAAAGTAAACCGAAGAGAAGATTAATCCCATCTTAAGAAATCTTCCTCTTTTATCTTAAAACTGCCGGTGGTATAATAATTCCAGAAAGAGAAAAGCGAGGTTACCGCCATGTACAACATACTCATCTGTGATGACCAGCCGGATATCGTCAACGCGCTGAAGATATACTTATCCCCAGAGGGCTATCACCTGCTGGAAGCCCGCACCGGCCGGGAAGCACTGGAGATCGCCCGTCGGGAGGATCTGCATCTGATCCTGCTGGACATCATGATGCCCCAGATGGACGGCATCACCGCCACCGCAAAGATCCGGGAATTTTCCAACGTCCCCATCATCCTGCTCACCGCCAAGGGTGAAACTGAGGACAAGGTCCTGGGCCTGAATGTGGGTGCCGATGATTACATCACCAAGCCCTTCGTCCCCGTGGAGGTTCTGGCCAGAGTCCGCAGCCAGCTGCGCCGTTACGCCCAGCTGGGCAGCCGTCCCCAGCAGAACCCCGGCGAGCTGACCATCGGCGCCATCAGCCTGGATGACCGGACCAAGTCCGTCACCGTCGATGGCGAAGCGGTAGGCCTGACGCCTACGGAATACGCCATTTTGCATCTGCTGATGGCCAACCCCGGCAAGGTCTACTCCACCAAGACTCTCTATGAGTCCGTCTGGCAGGAGGCCGCCCTGGGCAGCGAAGGTGCCGTGGCCGTCCATATCCGCCATTTGCGGGAAAAGATCGAAATCAACCCTTCCGAGCCCCGGTACCTGAAGGTGGTCTGGGGTCAGGGCTACAAAATGGAAGGAGGAAACTAAGCTGTGAGAAACAGCATTTTTGTAAAATTCATTGCCATTGCCCTGTGCGCTGCGGCGCTGCTGACCATTGCGGGCAGCAGCCTGAGCATCATCATACTGACCCAGATGGGTCTGTATGACAAGACCGTTCAGGAGGCCTATGGCGAGCGGCTGGAGGGCGAAGCCTATTCCTGCGCCCAGCAGATCGCCCAGAATTACGCCAGCATCAACCTGGGCGGCTGCCCGGAGGAGATGATCGGACATTTCCACTATTTCAACTCCGGCTACTACGGTTACATCCTGAAGGATGAGGCCGGTCTGGTGCTGGAGACTCTGAATCCGGACAATGCCGTCACCGCGGAGGATGCATACCGTCTGGTGCTGCCCGTCAGTGGCAGCTATATGCAGGTCATCGACAGCTATCGCCGGGAGCCGGATGCCACCGAAAATACCGTCGCCCCCGAGGAATATACCTTCCATGATTACATCGGCGACGAGGATTCCATCGTTTACGGTCTCACCGTTTCAACCGATTACGAATCCTCCGGCGTCACCTATGAAGAGCCCCTGGGTATTCTTTACCATGCCGGGGACGGCCGGGTCTGCTTCGATTCCCTGGAGCCCTGCGAGTTTGATCTGCCCCAGGGGGATGTCACCGGCATTACCTTTTATAATGTAAACGGTTATCCGATCTACGCCGTCAGCTCCGCTGAAGCCATCGGCACCGTCTACTCCGACGAGGGTGGCTTCCTGCATTTCATCTCCGAGCTTTCTTCGGCCCATATCCCGTCCGCCCAGGCCGCGGCTTCTGATGTTGCACCGGCTTCGGCTTACGCGGAGACGCTCCCGGAGAGCAAGATCGCTACCGACGCCACCGAGGCTCCGGCCCTGGATGTGCTCTATTTCTCCTATTATGACACTTCTGCCGAATGTGAGATGACCGTGGAATACTCCTGGAAGGTCATGCCGAAATACACCGTCATCATGACCCTCCTTCCCGGCGCCACCAGCGACGAGAGCACCTATACCCTGGCAAGCATCCTCAGCGACTATAAGGATGCATTCCCCTGGCTGCTGGCCGCAGGCCTGCTGGTCTTTGCCATTACGGCAGTCTACCTCTGCTGCGCCGCTGGCCGGAGCCCCGGCAGCGATGAGCTCCGGATCGCCGGTCTGAACCGGCTCCCGCTGGATCTGTATCTGGCGGCAGCCTTCCTGGTGCTGTGTATCCTGTTCTGGATCTGCGCGGAGGGCGGCGAGGAGCTGTTCCGGGGCAACGCGGCCGTAGGTTTGGGCTTTGTCGCCATCCTGGGCTATCTGATGGCGCTGGTAGTCGTGGCCTTCTGCTTCGCCTTTGCCGCTCAGGCAAAGCTGCGCAGCGGCTGGTGGTGGAAGCACAGCATCACCGGCTGGGTGCTTCGGCAGATCTACAAGGCTCTTCGCTGGGTCGGCCGGGGACTGGGCTTCTTTGCCCGCGGCTGCCGGGCCGTGTTCCGGCTGCTGCCGGTAATCTGGCAGTGGCTGCTGACCGCCGCTGCCATGGTGCTGCTTCCCGCGTTGTTCTTCTTGCTAACCATACTCAGCTATGGAATCGGCGAGTTGTTCTGGGGCCTGCTGTGCTTCATGTCCCTGCTTGCCGATGTGACTGTTGTCATCTACGGCGGCTGGTGCTTCGGCACCCTGATGAAGGGCGCCAAGGCCATGGCCGGCGGCGACCTGAATCACCCCATCCCCACTCGTTATATGCTGGGCTCCTTTAAGGATTTCGGTATCCAGCTGAATAATCTGGCCGGCGCTGCCTATGTGGCCGCGGAAAAGCAGCTGAAATCCGAACGGATGAAGACCGAGCTGATCACCAACGTCTCCCACGACATCAAGACCCCCCTGACCTCCATCATCAACTTCGTAGATCTGCTGAAAATGCCCCACACCGAGGCCCAGGGCGCGGAATATCTGGACGTTCTGGACCGTCAGAGCCAGCGGCTGAAGAAGCTCATTGATGACCTGATGGAAATGAGCAAGGCCAGCACCGGTAACCTGACCGTGGAGCTGAGTCAGGTGGATCCGGTGGAGGCCGTGAATCAGGCCCTGGGAGAATTCTCCGACAAGCTGGATGCGGCCCATCTGACCCCCGTGTTCCGGACCCCCGATGAGCCTGTGATGATGCTGGCTGACGGACGGCTGGTCTGGCGGGTGCTGAGCAATTTGCTGGGCAACGCCGTAAAATACGCCCTGCCGGACACCCGGCTCTATATCGATCTGATGGTGCTCCAGGGCAATGCGGTCATCGCCATCAAAAACATCTCCCGGGAACAGCTGAACGTCGGCGCCGACGAGCTGATGGAACGCTTCGTCCGGGGAGACACCGCCCGAAACACCGAAGGCAGCGGCCTGGGTCTGAACATCGCCAAGAGTCTGGTGGAGATCCAGAAGGGCCAGATGCACCTGATGGTAGACGGCGATCTGTTTAAGGTCACGCTGATCTTCCCGCTGGCATAAATATTCACAATTTCGACTTATTTTGTTTTCAAATCTGAAACTGGCCATTCAAAATTGCCAGTTAAGATAAAACCATGAAAGGCGGCGGAAGCCGTGAGCCGCCACCTTTCGCTCCGTAGATCCTCTTTTCTACCTCTCTTCTTTCCAATCCCCAGCGAGAGACCCACCATCACCCGATGGTGGGTTTTTCCATTGCCCACGGGCACCGCTTGACATTCTTCGTCACCATAGTATAAGGTCTGACACAAAAAAGCACCGCTGTCAAGCGGTGCTTTTTTCATCTCTGTTTACAGGCATATTCATAGGCCTGTTTGAAATCCCCCAGCTCCCGGTAGCAGTGCTCCAGCCGGGAGGCAGTTTTGGTCGGGTATTCCGCTTCCGCCCTGTGATAGCATTGGGCGGCTGCGCGGTAATCCTCCGCCGCCAGGTACACTTCGCCCCGAAGGAAATTCCAGTCGGGACTTGCCCGGTCCTCCGCCGCCTCCAGCAATGCGGCGCAGCGGGCAGCATCGCCGGATTCCAGGGCGCCCCGGGCCCGCAGCAGCAGCTCCTCATCGAGGCTCGGCAGCCGGACCGTGACACCGGGCTCCAGCCTGGCCTGTAAGAGCAGTCTGCGACGCTCCAGCTCCCGGCCGCAATACAGAGGCTTGATCGCCGCTGCCCGCTCCAACAGCTCCGCTGCCCGTGGGCGATAGTCCCGTTCCAGCGCCTCTTCGGCCAGGTCCAGACAAGCAAGCACCTCCAGCAGCTCCCGCTCCGCATCGAAAAGCGCATCTGGCTGCCTGTATTCTTCCAGCCCCCGCAGCAC
This sequence comes from Oscillospiraceae bacterium, assembly GCA_017622295.1. Lineage (GTDB taxonomy): Bacteria > Bacillota > Clostridia > Oscillospirales > Oscillospiraceae > Faecousia. Next base: position 11,054 of record JAGARK010000034.1, read on the forward strand.
CCGGGCCGGTTCCTTCATCAGGTATCCCAGCCGGGCCTCCTCCATCACCGCCCGGTTGGGCGAAGCGACAGTCTGTTCATCCAGAAACCAGCTCACAGGCTTTTCCAGCCGCCCGGCCAGATACCGGAGGGTATCCATGGACGGTCTGGCGGAGCCGTTTTCGATTTGAGAGAGCATATTACGCGTGATCACATCGCCACAGAGCTGGCGCTGGGAAAGCCCTGCCGCCAGCCTGGCCTCCTTCAGCCGCTGACCAAGTTCCATTTTCCTCACCCCGGTGGTTTTTGTTTGCCCCATTGTAGCATATAATGCATGGGATTTCAAATTGCAGTTTATCGATAAGCTGTACGATAAGCTGAAATTTCTTCCCCTGTTTTTACAAAAAATTTATTTGCTATTTCCGTTGATTTGGTTTATAACTAATACAATATGTAAATAAGGAGGCGCATCATGGATATTCGAGATCGACGCGCTTTGAAACAACGGGGCACCCAGGCCCTTGCCGCTGTCCCCGGGGATCCCGGGAAGCTGGTGCTCCTTTACGCCGGCGGCACAGCAGTGCTGGCGCTGGTCTGTTCACTGCTTTCCCATGCCGTGGGGCTGAAAATCGAAAACACCGGCGGTCTGAGCAATATGGGCCTGCGTTCAATACTGTCCACAGTCCAGGCCGTTCTGCCTCTGGTCAATGCCATCGTCACCCTGCTTCTGGGCTACGGCTATCGCTACGCATCCCTGCGGATGGCCCGGCAGCAGTACTGCCAGCCTGCGACGCTGCTGGAAGGCTTCCGCCGCTTCGGTCCGCTGCTGCGGATGGTTCTGATTCAGGGCCTCATCTATATGGCCATTGCCTTCATCAGCTCTTATATCGGCTCCATGATTTTCGTCATGACGCCCCTGGCCAATGACTTCCTGGAGCTGATGCTGCCCATCGTCAATTCCGCCTCTATGCTGACGGAACAGATTATGCTGGACGAGGCCACCCTCATGGCTGCCACCAAAACCATGCTCTGGGCCATCCCCATTATGGCGGGCCTGTTCGTGCTGCTGGCAACGCCCATCATGTATCAGTACCGGATGGCTGTCTATTCCCTCTTTGATGCGCCCGAAAAAGGCGCCATGGCAGCCCTGCGGGAAAGCCGCGGCATGATGAAGGGCAACCGTATGGAGCTTTTCAAGCTGGATGTGAGCTTCTGGTGGTTTTACGCACTGGAGGTGCTTATCAGTGTGCTCGCCTATGGCGATGTGCTGCTGCCCATGGCCGGCGTCAGCTTTCCCTGGTCCGATACGGTCAGCTACTATCTGTTCTATGCCGTTTCCCTGGCCGCTCAGGTGGGCATGTACTACCTCTTCCTGAACCGGGTGAACGTCACCTACGCCACGGTCTATGAGGTTCTGAAGCCCGAACCCCAGGAGCCCCAGAAGGTCGCTCTGGGCAATATCTTCGACCTGGCCAGAGACTATCAGGATTGATCGCAAACGAAAAGCGTGCTGCATAACGCAGCACGCCAGGTCCCTTCAAGCAAAAACGCGTGCTTTTCAGCACGCGTTTTTATTTTATTGTTCTTCTTTCAGAAGATCGGCAAGAGTGATGCCCTCGAAAAACTCGTCCACCATCTTATCGAGTCTTTCCCACATGGGCAGCGTTTGGCAGCAGGTGCTTCTGGAACAAGCAGAAGCGCCCTGGGTGGTGCAGGACACCGTAGCAAGACTGCCCTCCGTCAGCTTCAGGATAGCGCCGACGGTGTATTCCTCCGGTTCCCGGTTCAGGCGGTAGCCGCCGCCCTTGCCGTGGACCGCGTCCACAAAGCCGGCCTTACTGAGTACTGTCATGATGGATTCCAGGTATTTCTGGGAAATACCCTCAGACTCCGCGATCTCCTTCAGGGGGATGTACTCCTCCCTGCCCCGCTGGGCAAAACAGACCATAACCCGCAGGGCGTAGCGTCCTTTGGTTGATACGATCATAGCTATCAGTGGCAGTGACCGCAGTTTTCGCAGTCGGGGAACTGGCTCTTGTCGTAGGGGATGTTGTTCTTCTCGTAGTAGTCCTTCAGAGCGGACTTGATGGCCTCCTCAGCCAGGACGGAGCAGTGGAGCTTGTGAGCGGGCAGGCCGTCCAGCGCCTCAGCCACGGCCTTGTTGGTCAGGGCCATTGCCTCATGGATGGACTTGCCCTTGATCATTTCGGTAGCCATAGAGGAGGAGGCGATTGCGCTGCCGCAGCCGAAGGTCTCAAACTTGACATCCTCGATGATGTCGTTTTCGATCTTCAGGTAGATCTTCATGATATCGCCGCATTTGGCGTTGCCGACCTCACCGACGCCGCTGGCATCCTCGATGGTGCCGACATTGCGGGGGTTCATAAAATGGTCCATAACGACTTCACTGTACAGTGCCATAATACTCTATCTCCTTATTTAAAGAATATATTCACGCTTACCGGTCTGGAGGTCTCTCCAAACAGGGCTCATCATACGCAGGTGCTGAACCACCTCGGGAACCACCTTGAGAATGTGGTCCATTTCCTCGTCGGTATTGTAATCGCTCAGGGACAGACGCAGGCTGCCGTGGGCCACGTCATGGACACGGCCGATGGCCAGCAGAACATGGCTGGGATCCAGGCTGCCGGAGGTGCAGGCAGAGCCGGAGGAAGCGGCCACACCCTTGTAATCCAGCAGGAGCAGCAGACTCTCGCCCTCGATGCCCTCGAAGCAGAAACTGACATTATTGGGCAGACGGTTTACGGGGTCACCGTTCAGTGCGCAGTGGGGAATCTTGCCCAGGCCTTCGATCAGCTTGTCCCGCATGGCAGCCACCCGGGGCATGTTCTCATCGATGTGGTCGCAGGCGTCCTTCAGTGCGGCAGCCATGCCGCAGATACCGGGGATGTTCTCGGTACCGCCACGCTTGCCCCGCTCCTGTGCGCCGCCTTCAATGACGTTGGTCAGGGGAATGCCCCGGCGGCAATACAGCGCGCCCACGCCCTTGGGGCCGTGGAACTTGTGGCCGGAGAGGCTCAGCATGTCGATGTTCTGCTCCTTGACATTGATGTGCAGATGACCGGCAGCCTGAACGGCATCGGTGTGGAACACAACACCGGCTTCCTTACAGATTGCGCCGATTTCAGCGATAGGCAGGATGGAGCCGATCTCGTTGTTGGCGTACATGACGGTCACCAGGCAGGTGTCCTCACGAATGGCGTCCCTGACCTGCTGGGCGGTAATGTTGTGGCCCTGGGAGACGTCCAGATAAGTCACCTCATAGCCTTCCTTTTCCAGCTTGTTCAGAGTGTGCAGGACGGCATGGTGCTCGAAAGCGGTGGAAATGATGTGCTTCTTACCCTTCCGGGCACCGTTGCGGGCGGCGGAGATGATGGCCTGATTGTCGGCCTCGCTGCCGCCGGAGGTGAAGTAAATCTCACGGGGCTCGCAGCCCAGGCACTGGGCCACGGTCTCACGGGCGGCGTCCAGGGCTTCCCTGGCCTCCTGGCCCACGGAATGCAGGCTGGAAGGATTGCCGAAGATCTTGTCCATATAGGGCAGCATGGCATTGATTGCCACCTGGCTCATTTTGGTGGTTGCTGCATTGTCAGCATATACTCTCATATGAAAAACCTCCTTGAAGGTATTTACCTAGTATTTCCATGGGTAAGTATAGCACCACTTACCTACCTTGTCAATAGGCAGGTGCATACTCCGATTATTTTGGTTTCAAATCGCCTGCTCCAACACTTTTACAACCTTCTCCAATCCCTGGCGGTCCGCTTCCGTAAACCGGGCAAATTTCGGGCTGTCGATGTCCAGAACGCCCCAGATTGTGCCATTGCTGTGGATGGGCAGCACGATTTCGGAATTGGAGGCGCAGTCGCAGGCAATGTGGCCGGGAAACTGATGCACATCCTCCACACGCTGCACGGCGTCCTCCGCCACGGCGGTGCCGCAGACGCCCCTGCCCACGGGAATCAGGGTGCAGGCGGGCTTACCCTGGAAGGGGCCCAGCACCAGCTGCCCGTCCATCATTTTGTAAAAGCCCACCCAGTTGAGGTCCGGCATCTCCTGCCACAGCAGCGCAGCGGCATTGGCAAGATTGGCGGTTTCGTAGGGCACGCCCTCGGTCAGGGCCTCCAGCTGGGCGGCCAGCAATGTATAATTCATCATTCATCCTCCTTGTGTTTTTGTTATTCTACCGGAGACGGCTTTCGTTATCAAGTCAAAATTTGACAATCCTGCCGTCCCGTCCCTGATTTTTCGACTTTTTCAGGGGTTACAAACTGCCCGCCGCGGAATATTAAAAACGCACAGCAAAAGGAGGGCAGATATTATGAAAAGAATGACAAATCGTTTTGTGATACCATTATTGACATTGCTTTTACTGGCCGGGCGAGTTTCGGCGGCGGATTATCTGATCCCGGTGGGGCGGGTAATCGGGCTGGAATTGTCCCAGGGCAGCGTCACCGTGGCCGCCTTTGACGACACACTTCCCGCCGCGAAAAAGGCCGGCCTGCAGATCGGCGACGAGATCCGGGCCGTGGACGGCAAAGACATCGACTGCGCCGAGGATCTGCGAAAGGCTCTTACCTGCTCCGACGGCAGTGTTGACCTGACCGTCTGCCGCAGCGGGAGAGAGCAGACCATATCCCTGGAGCCGGAGATCACCTCCGAAGGCCCCCGGCTGGGGGTCTATTTGCGCCAGGGCATCACCGGCATCGGCACCGTCACCTATTACGACCCGGATACCGGCGCCTTCGGCACCCTGGGCCACGGGGTCAACGACGCCAAAGGTAATCTTCTGACCATGAGCAGGGGTCTTGCATATCCTGCCACGGTGGTCTCCGTTCAGAAGGGCAAGGCAGGCACCCCCGGTCAGCTGAAGGGCGCCCTGTCCGCTGACCGACTGCTGGGCACCCTCTCCGGAAACACCGGCAAAGGCGTTTTCGGAACAGCCTCCGACATCTGGGAAGGGCCGTTGATGCCCGTTGCCGCTTTCGATGAGATCCGCACCGGTGAGGCTGCCATCCGCTCCACCGTGGATGGCGGAGAACCCCGGGATTATTCTGTGGAAATTCTGAAAATATATCCCCAAAACCGCGCTGACGGCCGAAATCTGCTGCTGAAAGTCACTGATCCGGAGCTCCTGACCGCCACAGGCGGGATTGTGCAGGGTATGTCCGGCTCACCGATCATTCAGGACGGCAAACTGGTAGGTGCCGTTACTCATGTCCTTGTAAATGACCCAACAACCGGCTACGGAATTTTTATTGAAAATATGTTAGACGCGGCATCGTGAGGGCATCTATCTGCCACACACAAAACGGAAGGAGAATATGTATGGATTATTACAGTATCCCCATTGGCTTCGGCTTGGCGCTGTCCGGCAACACCGCCGCCATGAACCGCTATGCCCACTTGTCAGAGGACAAAAAGCAGAATATTCTGAACAAGGCTCACAATGTCCGCTCCGAGGCAGAGATGTACGCCCTGGTCGCGGACCTTGCCAACGGCACAATGTACTAATGCAGGGCGGCCATCGGCCGCCCGCTTTTTCTTGCCAGCCTTGTCTCCTTGTGCTATGATAAAAGAAAAAGCGGTGAAATTATGAAGATAAAAGGATATAGCTTTCGGTGTGAAAACCCGTTTTTTGTGTATTTCCAAAAACACTACTGTCCGATTTGTAACAACAGACTGCTCCGACAAAAGGTGTCCCAAATCATTCATTCAGACTCCGAAGAAGCAAAAAACTATGACTTTGAGGTTGCAGATATCACCGTCAAAGGGAATATGAAATTTACTCATATTGATTTTTATTGCCCCAGTTGTCAGAGGAATTATTCTATTAAGGAAACAAAAGAAAATGATTTCCTAATCGACCGGTGGAGGTGACCAGGATGCAAAACAGAGAACTGACCCCGGCGCAAAAAGAATACAGAAGATTTGATACCCGCCGAGGAATCATCATTAAAACGCTGATCGTTTTTCTCGTCGCAATTCTTGTATGTTTTGTTGCAGCTTTTCAAGTCGTGGATAAAACCCGCACACCACTTTGGGGTTCTCTCGGCATGTTGATCATGTACACAATTATCACAATTTTTGTATGCACACATTTGGCACGAAAGCATGGACAGTTATATTTTGCAGCATTCGGAAACGATACAGACATTATCTGTACAGGCTTGTTTGGCGAGATTTGGCAGGAGTTTGAGTGGAATCAATTTGAAGGTTTGACCGACGGAAAGGTAATTTTCGCAGAAAACCTCAACAAAACCATCGAACTGCAAATCTTGCGAAAAACCATGAATTTCATATTTGCATCGATTGCGAAGCAGTCTATATGCTTTGCGATGAGGAAACCAGCACGCCTATCGAAAAAGAAATCGCTCTTTCTAATTTCAAGGATGTTGGTGAAGTGTTTCTTGCAATTAGAGAATTCATTGAATCCAATTCACACAGTTGAAAATATGCTAAAATGGCGGCGAGGAATTTGAAAAAACAGGATAAGCTGAATGTAATCCGACAGGCGATCCAACGAACGGAAATTTGCCGCTGCTGGTTTACATACGATGATAATTACTACCATTACTATCCCAATGCAGTAAATGACAAATTCCTTCTGGGACAGGAGGAAAATGATTTCCTCCTGGACGGTTACTGCATCCGCAAAATCTCACAGTTGAAAAAGGTCGAAATCAAGAACGACAAGTGCAATGAAATCAACCGGCAAATCGGCCTGACCGCACAAATCAAAATGCCCCCCGTGGATATTTCTGATTGGCAGAGCATTTTTAACTCGCTAATGACGCTGAAATGCTTTGTCATCATTGAAAATGAGATTAGCGGAGAATTCGCTATCGGCATCATCGAAACAACATTCCGTAATAAACTGCATTTGAAACCTTTCGATGCGGATGGTGTTTGGGATGATGCAGGATTAGAAATTCCCTATTCCCAAATCACAACTGTCAAATGGGCAACACGATATGCCGAGGTCTGGCAAAAATATCTGCAGCATAATCTGTGAAGAACTGCTTCCATTTCTGCGCCCAAAGCCTCCGGATGACCGGAGGCTTTTACCATTCAGGGAGAAAATCAATAATACCTTTCTCGGAAATGTATTCTCTCGATGCAAGCCTCGCCAACGGCACAATATAATAATATAGGGAACGACCTGTGGTGTCGTTCCCTTTTGCATGATACCACATTGCAGAACGGCACACAGGCCGTTCCCTGCATTGAAAATGCGGTCGAAATGTGCTACATTATAAAAAACAGCATTTTCAAAGGAGGCGGCGAAAATGGTACTCGTCACAGGCGCAACGGGATTTGTTGGGCAAAAGATCATGCAGCTGTGCAAAGACACGGTTGCATGTCCGTCACTGAGAAATATGTCTGAGGATGATCTGGAGCGCATCATAGAAGAAAGCGGCGCGGATACCATCATTCATACGGCAGCCATTTCCGACATTGGAACATGCCAGGCAAATCCTGAGGCCTCTTACATGGCCAACGTGCAGATCCCGGTAAACCTTGCAAAGGCAGCAAAGAATGCAAAGCTGATCTGCTTCAGTTCCGACCAGGTTTACAGCGGGCTCGATGAGGAAGGGCCTTATTCAGAAGATACGGCAAAGGCCGGAAATATCTACGCCGAGCACAAACTGGAGATGGAGCGCCGGGTGCTGGATATCGCTCCCGATGCGGTGATGCTCCGTGCCGAGTGGATGTACGACTATTATCTGAAAAAACCGAATTATTTTATGAACATCCTGGGTGCCATGGATACCGTCCGCTTCAGTTCCCGCCAGCATCGGGGAATCACTTACGTCAAAGAAGTTGCCGAAAACATGGAAACCGTCATGCAGCTTCCGGGAGGGGCCTATAACTTCGGAAGCGAAACGACCAAGTCCATGTATGAGATCACCAAAGAATTTCTGGCGCTGATTGGAAAAGACATTAAACTCGAAGACGCTCCGCCGCGACATGATCTGTGGATGGACTGTTCAAAAGCAAAGGGCTTCGGTTTGGAATTCAGTTCTGTGGAAGACGGATTAAAGCAGTGCGCGGCAGATCACAAATTGCCTCTGTCTTTTTCGCGGTGAACTGTTATAATGGACATAACGCAGCACAAACTTAACCATCGGAAGGGGTATTTACTATGGACAATCAGCACATCATTTTCATCGAAGAGGAAGACCAGCCTTACAGCGACATCGTAGTGACCGAGGGCAAATACCTGTTCCTGTCCGGTCTGGTATCCGAAAATCTGGAAACCCGGGATGAGGCCTACGGCTCCATCGAATTCGAGACGAACCGCATCCTGGACAACCTGAAAGTCATTCTGGAGGCCCACGGCTCCGATATGGACCATGTGGTCCGGGCAGACGTGATGCTGGCAAAATGGGCGGACAAGGACGCCATGAACGGCGAGTACGTCAAGCATTTCAGGAAAAACCGGCTCCCCGCAAGAGTCTGCTTCGGCGACGTTTCTATTGCCGGCGAATGCAAGGTGGAAATGACCTTCATCGCCACCAAAAAATGATTCATACGAAAAATCCGGCTCCCATGATGATGGGAGCCGGATTTTTGAATTGGATCAGACCTGACGGTCCGCCCACTTTTTGTACCAGGTCTTCTCGCCGTTCTTGCGAAGGAAGGAAAGCTGCTTTTTTGCAGCGGCGCTGTCGCCGTCCCGCAGGGCGGCCATGGCCAGGATCCTCGCGATCTCCAGACGGCGGAGATTATACTGAGCGCTCTTGAAGGCATCCTCCAGCCATCCGGTGTTGACGCTCTTGCCGGTAAGACAGTTCAAGTGCTGCTTATGGATCTTCAGGCTCACCGTCAGATTGTTGGCCAGCTCCGCTTTTTGCAGCCGGCAGGCATCGATGACCTCCTCCAGCGCGGCGATGGCCTCAGCCGCGCCCTGCGCATCGCCCTTGCCCAGATAATAGCCTGCGCGGTTGGAAGCGTACAGGCCCTGAACCGGCAGATTGTCCGCCGGGGGCTCTGGGGAAAGGGTCTGGATGGCCTCGTCGAATCTTCCCGCTGCCGCATAGCCATCGGCCAGATAGCTGCGGCAAACTGCAGCATCGCTGCCCTTCATGCGGTTTGGAAGGCCCTCATAATGAGCCAGGAACTTCTCCGGGTCCAGCTCCATGTGCAGATAGCCCAGATACCGGGTATTCTCCATACTCGCCAGGACATTGCCCAAAACCCGGGAAGAAAAGTATCCGATACCCAGCATCAGCGTCGACGCGATGATGGGCACGATGACATGGTGATCCCGATCCCGGAACCAGATGATAATGGCAATGGCCACTGAAAGAATCATCACAATGGCGGATGCGATTTTACTGCGTTTGAATGCTTGGCTCAAAGAAAAGCGCCCCCTTTCAGATAGTCCCTATTATACCGGGACAACGGGCTCTTTGCAAGAATCTCCAAACATTTTATATATATCACAATTCCTCACATGCAGGCAAAGCATCTTTTTGTTCCGGAAAACAAAAAACAGGTATTCCATTCCGAAAGGAAATGGGTTATAATTGCCAATATAAAGATCGAAACCAATCGCCATCTGTCGAAATTGACGAAAACAAAGCACAGAAAGGTGGATGACTCATGTTACGTATCACAGCGCTCATGGACAACAAGCCCACGGAAAACAAAGCACTCATTGCCGAGCATGGTCTTTCTCTCTATGTGGAACACAACGGACGGCGGATTCTGTTCGACTGCGGCTCCGGTGCCAATCCCCAGCGCAACGCCCACCGGCTGGGCATCAGCCTGAAGGATCTGGACGCGGTGGTCATCAGCCACAGCCATTATGACCACGCCGCCGGCTTCCGGGACCTGGCGGAAAACCAGCTGGGTGCCCCGGACCTGTACACCGGCCCCAACTTCTTTGAACCCAAATACGCCCGGGAGGGCGTCCGCTATACGGACCTTTCCGCCGGCTTCGGCCCGGACTTTCTGGAACGATATCAGATCCGCCACCACGAGGTTCGGGGAATTCAGCAGATCATGCCCGGTGTGTATCTGATCTCCGGCTTTCCCAGAATCCATGATTTTGAGCAGATCCCTCAGCGCTTCGTCCGCAAGACTGCGGAAGGCTTCCTCGTCGATGATTTCGGCGATGAAATCTGCATGGCGCTGGAAGCGGACGGCGGATTTGCCGTGCTGGTGGGCTGCTCTCACCCCGGCATTCTGAATATGATGACCCATGTCCACCAGCTGCTGGGCAAGCCCATCCGGGCTGTTTTCGGCGGCACCCATCTGGTAGAGGCCGACGGTCAGCGCATTGACCGTACCATCCGCCAGCTGAGTGACATGGGCATGGAAATTCTCGGACTGAGCCATTGCTCCGGCGACGCGGCGGACTGCGCCATTCATAATTCCACCGAGATCCAGGGCTGCCACCTGGGTACCGGTGACAGTATTTTCTTTGACTGACCTGGGAGGACATTTATGCTGCTGGAGGAACTGGCCAAAGACATGGTTGAGGTCACTTCCGCTCTCATCGGCGGCAGAACCATCAACATCATGAATACCGACGGCATGATCATCGCCTCGTCGGAACACCATCGGATCGGCTCTTACCATCAGGGCGCCCGGGAGGCCATGCGCACCGGCAAGGTGGTAAACATCCGCAAGGATCAGCTGGACCGCTACCCCGGCGCCAAGGAGGGCTGCAACATCCCGCTGCGGGTCAACGGCGCCATCATCGGCGTGGTTGGCATCTTCGGCGAGCCGGACGAGATCCGGGACGTGGCCCATCTGCTGGAGGTTTATGCCACCAAATATTATCAGCTGGAAGCTATGCTTCGCCCCCGGCTCTCCGAGAGCGCCCTGCGCAGCCAGCTCCTGACGAATCTGCTGTCCCCGACAGGAAGCTCTCTTTCCGCCATCCAGAGCCTGACGGAGACTCTGAACATTCATTTTGATTTTCCCGTTTACACCGTCGTCTTCTCTGCCCCCCAGGGACTTGCCCTGGAGGAGAATATCCAGAAGCTGTGCAGCCGGCTGGAAAAGCTTGGCTTTCAGCACGGCCAGCGGGATCTGTGGGGCGCAGTGGATCAGCGGCTGGTGCTGCTGTGCAGCAGCGAAGAAAGCCGCAGCATCAGCGATCTGCAGCAGCTGACCGCTGCAGGATACCGGGTCTCCATCGGCACCCCCTGCGCCAGCCTCCGGGAGATCCACGACGCCTATGAGCAGGCCTCTATTCTGGACGCTTCTTCCCCGAAGCCATACAATAACATCCGCCAGACCGGCACCCGCTGCAGCTATGTGCTCAGCCGGACGGCCATCTCGGAGGAAGCATTCCTGGATGGGCTCTATCAAAAGCTGCTGGACGCCTTCGGTCCCGAAGACTGCGACGACCTTCTGAAAAGCATCGGCGCCTACTATGAGTGCGGCAAAAGCGTCACATTGGCAGCGCAGCAGCGCTTTATCCACAAAAACACCCTCCAGTACCGGGTCAAGCGGGTCCTGGAGGTAATGGAGATCAGTAAGCTCCCGGCCTTCTGGCAGGAGTATCTGGTCCGGCTCGTTCTGGAGCATCACAACCGTAAATCGAGGTCGCAAGACCTTGAAAAATAGAAGGAGGAAAGATTTATGCAAACTATCCTGTTGTTCGCCACGATCATCATTGCGGTTATTCTGATGGTCCTGGCAATCTCCAAGCTGAAGATGCATCCGTTCATCGTCATGCTGGTAATCGCCATGGTGGTTGGCCTGTTCTGGGGTGTTGTGGACCCCGATTCCGGCTTAACACCCACCGAGGTTGTTAATCAGGTCAAGAGCGGCTTCGGCAGCATCATGACCAGCATCGGCATCGTCATCCTGTGCGGTACCATCATCGGCACCATCCTGGAGAAGACCGGCGCCGCGCTGACCATGGCAAACGCCATTCTGAAGCTGGTCGGCGAAAAGAACAGCGTCGTTGCCATGGGCGCCATGGGCTATGTCACCGGTATTCCCGTTTTCTGTGATTCCGGCTTCGTCGTCCTGTCCCCCATCAGCCGTGCACTGGCACAGCAGTCCAACGTCTCCCTGGCCGTTATGGGCACTGCTCTGTCCGGCGGTCTGTACGCCACCCACTGCCTGGTGCCCCCCACTCCCGGTCCCATCGCCATGGCAGGCACTCTGGAAGCTGACCTGGGCCTGACCATTCTGGTTGGTCTGATCGTTTCCATTCCCGCTGTCATCGTGGCAATCATCTACGCCAAGAAGGTCGCCAGCAAGATCGACATTCCCGCCAACTCCGAGTACACTCTGGACGAGCTGCGCGAGAAGTACGGCAAGCTGCCCGGCACCTGGGAGAGCTTTGCTCCCATCCTGCTGCCCATCATCCTGATCGGCATCGCCTCCATCACTGACTTCCCCAACAAGCCCTTCGGCACCGGCATCGTTTACCAGATCATCATGTGCATCGGTAACCCCGTTGTCGCTCTGATGCTGGGCGTGTTCCTGGCCATCAGCCTGATCCCCAAGGGCGAGAAGCAGAATACTCTGGCATGGGTCACCCAGGGTGTCACCGATTCCGCCGGTATCCTGGCTATCACCTGCGCAGGCAGCTCCTTCGGTGCGATCCTGAAGTGCATGCCCATCGCCGCATCCGTCGGCGGCCTGGTCAACTCCGGCCTGGGCGTTCTGATTCCCTTCATCATCGCCATGATCCTGAAGCTGGCTATGGGCGCTTCCACCGTCGCAATGATCACCACCGCAGGCATGATGGCTCCTCTGATGGAGACCATGGGCTTCACCTCTCCCCTGGGCAAGGTCATCGTGGTTCTGGCCATCGGCGCCGGCTCCATGGTTGCTTCCCATGCAAACGACTCCTACTTCTGGGTTGTTTCCCAGTTCTCCGACATGAAGACCGACGAGGCTTACAAGTGCCAGACCGGCATGACCGCTGTGATGGGCATCACCATCATTGCAATCCTCTTCGTTGTCTCCCTGTTCGTCTGATCCCAACATAACCGATTCACTGCTGCAGCGATCCGTTTCGGCGGACTGCTGCAGCAGTCCTTATCTCCAGCAAAGAAAGGAGCTTTTTCATGTCTCTCAGAGAGAATGCCAACAAAATCATGCGTGCGGCGCTGGAAGCTGCCATGCCCGATACCGCCGTCAAGGCCGCCCTGGAAAAGGCTGAGTTTTCCGGCGGCAAGCTGATCCTCATCGCCGCCGGCAAGGCCGGCTGGCAGATGGCCAAGGCCGCCTGCGACCAGATGGGCAGCCGTATCCACGGCGGCGTGGTGGTCACCAAGTATGACCACAGCAAGGGGCCCATCGCCAATCTGGATATCTACGAAGCAGGTCATCCAGTCCCGGATGCCAACTCCTTCCGGGCTACCCAGGCAGCCATCGACGCTGTTACCGGTCTGAGCGAAGAGGACACCGTGCTGTTCCTGCTGTCCGGCGGCGGCTCTGCCCTGTTTGAAAAGCCCCTGATCCCCGAAGAGGATCTGAACCGCCTGACCAAGCAGCTGCTGGCCTGCGGCGCAGACATCGTGGAGATCAACACCGTCCGCAAGCGCTTCTCCGCCGTCAAGGGCGGCCGGTTCGCAGAGCTGTGCAAGCCCGCCAAGGTCTTCACCATCGTCCTGTCCGACGTTTTGGGCGACCGGCTGGATATGATCGCCTCCGGCCCCGCCTACCCCGACTCCTCCACCACCGAGGATGCCCAGCGGATCGTCACCAAGTACAACCTGACCCTGACGGAGCATATGAAGGAGCTGTTGCTGGCCGAGACCCCCAAGGAGCTTGGCAATGTGGAGACCCACATCACCGGTTCTGTCCGCCAGCTGTGCATCAGCGCCGAGAAGACCTGCCGGGAGCTGGGCTATGAGGCTGTGATCCTGACGGACCGGCTGTGCTGCACCGCCCGGGATGCCGGCGTGTTCCTGAGCAACATCGCCCGCTACCATGGCGATTCCGGCAAAAAGATGGCCTTCCTGGCCGGCGGCGAGACCGTAGTTCACCTGACCGGCCACGGTCTGGGCGGCAGAAACCAGGAGCTGGCCCTGGCCGCCGCTGACGGCATTGCCGGCATGAATGCCTGTGTCTTCTCTGTCGGTTCCGACGGCACCGATGGTCCCACCGACGCGGCCGGCGGCTACGTCGACGGCACCACCTGCCAGAGCCTGAAGCAGCAGGGCATCCTGATCAGCGATGTACTCCAGGATAACGACGCCTACCACGCCCTGCAGAAGTGCGACGGTCTGATCATTACCGGCGCCACCGGCACCAATGTCAACGACATTTCCGTACTGCTGATCAATTAATTCCCACCAAAAGCAAAGCATCCACCGTTTTTAGCGGTGGATGCTTTTTCTTATTCAACTGCGCCCGTAATAAGCTTCTCCCAAAGGGCAATGGCGCCGCTCTGGTCGCCGCCGTCTTCGAAGACGGCCCGGCGGGCGATGTACATCTGAGAATACACTTCCTGATTGTCTCCGGTGAGGGTGCCGCTCATGGTGTACTCCGTATAAGAGCCCAGCTCCAGACCTGCCAGCACCGGGCAGTCGCTCCAGGCAAACCAGATACCCTCGGTCTCTTCCGGTTCAGGAACAGAGCCGTCGGGGCGGGCCAGCAGTTCAAAATCCCGCTGGAAGGCCGCAGGGTCCTCCATCAGATAGATGAGGCTTTCGTAGTCGCTGATATCCACGCTCAACTGAACCTGAGCCGCCACAGTGGTCTGATAACCGGCGGATTCATCGGCATAAAGAGGATAGGCCCGGACCTTGACCATGACCTGACCGTCCTGATTGCGGTCATCACACAGTTCCTCCAGCGCCGTCTCCAGCGCGGCGGTGGTATCCTCCGGCAGATAGGTGGAGCCGATGTAGGCGATCTGATAGTCAGGCGCAGGCTCCTTTCTGACGCAGAAGTCCCAGATGAACCCCGCCAGCACCGCCAGAGCCACAACGCCGGCGATCACATACAGCTTGTGATAATGCCACCAGTTGGCTCGTTTTTCTGCCCTGGTCAGTTCCCGCTTTTCTTCCGGAAGCGCCTGCTCCCGGGCCAGTTTCATGAGATATTCGCTTGCCATAGCCGCCTGCTTTCTCCCCTCCCGGGGGAATGTGATTTCTGCAATCCATTATACCAGAAGAATCCCCAAGGTAAAGTGAAAGTTTTGTAAATATGTCTGTTTCACGGAAACTGCGGCGAATTCTTGCCATCGGTGAAGATTTATGGTATACTGGTTTCAAAGATAACCGAGAAAGGGGATGCTGCCATGAAAACATGCACCAATTGTGCAGCCGAAGTCCACGACGGAGCCAATTTCTGCAACATGTGCGGCGGCTCTTCGTTCGCAAAGCCCATCCCGGAAGAGCCTGTTCTGCCGGAAACCCTCCCGGAAGAGGCCGTTTCCCGGCAATCCATTCCGGAAGAAATCCTTCTGCCGGAGCTCAATGACCCTGCGCTCCCCGACGTGGAACCGTCCGAGCCGCTTCCCGTAGCTGAGGAAAGCGAGGATCTCCCCCAGGAGCTGAGCGAAAGCATTCCGGAAGAGCCGGAGGAGCCCTCGCCCATCTGTGTGCCCATTCTGGATGACATCAATTACTATACTGATGCCGGAATGATGCCCACCCCCAGCAGAAAGCATTCCAAAATCGTCATTGCCGGCGCCGCTGCGCTGGTTGCGGCCATCGTGCTGATCATCATTCTCGCCAATCCCCAGCGCCGCCTGATGAACGCCATCCGCTCGGGTGATTCTCTGACCGCGGGAGAGCTCTACCACAGCGCCCTGGCAGGCAGCGAAAAGAAAAAGGCCAAAGCAGACGCCCGGCTGGACGCCTATGTGGGCCAGCAGCTGGAGCTGTACCTGAACCGGGAGATCGGCTATGACGCTCTTCTGGACAGTCTTCAGACAATCAGCGCCGCCGCCATTGAAAACGAGAAACTCCCCAATGCCCTGGCCCAGGCGGAAGCTGTCAACTTCCAGCGTGAAACCTTTGCCGCCGCCGGCGAAGCCTTTGACGCGGGTGATTACGCCGCCGCCATCGACCTGTACACCCAGGTGGCCCAGGCCGGAGGCGAACACAGCGAAAATGCTGCTGTGAAGCGGGAAGAAGCCGTTTTACTCTATCGCGCTGCCGTGCTGGAATCCGTCACGGCATTCAATGCCGCCAACGAATTCGGCCGCTCCTATACCGTGATCCGTGAAGCCCTGGCCCTTCTGCCCGGAGATGACGTCGTGGAGGAGATCTATCTGGACTGCATCCAGGCCCACCATGATTACACCATGGACGGCATTCTTGCCGAAGTTCACGCCAGCTGTGACAGCGGCGATTACCTGGGTGCTCTGGCCCAGCTGGACAGCCTGATCGCCGAATATCCCGACGACGTCCGCCTTCAGAAAGAGCGCGATGACTGCGTCGCGGCCTATGAAGAACATGTCTTCAACGAAGTCTACCGTCTGGCGGCCGAGGAGAACTACTCTGACGCAGCCGCTCTGGCGGCCCAGGGGCTGGGCATCTTTGAAAGCCAGCGGGTGGCCGAGCTTCAGCAGATTTGTCTGAGCCACATCCCGGTGAATCTGGGTGATATGGAGATCGCCTCCAACGATACCGTCGGCGGCGTCTGGAACACCCACACCCTCAAAATCGACGAATATCTGGAAGACCGCTACGGCGGCACCTATTCCCACAGCCTCAGCGTCGGCTGCGGCACGCTGACCTATCAGGTCGGCCACCGCTACGACACCTTCACCGGCGTGGTTGCTTTCCCCAAGGGGCTGACCTCCAATGCCGCAAAAAAATCCGCCACCTTGAGCATTTACGGCGACGGCACCCAGCTGGCGGTGTTCAAAAACTTCTCCTCCGGCTCCATGCCCATGGCGCTCAATCTGGATATCTCCGGCTATGAGACCATCACGCTGGAATGGACCTGCAAGGGCTACAACACTTGGCTCGACTGGGGTGATTTTGCCACCATCTTCGACGGTGTCCTGACCCCCATCCCCCAGGAACTTTCCGACGGCGTCGGCTAAGAAAAATGTAAAAACCTCCCGTAACAGATGTTCCGGGAGGTTTTGCGCACAAACAAACAAGGCTGACCTTTCGGTCAGCCTTGATGCTTTTCAGTCAGCAATCAGCCGTTGGCACGCATCTGAGCGAAGCACTCGCTGCAGAACACGGGACGGTCGGACTTGGGCTGGAAGGGAACCTTTGCCTCGCCGCCGCAACGAGCGCAGGTAGCGGTGAAGAACTCACGGGGGCCACGGGCGTTGTTCTTGCGAGCGTCACGGCAAGCCTTGCAGCGCTGGGGCTCATTCTGGAAGCCGCGCTCTGCGTAGAACTCCTGCTCACCGGCGGTGAACACGAACTCATTGCCGCACTCTTTGCAAACTAAAGTCTTATCTTCGTACATTGGAATTACCTCTCTTCGGTTTTTTGCCCCGTGAAAAACCATCTAAATGTTGGAAATAACGCGGAGTCTGAATATATGGCGATACTCCGCCATAAATCGGATTATACACAAATGGAAAAGAATTGTCAACAGTTTGTTAATAATTTCTCATACAAATATTCTGCGAAATCATACCATTCCCAGGATAAACAGCCCCCCGTTCGGGGGCTGTTTTTGTCAGATGGAAAACTGTGTCTGCCCCTCGTAGGGGATGTGCAGATGCTCGTAAGCAAGGCCTGTCACACAGCGGCCCCGGGGGGTCCGGGTCAGGAAGCCCAGCTGCATCAGATATGGCTCGTAGACGTCCTCCAGCGTCACCGCCTCCTCGCCGATGGTGGCTGCGAGAGTCTCGAGGCCCACGGGACCGCCGCCGTAATTCTGAATGATGGCGGTAAGCATACGCCTGTCGATGTTGTCAAGGCCCAGAGCGTCCACTTCCAGACGGGAAAGGGCCAGGTCGGCAGCCTCCTTGGTGATGGTACCGTCACCAAGGACCATGGCAAAGTCCCGGACACGGCGCAGGAACCGGTTGGCGATTCGGGGGGTGCCCCGGCTCCGGGAGGCGATCTCCATGGCGCCCTCTTTCTCGATGGGCATGCCCAGGATGGTTGCCGAGCGGGTAACGATCTTCGCCAGCTCCTCCGGAGTATACAGCTCCAGCCGCAGATTCACGCCGAAGCGGTCCCGCAGGGGCGCAGACAGCTGACCCGCCCGGGTGGTGGCGCCCACCAGAGTGAACTTGGGCAGATCCAGTCGGATAGAGTTGGCGCTGGGGCCCTTGCCTACGATGATGTCGATGGCAAAATCCTCCATGGCCGGGTACAGGATCTCCTCGACCACCCGGTTCAGGCGGTGGATCTCGTCGATGAAGAGGATATCGCCGGGGTTCAGATTGGTCAGCAGCGCGGCCAGGTCGCCGGGCTTTTCGATGGCGGGTCCGGAGGTAATGCGGATGCCCGCACCCATCTCATTGGCAATGACGCCGGCGAGGGTGGTTTTGCCCAGACCGGGAGGGCCGTAGAGCAGGGTATGGTCCAGGGGCTCGTTTCTTAAGCGGGCCGCTTCGATGTAAATGGACAGATTCCCTTTGGCCTTCTCCTGACCGGTGTAGTCGGAAAGCAGCTTCGGACGCAGACCGATCTCACCGGCGTCCTGGGGCGCGAAGGTGGGCGAAATGATGGGGGTATCTATATCTTGAGAGAATTCTATGCTCATGGAAACCTCCTGAAAGGCGATGAATTGGGATCAAAGGTTGAGAAAATGGCGGATGATGATAATCAGACCGAGTCCGCCGAAGAAAAGGGGAATTCCGTAGGCGTCTGATTTCTTAATGAAATTCCAGTTGGTATGTTCGGGCGTCATTTTTTGATGGTATGCGTTCTGATAGGAACAGAAGATGTGCTTCCAGCGGAGCGTATACCCGATCAGATTATAGAGGGCCAGCAGTACCAAACCGATACCCATGTAAAACAATGCGGTCTCTTTACTGCCGGACAGAATTGGCAGAAAAATGACCAGATTGGGAAATAAATACCGATGGGCATAGGCGAGCAATTTGATTACCAGGCTACGGCGGTTAGTTTGGTTTGTGGTTGCTTTGCCCATGAAAATTATCCTTTCATCACCATTGCCCGGAGGGCATAGCGAACCATTTCTTCCGTAGAAGCCTTGGGGTCCACGCCCTTCAGGGCGGCATTGATCTCTGCGGGAGAATAGCCCAGCTCCTGCAGAGCCGCGTGGGCCAGGGCGGCATTGTTGCCCGTCTGTACGGGAGCCGCAGCACTGGGGCCGCCGGAGAAGTCCAGCTCCATGCCGCCTCCGCCAATCTTGTCCTTCAGCTCCAGGATGATGCGCTGGGCGATCTTCTTGCCCACTCCCTGGGCGGCGGTGAGCATCTTCTCATCGCCGGTCATGACGGCGAGGGTGAAATTCTGAGGGCCGCCGGAGGACAAAATGGCCATAGCAGCCTTGGGTCCCACACCATTGACGGAGGTAAGCAGCTCATAGCACCGCTGCTCTTCCTTGGAAATAAAACCGTAGAGGTCGAAAGCATCCTCCCGGATGGATTCGGTAACGTAAAGCCGGGCATTCTGATTCAGCTTCAGCTGGCCGGCGGTATAGGCCGTGATCCGGCAGCCGTAGCCCACGCCGCCGCAGTCAACCACCGCCAGGCCGGGCTCCAGGACCGTCACGGGACCGGAGACATAGTAAATCATATAAATCCTCCCTGATGTTTGTAGGCCTGAGCCAGAAGGGATGTATTGGAGCGGCCATGGCACAATGCGATGGCAATGGCATCGGCGGCATCATCGGGCTTGGGCATGGCGTCCAGATGCAGCAAACGCCGGGTCATATCCTGGACCTGGTGCTTGGATGCATTGCCATAGCCCACCACAGACTGCTTGACCTGCATGGGGGTGTAGGAATGGACTTCCAGCCCCGCCTGGCGGATGGCCAGCAGCACCACACCCCGGGCCTGGGCCACGCCGATGCCGGTGGTGACGTTATGGCCGAAGAACAGCTCTTCGATGGCCACCACATCGGGCTTCGTCACCTGCAAAAGCTCCACCATATCATTATAAATAACTTCCAGCCGCCAGGAAAAATCCGTATTGGGCGGCGTGGTAATGGCGCCGCAGCGCAGCAGACGAAACTGGCCTCTCTGGGCCTCCACCAGGCCAAAGCCGGTGATTCCGTAGCCGGGGTCAATGCCGAGGATCTTCATCACAGGCCACCCCGGGCAATATTGATATAGTACATAATGATCAGTCCAACAAAGATCACCAGCGCGATCCGGGCTGCCCAGACCTGCCATGCGGGACGGGGCTGATAGCCCTCCTCAATCCGCTCTTCCTCGGGGATGTCAATTCGCTGTTCTTCCATGGTAATTCACCTCTTACCGATTATCATAACACATTTGTTCTGTTTTGACTATCACTATTTTAATGCAAAATTCAAAATGCAGAATTATTATATCCGTAGGATACTCCTTAATTTTGCATTTCACGCCCTTCGCGTGACAAACTGAAATTTGTATTTTCCTGTCTCATATGCTACAATGACAGCAAGGAGGTGGAGCATATGGCGCGGCAGAACAATTACGCCATCCAGGCAGCCCAGGCGAAAGCCCGGTTCCTGACCTATGATCAGGAAAAGCTGATTGCCAAATTCCGAATGAACGCAGATGCGGATTATCTTTATGTTAACTTGTTATGTCAACCTTACCGGATTCAACGCCGAAGTGGAGATATGGAATATCTGGAAGCAGACAGTTGGCACGACGGCAACACCTTTGAGGAAGTGATGACCATGCTGGATCTGCTCTGCGACAGCCGGGATGACCGGTGGGTCAGCGGCTGCTGGAAAAATATGCAGTCCTTCGGGATGCAATTCCACCAGAATCTGCTGGAGGAGCAGCCCGATCCCATGGCAGAAACCATTGACAGCAACCCCCAAATGTTCCGCGAGGCCTGTCTTGCCCTGGGTGCAAAGCCCCTGCGGGGGGCGGATGCTTGCTTTTCCTTTGAAATCTTCGACGGGCTTCCCATTGCCATCCAGTTCTGGCACGGCGACGAGGAATTCCTGCCCCGGCTGCGCTATCTATGGGACGAAAACGCCCGGATGTACCTGCGCTACGAAACCATGTATTTCGCCGTGAACCTGCTGCTGCGGCGAATTTCCGA
The DNA here is from genome assembly GCA_017622295.1 of Oscillospiraceae bacterium. GTDB lineage: Bacteria > Bacillota > Clostridia > Oscillospirales > Oscillospiraceae > Faecousia. Next base: position 32,142 of record JAGARK010000034.1, read on the forward strand.
ACAGATGCAGCGTTTATCTTAAAATAACGGAGGAAACCGAAATGGAACTTCAGGACAGAATCTTTGAGGCTGCGGAGTATATCCGCAGCAAAACCACCCTCGAACCCCGGATCGGCATGGTTCTGGGCAGCGGCCTGGGCGACCTGGTGGACACCCTCACCGACACCGTCTGCATCCCCTTCTCCGAGATCCCCAATTTCCCCCGGACCACGGTGGAAGGCCACAGCGGCGCGGTGGTTATCGGCCGGAAGGGCCGCAGAGCCGTGGCGGTGCTTCAGGGCCGGGTCCACTACTATGAGGGTCTCAGCCAGCAGGAGATCACCCTGCCCATTCGGGTGCTGGCAGCTCTGGGCGTGAAGACCGTGATCCTGACCAACGCCGCCGGCGGCGTCAATACCCGCTATAACCCCGGCGACCTGATGCTGATCTGCGACCACATCAATTTCTCCGGCTCCAATCCCCTCATCGGCCCCAATATGGACAAATTCGGTCCCCGTTTCCCGGATATGAGCAATGTCTATGACGCCAGTCTCCGGGCCGGCATCAAGGAAATGGCCGGCTTCTGGGGTGTCTACCTCCGGGAGGGCGTGTATCTGATGTGCTCCGGTCCCAATTACGAGACCCCCGCCGAGATCCGAATGTTCCGCAATCTGGGCGCTGACGCCGTGGGTATGTCCACAGTCCCCGAGGCAATCGTGGCCGCCCACTGCGGCATGAAGGTCATCGGCATCTCCTGCATCACCAACATGGCCGCCGGCGTCCTGCCTCAAAAGCTGTACCACGGCGAGGTGATCGAGACCGCCGCCAGGGTCCACGACGACTTCCACAAGCTGCTGGACGGAATTCTGAGCGTTCTTTAAACTTTACCAATTCCCCGGCAGAAAAAGAGTCCAACATTGTGCATTTAAAGCCTTGAAACTTCCGGATAAAGGACTATAATTAGGAAGTATTTATAAATGAAAAGAGGCTTTTTATGGAAATCTTACTTGCAATCGGTATCGCTATGTTTGCAGGTCTGTTTCTGACCCGATTGGCCGTGAAACTGAATCTGCCCGACGTTACCTGTTACCTGATCGCAGGCGTTCTGGTTGGCCCCCTGGTGCTGGGTCAGCTGGGCATTCCCGGTCTGGGCTTCCATTCCTTCGAGTTTGTCGAGGAAATGAGTCTGATCTCCGACGTGGCTTTGGGCTTCATCGCCTTCTCCATCGGTGATGAGTTCCGCCTGTCCGCACTGAAGAAGATCGGCCGCCAGGCTACCGTCATCGCCATTTTCCAGGCTCTGACCGCCTGCCTGCTGGTGGACGGCGTGCTGCTGGTCCTGCATCTGTTCCTGGGCGACAAGCTGCCCGTATCCACCTGCATCATTCTGGGCGCCATCGCCACCGCAACGGCTCCCGCCGCCACCATGATGGTCGTCAACCAGTATAAGGCCAAGGGCCCCCTGACGGATATCCTGATGCCCATCGTCGCACTGGACGACGCCGTGGGTCTGATCGTCTTTGCCGTGTCGGGCGGTATCGCCAAGGCCCTGATCAGCGGCGAGATCAGCATGGTGTCCATTCTGGTCAACCCCATCATCGAGATCGTGCTGTCCCTGGGGCTGGGCGCAGTGCTGGGCTGGATCTTCAGCGAAGTGGAGATCTACTTCAACTCCCGCTCCAAGCGTCTGGGCCTGGCCATCACCTTCGTGATCATCAGCGCAGCCCTGTCCAAGCTGCACTTCCATCTGGACGGTGGTGTGGAGATCGGCTTCTCCAGCCTGCTGGTTTGCATGATGTGCGGCACCATGTTCTGCAACCTGTGTGACTTCTCCGAGGGCATCATGTATAAGACCGAGCGCTGGACCGCTCCAATCTATGTGCTGTTCTTCGTCATCTCCGGCGCGGAGCTGGACCTGCGGATCTTCGCAGACCTGGCCGTCGTGGGCATCGGCATTGCCTATATCGCCGCCCGTTCCGCCGGTAAGATCTCCGGTGCCTCCATCAGCGCCCGGTTCATGAAGTGCGAGCCCAGCATCCAGAAGTATCTGGGCATCACCCTGCTGCCTCAGGCCGGCGTTGCGCTGGGTATGAGCGTCACCGTGGCTGCCGAGTTCGGCGCAGAGGGCGCCATTGTCCGTAACATCGTGCTCTTTGCTGTGCTGATTTACGAGCTGGTGGGCCCCATCCTGACCAAGATGGCTCTGACCGCCGCAGGCGACATCCAGCCCAAGTCCCACGAAGAGCGCCGCCAGGAGGTCATCATCCGAAACGAGGCGGCAAAATCCTGATTTCCCCCGCAAAATAAAGAATAAGGAGCATTTTCCATGTATTACCGCATGAACGTCGCAGGTCTCCAGCGGGATCTGCCCATCTGCCCCGTCAACGAAAAGCTGTACATCGCCGGTTTTGTGATCTTCGGCGACCAGGAGCTGACCGTGGCCTGCGCCCGGGAGCTGCTTGCAAGAGCCCCGGAATATGACTATATCATCACCGCCGAGGCTAAGGGCATCCCTCTGGCTCACGAAATGGCCCGTCAGGCCGGCGACGCCAAGTACATCCTGGCCCGCAAAGGCCCCAAGCTGTATATGCGGGACATCTTCGATGTAACGGTTCGCTCCATCACCACCGCCAGGGAGCAGAAGCTCTATCTGGACGGTGCCGACGCCGAGCTGATGAAGGGCAAGCGGATCCTGATCGTGGACGATGTGATCTCCACCGGCGAGAGCCTGTCCGCTCTGGAGGCCCTGGTCGAGAAGGCCGGCGGCCACATCTGCGGCCGGATGGCCATCCTGGCCGAGGGCGACGCCCGGGACCGGGAGGACCTGATCTATCTGGAAAAGCTCCCCCTGTTCAATCCCGACGGCACGGTTATGGAATAATTAGAATTGGACGGCACTTCAGGTGCCGTCCTTTTTTATGCGAAATTCAAAATGCAGAATTATGGTGCGCAGAAATCGCACGATTAAAATGGTTTTCGAAGATAACATCTCAATTTTGCGTTTCGCACATCTGCACAATAAGCTGAAATTTCCACACAAGGGTTGACATCCGACGGAAGTAGAGTATAATAAAAGACACAAGCCGCTTTAGTTCGCTAAAGTAATAAAGCAAATCAGAAACGGAGCGAACGCCATGATCGATCAAGCTATCCTGAAGCGGGAAGAAAAAGCCGTTTTCGGCCTCCGGTCGCTGTATCGCAAATACGGCTACTCCCCCTATAAAATGAGCAAATTCGAGGAATACGAATACTACATCCGCAACAAGGACTTTCTGGTCAGTGACCGGATCATCACCTTCAACGACACCAACGGCCGCCTGCTGGCCCTGAAGCCCGATGTGACCCTCTCCATCATCAAAAACCGCGAGGACATCCCCGGTTGCAAGCAGAAGGTCTGCTACAACGAGAATATCTACCGGGTCTCCGACAGCACCCACCAGTACAAGGAGATCATGCAGGCGGGCCTGGAGTGCATCGGCGACATCGACCTGTATGACATTTATGAAGCCGTCTCCCTGGCCGCCCAGAGTCTGGCGCTGATCTCGGAGGATTTCATCCTGCAGATCTCGGATCTGGATATCCTCTCCGCCGCGCTGAACCGGGTCTGTCCCGACGCCGAATTCCAGAGGGCCGCCACCGGCTTCATCGCCGGTAAGAATGCCCACGACCTGCAGCGGCTGTGCAGAGAATTCGACATCGACAGCGACGACGCCGCGGTCCTTTCCAGATTCGTCAGCGTCTGCGGCTCCCGGGTTCAGGTACTTGACCAGATGGAAGAGCTCTGCGGCAGCTGGCTGGGCGACTCCCTGAACCGCCTGAAAAAGCTCTCGGCCCTGCTGGAAAAGTCCCCGTACAGTCAGAAGATTATCTTCGACTTCTCGGTAGTCAATGATATGAATTACTACAACGGCATCGTCTTCCGGGGCTATTTAAGCGGCATCTGCGACGGCGTCCTGTCCGGCGGTCAGTACGACAAGCTGATGCGGAAAATGGACCGCAGGTCCGGCGCCATCGGCTTTGCGCTGTATCTGGATCTGCTGGAGCAGCTCCCCTCCCAGCGCAGCAGCTTTGACGTGGATGTGCTGGTGCTCTATGACGACACCGCCCCCGTGGCCGAAGCAGTGGAAAAGCTCATCTCCGGAGGCAAAACCGTCAGCGCCCAAAAAGCGGTCCCGCCGCGGCTGCGGTACCGTGAGCTTCTCGATCTTCGAAAGGAGGCGGCTACATGCTGAACATCGCGCTGCCCAAGGGCCGCCTGGGCGAAAAGGTCTATGCCATGTTTGAGGCGGCGGGCTTTGAGTGTCCCTCCATCAAAGAGCCGGGCCGAAAGCTGATCTTTGAAAATGAGGAAAACCAGGTCCGCTACTTCTGGGTCAAGCCCTCGGACGTAGCGATCTACGTGGAGCGGGGCGCCGCCGACATCGGCGTGGCCGGCAAGGACATTCTTCTGGAATACGAACCCCGGGTCTACGAATTACTGGACCTGAATCTGGGTAAATGCCGCATGGCGGTAGCTGCCCCCAGAGATTTCTACGACGACGGAGAGAAAACCCTCCGGGTTGCCACCAAATTCACCAACATCGCCGCCGGTTACTACGGCGGACTGGGCCGGGACATCGACATCATCAAGCTCAACGGCTCCATCGAGATCGCCCCCATCCTGGGTCTTTCCGACGTCATCGTGGACATCGTGGAGACCGGCACCACCCTGAAAGAAAATGATCTGGAAGTGATCGAGACCATCGTCCCCATCTCTGCCCGGCTCATCGCCAACAAGGCGGGCTTCCAGTTCAAGCGGGCCCAGATCGAGAAAATCCAACAATCCCTGAAAGCACAGGTGGAACATCATGATTAAGATTATGAATTACGGCGAAGTACCCAACAGTGAAATCTTCGCCCGGGAGAATATCGCCGCCAATGTGGAGAGCGTGGTAAGCGAAATCATTACCACCGTCCGCCAAAAGGGCGATGCCGCCCTCTATGAATATGCCGCCCGGTTCGACAAGGCAGAGCTTTCCTCCCTGGAGGTCAGCCAGGCCGAAATCGACGAGGCCTTCGCCGCGGTGGAGCCGGAATTTCTGGAAGTCCTCCGGGAAGCCGCCGCCAACATCCGGCTCTTCCACGAAAAGCAGGTACGCAATTCCTTCATCATCAACCGTGACGGCATCGTCATGGGCCAGAAGGTGACCCCCATTGAGCGGGTAGGCCTCTACGTCCCCGGCGGCACCGCCGCCTATCCCTCCACCGTGCTGATGGACTCCATCCCCGCCAAGATCGCCGGCTGCGAAACCATCGTCATGGTGACCCCTCCCGGCCGGGACGGCAAGGTCAATCCCGTGATCCTGGCCGCGGCAAAGATCGCCGGTGTGGACCGGATCTTCAAGGTCGGCGGCGCCCAGGCCGTGGCCGCCCTGGCCTACGGCACCGAAAGCATCCCCAATGTGGATAAGATCGTCGGCCCCGGCAATGCCTATGTGGCCGAAGCCAAGAAGCAGGTCTTCGGCAAAGTAGCCATCGACATGATCGCAGGCCCCAGTGAAATTCTGGTGGTGGCAGACTGTACCGCAAACCCCAGATTTGTGGCCGCAGACCTTCTGAGTCAGGCGGAGCACGATAAGATGGCCAGCGCGGTTCTGGTCACCGACTCGGCGGAATTTGCCGCCGCCGTCAGCGAAGAGCTGGAGCGCCAGATTCCCCAGCTGCCCAGAGCGGAAATCGCCCGGGCATCCATAGATAACAACGGAAAGATCATCGTGGCCGAAAACCTGAAGCTGGCCATCGACATTGCCAATGAGATCGCGCCGGAGCACCTGGAGCTGTGCGTGGACAACCCCTTCGACTTTCTGGACAGCGTCAGGCACGCAGGCTCCATCTTCATGGGCAAGTACTGTCCCGAAGCCCTGGGTGACTACTTCGCCGGTCCCAACCACACCCTTCCCACCTCCGGCACCGCCCGGTTCTCCTCCCCCCTGAGCGTGGATGATTTCGTGAAGAAATCCCAGTTCACCTACTTCACCCGGGAGGCTCTGGGAACGGTGGCGGGTAAAGTGGCCACCTTCGCCGAAAAAGAAGGCCTCACCGCCCATGCCAGAAGCGCCACCATCCGATTTGAGGACAAGTTATGAGCAGATTTTTTTCTTCCAGATACGCCTCCCTGACGCCCTATACCCCCGGCGAGCAGCCGAAGGACATGCAGTATGTGAAGCTGAATACCAATGAATCCCCCTTCCCGCCCTCCCCCGGCGTTTCCCGGGCTGTGGCGGAGCAGTGCGGCAAGCTCCAGCTGTACTCCGACCCGGAGAGCACGGTGCTGCGGGTTAAGTTGGCGGAGGTCTACGGCGTGAAGCCCGAGCAGGTCATCGTCACCAACGGCTCTGACGAAGTGCTGAACTTTGCCTTCATGGCCTTTGCCGAAAACCTGATCTTCCCGGACATCACCTACGGCTTCTACCCCGTGTTTGCCCAGCTGAACAACATCCCCTATGAAGAAATTCCCCTGGAGGAGGATTTCTCTATCGACCCAAAGGATTATGTAAACCAGAATAAAACCATCGTCATCGCCAATCCCAACGCCCCCACGGGTCTGTGCCTGAACCTTTCGGATATCGAGCAGATCGTTGCCTCCAATTCCGACAATGTGGTCATCATCGACGAGGCCTATGTGGATTTCGGCGGAGAAAGCGCCGTGGCGCTGGTGGACAAGTACGATAATCTGCTGGTGACGATGACCTTCTCCAAGTCCCGGTCCATGGCCGGCGCCCGGCTGGGCTTCGGAATCGGCAGCAAGGCACTGATCGCCGACCTGAATACCATCCGCTACTCCACCAATCCCTACAACGTCAACCGGATGACGGAATTCGCCGGAGCCGCAGCCCTGAGTGAAAATGATTACTACATGGCAAACTGCCACACCATCATGGAAAACCGGACCTGGACCACCGAACAGCTTCAAAAGCTGGGCTTCAAGGTTCTGCCCTCCAAAGCAAATTTCGTCTTCGCCAAATCTCCCCGCATCAGCGGAGAAGGGCTGTATCTGGAACTGAAAAAGCGGGGTATTCTGGTGCGGCACTTTACAAAAGAACGAATCAAAGACTATAACCGCATCACCATCGGTACCAAAGAACAAATGGAAATCCTGATTTCCGCCATCACGGAGATTTTAAAGGAGCAGGCCTTATGAGAAACGCAGAAATCAAGCGCACCACCGCCGAAACGGACATTTTTCTCCAGCTGAATCTGGATGGCCGGGGCATTGGCGAAATCGCCACCGGCTGCGGCTTTCTGGATCATATGCTGACCCTCTTCGCCCGCCACGGCCGGTTTGACCTGACTGTGACCTGTAAGGGCGATACCTTCGTTGACTACCACCACACCGTGGAGGACATCGGCATCTGCCTGGGTCAGGCTTTTAAGGAAGCCCTGGGCAGCAAAAAGGGCATCATCCGCTACGGCGACATCACCCTTCCCATGGACGAAGCTCTGATCCTTTCCGCTGTGGATATCTCCGGCCGGGGCGGCTGCTATTACGCCCTGGAGATCCCCACCCAGAAGGTGGGGGATTTCGACACCGAGCTGGATCAGGAATTCTGGATCGCCTTCGCCCAGAATGCAGGGCTGACGCTGCATATCCGCCAGCTTACCGGGCGGAATTCCCACCACATTATTGAGGGTGCTTTCAAATCCGTGGCCCGGAGCCTGAAGGCGGCAGTGGCCATCGACCCGGCCTATGCCAACGAAGTACCTTCCACAAAGGGGATGCTGTAATGATCGCGATTATTGACTACGGCGTGGGAAATCTCTTTTCCCTCTGCTCCTCCTTCCGAAAAATCGGCGCCCAGATCACCGTCACCGCCGACCCCAATCTCATTGAAGCGGCGGACAAGCTGATCCTGCCCGGCGTGGGTGCCTTCGCCGATGCGGCGAAGAAGCTCCGGGACTCCGGGCTGGATATCGTCATCAAGGAGCAGGCCGCCAAGGGCAAGCCCATTATGGGCATCTGCCTGGGTATGCAGATGCTCTTTGAAAAAAGCTATGAATACGGCGAGCACGAGGGTCTGGGACTGCTGAAGGGAAGCGTTGTTCCCATGGAGGTCCGAATTCCGGAAAACCTGAAAATTCCCCACATCGGCTGGAACGCTCTGCACTTCAGTAAGGACAGCAAGCTCTTCCGGTATATCAAGGAGGAAGACTGCGTATACTTTGTCCACTCCTACTACGCTTCCGACTGTGAGGATAGCGTCATCGCCACCGCCGAATACGGCCGGGAGCTCACTGCCGCCGTGGAGCAGGGCAATGTATTTGGCTGCCAGTTCCACCCGGAAAAGAGCGGAGAAGTGGGCCTGAACATTCTGCGCTCCTTCTGCGACCTGGAGGTAACACCATGATTCTCTTGCCTGCAATTGACCTCTATGATAAAAAAGCAGTCCGGCTCTACAAGGGCGACTACCGGGAAATGACCGTCTACAGCGAGAATCCCATCGAAATCGCCCGGGATTTTGAAGCCTGCGGCGCCAAATACATCCACATGGTAGACCTGGAGGGCGCCAAGGACGGTACCACCCCCAACCTCTCTATCGTCGGGCAGGTGGCCAGGGAAACCTCCCTCTTTGTGGAAATTGGCGGCGGCATCCGCAGTATGGACACCGTGGCCCGTTATCTGGAGGCCGGTGTCAGCCGGGTCATCCTCGGCACCGCCGCGGTAAAGGATCCGAAATTTCTGAAGGCAGCCGTCAGCCGTTACGGCGAAAAAATCGCTGTGGGTGCCGACGTCAGGGACGGAAAAATTGCCATCAAAGGCTGGCTGGAAACCGCCGACGTGACGCTGGACGAATTCCTGCGCCAAATGGAAAACCTCGGCGTCAAAAACGTTATCTGCACCGACATTTCCAAAGACGGTGCCATGAAGGGTACCAACCTCGCCCTCTACAAGGCGCTTTCCGAAAAGTATTCTCTGGACATTACCGCCTCCGGCGGCGTGTCCAGTCTGGATGACGTCAAGCAGCTGCGGGCCATGAACCTCTACGGCGCCATCATCGGCAAGGCCTACTATACCGGAGCCATCGAACTCCGGGAAGCATTGGAGGCAGCAAAATGATTACCAAACGAATTATCCCCTGCCTGGACATCAAAAACGGCCGGGTGGTCAAGGGTACCAATTTCCAGGGGCTGTCGGACGTCTCCGACCCTGTGGCTTTGGCAGCCTACTATTCCGCCAGCGGTGCAGACGAGCTGGTGTTCTATGACATCACCGCCTCCTTCGAGGGCCGCCAGCTGTTTACAGACATTCTGACGAAAGTGGCCTCCGAGATTTTCATCCCCCTGACGGTGGGCGGCGGCATCAACACCGTGGAGGATTTCGACCGGGTCTTAAAATGCGGCGCGGACAAGGTCAGCGTCAACTCCGGCGCCATCCGCAACCCCAAACTGATCCGGGAGGCCGCCCAAAAATACGGCAACCAGTGCGTGGTCCTCTCCGCCGACATCAAGCGCGTAAATGGCGAATTTCGTGTCTTCGCCAAAGGCGGCCGGGAGGATACTGGTATGGAAGCCATCGAGTGGATCCGCCGGGGCGTTGCGCTGGGTGCCGGTGAGGTGGTGGTCAACTCCATCGACACCGACGGCGTCAAGGGCGGCTTCGACACCCCCCTGCTGGAAGCTGTCTGCGATGCGGTGAAGGTTCCTGTCATCGCCTCCGGCGGCGCAGGATCCATGGCCCATTTCGTGGAGCTCTTCAAGGCCATCCCGGACATCGACGCTGGACTTGCGGCCTCCGTGTTCCACTTCGGGCAGATCGCCATTCCCGATCTCAAGCGGGAGCTTCGAAACAACGACATCATCGTGAGGGTTTGATATGCTGAACATTGAAGAACTGAAATTTGACGAAAAGGGTCTGATCCCGGCCATTGTGGTGGATTCCATCACAAAAAAGGTGCTGACCCTGGCCTATATGAACCGTGAGAGCCTTGCCATCTCCATGGAGAAGGGGCTGACCTGCTTCTTCAGCCGCTCCCGGCAGGAGCTCTGGCTCAAGGGTGAGACCAGCGGAAATTTCCAGCACATCGTCTCCATCACCGCCGACTGCGACAACGACGCGCTGGTGGTCATGGTGGAAAAGGACGGCCCCGCCTGCCATCTGGGCACCGATTCCTGCTTCACAAAGCCGTTTTATCAGAGTGCGAGCCTCCACGAATTCAGCCTGAACGGGCTCTACGACATGCTGGTAGGCCGCAACGAACAGCGGCCCGAGGGCTCCTACACCACCTACCTCTTTGAAAAGGGCATCGACAAGATCCTCAAAAAGGTGGGCGAAGAATGCACCGAGGTCATCATCGCCGGCAAGGCGAATGACAAGGCCGAAACCATCTACGAGCTTGCGGACCTTGCCTACCACGCCATGGTGCTGATGGTCCAGATGGGTATTTCCGTCGAAGATGTCCACAAGGAGCTGGCCTCCCGCCACATCATCGACCACAAGGTAAAGCAGGAAAAAATGACGAAATGAGCAAAAGGACGCTGCCCCAATCTCGCAGGGCAGCGTCCTTTTAGTGTCGTATATTCAAATTGCAGTTTGTCGTACTGCCGCGGGAGCGCCCAAGGCTTCCCCCGGGGGAAGCTGGCAAAAATCTGATTATTGACTCTGCGCCCGCAGGCGCGTTTCGGAGTGCAACCGCCCGCAGGGCGGCTCTTAGCGCGGAGATGATGAGGAATGCGGGCGGAAAAGTACCCGTTTCGAATCTGTTGAGACCTTTTCCGCAGTGTCAGTTATCGCCATCCCTCATCCGAGCCGGCTTTCGCCGGCCCACCTTCCCCCCGGGGGAAGGCTTTGGGTGCGGTGCTCAACTGAGCGACAAACTGCAATTTACCGCTTCCTGTCAAATCGCAGATATCCCATTGCCGCAACCATAGCAAGACCGTAAATCACCGCCGTGCAGGCAAAGGGCAGCTTCACATCCACGCCGTAGATGAAGCCCGCCGTCAGGGAGCCGGCAATGGAGCCCAGGGATTTGGTGGCATTGTAGAAGCCCATCACCAGATTCTTCTCCTCCGGGTTCGCCCGGGTGGCAACCATATTCTGCAGCACCGGCAGACTGATGGAGTAGGCCGCGTAGACCAGGATACCGAAGCCGATGAACAGCCCGATACCCGGTGCCAGCAGCGCGCCCACCGCCGAAGCGGTGCACACCAGCGTCAGGAGCAGCATGGACTTTCTCGTATCGGTCTTGCGGATGATCCAGATGCACAGGGTCATGTTGGCCACGAAGCTCACCAGTCCCACCGCCGCCTTGATCACGCCGTTATAAGAGGAGGTCAGGCTCAGCTGATCCTTCAGATAGTAATTGAAAGCCTGGTCAAAGCCGGTATTTCCGAAATTGATGAGGATATTCACAGCAAAGAGAGCCGCGAAGGCAAGGGTCATAAATTTTCCGCAGTCCCGGAAGGCCCGCAGAGGATTGGCATCCTTGGCCAGCTGCCGCACCGACAATTCCTGCATGGACTTTCCGTCGCTGACACTGACGGCGTAAAACATCAGGCCCGTGGCAATTAACGTCACCGCCTGGACCATAAAGGTTCCTTTGATGGAGAATTCTCCCAGCATGCCGCCGATGAGATAACCGAAGGCGCCGCCCACGGAGGTGATGGTAGCCGACCAGGTCAGATACCGGGGCTGGTCATCAGGCTTCGCCACATTGACCACATAGGTCAGAAAGCTGACCTGAATACCGCCCACAAAGGCACCGGCAAACAGCCGGGCACAGATGATCATGGCCTCGGTGGTGGAATAGGCGAACCAGATCTGGGCCACACCGTAGCCCGCGCAGCAGATCAGCAGCGTCATCCGGGAGGAAATAAACTGATTGATCTTTCCCCAGAAGGGCGACATGACGAAATTAGCCAGCTGCATCATAGCCAGTGCCACGCCGAACATGTAGTCATGCAGCTGCAACTGCTGAATGATGGTGGGGGTAACCGGATGGGCGAAATTGGCCGAAAGATTGAACATGACCATCGCCACGAAAAAGAGGAAAAAACGGGTCTTGTATTTCATACTTCCCCTCCCAGCTGGAAAAATGCCACGGCGCTGGCCGCCGCCACATTCAGAGAATCCACCCCATGGCTCATGGGGATCTTTACGGTAAAATCGCAGTCGGCGATGGTCTTTTCCGCCAGTCCCTCACCCTCGGTACCCAGCACGATGGCCAGCTTTTCGATGCTGTGCAGCCGCTGGTCCCGGATGGAGATGGTGTCCTCGCACAGGGCCATGGCGGCGGTCCGGAAGCCCAGCTGTTTCAGTTGATCCAGATCCTCGATATAGGTCCAGGGCACCTGAAATACTGTCCCCATGCTGACCCGGATGGCCCGGCGGTACAGGGGGTTGGAGCAGGCAGGGGTCAGCAGCACCGCGTCCATATTCAGCGCCGCGGCAGAACGGACGATGGCACCCACATTGGTGGGATTCATAACATCCTCCAGCACCGCCACACGGCGGGCATTTTTGCACACCTCCGCCACCGTGGGCAGGGGCTTTCTTCTCATAGCGCAGAGCATGCCCCGGGTCAGCTGAAAGCCCGTCAGCCTGGTCAGAATATCGAACTGCGCAGTATACACCGGGATATCGCCGCACCGGGCCAGGATCTCCCGCCCCTCCCCATCAATGTGCTTTCGCTCCATCAGGATGGACACCGGCTGGAAGCCCGCGTCCAGGGCCCGCTGGATGACCTTGGGGCTTTCGGCAATGAACATGCCCCGCTCCGGGAATTCCCGGTTCAGAAGCTGCCCCTCTGTCAGCCGGGCATACACATCCAGCTCCGGCGCAGAAAAATCCGTTATTTCAATGATATTTGCCATTTTTATACCTCTGTTTTATTTCAAATCGCAGCTTATCATACAGATTATCGATATCGGATACAGGGGCAGTGTTCGTAATCGGCGCTATAAACTGCAATTTAAATTACTCGCATTGATACTGCACGTATCGCTTCATCGTGCCATACAGGGCAACCAGCATGCACACAGCCGTCACCGCCGCTGCGATCATTGCAAACACGCCGATCAGCGGCATCCAGCTGAACAGATGGGAAATGGCTCCCATCACCGCCTGGATCATCCACATGGCCCGTAGTTTTTCGCCCTGAAGCTCCCACTGGTGGTCTTCTTCCATCTGCCGGATGCCCCGGATCATTTTGCTGAGCACATACATGCCCACGCAGAAGCCCGCCAGCCCCAGCAGCCACAGCATGACCGCGTTCATGGAGGTAGGATTCAGCAGATCCGCCCCATACAGCACCAAATTCAGCAGCATCAGACCAAAAGCCCAGTGACGGCCCCGGTCAAAATACCGGTTTTCCTCCGCCAGGGTCTCCATGCCCTTCATCAGCAGATACCAGCCGACAAAATCCGGCAGCAGCCCAATTTTGGCAGAGCCCAGATTCAGATTAAAGTCCAGGACCACAAAAAAGAGGCCCCCAAAAAGACGATTCATCGATCATCCCTCCCGGGGCCATTTTAACATATTCACTTCCTGATGGCAAGCCTTACAGGATTCCCAGCACCGTCCGGCTGGTGGCCGTACCGCTGCGAATCTGGCCGACACCCCGCAGGGTATCCTCCCGCTTGACAGAGGTCCAGGTGCATCCGCTGAGCATCTCGTCGCCATTGCTGCGGGACACCGTCAGCACGAAGGGCTCCCCGGGATCCGCCGGTTCGCTGGTGCCCGGAGGCAGCAGCTCCTCCAGCGTAAACTCCCACAGTGCATCCTTGATAGATTTGGTTCCGTCAGACTTCCGGGAAATGGAAAACCCCGTCACATGCTCCATGGCCTGAGCGCTGATGGTAACTGCATAGCCGGGACCGGCGGACCAGCTGGCCTCCCCTGGGGTGCCGAAAAACAACGCTGAGATTTCGATGTAGAACACATCCGCCATCTCATCGAACTTACAGATGTCCTTGGTGCAGCTTGCTCCCATAGCCTGCAGCACATCCACAGACCGCAGCGCCGCGCTTTCGCAGACGCTGCCGCCGGAGGCCGCAGGGCTCATCACCACGATCTGCACCGCGGTGGTCCGCACCGACCGGTCCACCTTTCCCAGCCGCACCGCCGCCACCGCCCCGGTCAGGGCCGGGATCCGGCTGCCGGGATAGGCTTCGTCAGCCCGAATATCCGCCCCCTGGAGCGCATCAATGACCTTGCTTACAATTGTCTGCCCCAATTGTCCTCACCACCTTTCTCCACGCACATACCCCAGCAATATACCGGCTTGCTGCCGTCCCGGATCAGCTCCGCCCGCCGCAGCCAGTAATCCTTCCCGTCCACCGTCAGAGTATCCCCCGCCTGGGCTGCCGGCTCCGTGGGGCCGATATAGACATACTGCCCCCGGGGGATCTCACCCAACGGGGAATAATTTCCCTCCAGGTACTGCCAGCTTTTGGAGCGCACGGGCTGGAAGAAGGCCAAAACCTCATAAGCTTCCTCTCCCCGGCTCAGTATCATGGCCGTACCGTGGGCTTTGAGGATCTTTCCAACCATCCGCCGCATCCTAGACCCCCAGAAATGTAAAGCTGTCCTTCAGGTAGGGCGCGATCATCAGCTCCGCCTGAGCCCTAAGGCAGTTGGAGGCGGCGTCGGTGCTTCGCTTGCGGATGGTAAAATCCCCGGCAGTGATCTGCTCCAGCCCCTCTTCATCGCCCACGCTGCCCAACGCCGCCAGGGCCAGCAAACTGGCCGCCGCGATAAAATCCGCCTTGCAGTCGTTCGCAGTCAGCCCCTCCCGGAGCCGCGCCTCCAACGAAACCGCGGTGGCCCCGCAAAGCGCCTGCAGCACCACAGCCTGATGCTCTGTCAGTTCACCTGCCAGCAGCATGGCCTGGGCATAAATCTGCTCCGTCATTGTCATACGTTCAGCACGCAGGCAGCGCCGTCGCAGATCTTGGCGAAGCCGGAAATGGAGGTGATGGCCGCCCGCTCCAGCTGCTGATCGATGAGCTTGTCATACTCCACCAGCACATCCCCGGCCCGGACCAGTTCCAGAGCATAGCGGTTGTCCAGGCCGATGATGACGCCATCGTTGACAGCCCCGGTGCGGTGCAGCTGGGCGCCCAGAGGCGAGGTCATCTTACCGGTCCCCTGGAAATTCAGGCCGGTCAGGGGATTCTGCAGCTCGTCCACCTTCAGCAGCTTGGTCATGGTGGAGGTAGAGCACAGCATGGTGTTCATGGTGTAGGGATCGAACTGGCCCCAGAATTCCACCAGCTGATCGTAGGTCAGGGTCCCCTTGGTGCCGGACATGGGAGAGGAACCGATGGTGTAGGCAGTGGCGGCATTGCTGTTGCCGTCGCCATTGATAATCACATTGACGGCGTCAGAGAGCTGCTGCTTCTGGATGTAGGCGCCGATCTGGCGCAGCATGACGGAGAACAGGTCCAGCTTCTGGAACCGCAGCGCCTCGTAGGAAGCCACCAGCATTCTGCCCCGCTTGGTAAGGCTGACCAGATGCTCCTTGGTCTTGACCTCGGTGGTGGGGATTGCCCCGCCCTCCGCCACATTCTTCAGGGCCTTGTCATCATCGGTGGCCACAGAGTAGATGGAGCGGTAGTCCATGGCGTCGATGACGGTGGTGGTCGCCACGATGGAGGGCAGAATGTCATTCTCCTCCATGCCAGTGCGGACGGTTCTGGCAATATACTCAGGGAACAGCACCGCAGAATCCATGGTGGCAAAAAACTTCTCCACGGTGGAGGAGCCGGGCCCCTTTGCCCGGATGCCGAAGCGCTTCAGCTGCCGCTGGAAAGCGTCGGTACCCTCCAGCGCGGTGCCCCGGTAGTTCTCGCTGGGATCCAGAGATTCCAGCACCTGGGTAAAGCTCTTACCCTGCTGACGATACATGCCCTTTTCCAGTTTCAGATTGTCGTAACCCATTTTTCAAATTCCTCCTAAAGTAAGTAAATCTATGGTCACCGGGAATCCCCGGCCATACCAGTAAAGAAATGCAAAAAGTAACTCAAATCAGAAATCCGCTCTCGACGATTTCGCCCTTTGAAAAACTGCCTCCCAACTGGCTCACTATGGGCATGCTCTCGGCCAGTCTTGCCTCCAGCGCAGATCTCAGCTTCAGCAGATCCTCCGTCCCGGCGCAGCTAGCGACGCTGCGCAGCGTGGGCTCGTCCACCCCCAGTTCCAGGCTCAGACACAGCCGCACTACATCACTGCGGATCTGCCGGGCATACTGCCGTCCCAGCTCCGCTTCCTTGTAGAGGGCCCGGTATTCTCCCTGAACGCCAAACTGCTCCGCCAGCTCCTTCAGGTTACCCTTGCCGGTACCCAACCCCTTCAGTACCCCCGCGTCACGCTGGGCTGGCACCGCCACAAAGGAGAATTCATAGGCGTCCATGGGTTCTGTCAGAATCGCCACACACAGCTGCCCGTCGTAATATCCCCCCTTGTGATGGCCGCAGCTGCCGTAATCGCTGCCACAGATGGAGCAAATACTCCGCCCCATGACGCAGCCCACGGACACTTCCTTCTTGATCCCCGCTTCGATGTCTGCAATGATTTCATCTGCCTCGCCGCCCCGGCGGATGTAGGCCCAGGCCTTGATGAAGCTAACCCGTTCGCCGCTTACCACCTCCGCCGCAAAGATTCGGGCCACCTGATTGTCGCTGCTCCATTTGTGATCCACAATGCCGGTCTTGCCGATGAACATCTTAGCCAGCTCCGGCAGCGCTGCATTATCAAACCGCTCAAAATCCCGGTCCACCTGATCATCGCACAGCCGCAGGGAGAAGACATACACCTGCTCCGCGGTCAGCTTTGCCTTTGCCTGAGCATTGATGGCCTCCAGCTGGCCCCCGTCAGGCATCCCGCTGCTCACCGCTTCCGTGGCCTTTTTGATTTCCATAAATTAACCTCCTTTTGCTTCCGAACGATACTTTTCCGCCTGAGCCCGGTACAGATCCGCCCTGGCCTCCTCGGTCATATCCTGCAGACTGATGTCGTCCCAGCGGATATTCACCCGGTTGTCCAGCCCTTCCAGGGCCAGGAAGGTTCTGCAGATCTTCTCAAGGGCCGGCTCTACGGTCCGCCGCAGGGCCCAGATCTCGCTGGTCAGAATGTCCGCCTGCTGGGTACTCATTCGCTCCGTAGTGCTCCAGTTCAGCCCCAGCAGAAAGGGCGGCAGCCCGGTTTTGGCCACCAGCTGCTCCATGATCTGCCGCACAGGGACCTCCGAATCCAGGATCGGCGCCTCTCCCCCGATGACCTTGATCTGCACATCTCCCACGGCCACGAAATCCCGGATGGTGCCGGACTTTCCTTCCTCCATGGCTCTGGCCCATTCGGCGGCCACCCGTTTGCCCCGCTCCTGTGCTGCCACCGGGTCCATATTCTCGTCACCCTTACAGATGACGCTGTAACGGACATTTCCCGCCCGCTCCCAGTTGGAGCCGATGGTCTGGTAGATCTTCATCAGAACATCCGCCAGGAAGGGCATCCCCCGGAACATGCTGACGCCGTAAGGATGGGCGGGCTCCGGATTCATGGTGGTAAACAGCAGCAGCTGCTGATAGGGCAGGGGCCCCATCCGGCCCCCCTCCCCGGGTCCCCAGATGATGGTCTCCAGAGGGTTGTCCCCCTCCTCGATCTGAAGGGCAGTCACATCCCCCCAGCATACCGCCCGGAGCTTTCCCCCGGCCACCACCATCTCCCCGATGGCCCGGCCATAGGTCAGCAAGCTGTCGAGATACCCGGACAGAAAATTGTTGATCCCCATCTGCCCCCTGCCGCAGGGAACCGCGCCGAGGAAGTCCGTCAGCTTCTGCTGAGCCGTCCGGTTCCGGCATTCCACATCAAAGCCGCCGCTGAGCCGCACCAGCTTTGCCACTGCCGCATCCAGCACAGGGATCCCCTCCCGCATCTCCCGGTAGACCCGGTCTTCGGAGGTGCCCAGGGGGGTGTAATTTCGCAGCGCCCCGAAGGGATGATTGTTTCCATCCCGGAGCTGACATACCGCCGCCATCGGCACCGTCTCCTTCTTCTTCCATTTCAATTCCAAATCGCTCCTTTCAAATCGTTCTTCACCTTCTCCGCTCCACGGTGCAGGCGGTAAACCCCGCCTCCCGCTTGCCCAGCACCGTGGAGACAAAATACCGCATGTCATCCATGGCGTGATCGTGTTCCTTCTTCACCCGGTCTTTTCCGCCGCCGCTAAGATCCCAGACATATTCGTCCATTTCCCGCAGGCAATCGGCGCAGCCCTCGCAGATGACGATCCGCCCCTCCTTCAGCGCATCGGAGGTCAGCCGGATCCCCGACAGCACGTCGTTTTCCGCCTTCCGTACCTTCCAGCCCCTGCGCCGCAGCACCTCGATGAAGCTTGCCGCCGAGGGGTCCACGATCACCGCCGTGACCTCTCTGTCCCCCACCAGCTGTTCCAGGGCCCCGGCGTATTCCTCGTCGGTCATCTGTCGGTTCGCCTGGCGGGAGCTGAAGTAGAATTCCTTCACCCGGTACCAGACCCCTCCGGACCTGCCCCAGAGCCCCATGGAGGTAGGATTCACCGTGCCGTAGTCGCAGGAGACATACCACTGCTCACAGCATTCCGGCGCTTTGCCCACCATATCCGGCTGAAAGAAATCGTACACCCGCCCCTCGGCCTGGGCCCATTCCCCCAGAATAAACCGCCGGTAGAACACGCCGGTGTACAGCCGCTGGTAGCGCTGCCGGATTTCAGGACTCAGGGATGGATTGTCCTCCATGGTAAAGTGAAGCCGCAGACAGTTTTTCTCCCCGGCTTTCTGGATCCACTCCCGGTAAAACCAGTGGGTAGGCCCCGCGGGATTGCAGTTGAACCAAAGCCTGCTTCCGGTGACGGAGCACCGGGCACAGGCCTGCTCCACAAAGGACCGGGGCATCAGTGCCACCTCGTCCAGCAGGATCCCGGCAAAGGTGATACCCTGAATGAGGCTGGCAGAGCTTTCGTCCCGGCCTCCGAAGATATAGAACTGATTCTCCCGACCCCACAGCCGCACCGTCACCAGATTTTCCGACCGTTTCTCCTTCCACACCGCCCCCAGCCTTGTGAGCCTCGGCAGAATCTCCGCCAGAACGTTCCGCCGCAATGACTGGATGGTCTTTCCGCAGACTCCGAACCGCTGCCGGTCAAAGCAGGTCATGGCCCACAGGAAAAACGAAAGCCCCATGGCCATGGTTTTCCCAGACCGTACCGCCCCGTCGCAGACGATGGCCTCCTTCTCCCGGTGTGGGCTTCCCGGAGTCCACCAGTTCAGGACAAGCCGCTGTTTTTCGGAAAATGCCGCATATTTCACGACACATCCCCTCCCAGCGCCTGCAAAAACAGCTCCAGATCTCCACTGTCCTCCCCCGCTACCTCCGCCAGCTGCTCCAGCGCCCGAAGCCGGTCAATGAGCTTGATCTCCACGGTGCCCTTGTCATTGCGCTTGACCTCGCTGAGCAGGCTCAGATCCAGCCTCCCCAGCTCCGGTTGATCCTCCAGGGCCAGCCGCACGCAGTCATTGGCCTTGCCGAAGGCCAGCTCCGCCAGCCGCCGGGTCACGTCCTCCTTGGAAATCTTCCCTGTCCGGATCCGCTCCCGCAGCGCTTTCTCTCCCGTTTTCCGGTCCATATCTTCCCTCCCTTTCATCCGTACCCCGGGAAACAAAAAAAGTTGCCCCCGAAGGAGCAACTTATAAAGCCATTTTTCAAATTCGCAACGCTTCCTCTCCGCCTTGACAATGATTTTCGGGTATGATATAACGAAATCACTTGATAAACGGAGGATAATCCTATGATCGAACAGTTTTCCCGAACCCAGCTTCTGCTGGGCGAGGAAGCCATGGAAAAGCTCTACCGGGCCCGGGTGGCGGTTTTCGGCATCGGCGGCGTGGGCGGCTATACCGTGGAAGCCCTGGCCCGGGCCGGCGTGGGCCGGCTGGACCTCATCGACAGCGACACCGTCAGCATCTCCAACATCAACCGCCAGATTCTGGCCACCCACTCCACCGTGGGCCGGCTGAAAGTGGAGGTAGCAAAGGAGCGTGTGCTGGACATCAACCCAAACTGCGACGTCCGTACCTATCCCTGCTTCTATCTGCCGGATACGGCGGACCGGTTCGATTTTACCCAGTATGATTATATTGTGGACGCCATCGACACCGTCACCGGCAAATTAGCGCTGGTGGAGCGTGCCCATGCCTGCGGCACGCCCATCATCTGCTCCATGGGCACCGGCAACAAGCTGGACCCCACGCGGTTTCAGGTGGCGGACATCTCCAAAACCTCCGTCTGCCCCCTGGCCCGGATCATGCGCAAGGAGCTGAAAAAGCGGGGCATCGACCATGTGAAAGTGGTCTATTCCCAGGAGGACGCCCTGACCCCCGTGGGCGCAGAAGAGGAAATGAAGCTCCTCGGCAAGCGCCAGATCCCCGGCTCCACCGCCTTCGTCCCCGGCACTGCCGGCCTGATTCTGGCAGGCGAGGTCATCAAAGATCTCATCAAATGACAAAAAGTGCGTACCCGGTGAACTGCCCCAGTTTGTGCTGTCCGCACAAACTGGGGCAGTTCACCGGGTACGCACTTGATTTTTATTCCGCAAACATGGCAGTGGACAGATACCGGTCACCGGTATCGGGCAGAAGGACCACAATGGTCTTTCCGGCGTTTTCGGGACGTTTTGCCAGCTCTGTGGCAGCGTGGAGTGCCGCGCCGGAGGAAATACCCACCAGAACACCTTCCCGCTTGCCCAGTCTCCGGCCTGCGGCGTAGGCTTCGTCGGTGGTAACGGTGATGATCTCATCATAAACATTCGTATCCAGCACCGAGGGGACAAAATTGGCGCCGATGCCCTGCAGGCCGTGAGGCCCGGCCTTACCGCCGGACAGCAGCGGAGAATCCGCAGGCTCCACCGCCACGATCTTCACATCGGACTTGTGCTCCTTCAGATACCGGCCCACCCCCGTGATGGTGCCGCCGGTACCCACGCCCGCCACGAAAATGTCAACTTTACCGTCGGTATCCGCCCAGATTTCCGGGCCGGTGGTCCGATAATGGGCCTTGGAATTGGCGGGATTGTTGAACTGATCGGGAATAAAGGAGCCGGGAATCTCAGATGCCAGTTCCTCCGCCTTGGCGATGCAGCCGCTCATGCCCTCCTTGCCGGGGGTCAGCACCAGCTCCGCGCCGTAGGCGCCCATGATCAGGCACCGCTCCTTACTCATGGAGTCAGGCATAACAATGATGACCCGGTAGCCCCGGGCGGCGGCTACAGCGGCCAATCCGATGCCCGTATTGCCGGAGGTGGGCTCAATGATGGTGCTACCGGGCTTCAGGATCCCCCGCTCCTCCGCATCCAGAATCATGGACAGGGCCACCCGATCCTTGGCAGAGCCTGCGGGATTCAGATATTCCAGCTTGGCCAGCAGCTTTGCTTCCAGTTTTTCTTCTTTTTCGATGTTGCCAAGCTCCAGCAGCGGCGTACCGCCGATAAGCTGCTCAGCAGAAGTATAGATTCGGGACATAAAATTACCTCCGTTCATAGTTAAGGGATGTACAAATTCCAATTTGATTTTCCTCAATTATATTCCCCAGTGTCCACGGTGTCAATCCGATTGACTTTGACCCATGGATATGGTATAAATCTTTTAAAAGGAGGAATGACCATGAATACCATCGAAGCGCAGATTCAGGGCATTGTGGACGGCATTCTGCTTGACTACCAGAACGGCCGTGATATCGACAAGATCGATCTGTTCCGCCATCCCGATAAGGCGGTCATCACCGACATGATCCGCAAGCTCATCCGGATCGTCTACCCCGGCTACTACCGGGACAAATCCTACCGCCATTACAACATCGAGCACCACCTGTCCATGCTCATCGAGGACGTGATGTTCAATCTGAACCGCCAGCTGATCCTGGTCTACCAGGCCGGCGGCATGGACTCCGCCGAGGCTGAGGAAAAGGCCCAGCAGGTCAGTCTGGAATTCTTCAAAGCCATCCCCGCTGTCCGGGTCATGGTCCAGACCGACGTCCAGGCAGCCTACGACGGCGACCCCGCCGCATCTTCCAAGGACGAGGTCATTTTCTGCTACCCCGGCCTCTTTGCCATTACAGTATACCGCCTTGCCCACATTTTATACGAGCTGAAGGTACCCATGGTGCCCAGAATCATGACCGAGCACGCCCACAGTACCACCGGCATCGACATCCACCCCGGCGCCACCATCGGCAAGCATTTCTTCATCGACCACGGCACCGGCATCGTCATCGGCGAAACTACCATCATCGGCGAGCATGTTAAAATCTATCAGGGAGTCACCCTGGGCGGTCTGACCACCCGGGGGGGCCAGAGTCTGAAGGGCTGCAAGCGCCATCCCACCATCGAGGACAACGTCACCATCTACGCCGGTGCCTCCGTGCTGGGCGGCGAAACCGTCATCGGCCGGGATTCCGTCATCGGCGCCAACTCCTTCATCACCAAATCCATCGCCCCCTGCACCACGGTCAGCATCAAGAATCAGGAGCTCCAGTTCAAATCCCGCAGCTGCGCCGGCTGCGCCAACGCCGTCAAGGAGCCCTTCTGGGAAAATCAAAAAACCGCTGAATAAAAAATCCCCTCGCGCCTTCGCGCGAGGGGCATTATCATGTTATGCTGATATTCAATACAGCGGTGTCTTCTAAATAAAACGAAACCGTTCCATTTAGAATGAGTATTACAGCAGATATGCCAGATACACACCGTAGGCCAGCAGCATCACCACGCCATGCCAGCGCTCCAGCTTCTCCCGGGAGAAGACGCAGCCCAACAGCAGCACGCCCGCGGCAATCGCCACAATGGTATCGACCCGGAAATTCAGCGCGAAAGGCACCGGCACAATCAGCGCGGACAGGCCCACCACGAACAGAATGTTAAAGATGTTGGAACCCACAATATTGCCGATGGCGATGTCGGCATTTCCCTTCCGGGCAGCGGTGACGGAGGTCACCAGCTCCGGCAGGGAGGTGCCCAGAGCCACGATGGTCAGACCGATAAACCGCTCACTCATGCCCATGATGCGGGCCAGTGCCGTGGCAGCGTTGACCGCCACATCCGCGCCCAGGATGATAATCACCAGGCCGACGGCAGTGTACACCAGCGCCTTCCACAGCTTCATTTCCTTGATGTTTTCACCCACATCGCTGCCATGCTTTGCCATATAGAGCATGTAGCCAAGATAGCCGATGAACAGGGCAACCAATACCAGACCGTCCGTCATGGTCACGGTACCGTCCCAGCCCAGAAGCAGCAGCATGGCAGAAATGGCAATCATATACGGCGCATCCACACGAATGGTGGAATTTGCCACCTTGATGGGGACAATGACGGAAGCCAGACCCAGAATAATCAGAATGTTCAGGATGTTGGAGCCGACGATATTGCCGATGGTGATGTCGGCGCTGCCCTTCAGGGCGGCGCTGATGGAGACGGCGGCCTCCGGGGCGCTGGTGCCCATGGCCACAATGGTCAGGCCGATGACCAGCTGAGGGATGTGCAGCTTGGCAGCGATGCCGGATGCGCCGTCAACAAACCAGTCGGCGCCCTTTACCAGCAGACCGAAACCTAAAGCCAGGAGCAGTACTTGCAGAATGATTTCCATATGATTTACCTCCAAAGAAAAAATTTCCTTGTTGCGCAAAAAAAGCGAGTCCTTTGCTGCAACACTTCGCAACAAAGTCTCGCTACTTACCTGCAATGCCGGGCTGTGACACCGTACTGACGACATTGCAAACGCGGAAATCCGCGCCAGCTACTCCCTTTATTCGTTAAGACTATACCACAAATTGGAAGCATCGGCAAGAGGATTGATAAAAAAATTTTTACCGTGTATAATCAGGGTACCACAAAACGGAGGACTGCCCATGAGAGCGGATTGTCACATGCATATGGTTTTGGACGGGGTGGACTGGAAAAGCGCCATCGCCCGGCACAGCGAAGCCCCCGACGAGGGCTGGATTCATAAAATACTGGCCCACTACCGGGAGCTGGGCTTTGATTACCTGCGGGACGGCGGTGACCGCTGGGGTGCAGGCAAACGGGCCCGGGAACTGGCTCCGGAGTATGGCATTACTTACCGGACACCCCTCGCCCCCCTGTGCAAATCCGGTCACTACGGCGCGTTCATCGGCAAAAAATACGAGAATTTCCGGGAATATACAGCTTTGGTATCCCAGGCCCGGGCAGAAGGTGCGGATTTTATTAAGATCATGATCTCCGGTCTGATGGATTTTGACTGCTGCGGTCGCCTGACCGAGGATGGCCTTCCCCCGGCGGAAATCCGTGAGTTGATCCACATCGCCCACGAGGAGGGCTTCTCCGTCATGGCCCATGCCAACGGTGCCCGGACCGTTGAAGCCGCCGCAGCATCCGGAGTGGGTTCCGTGGAGCACGGAGCCTATCTGGACACCGACGCCCTGGCGGCCATGAAGGAAAAGGGCGTCATCTGGTGCCCGACCCTGTCCACCATCGGGAATCTCCGGGGCAAGGGCCGTTTTGACGAAGCTGCAGTCCGGGGAATCTTAGACACCGCCCTGGAAAATGCGGCTGCCTTTGCAGCCATGGGCGGTATCCTGGCCCCGGGCACTGACGCCGGTGCCTGGGCGGTGCCCCACGGAAGTCTGACGGAATATGAGTTGCTGGAACAGGTCCTCGGAACCGCTGCGAAAGACGCCCTGACCCGGGGAATCGAAGCCGTCCGAAACCGATTTTGACACAAAAACGCCCTGCCTCTCGGCAGGGCGTTTATCAGTTACAGCAGGTACAGCAGATATGCCACATAACCCAGCAGCATCAGCGCGCCGCTGACGCGGTTCAGCCTTCTCCTGGGCAGGCTGGCAACCAGCAGGAACACCGCCACCGCCAGAGCGATGAGGGTATCCACCAGGAAGGCGGAGGCAAAGGGAACGGGGATGATCATCGCAGACAAGCCTACAACGAACAGAATGTTGAAGATGTTGGAGCCCACGATATTGCCGATGGCCATATCGGCATTGCCCTTCCGGGCGGCGGTGACGGAGGTCACCAGTTCCGGCAGAGAGGTGCCCAGGGCCACGATGGTCAGGCCGATGAGGCGCTCGCTCATACCCAGGATCCGGGCGATCTCGGTGGCGGCGTCAACGGCGATGTCACTGCCCCACAGGATCAGCCCCAGACCGCCCACCAGACCCAGCAGTGCCTGCCAGGGCTTCAGGACCTTATCATCTTCCTCTTCGGCTTCCTCGGGATTGTGCCGGGCGGAGTAGAACAGATAGCCCAGATACAGCAGGAAGCACAGAGCCAGAATGATGCCGTCAAAGAAGGTGACGGTACCGTCCATACCCACCAGATACAACAGCGCTGTGATAACGATCATGAAGGGGATCTCGATGCGGACAGTGGACTTGGGCACATTCAGGGGCACAATGACCGCCGACAGGCCCAGAATCACCAGAATGTTCATAATGTTGGAGCCGACAATGTTGCCGATGGTGATATCGGCAACGCCCTTTGCGGCGGAGGTCAGGCTCACGGCAGCCTCCGGTGCGCTGGTGCCCATAGCCACAATGGTCAGGCCGATGATCAGCTTGGGAATGCGGAATTTTTCAGCCACCCAGCAGGCGCCATCCACAAAAAAGTCTGCGCCCTTGACCAGCATGGCAAAGCCAACTGTCAGAAGCAGCAGCTGCAGGATAAAGTTCATGTTGATTTCCTCCAATAAATGTAAATTTTACGTCGCTGCACAAAAAAAGCGAGTCCTCTGCTGCAGCAAATGCAACAAAGTCTCGCTACTTCGCTGCAATGCCGGGCTTTTACACCGTACTGACGACATTGCAAACACGCCCATGCGTGCCAGCTACTCCCTTTATTCAGCCGAATTTTATCATAGAATTCCCACAATTGCAAGGTATTATTTACTGATTTTGTATTTTTTAACCGCAAAACAGATGCCCCTCTACCCTTCCCGGGCGGAAGTCTTCACAATTTATTTACGGAAAAGATGCAATTCCCTCTTGCTTTTTTCTTCCAGGTGCGGTATGATATGTTAGCACTCAGAAGTTAGGAGTGCTAAAATTAAGTAGATAAATGCAGGAGGGCCCGTCCCGTACCTGCGGTCTAAATATACTTTAACGTATGGAGGAAGTAACTATGAAACTCAAGCCCATGGCAGACAACATTCTGCTCAAGCAGCACGAGGCAGCCGAGCAGAGCGTCGGCGGCATCATCCTGGCTACCACCACCAAGGAAAAGCCCGCCATTTACGAGGTCGTTTCCGTCGGCCCCGGCACCAAGGATGTGGAAATGATCATCAAGACCGGTGACAAGGTCGTCGTCAGCAAGTTTGTCGGCACCGACATCACCCTGGACAAAGTCGATTACAAGTTCGTCAAGCAGGACGACGTCCTGGCCGTCGTCACCGACTGATTGGGAGGATTCTGAATTATGGCAAAAATGATTGTTTACGGCGAGGAAGCCCGCAAGAAGCTGCAGTCCGGCATCGACCAGCTGGCCGATACCGTTAAGGTCACCCTGGGCCCCAAGGGCAGAAACGTTGTCCTGGGCAAGAAGTATGGCGCTCCCCTGATCACCAACGACGGCGTCACCATCGCCAAGGAAGTGGAGCTGGAGGATGCTTTCGAGAACATGGGCGCACAGCTGATCCGTGAGGTCGCCACCAAGACCAACGATGTTGCCGGTGACGGCACCACCACCGCTACCGTTCTGGCCCAGGCCATCACCCGCGAGGGCCTGAAGAACCTGAGCGCCGGCGCCAACCCCATGGTCATGCGCAAGGGCATCGATAAGGCTGTCGCAGCCGCCGTTTCCGCCATCAAGGCAAATTCCGTTCCCGTTGAGGATTCCGCCGCCATCGCAAGAGTCGGCACCGTCTCCTCCGGCGACGAGACCATCGGCGCTCTGATCGCAGAAGCCATGGAAAAGGTCGGTACCGAAGGCGTCATCACCATCGAAGAGTCCAAGACCGCTGAGACCGGCCTGGACGTGGTCGAGGGTATGCAGTTTGACCGGGGCTACATCTCTCCCTACATGGTCACCGACACCGACAAGATGGAAGCTGTCATCGACGACGCTTACATTCTGATCACCGACAAGAAGATCATCTCCATTCAGGAGCTGCTGCCCATTCTGGAACCCATCGTCAAGGCCGGCAAGAAGATGATGATCATCGCCGAGGATGTCGAGGGCGACGCTCTGGCAACTCTGCTGATGAACCGCCTGCGCGGCAACTTCAACGTGGTCTGCGTCAAGGCTCCCGGCTTCGGCGACCGCCGCAAGGAAATGCTGCAGGATATCGCCATCCTCACCGGCGGCACCGTCATTTCCAGCCAGCTGAACATGGAGCTCAGCGAGACCACCATCTCCGATCTGGGCCACTGCCGTCAGATCGTGGTCACCAAGGACACCACCACCATCGTCGATGGTGACGGCGCTCCCGAGGCCATCAAGGCCCGTGCCCACCAGATCCGCGCCTCCATCGCCACCACCACCTCCGACTACGACCGTGAAAAGCTGCAGGAGCGCCTGGCAAAGCTCAGCGGCGGCGTTGCCGTCATCAAGGTCGGCGCTCAGACCGAGGTTGCCATGAAGGAGCAGAAGCTGAGAGTGGAGGACGCCCTGAACGCAGCCCGCGCTGCTGTTGAGGAAGGCATCGTGGCCGGCGGCGGTACCGCACAGGTCAACGCTGTTGCCGCTGTTGAAGAGCTGATCGCTACCCTGCACGGCGACGAGAAGACCGGCGCCCGGATCATCGCTTCCGCTCTGCAGGCTCCCATCCGTCAGATCGCCCAGAACGCAGGCGTGGACGGCTCCGTGGTTTACGAGAAAATCAAGAACTGCGGCAAGGTGGGCTACGGCTACAACGCCTACACCGAGGAATACTGCGACATGATCGCCTCCGGCATCGTCGATCCCACCAAGGTGACCCGCTCCAGCCTGGAGAACGCCGCATCCATCGCAGGCTGCGTCCTGACCACCGAATCTCTGGTGGTTGACAAGCCCGATCCCGCTGCAGATGCTGCTCTGGCAGCCGCAGCAGCCCAGGGCGGCGGAATGTATTAATCCCCCAACAACCGTGCCCCCGGCATCCGCCGGGGGCCTTTTCATATGCTGAGGCTGAAAATTGCAGTTTGTCTCGCCGATTACGAACATCCCTTGTATCGGCGGGCATTGCCCGTCCGGCACGCCAATGGCCGTCCGGTTCACAGAAAGTTTACTGCAAAGATATGGAATCTTCGTTGCCGTAGGCAAAAAAATGTGATATGATGGGCAAAATAAAACGAAATCATAAGGAGGCGAGCCATTTTATGGATCAGAATCGCAACGATTCCTCCAACAACGGCCCCAAGGGGCCCGATGAAAAGAATCCCAAAAAAATCTGGCTGATCCTGGTCATCACCGTGGTGGCAGTCCTTGCCATCGGCAGCATCTACAACATGATCAGCAAGAGCCAATATAACCAGACCACCTGGTCCGATTTCCAGGAAGCCCGGCTGTCCGACAATCTGGCGGAGGTGGAGCTCCACTATGACCGGATCGTCTATCTGACCCGGGACCAGGCAGAACTCCCCGCGTCCCAGCAGAAAGCCTGCTACACGGGCCTCCCCAGCGGCAGCGACACCATGGCCCTGGCCAACGAGCTGGTGGCAAGCGGCGTCAAGGTGGACCGGATCATTACCGAGGACAATTCCGGCATTATGATGATCCTCTACTACCTGTTCATGGGCCTGATGATCTTCGGTCTGATGACCTTTATCACCAGGCGCATGGGCGGCGAGGGCATGATGGGCGGCTTCGGCAAATCCAAGGCCAAGGTCTATATGGAGAAGCAGACCGGAATTACCTTCAAGGATGTGGCCGGCCAGGATGAAGCCAAGGAATCCCTCCAGGAGATCATCGATTTTCTCCACAATCCCCAGAAGTATACCGATATCGGCGCAAAGCTGCCCAAGGGTGCCCTGCTGGTGGGCTCTCCCGGTACTGGCAAGACCCTCCTTGCCAAGGCCGTTGCCGGCGAGGCGGACGTCCCCTTCTTCTCCATCTCCGGCTCCGACTTTGTGGAGATGTTCGTGGGCATGGGCGCAAGCCGCGTCCGCGACCTCTTTAAGGAAGCCCAGAAGGTGGCTCCCTGCATTATTTTCATTGACGAAATTGATGCCGTGGGACGCAGCCGTGACAACCGCTACGGCTCCAACTCCGAGCAGGAGCAGACCCTGAACCAGCTCCTGAATGAAATTGACGGCTTCGAGCCCAGCAAGGGCATCGTGTGTCTGGCCGCTACCAA
>JAGARK010000035.1 GCA_017622295.1 Oscillospiraceae bacterium
CTCCGCTGCTTCCTGCACCACCAACTGCCTGGCTCCCATGGCTAAGGCTCTGAACGATCTGGCTCCCATCGAGGCCGGCATCATGTGCACCATCCACGCTTACACCGGCGACCAGATGATCCTGGACGGTCCCCAGCGCAAGGGCGACCTGCGCCGCTCCAGAGCTGGTGCTGTGAACATCGTTCCCAACTCCACCGGTGCTGCAAAGGCTATCGGCCTGGTCATCCCCGAGCTGAACGGCAAGCTGATCGGCGCTGCACAGCGCGTTCCCACCCCCACCGGCTCCACCACCATGCTGAACGCTGTTGTTGCCGCTGAGGTCACCAAGGAGCAGATCAACGCCGCTATGAAGGCTGCCGCTACCGAGTCCTACGGCTACAACGAGGACGAGATCGTCTCCTCCGACATCATCGGCATGACCTTCGGTTCTCTGTTCGACGCTACCCAGACCATGGTTTGCCCCCTGCCCGGCGGTAAGACCCAGGTTCAGGTCGTCTCCTGGTACGACAACGAGAACTCCTACGTTTCTCAGATGGTCCGCACCATCAAGCACTTCTCCAACCTGCTGTAATTTCGGCATTAACTGAAGAAGCCATGAAAGGCCGTCCCCCGGGACGGCCTTTTTTCTGTTATTCTGCACGGCGCAAAAAAGCCCCGCAGGGGCTTTGCCCTACGGGGAAACCTGTTTTATGGTGCGCCTGAATCTGACATGGCCGGCGCTGGGGCCGTATCTGCCGTACAGTCCCGGTGTTGGGACCATAGGCAGTGCCGGCGTGGACGATGTAGCTCTGGCCGCCGCAGATCAGAACCGATAGCCCGCCTCCAGAAGACGCATCAGAGCTTCGTTTGCTTCCTCATCGGTGAACAGGCTGGTGAACCGCTTGTCCACCGCCAGGGCTTCCAGACTCAGCTTCAGCTGCCCCTTCTGGGCCAGCAGATTGAAGCCGTCGCTGGTGCGGCTGCCGGAGAGGATCCGCCTGGCACCCTTGACGTCCAGAGGACGCATCCGGACGCCCAGCTTTTCAGCGGCTGCACGGTTGGACTCCCAGGCGGCGATGAATTTTTCTTCCATTCGTGTTCTCCTTACAAGTATTAATAGGGGCCGATGTCCGCATCGGCCCCTACACAGCTTTTTCCTTACTTTTCCAGAATGACAGGACCGTTGTTGGCGGCCATTCCTGCCAGAATGTGAGCAGCGGCCTCGGCGGGAGTCAGCTTCAGCTGCTCGCCGGTGGTCATATTCTTGACGGAGCACTTGCCCTCGGCGATCTCGTCTTCGCCCAGCAGTACAGCGTAGGGAACGCCCAGCTTGTTGGCGTAGGCCATCTTCTGCTTGAACTTCTTCTGCTCGCCGTAGAGCTGGACCCGGATACCGGCGGAGCGCAGCTCCTCGGCCAGGGCGATGGCGGGGCCGGGCTCGGCGGTCATGGGCAGCACCAGAGCGTCAGCGGGAGCGCTGGGCAGCTCGGGATTCAGCAGACCCTGCTCGTCCAGAACGTAGAACAGACGGGTCAGGCCGATGGAAATGCCCACGCCGGGCAGGGCCTTCTCGATGTAGTAGCCGGCCAGATTGTCGTAGCGGCCGCCGGAGCAGACGGAGCCGATCTCGGGATGATCCAGCAGGGTGGTCTCGTAAACGGTGCCGGTGTAGTAGTCCAGGCCTCTTGCGATGGTCAGGTCCACGGCAAAGTTTGCCTCGGGCACGCCGAAAGCGGCGAGATTTGCGGTGACGGCCTTCAGCTCGGCAAGGCCCAGATCGAAGATCTCGTTGCGGCCTGCGTAGCCTTCCAGAGCAGCCAGAACCTCGGCGTTGGTGCCGGTAATGGCGATGAACTTCAGGATCTCGTCAGCCTGGGTTTCAGAAAGGCCGCAGTCGTCCATCAGGATGACCTTGACCTTTTCGGCGCCGATCTTATCCAGCTTGTCCACGGTGCGCATGATGTCGCCCGACTTTTCGCTCAGCTCCATCATGGCGTAGAAACCGTTGAGGATCTTACGGTTGTTGACCCGGATCTGGAACCGCTCCAGACCGAAGCCCCGGAACACCTTGTAGATGATGGCGGGAATCTCAGCCTCATTCAGAATATCCAGCTTGCCGTCGCCGATGATATCGATGTCAGCCTGATAGAATTCACGGAAGCGGCCCCGCTGAGCCCGCTCGCCGCGGTAGACCTTGCTGATCTGGTAACGGCGGAAGGGGAAGGCCAGCTCATTGCAGTGCAGAGCCACATACTTGGCCAGAGGCACGGTCAGGTCGAAGCGCAGGGCCAGATCGCTGTCGCCCTTCTGGAAGCGGTAGATCTGCTTCTCGGTCTCGCCGCCGCCCTTGGCCAGCAGGATCTGGGCGTCCTCGATGACGGGGGTATCCAGAGCGGCAAAGCCATAGGAGGCGTAGGTCTTGCGCAGGATCTCCATCATGCGCTCCATCTGAGCCTGCTTGGCAGGCAGCAGTTCCATGAAACCGGACAGAGTCCGGGGCTTGATAATATCCATAATGATTCGTTCCTTTCAGGATTTCAGTAATGCAAAATTCAAAATGCAAAATGCATAGTTGCCATGCCCCGTCGGGACAAGCAGCATTCTGCATTCTGCATTTTGCATTCAATTCGGTTATTAGAATCTGGGCTTGGAATGGAGCATTTCTCTCCAGTCCAGGTCACCCCGCTGCAGGCCCATGATGGACATTTCGGCGGAGGCCAGATTGGTGGCGATAGGCACATTGTGCTTGTCGCAGTGACGGATGGTCTCGATCATCTGGGCATCGTCCCAGGGATCGGTGGTGTTGGGATCGGTGAAGAGCAGGACAAGGTCGATCTCGTTGTAGGCGATGCGGGCGTTGATCTGCTGATGGCCGCCCTGCTTATGGGAAAGCAGCAGCGTAATGGGCAGACCCGTATTGTCCGCGATGAGGCGGCCGGTGGTTGCGGTGGCGAACAGATTGTGCTTGACGAGAACGCTCTTATAAGCGGTACAGAACTGAACCATCAGCTCTTTTTTCTTATCGTGGGCCAGAAATGCGATATTCACAACAGCTCACTCCTTGAAATAGTGTTACCGGAAGGTTATGGGCTCCGGGATCCCTTGAATTCGCTTGGCGATGCGCCGGCAGGCCCGACAGGCCCGGCAGCGGCGGCTGTAATGCAGCAGCGGCTGGGAAAAAGCCGCGGCCAGGGTGACATTTCCGTCCTCGGGAATGACGCCCAGAAGGGGCAGACCCGAAAGGTCCATCACGTCGTCGATGGTCAGCTCCATGGCGGAGACCATCTTTTTGCTGACCCGGTTAACGATGAGGCGGACATTGGACTTTCCCATCAGCTCCAGGAGTTCTCCTGCCCGGGCGGCGTCCCGGATAGCTCCCGGACCGGGGAGCGTCACCAGAATGCACCGGTCGGCAAAGGCGGCAGCGAGACGAAAGCCCGCATCCACCCCCGCGGGGGCATCCAGAAAAATATAGTCAAACTGACTCCTCGCTGCGTTGACCATGGCGCCGAAGGCATCCAGATCGATCCGCTCCGCGGGGCAGTTCATGGGCGCGGTGAGGAAATGAAGATTCGGATACAGCGGGTGTGCTGACACCTGGCTCAGCTCATAGCCGCCTTCGGACACATCCAGAAAGGACAGCGCGCCGCTGTCGGACATGCCCAGCGAAATGTCCAGATTCCGCAGACCGATATCACAGTCGATGGCCAGAATCCTGCGGCCCTCCGATGCCAGAGCTGTGGCAATACCGGCGCAGACCGAGGTTTTTCCTGTTCCGCCCTTGCCGGACAGAACCGCGATCAGTTCCCCCACGAGCCAGTATCCCCCTAAATCATCATTTGGGTTCATTATAAAGCAATATCGCACAAAAAGCAAGAGGATATCCAGCTTTTTCTAAAGATTTTTCATCACATTGACCAAATGTATGCATTTGCATGGAAAAAGGCGCCGGAAAATCCAGCGCCTTGCGTAATGAATCCTACTCCCCTCCTCCGGCCATGGCAGCGGTGCGGAGGATTCGGATGGCGATATCCGTAACCGTCAGCCGCTCCACCCCCTGCTCTGCCACCAGAGGGACCTGGGTCAGGGTCTGTTCTCCGGCCTTGATGGTCAGGGTCCCCAGCCGCTGGCCCTTGCTCACCGGGGCGGTGACGGACTCCTCCAAAGTAACCTCTGCGCTGATGGCTCCCCGCTGGGCTTTGTCCACCAGCAGCTGAGTCTCACCGCCGGGCACAGCGGCTACGGAGGGAGCCTTCCCCAGCGCAACCGGAACCGACGCTCCCTCCTGCAGGGCAGGGGTATAGAGGGCAAAGTTGGCAAAGCCGTAGTCCAGCATGGACTTGCAGGCGGCAAAACGGTCGGCGGAGGTCGCGGATCCCATGACCACGGCGATGAGCTCCAGCCCTTCCCGCTCCGCTGAGGAGGACAGGCAGTACCCAGCCCCGGAGGTAAATCCCGTCTTCAGCCCCGTACAGCCGGAGTAAAAGCGGACCATCTTGTTGGTGTTCGCCAGGCCAAAGGCTCCATCCCGGACCGTGTCCATCCAAATTGTGGTGAACTTTTTGATATCCGGGTGGTTTTTCAGCAGCTCCCGGCTCATGATGGCGATGTCGTAGGCGGAGGTCCGGTGGTCGGCAGCCTCCGGGTCGTCATCCAGTCCGGTGCAGTTGACGAAGTGGGTATCCTTCATCCCCAGCTCAGCGGCCCGGGCGTTCATCATGTCCACGAAGGCGGCCTCGGAGCCTGCGATATGCTCCGCCATGGCGCAGGCACAGTCGTTGGCCGAAGACACCGCGATGGATTTGAGCATATCACTGACCGTCATCTGCTCGCCGACCTTCAGGAAGATCTGGCTGCCGCCCTTGGCCGCGGCGGCTTCGGAGGCGGTGACGGAATCGTCCCATCCGATCTTTCCGGAGTCGATGGCCTCCATGATCAGCAGCATGGTCATGACCTTGGTGACCGAGGCAGGGGCCAGGGGCTCGTGGGCGTTCTGCTCATAGAGTACGGTGCCGGTAGCCACGTCCATCAGCACCGCGCTTTTGCCCGCCACATCCAACTGCGCCGCCTGCACGGTTGTGGGAAGCAGTCCCGCCAGCAGTGAAAAAATGATCAACATCCATCCGACCCGTTTCATAATGATCCCTCCATATTTAAGTGGTACAACCTATGCGCGGGAGGCAGGGGATATGCAAATTACAGTTTATCGTGCGTTTCAAGCCCTCCCCTTTGGGGAGGGTGCCCCCGAAGGGGGCGGGAGAGGTGCGGTACAATGCTGCGTTTTTTACTGCGTTTCAGCGGGTTCGCACTGCGCGCCCCACCTCTTCCGTCACGGCTTCGCCGTGCCACCTTCCCCAAAGGGGAAGGCATCGAGGATGCGCCAAACTGTAATTTGAACCTTTCTTATCCCTGGATTAAGATTTTCTTAACCGCATTGACAGGAGCCGTATCGCCTGTTATGATAGCTGTACTAGTACAGTTGATACACTTCACACACAAGGAGGGGATATTTTGGTACACCTGGATTATCGCGATACCCGCCCCATTTATGCCCAGATCGTGGACGGCTACCGGGAGAAGATCCTTGCCGGAATCATTCAGTCCGGCGATAAGCTGCCCAGCGTCCGGGAGCTGGCGGCGGAGCTGTCCATCAATCCCAATACCATCCAGCGGGCCTACCGCCAGCTGGAGGCTGAGGGCTGGATCGCTACCGTCCCCGGCAAGGGCTGCTTCGTCTGCGGCCTGCCGGAGTACACCATGGAGCAGCGGCAGGAATTGCTGGCTGCCTTCGACAAGACCGCTGCGGCGCTGCTGCGCCTGGGCGTGACCCGGGAGGAACTGGCCGCCCGGCTGCACAAGGAGGGACAAATCAATGCTTGAAATGAAAAACGTCACCAAGACCTTCGGTGCCTTCAAGGCGCTGGATAACTTAACCATGACGGTGCCTCGGGGCACGGTCTACGGCCTCGTGGGCCCCAACGGCGCGGGCAAATCAACCGCCATCCGTCACCTCACCGGCATCTACCGCCCGGACTGCGGCGAAATCACCATGGAAGGCTCACCCATCTACGAAAACCCGGAGCAGAAAGTCCGCATCGGCTACATCCCCGATGAGATCTTCTACTTCCCCTCGGCCACGCTGGAGGATATGCGCAAGTTCTACGCCGGGCTCTATCCCAAATTCGATCAGGAGCTCTTCGACCGGCTCTACGGCGTCTTCAACCTGCCCCCCAAGAGCCCCATCCGCCGCTTCTCCAAGGGTATGCAGAAGCAGGCGGCCTTCCATCTGGCCATCTGCTGCCGCCCGGAGGTGCTGATCCTGGATGAGCCGGTGGACGGCCTGGACCCCGTCATGCGCCGGCAGGTCATGAGCCTGATCCTGTCCGACGTGGCCGAGCACGGCACCACGGTGCTGATCTCCTCCCACAACCTCCGGGAGCTGGAGGACGTCTGCGATTATGTGGGCATCATGGACCAGGGCAGAATGCTGCTGGAGCGGAGTCTGGCGGATATGCAGGGCGCCACCCACAAGCTTCAGATGGTGGGCGACCTGCCCGAGGATCTTGAGGTGCTCCACCAGAGCAGCTCCGGCCGTCTGAATACCTACATCCTCCGGGGTACCGCCCAGGAGATCGCCGATAAGGTGGGGGCGGCAAACCCCGTTTACTACGATGTGCTCCCCCTGTCGCTGGAGGAGATTTTTATCTACGAATTGGGAGGTGTGAACTATGAAGTCAAGAACATCATTCTGTAACGGCACCGTATTCAAAAAGAACCTGACCCGGTTCGCGCCGGTTTGGGTGGCCTATACCATTCTCATTCTGCTGTATATGACCACCATCCTGAGCCTTGGGAGTGAATACCGGATTGCCATCAACGCGGTCGATGTGATCCCCTATATGGCTGTGATCAATCTGCTCTATGCCTTCGCAGTGACGGTCATGCTCTTCGGCGACCTTTTCAACGCCCGGATGTGCAACGCGCTGCACGCCATGCCCCTGACCCGGGAATGCTGGTTCTGGACCAACCTTCTTTCCGCACTGGTCTTTTCTCTGGTGCCCAATCTGGCAGTCACGATCATCGCTGCGCCCCTGATGGGCCAGGGCTGGACGATCCCCCTGTACTGGTTCGCCGCCAGCTTCATGCAGTATGTTTTCTTCCTGGGCACGGCGGTGTTCAGCGTCATGCTGGTGGGCAACCGCTTTGCGATGCTGGCAGTGTATGTGCTGGTGAATTTCCTGTCCATTCTTGCCTACTGGTTCGCCGCGACGCTCTATGAGCCCCAGATGTACGGCGTTCTGTTTTCCGACAACATCTACATTCTTCTGAGCCCCTGCGCCCAGATGGCCTGCTTCCACCAGATGGTGGGAACTTCCATGTACGCCTGGGAAGCTCCGGCAACCGAGGCCGGCAACGGACCCCAAGTGGTTTTCAGCACGATGGCCTCCACCGGCGAACGGTTTGAGATCCTCCTGGGCGCGGGCTGGGGCTATCATGCCATCTGCCTGGGCCTCGGCATCGCTCTCATCTTCGTGGCCCTGGCCCTGTACCGTAAGCGCGAACTGGAAAGCGCCGGTGATTTCATCGCCATCAAGGCCGTGGAGCCGGTGTTCCTGGTGCTCTTTACCCTGGGCGTCGGTGCCTTCTTCCAGCTCTTCGCCGAGATGTTCGGCACCGGCATGCAGATGCTGTTCCTGGCCGTGGGTCTCGTGGTGGGCTACTACGCCGGACGGATGCTGATGAAGCGGACCACCCGGGTCTTCCAGCCCAAGGCCCTCATCGGCCTGGCGGCCATCGGACTGGTGATGGTGATCTCCTTCGGCCTTGTGAAGGTGGACGCCTTCGGCATCGTCCGCCATGTGCCGGAGCTGGATGAAATCGCATCCGTCACCGTGAACGGAAACCGCTATGTTGCCTTCAACAGCCGTGTCATTGAACTGACGGACAAAGACCAGATCGAAGACATCCGCAGTGTCCATCTGGACGTCATCGACAACCGGGAACACGAGTACGGTCTCGCTACCGGCTTCCATGTGATCTACACCCTCACCGACGGTACCACGCTGGAGCGCTATTACGATGATGTTCTGGTGGATTCCTACGGCGGTGCCCGGCTGAAGGAGTATTACAGCGCCCCGGAATTCGTGATGGGGTTGGAGAAATCGGAATATGACGTTTTCGCGGAACACGTCAACTACTTCTGGTACGAAAACACCAACCTGGACGAAACGGAACTGAAGGATTACGACATGCTGGCCTTGCTCGAAGCCATTGCCGCTGACTGCGAGGCAGGCGTGATGATCCAGGACTATTCTTTCCAGGACGGCGTCGTCCGGGCAGGCTATCTGGAATTCCAGGTCGAATACCCGGATGGACGCAGCGATTATCTGAGTTTGAACGTTTATGAGACCTGCACCAATACGCTTCTCTGGCTGGAGGAAAACGGCTTCGACGTGGAGTTGGGAAGCATCATCGGCGGTTATTACAACTGATCTGTCAATACGGGCGTGCTGCACCATGCAGCACGCCTCTTTTTACAGTAAATTTACCGTCATTTCACAAAATGCCCATAGTCAGGCAGTAAAATCCGGGTTATAATGAAAGTAATACGCACAAACAGGAGGTACGCAATATGACCTATGAATACATCAGAAAGCACCCGGAGGTAAACGCCCTGCTGAAAAAGGGCAACGAAAATCTGGGCGTGCTGGGCTTTACGGACCACTCTATGTCCCACTGCGCGTTGGTTGCCGACCGGGCGGCATATATCCTGAAAAGACTGGGCTACTCCGAGCACGAGCAGGAGCTGGCAAAGATCGCCGGCTGCATGCACGACATCGGCAACGCCATCAACCGGACCCACCACGCCGAAATCGGCGCCATTCTGGCCAACGACATTCTGAAGGCCACGGATCTTCCTCTGGAGGACCGGCTGACGGTGGTCTCCGCCATCGGCAACCACGACGAATCCACCGGCGGCGCCAAGGATCCCGTCTCCGCCGCCCTGATCCTGGCAGACAAGTCCGACGTGCGCCAGAACCGGGTCCGGGAAAAGGACCGGGAAAAATTCGATATCCACGACCGGGTCAACTACGCCGTCACCGGCCACAGCCTGAAGGTGGTGCCTGAGGAGAAGAAGATCGCCCTGAATCTGCAGATCGACGAGAGCATCTGCACCATGTACGAGTATTTCGACATTTTCCTGGGCCGCATGATGATGTGCCGCGGTGCCGCGGAGATGCTGGGAGCCCAGTTCCGCCTCACCGTCAACGGCGGCAAGGTACTGTAAAGCATTGACTTTTCCCCGGGTTGGTGGTATGCTTTCCTGGAAAAACGACACCAAAACCCAAGGAGAATACAGATTATGAGCTTTACTTACAAGGGCCTGAAGGCCACTCTGGAGCGCCATATCATCACCGATGCCGAGATCGACCGCAACATCGAGCGCCTGCAGCAGCAGAATCCCCGCATCGCCATCATCAAGGACCGTGCCACCCAGCTGGGCGACGAGATCGTTCTGGACTACGCAGGCTTCTGCGACGGCGAGCAGTTCGCCGGCGGCACTGCCGAAAAGCAGACTCTGGTGCTGGGCAGCGGCATGTTCATCCCCGGTTTTGAAGAGCAGCTCCTCGACAAGGTCCCCGGCGAAAAGGTCACCGTGAAGGTCACCTTCCCCGAGCAGTACACTCCCGAACTGGCCGGTAAGGATGCCCAGTTCCAGTGCGTCATCCATGAAATCCGGGTCAAGACCGCCTACGAGCTGGACGATGTCTTTGCCAGGGAAGTGGGCAACTGCGATACCTTCGAGGAAATGCGCCAGAAGCTGGGCCAGAGCCTCCAGGCCTACTCCGACGAGCGGGGCGAAATGGACCTGCAGGATACTCTGCTGCGCATGGCAGCCGATACCCTGAACTTCGAGCCCACCGAGGCCCAGATCAGTAAGGAGCAGGACGAACAGATGAATAATCTGAAGGCACAGCTGACACAGCAGGGCCTGACTCTGGAGATGTACTGCCAGTTCATGGGCACCACCAAGGAGAAGCTCCGTGAAGATTTCCGCGCCAATGCCGTTTCCGCCGTCCGGGTCCAGGCTGCCATCGAGCAGATCGTGGAGCTGGAGCAGCTACAGGCCAGCAAGGAAGAGGTCGCCCAGGCTGTGGCCGTGATCTGCCGCCAGAACAACATGACCATGGAAGAGCTCAAGCCCTATTACGACATGCAGTTTGAGCTGGCCGTGGTCCGCACCGTGCTGATGAGCAAGGCCATGCGACTGATCCGGGATGCTGCCGAGATCACCTTCACCTCCGACGCTGAATAAAATTATCTGAAGTAAAGTTATACATGCCGCGGCTAATTTTCAGGCCGCGGCATTTCCCTTTTTTTAACAAAGTGCCAAAAATGATTTTTTACAAAAATATTGCTTCCATTTTCTGGCAATTGTTATTGACTAAAATGGGTTTCGATGTTAAAATGCGATTGTACCGATAAAGAAATATCGATATGGGCGCTGGGTGTTGCTTATGTATAAAGTACGGCGCCGACATTAAAATACCTTGCGGGGATAGTTAAGACCCCGGAAGATTCCTTAAGGAGGAAAAACTATGGCAATCAATTTTGTTGATGGCAAGTACGTAAACCCCGAAACCGGTCGCGTTACCCTGGACCCCACCGTCTACAAGGACTGGCAGATCGCTGAGGAAGCAGAAAAGACTCTGCCCTCCGTCGACTTCTTCCGCCAGAAGCTGGGCCTGCTGGAAGATGAGATCATCCCCTACGGCAAGACCCCCAAGATCGACTTCATCAAGGTCATGAACCGTCTGAAGGACAAGCCCGACGGCAAGTTCATCGAAGTCACCGCTGTTACCCCC
>JAGARK010000036.1 GCA_017622295.1 Oscillospiraceae bacterium
GGGCACATACTGGGAACCGTCAGAGGGAACATTGATAGACCCATCCGCATTCTTGCTGATGGCACCCGTGTTTGCTCCCTCCGTTTTCTCGGAGTCGGTATCTTCAGGAACATCAATGTCATAGCCCATCTGTGCCATGGTGCGGTAGATCAGGATCGCCATGTCACCGCGGGTCATCTCGCTGCCGTCCAGTGCATCTGCCGGGGCAAGGCCCAAGTCGAGTGCTGTCTTACAAGCAGTCTGATAAGTCCAGTCAGTGCCCACATCACCCAAAGCCCGGAGCATGACCGTACAGGCCGCTGCCGGTGTGACAGGATCATTGGAACCGTACAGACCGTTTCCGTAGCCTGCCACCAGATGGTTGGCGGCACAATAGCCGACATAGACCTTCGCCCAGTCGGGGACATCGGTAAAGGCACACTGCTTGGAGTAGTAATCCTGTTCCGATGCAACATGATCGGGATTGCCAATGATGCGGGTGAGCAATGCTGCCAGATGTGCTCTGGTTAGCCCCCTGTCCAGCATCATATCACCATTCTCATCACCGACCATGATCCCTTTCTCGCGAAGATAGGCGGCGGCAGTGGTCAGCTCGGACTTGCTTTCTGCGGCAAATGCAGGAACTGCTACACTCAGGCAAATGGTACAGGCCAGAGCGCAGGTCATCAGCTTCTTGAAGTATCTCTTCATGAGTGGTTTCCTCCTTTTATCTGTTATATCCTGCTTTTACGAAAAATGCATAGGTTTTTCAACAGAGTAAGGAAGCGTACACTTCAATCGACTTCTACGGCCTGAACGCACCAACGGTGGCTGGAGTCGTCTTTCACACAGGTGATCAGGGTGATGCGGTTGTCCGAAGTGCCCTTCAGATAGCTCCAATCATCGTTTCGGATGGTGGTAACAGTCTCCACTTCGTAGGTGCGGGTGCCCTCGCTGGTGGTGTAGGTGATCTTATCGCCGGGCTCCAGTTCCTTGATGTCACCAATCACATATTTGGCGCCGCGATTGTGGCCGCAGATGCCAACATTACCGTCCCAAACGGAGGTGGAGGAGAAATGGGCCACGCCCTTGCTCATGCTGCTGGAAGTCTCACCCTCCCACACATAGTAGCGGCTGATGCCAATGGCAGGAATGGAGATCCGGCCGACAGCGCCATTGGACAGGCAGAAGTCTTTGGAGTATTTGGTGAATGCGATGGGATTGGGCAGCAGAGTTGTGTTGCCACCAAGAGAAACACCGGGCGCCAGTACGCTGGAACCGCCGCCGCTTACACCATAACTGCCAGTTACACCATAGATGCCGTTACCAACGACACCGCCGATGCTCTGCTGGAGGTTGGTGAAGACTCGCTTTTCCATGATGCCGGTCTGGGTGGTGGAGAGAACACCGTAGGGCAGTTCGGGAATCTGATAATCTACCAAATTGGTACCGCCGTAGTTATAACGGGCGTTGTAGGTTTCCTCATAGGAGGTGGAGGGATAGTAGTCGGTGTTGTTAACACCGTCGAAGGTGTAGTCTGCCGCACTGGCGCTGACCGCCATGGAGGAGATCATCGTCACGAGCAGCAGGGCCATGGAGAGAAGTCGTTTCATGTCGGTACCTCCTCAATCGTCGCAAGGGTGTCTACATCAAACTCATGCCAGTCACCCGGTTTACTCTGGAGAACGGTATAGGTGTGGGCGCCGTTCGCGCAGTGAACATGGAATTCCTTACCCTCAAGCTTCTTGGCAATAGAACGCTTCAGCTCAATGGCGACTGTGCCGGTAGGATAGGGGTCTACTTCACAGAGGTTGATGCTGGGGTACTTGGGATCAACCCGGAACTTGGCGATCAGCTTATAGTCACGAGGCTTGTCGCCGGGAACATAGACATAGACGTTCTTGCGGCGCAGGAACAGGAAAATCAGAAGACCGATCAGCAGCAGAGCCAGCAGGATGACGGCGGCCATCAGCATGTGTTCGGAAGTGAGTTTGAAGCCTGCGGGGTCCTCCGGGGTCTCTGGCAGGATCTCCGTGCCGGTATAGACCACCGTATAGGTAATGCTCTTGATGCCTTCGGATTTCACTTCTCCATGATACTCGGCGGTAGTAACATAGCCGGTTGCTGCTTTATAGCTGCTGGTAGCAGAGTAGGTGGCGACAGCCTGGAACTGAGAAGGGACAAGAGACTCACCGACCAGCGCCGTTCCGGTGACCTGCCAATCTACATTGGCGAGGGACAGTGTCTTACCGTTCTTGACGGTGGTGGCGGGGACATAAGACATATCGTTGCGGTCCAGATTGCCGATTACCTTAGTCTCGGTGGTCTTGCTGTACTTGGTGGTGTAACCCGCCGCCTCGGTGGTCAAGGTGGTGTGGTCCAAAGACAGCTCACCGGAAAAGCTGCCATCATCGTATTCGATGCTGGGTGCCAGCTCGGCAAGGATCTGAGTCAAATCGTTTTTGGCCGTTTCCACGGTAATGATCTGCACCATATCCTTGGTTTCCAGGAAGGGGTGTTCTTCTTTCGTGGTATAGGCCCAGGAATAAGTAAAGCCGTCATACTCGAATGACGGCTCTTTCAGCGTCTCCGGGTCGATATCCGGAGCGAGGGTATAGGTTTTTACAAGCCGCTGCTGGCCGTTCAGGTTTTCAGTCACGAAGGTATCCGGCACTTCAGCAGCAAAGGCGCTGGTTGCCATGGACAGGACAAGCAGCAGACACAACGCCAGGTGTCTTAAATGCTTCATA
>JAGARK010000037.1 GCA_017622295.1 Oscillospiraceae bacterium
AACTGGGGATGCAGCAGGGTGTCCAGGTTGCGAGGATCGATCATCAGAACGGCTTCTTCCTCGGTCTTGTGGCCTTCTGCAACCAGGTCAACAGCGATCTTCAGAGCAGCAGGAGCGGTGCGCTTGCCGTTACGGGTCTGCAGCATGTACAGCTTGCCGGCCTCAACGGTGAACTCCATGTCCTGCATATCGCGGTAGTGGTCCTCCAGGATTGCGCAGACCTTCTGGAACTGAGCAAAAGCCTCGGGGAACTTTTCAGCCATCTCGGAGATGGGCATGGGAGTACGGACGCCAGCGACGACGTCTTCGCCCTGAGCGTTGGTCAGGAACTCGCCCATCAGGCCCTTAGCGCCGGTGGCGGGGTCACGGGTAAATGCAACGCCGGTGCCGCAGTCGTCACCCATGTTGCCGAAGGCCATGGACTGGACGTTGACAGCGGTGCCCCAGGAGTAGGGGATGTCGTTCTCACGACGGTAGACGTTTGCACGGGGGTTGTCCCAGGAACGGAAAACAGCCTGGACAGCGCCCATCAGCTGCTCCTTGGGATCGGAGGGGAAGTCCACGCCGATCTTGGACTTGTACTCAGCCTTGAACTGGTTGGCCAGCTCCTTCAGGTCGTCAGCGGTCAGCTCCACGTCCTGAGTGACGCCCTTCTTCTCCTTCATCTCGTCGATGAGGACTTCGAAGTACTTCTTGCCCACTTCCATAACGACGTCGGAGTACATCTGGATGAAGCGGCGGTAGCAGTCATAGGCCCAGCGGGGGTTGCCGGACTTGGTGGCCAGAACTTCAACAACGTCTTCGTTCAGACCCAGGTTCAGGATGGTGTCCATCATGCCGGGCATGGAGGCGCGGGCGCCGGAACGGACGGAGACCAGCAGGGGGTTCTCCTTGTCACCGAACTTCTTACCGGTGATGCCTTCCAGCTTTTCAACATATTCCATGATCTCAGCCTGGATCTCGGGATTGATCTGACGGCCATCGTCATAGTACTTGGTGCAGGCCTCGGTGGAAATGGTGAAGCCCTGAGGAACGGGAAGACCGATGTTGGTCATCTCGGCCAGGTTTGCACCCTTGCCGCCCAGCAGCTCACGCATGGAACCGTTGCCTTCGGTAAACAGGTAAACGTACTTGTGAGACATGTATATACCCCTTTCAATGATACGGCGTGCTTTCACGCCATGTGTTAACATTTACGGCGAACTTTCTTTTATCGCTCAAATAGTATAGCACGGAGTGAAGGGAAAAGCAAACATTTTTGCATAAAATATCTTTAAATTTGCATGTTTCAGGGATAGTCACAAATTGAACGAAAAAAACAGCCCCAAAAGGGGCTGTTGCTGGTAAAAATGACAGTCGAAAAAGATACGTTAATAATTGAATCGTATAAACTGATTAATACTCCCGGATCACGGCCTTCACGAGACCGATGAGCTCCGCCTCGCTGCCGTCGATGGGCTCGTAGGCATCATTTTCGGGCATGAGCCAGACCTGGCCATTTCTGCGGCGCAGGCGCTTGACGGTGGCTTCGTCACCGATGCGGGCAACGACGATCTGGCCGTCGTCGGCGGACTGCTGGGGCCGGACTACCACCAGGTCGCCGCTGAGGATGGCAGCATTTATCATGCTGTCGCCCCGGACCCGCAGGGCAAAGCAGCTGGGATCGCCATCCCAGCAGATGGTGCCTTCCTGGTTTTCCACCGCCAGGATGGGCAGACCTGCCGTGACCACGCCCACCACGGGAATTTGACCGGGCCGCTGGGTGGTGACAATGGCCCGCTTGCGGCCCTTGGCGCCGGGAGCCTGGAGGAGGCCCTTTTCCTGCAGAGCCTGCAGATGATAGCTGACGGAGGCGGTGGAGCGCAGGCCTACGGCAGCGCCAATCTCCCGGACGGAGGGGGAGTAGCCGTTCTCCTGAATGAACTGGTTC
This sequence comes from Oscillospiraceae bacterium, assembly GCA_017622295.1. Classification (GTDB taxonomy): domain Bacteria; phylum Bacillota; class Clostridia; order Oscillospirales; family Oscillospiraceae; genus Faecousia. The sequence continues at coordinate 1,931 of JAGARK010000037.1, forward strand.
ACATATTCCACGATAAGCTCTGCTTTGTTGCTGGTTCTTGGCATAGGAAGTCCCCCTTACAGTGGGTAAATTTCAGTTTACAGCGCCGATCACGTACACCCCTACATCCGGTATCGATAATCCGTACGATAAACTGCAATTTGAACAATTTTAAAATTCCACTATAAATATTAGCACATATGAACGAAAAAAGAAAGAGGAAAATAGAAATTCCCCTTGAAAAAAGCGCAAAAAATTACGCCGCTTCATATACTGGCAGGAGCGACTGAATGGGAGGAATGCGTTATGGCAAACATTGACAGGCAGATGGCGGACCGGGTCTGGAAGCGGGTGCAGAATATGCCGGAGGAGCCGGGGCGGGATATGAATCTGAAGAAGCTGATCATGGATGAGAAAATGGCGGCAGGGGCCTATTTACAGCTGGCACGGCAGCTGGGGACTGAGGAGGCGTCGCGGCTCCGGCAGATGGCCCGGGAGGAAAAGAGCCACGCTGCCTGCATGACCGGGATGTATATCCTGACCCATGGGAACCGGCCGGAGGTCAAAATGCCCCGGCAGCAGCGGCAGTCGGCGCAGCAGCTGCTGCAGCGGGCCTATGCCGGGGAGCTTGGGAGCATTGCGGCCTATGAAACCCTGTCGGACCATCCGGAGTATGGGCAGGTGTTCCGCTCCATGGCGCAGCAGGAGCGGGAGCACAGCCGGGCGGTGCTGGAAATGCTGGGCAGGCTGGAAGAAAAAACAGGCGGATCCCGGAAATAATCCGAAATCCGCCTGGATATATCAATTTCTACCGGTCTTTTCCAGGAAGGGGATGGAGAATTTCCGGTTAAAAAAGTCGATCAGGGGGCCCATGAAGAATGCGGTCACGATGGTGCCGACACCCACGATGGCAGGCAGTGCGGCAAGCTTGCCGCCGCCCAGCAGGAACAGCACGCTGCCCAGAGTGACGCAGACCACGTCGGTGAAGATGCGGATGTACTTGAATTTACCCATGTGCCAGGTGTTTGCCATGATCAGGGCGATGGCGTCGTAGGTGGAAACGCCCAGGTCGGCGGTCATGTAAAGAGAGGAGGAGAAGCACAGGGCCACAAAACCGAATACAAAGCAGGTGATGCGAATGGGCATGGTGGCATCGGGGAAGATCGCCAGCAGGGTATCGTAGGAAAACTGCACCACATAGCCCAGCAGGAACAGATTAATAAAGGTAGCGAGGCCGATGTAGTGCTTGTCAAAGATCAGCGCGAAGAGCAGCAGCACGGCGTTGACGATGACGTACAATGTGCCGAATTCGATGGGGATCAGCTGATCGAAGCCGGCCATCAGTGTCTGGAAGGGATCCACGCCGAAGGCAGCCAGCTTGAAAAAGCCCACACTGACGGCGCAAATCAGCACACCAAGGATGGACATGAGGATTTTTCTGGATTTCATAAGATGCTCCTTATATTAAAAAATGTTGTGTGGTGGTAAACATATTTGTTTCAGCTCACAGTCCTTACGGACTGCGCTCTGCAACAAAGGGAATCTCCCACGACCGAATCAAGTGTCCACCGGATACTTGATTACCTTGCCTGCGGCAAGGCCGGTCTTTCGATTCCCGTACGGCAAATAAAAAACCTCCTGCTTGTGCAGGAGGTTTTTTATTTGGTGACCCGTACGGGAATCGAACCCATGTTACCGCCGTGAAAGGGCGGTGTCTTAACCGCTTGACCAACGGGCCTGGTAGCGGCAATCTGATTCGAACAGATGACATACCGGGTATGAACCGGCTACTCTACCAACTGAGTTATGCCGCCA
>JAGARK010000038.1 GCA_017622295.1 Oscillospiraceae bacterium
AGGGTCCACCTGTTCCCATCCCGAACACAGAAGTTAAGCTCATAAGCGCCGACAATACTTGGCGGGTGACTGCCCGGGAAGATAGGTAATGCCAACATAAAGACCGACAAGCAAAAGCTTGTCGGTTTTCTTTTGTACTATAATCTGGCTGCAACAGTCCACCGGACTGTTACTATGCCAGGACAATACTTGGCCCGCCCGGGAAGGTAGGCAATGCCAAGACAGAAGCCTAAACAGAAGGATTGGGGCATTTTTCTGATTATGACATGCAACCGGTATGTCATTACGGTGAGTTGGGGAGAATTTTCATTTCTTGACAAATCCACTATTGCTTTGTATAATTCCTATATTATATTGGTGCTGCCACCGGGTAGCAATGCGAAAGCATTCGTTTGCACATCGTTAGGTCTCTGAAGATGTGTAAATGGGTGCTTATTTTTGTTTGGGAGGAATCGTAATGAAATCGGCAAGTTATTTTTCTAAAGTGGAACTGCTGCTTTGGGGGCTGTCCTTTGGGCTGATTGTTTTTTCTTTTCTGCTCTTTGATCGGGTCAATTTCTTGACGTTGGCGGCATCCCTGATCGGTACCACGTCCTTAATCTTCAATGCGAAGGGAAATCCAATCGGGCAGGCTTTGATGATCGTATTCAGCCTGCTGTATGGCCTGATTTCTTACACATATTCTTATTTTGGCGAGATGATTACATATCTTGGTATGACTGCTCCCATGGCACTGTTTGCGTTGATCAGTTGGCTGCGCAATCCTTATGGAGGAAATCGTGCAGAAGTGGCCGTGAATCGGATCAAACGAGAAGAAGTATATGTCGCAATGGCTCTGATGGTTTTGGTAACTCTGTTTTTCTACTATATCCTTGATTATTTTGAAACGACGAATATTGTTCCAAGCACATTATCTGTTGCTACCAGTTTTATTGCTGTCTATCTGACGTTCCGTCGGAGTCCTTATTTCGCACTGGCGTATGCTGCAAATGATATTGTGCTCATTGTATTATGGTCTCTGGCTGCAATAGAGAGTATGAAATACCTGTCCGTACTGATTTGTTTTGTAATGTTCCTGATTAACGACCTGTATGGGTTTGTAAACTGGAAGCGGATGGAAAAGCGTCAGATTTCCATGACCTGATGAAAAAAATACCGCTCCCTCAGGAGCGGTATTTTTGATATGAAAGCTTAGTTCATTTTGACGTAATCCAGGCAAATCCAGCCCTTGTCGATGCGGCCCCAGTTGTCCTTGACTTCCAGGATCTCAACGGAATCACCGTTGTAGAGTTTGCCAACATCCTTATAATTGGTGCCGGCGCCCTCGCGGATCATCAATGCGGAGGCGGTGACGGTTCCCTTGCCGGTGGTGTATGTGGTATTGGTGGAAGAGGAACCTTCGGTGACATATTTGTAGCTGATCCAACCGTTGCTGATGCGGACCCAGTTGCCACTCTTCTGATAGTATGTAAGCTGTTCGCCGTTCTTAACAGAGCCGACCTGGTCGTAATCGGTGCTGGGACCGTAACGGACTTTCAAAGAAGAGGCGTTGACCGTGACATGGCCGATTGCCTTGGTGTTGCCATCAGTAACCAGCGTGGAGTAATTTGTGTCAGAGGAGGAAGAGCCTTCGGTGACATATTTATAGCTGATCCAGCCCTTTTCGATGCGGATCCAATTGCCCTTCTTCTGGTAGTAGGAGACGGTTTCGCCGGCCTTAATGGAACTGACCTTTTCGTAATCAGTGCTGGGGCCATAACGGACATTCAGGGACAGTTCGCCGACAGTAACCTTGCCCAGAGCCTTGGTATTGCCGTCGGTAACCATAGTGGAGTACTTGCTGTCGGAAGAGGAGGAGCTGCCGGAGGAAGAGGAGCTGGAGGAAGAGCCGTCCATCTTTACATACTTCAGGCTGATCCAGCCGTTGGAGATCTTACCCCAGTTGCCGTCGGTTTCCAGAATCTCGACCTTGTCGCCCTTCTTGACCTTGCCGACGGAGTCGTACTTGGTGCCGGGGCCCTTACGGACGTTCAGGCTCTCGGCAGTGATGGTGCCACTCTTGCCGCTTCCGGTGGAGGTGGAAGTGCTGGGAGTTGTGGGGGTGGTCTCGGTGGGGGTCTCGGGTGCGGCAGGAGTATCTTCGGTGGGAGCATCAGAAGCCTCGCTGTCGAGGGTGACATACTTCATGTTGACCCAGCCTTCTGCAGTGCGGCCCCAGGTCACATCATCCACGACCAGGATTTCCAGGATTTCCAGGCGGGTGCCCACAGCCAGCTTCTTGACAGAGGGGCTGTTGGAGTTGGCCTTGGTGCGGACATTGAGCTTGTCAGTGTTGACAGTGCCCATGACGACTTCGGGCTCAGTGGGAGCGATGGTGGGGGGCTCAGTTTCCTCGGGAGGTTCCGTATCCTGAGTAGCGGAGACATTCGGCTCATCGGAAGGCGCTGTGGGTTCGTCATTGGAACCGAAGCAGCCGGCGAGGCTCATGGTCAGGAGAACCATGGTCAGTACCAGCGCCAGAAGTCTCGTAAACTTTGCGTATCGTTTCATGGCGATACCTCCATTTCTATATTTTTAGTATATTATACTCCCCAAGGATGGAGATTGTCAATGCCATAGCATTTAAGATATCGTTAATTTCTGCAAACTTTACTCTTATTATGGTACATCTGCGGCCCTTCATTCGGGGTTGATATACAAAGTTCTGCAAAATTATTGCCAATTTGTGAATTTTTTTATTGGTAGATGAATTATTTTGTGCTACAATACAAGCGAAAGTGTTTTTTGAAAGGATCATGTCAAATGGAAACACAAACTGAATGGCTTAAGCCGAGACATCGCATCATCCGGGATATTGCCTGCGCTTTGATTGCACCCTATTGCAGATGGAAATTCGGCGTTAAAATTGAAAAGTTCAGGGAGCAGAACGGGCGGCAGTATCTGATCGTGATGAATCATCAGACATCCTTTGATCAGTTTTTTGTTGGTGCCGCTTTTGACGGCCCTGTTTATTACCTTGCCACGGAGGATATTTTCTCCCTGGGCTGGCTGTCTTCACTTCTGCGGTGGGCTGTTGCACCCATTCCTATTAAGAAGCAGACCACGGACATCCAGGCTGTTAAAAACTGCATCAAGGTCGCCAGAGAGGGCGGCACCATCGCGCTGGCGCCGGAAGGAAACCGTACTTACAGCGGAAAGACCGTGCATATGAATCCCAGCATCGCATCTCTGGCCCGGAAGCTGAATCTGCCGGTGGCTATTTTCCGAATCGAGGGCGGTTATGGCGTCCAGCCCCGGTGGAGCGATGTGGTCCGCAAGGGTAAAATGCGCGCCTATGTATCCCGGGTCATTGAGCCGGAGGAATATGCCGGGATGACCAATGCAGAGCTTTTTGAACAGATCAAAGAGGGGCTGACGGTTAATGAAAACTGCGTCAGCGGTAGCTTCATCCACGCAAAATCCGCTGAATATCTGGAGCGGGCCATGTATGTCTGCCCCTTCTGCGGCCTGACAGAATTTGAAAGCAACGGCGATATTACCAGCTGCAAAAAGTGCGGCCGCCAGATCCGGTACCTGCCCACCAAGGAGCTGGAGGGGGTGGGATATGAGTTCCCCTATCGGTTCGTGGCCGAGTGGTATGATCATCAGTGCGATGTGGTCAATGCACTGGATCTGGCTTCCATGACGCAGGAGCCTGTTTATCGTGACAGAGCTTCCATATCGGAGGTTATTGTCTATAAGCGGAAGAATCTCATCAAAGAGGATGCGGCCATTGCGCTTTACGGAGACCGGATCGTGATCGACGGCGAGGTGTATCCGTTCAGGGAGCTTTCCGCGGTGACGGTGCTCGGACGTAACAAGCTGAACGTCTATACGGGCAAGCAAGTCCTTCAGTTCAAGGGCGACAAGCGTTTCAACGCGTTGAAATACGTCAATTTCTATCACAGACATAAAAATATGATTGCGGGGAATGAAAATGGAAAATTTTTGGGAATTTGAAGCATGGGGTACTTATAATGTCATTGCTGTGCTGCTGCTGAGTTTGCTGGCAGCCACCATGCTGCGCAAAAACATCAAATGGCTCAATGAATCGCTAATCCCAACCTCAGTTCTGGGCGGCGGCATTCTGATTGTCATTGCCGGTTTCTATAAGCTGTTTACCGGCGATGTGCTTTTTGACACTGCTTTCTTTGGCGGCAACGGCACAGCCAATCTGGAGCTGATTACCTATCATACGCTGGCACTGGGTTTTATCGCCTCTGCCTTTAAGACCTCCGACAAGAATATGAACAAGCAGAGATTGACGGAGATCATCAACACCGGTATCACCACGGTGGCAACATACCTGCTTCAGGGCGTTGTGGGTTTGCTCATCACCATCATTGCCGCGAAGATCATGACGAACTTTTTCGCTGCAGCAGGCCTTCTGTTGCCCTTTGGCTATGGCCAGGGCACCGGCCAGGCTATGAATTACGGCACCATTTATGAAAACGACTTTGGCTTCGAAGGCGGCAAGAGCTTCGGTCTGACCGTTGCGGCTCTGGGTTTCCTGAGCGCCAGCATCGGCGGTGTCATCCATCTGAACGTACGAAAGAAGCATCTCAAAAACAGACGCATCAATGCTGAGGAGGGCAGCCTCCAGTTCGAGCAGATCCAGTCCGCCAACGAAATCCCCATGCAGGACAGCATCGATAAGATGACCATCGAAGTGGCTCTGGTGGCTGCTGCCTATATGCTGGCCTACATGCTGATGACACTGCTGGGCAATCTGCTCCCCGGTATGCGCTCTGTGATTTTCGGTTTTAACTTTCTGCTGGGTGTTCTGGCTGCAACGCTGATGAAGATGCTGCTGAATCAGCTGAAGAAGCACAATGTGCTCAAAAAGGAATATACCAACAATTTCCTAATGACCCGCGTCAGCAATTTCTTCTTCGACATCATGGTTGTTGCCGGCATTGCGGCCATCCGTCTGAGCGTTCTTGGCAAATACTGGGGCATTCTTCTGATCCTGGGTGTTGTTGGTCTGGTGATTACATACTGGTATAACCGGATCGTGGCAAAGACACTGTTCAAGGAATACCAGGAGGAGCAGTTCCTGGCCATGTATGGCATGCTGACCGGTACCGCCAGCACCGGAGTTATTCTTCTTCGCGAGATCGACGGCCATTTTGACACCCCTGCGGCGGACAATATGGTCTATCAGAATTTCCCGGCAATTGTTCTGGGTTTCCCCATTATGCTGCTGGCAACGCTGGCGCCTGTAAAGCCCGTGCTGACCCTGATCATTCTGGCTGTGTTCTTCATTGTCCTGAATATTGCGCTGTTCCGCAGCTTGATCTTTAGAAAGAAGAAGTAAACTGAAAGGATGCTGATGCATATGAAATGTCCGGCATGTCAAATCAAGCTGAAAGAGGATGCGAAATTCTGTTTTCAGTGCGGCCGGAAGATTCCCAGATGTCCCACCTGCGGTGAACCCGTCCTGACCAGGAGCAAATTCTGCGGCAAGGATGGAACGGCCCTGCCTCAGGAGGTTCTGGACCTGCTGCCGGCTTCTTCGCCTGCGGCACCTGCCGGTGCGAAGCCAGCAGCTCCCGTTGCGCCCTCTCCCAGGCCTGTTGAACAGAAGAGAGAAGCCTGGACCGGTTATGAAACCGTTCCAGTTGCTGAGACGAATCAAAACCCGTCCGGAAAATCCTACTGCGCCAAATGCGGCAAGGCGGTTGCGGAGGGCCGGCAGCTGTGTTCTTCCTGCAAAACCAAAGCCAGAGAGAGTCATGCTGCCCCCTATGAGCGCCGCGAAGAGAAGCAGAGCAAGGGTAACAGTCTGATCATTCTGCTTGTGGTTGTGACGGTCCTCGTGTGCGTTGCGACGGCTGCGGTGTGTATTGCAGCATTCAGCGGGAAAACGAAAGCGGAAGAAAATGAGACCGTGGCTCCGCCCAACAGCGGCTGGTTTGAGTACTACGATGAGGAACTTGGCGTCCATGTGCTTGGTACTGAGCCGGAAGATTTGGAGGTAAGCGTAAACGAAGCCCCTGCAGAGCGTCCGACTGAGGCACCCACCGTAGCGCCTGCCGAGCCTCCCACGGAGCCGCCCACCGAGGCCCCCACGGAACCGGAAATCGATGCGGACCCGAGACTGCTCTACTTCATTGAAAACTGTGACAGCATGTACCTGAAGGAAGACGATGTGCAGGGCTTCGATAAGGAAATGTGCCGCATCGCCCGAAACAGCCTCTATGCAAAGAGCGGACGCATGTTCAAGGACAGCGCGCTTCAGGAATTCTTCGAGCAGTTCGACTGGTATGATCCCCGGATTTCTCCCTCTGATTTCACAGGTGATATGCTCAATCAGTATCAGAGTGCCAATTTGAATGTAATCTCCGAATACGAGCGGGAGCGTGGATACCGGTAATATGAAGAAATATGTCTTAGTATTGATTGCAGCGCTCCTGCTGGGAATGCTGGGCGGCTGTGCCTGGGCGGATGAGAAGCTGGACCATCTGGAGCAGATCCTGGAGATGGTCAAGAATCAGGGGGAGACGGAACCTGCTGAGGCGCCTGCTCCCACTGCTGGGCAGACCGAAGCCACCCAGCCTCCCACAGAGGAAACGACACCCCCGACGGAGCCGGCGCCGCCTGTGATCCTGTATACAGTCTGCCAGGCGGAGGCTTATGAAAAGCCCACCCGGGAATCTCAGCTCCACTGTGTTCTGGATGCCCACACTGAGCTCGAACTGTGCGATCAGGAGATCGAGGGCTGGAGCTGCATCTATCTCGATGGTGGGGAGTATTATGTGGAAACCACGTTCCTCCGCGAAAAAGTGCAGGAACTGAACGGCTATACCATTGCCATTGATGCCGGACACCAACTGCGGGGCAATTATAACCAGGAGCCCGTGGGTCCCGGCGCATCCCAGACCAAGGCCAAGGTTTCCAGCGGCACCCAGGGAACCACCACGGGACTTGCCGAGTTTGAGCTGAATCTGCAGGTGGCGCTGAAGCTTGGAACCGAGCTTACCAACCGGGGTTACAATGTCATCATGATCCGCACCACCAATGATGTGGATATCAGCAACTCCGAGCGGGCAGCTGTGGCAAACGAGGCCCGGGCTGACGCTTTTATCCGCATCCATGCCAACGGCTCTGAAAACAGCGCTGCCAACGGTGCCATGACCATCTGCCAGACACCCAACAATCCCTACAACGGGGAACTGTATGAGCTGAGCAAGGCCCTGTCCGTGTGTGTGCTGGAGGATCTGTGCGCCGCTGCAGGCTGCAAGCAGAACAATGTCTGGGAGACCAATACCATGAGCGGCATCAACTGGTGTCAGGTTCCCGTGACCATTGTGGAGATGGGCTATATGACCAACCCCACGGAGGATCAGCTGCTGGCGACGGAGGATTACCAGTACAAAATTGTGGCGGGCATTGCCAACGGCATCGACCGCTATCTCAGCGACTATGCTCCGGAAGCGGAAGACATTGGATAAGAAGAGAAAAGCACCGGAAACAATCGTTTCCGGTGCTTTTTGGCACCCCCGGCGAGACTCGAACTCACTACCTTACGCTTAGGAGGCATACGCTCTATCCAGGTGAGCTACAGGGGCATCCTGTATATCTTACTCAATTTCTCTCCGTCTGTCAAGGAAAAACCATGGCGAATTCTGTGTGCAGCAGGAGAAATTGAAATTTTCCCCTTTACAGAGCAGGCACTTTCGGATATAATAAACCCAACTATGTAAATTTGACGAAATGAGAGATTTGTCTATGAATATTGAATTTGATGTTTACAAGCAGAAGCTCAACGATTGCCATCCCGCTCTGGAAGGCCTGGCTGATTCCCTGAATCTGGAAGGTCTGAAAAATGAGCTGGAGCGCCTTCAGGCCATGCAGGAGGCTCCCGGTTTCTGGGATGATCCCGACAAGAGCCAGAAGATCGTGGTCAAGGCCAAGCAGACCGAGAGCAAGATCGAAAAGTACGAGGCCATGTGTGCCAGCTGGGATGATCTGATGACCATCTGCGAGATGGCTGCCGAGGAAGACGACGATTCCATGCTCGACGAGCTGAAGGAGGGCTATGACGCTCTGGTGGCTGCCATGGAGGCCTGCCGTCTGCAGACCCTGCTCACCGGCAAGTACGACAAGAACAACGCTATGATGAGCTTCCAGGCGGGCGCCGGCGGTACTGAGGCCCAGGACTGGTGCCAGATGCTCTACCGCATGTACACCCGCTGGGCTGAGCGCAGCGGCTTTACCTACAAGATCCTGGACTACCAGGAAGGTGACGAAGCAGGCCTGAAGTCCGCTTCCATCATGGTCGAGGGCGAGAATGCCTACGGCTTCCTGAAGGGTGAGAACGGCGTCCATCGTCTGGTCCGCGTGTCCCCCTTCGATGCCAATGCCCGCCGCCAGACCTCCTTCTCCGCCATCGAAGTCATCCCCGAGATCGAGGACGATTCCGAGGACTTCGAGATCCGTCCCGAAGACTACGAAATGCAGGTCTACCGCTCCTCCGGCGCCGGCGGCCAGAAGGTCAACAAGACCTCCTCCGCTGTCCGTCTGATCCACAAGTCCGGCATCGTTGTCTCCTGCCAGACCGAGCGTTCTCAGTTCCAGAACAAGGAAACCTGTCTGAAGATGCTGCGAAGCAAGCTGGTTGAGATCCGGGAGCGTGAGCACCTGGCCAACATCGCCGACATCAAGGGCGTCCAGCAGAAGATCGAGTGGGGCAGCCAGATCCGAAACTACGTCTTCATGCCCTATACCCTGGTCAAAGACACCCGCACCGGCTGCGAAACTTCCAATGTCAATGGCGTTATGGACGGTGCTCTGGATCCCTTCATCGAAAGCTACCTGAACTGCCTGGCCACCGGTAACTGGGTCCAGAAGTAAGATAAAGAGTTTATTCCAACTGCCGGCTTCGTCCGGCAGTTGGCCTACATACCATGGAGATGGTTTTTTGAGTTATCGCAGAAACAGAGAAGGTAAATACAGCGCCAGTCGGTACAGACCCAAGCGGATGAATCTGTTTGGTTTGATCCTGCTGGACGCGGTGCTGGTGGGACTCATTCTTTTGACCTTCGCATTTTTTCATCATGTGCTGCCGGCTATCATGAATGAGCTGCAGCGGGAGCAGGAGCAGCTGATGGTCACGGAAGCGCCCGAGACCCAGGCACCGGCAACCCAAGCTCCCGCAACCGAGCCCCTTCCCACGCAGGAGGAGGAAACGGTGCCCCCCACAGAAACAGAGCCCGAGGTGGACAACCGCACCGAGTGGCAGATCAGATTCCAGGACCACTTCACCGATGAAGTGGTGGTGACGGAGAAGTCCTACACCAGTCCCAATGTTTCCATCACCATCGAAACCGTCAAAGCCGGCGAGGGCAGCGATGTGGTGGTCTACCATGTGGCGGATATCTACATCGGCAGTATGGACTGCTTCACAACCTACACTGCCAACAATGAAATGCGCTATTTCGGCACCCAGGATCTGATGAAAATGGACGAAGCTGCCCAGGCAATCCTCGCCATCAGCGGCGATTTCCTGACCTATCAGAAGAGCGGCTTCCTGATGCGAAACCGCGAGATCTATGTGTCCGACAGCAATAACAACAGTCTGTGCGTCCTCTTCGAGGACGGCACCATGGAGACCTACGACGGCAGGGACTACGACATCGACGATATCGTAAGCCGGGGCGCGGTCCAGGTCTGGAGCTTCGGCCCCAATCTTCTGGATGCCGACGGCACCGTCCGGGACAGCTACAAGGTCTCCACCGCCGTCAGCTATACCAACCCCAGAAGTGCCATCGGCTACTATGAGCCGGGTCACTACTGCTTCGTGGTGGTGGACGGCCGCCAGAAGGGCTATTCCATGGGCATGACCATTCCGGAGCTGGCTGCCGTATTTGAGGAGTTGGGCTGCACCAGCGCCTACAATCTGGACGGCGGCGGGAGCGCGGTGATGGTCTTCAACCACGAACGTTACAGCCAGCAGAGCAATGGCGGCGACCGGAATCTGGGCGATATCCTGGTGATCCGGGAGCCTGTGACCACAGCAGAGGAGGGCGGAGAATGAAATTCTGGAGAGCGGCTTTGCCGAATCTGTCCATGGCCCTGAATGTGGCCCTTCTGATCGTGATTTATCTGGACCGCAGAAATCCCATGATGGGCTTCCTGGTGGGAGCGCCCTTCCTGGTTTTGGCTGTTAGCGCATGTGTGTGCTCCATTGTGACGGCCATCATCGTATACGCCGATTGGAGAAACAGAGGCGTCAGACGGGAAAACCGTGATTTTTCCGATCCGAAAGCGTAAAAAACAAGAAAGTGCTCTTGCATTTTAAAACGGCCTGTGCTATAATTGACAGGCTATTTGAAGCTTACAAGTGTATGGTAAGCGATTTATCCGGTTTGTTTGCCGCGAGAAGCGGAGGGAGGTTAATACAATGGAGATCGTTCTGACTGTCCTGGAGGCAATCGCCAGCATTGCTCTGATTCTGGTCGTTCTGCTGCAGTCCGGCAAGGAGGCCGGCCTGTCCGGTGCCATCGCCGGTGGTTCCGACACTTATCTGAGCAAGAACAAGAAGAAGGGCCTGGACCAGACTCTGGCATCCGCTACCAAGTGGGTCGCTCTGGTTTGGATCGTCCTGACTCTGCTGCTGAGCCTGGTGTAATCCACAAAAAGTGAAACATACGACCACAGACAGAGCCGTCTGTGGTCTTTGTTTATTTGGGTAACCTCAAAATGAGGACTTTTTGAATGGACATTTTTACCATTCTATGGTAATATGATTTTGATATTTGAACAGAAGGAGTGTTTCAAATGGATGCTGTGAAACTGGCAGGTCTGGAACCTGCTACTGTATTTGGTTTTTTTGAAGAGATCTGTGCCATTCCCCATGGCTCCCGGAATACCATGGCCATCAGTGACTACCTGGTGAACTTTGCAAAGGAGCGGAATTTGCACTGCATTCAGGATGAGGCAAACAATGTGATTATTTTCCAGGAGGGTACCTGCGGTTACGAGGATCATCCCCCCGTGATTCTCCAGGGCCATATGGACATGGTCTGCGAAAAGGATGCAGACTGTCCTCTGGATATGGCTGCGGAGGGTCTGGATGTGACCCACGACGGCAAGTCCGTTTTTGCCCGGGGCACCACTTTGGGCGGCGACGACGGCATTGCCCTGGCCTATGCCATGGCATTGCTGGATGATACCACCATTCCCCATCCCCCTCTGGAGGTCGTCATTACCGTTGACGAGGAGATCGGCATGCTGGGTGCGGCAGCCATCGACCTGAGCGACCTGAAGGGCCGCACCATGATCAATCTGGACTCTGAGGATGAGGGCATCTTTACTGTGTCCTGCGCTGGCGGCGCCACTGCCACCATCCTTCTGCCGGAGGAGCGCCGGGCTGTTTACGGCCCCTGCATCCGCCTGAGTGTCGATGGTCTCCAGGGCGGCCACTCCGGTGCGGAGATCCACAGAAACCGGGCCAATGCCAACAAGGTCATGGGTCAGTTTATGAGCCGCATCCAGGCCATGATGCCCCTGTGCCTGACCAGCTTTTCCGGTGGCTCCAAGGATAACGCCATTCCCCGTTCCTGCCAGGCCACCATGGTTGCCATGGGCACCAATCTGGAGCGGATCAATGACATCGCCGCAGCACTGCAGGCAGAGATCCGGGAAACCTATGACGAGCCTGAGGCAACGGTACAGGCCTTTGATGTGGATGCACTGGGCGGCAACGCCCTGACCACCGAGGTCACCGCCAAGGTCATCGCGCTGCTGTGCGCCTGCCCCAACGGCGTGCAGGCCATGAGCAAGGAGATGCCCGGTCTGGTTCAGACCAGTCTGAATCTGGGTATCGCCAAGCTCGGAAACGGCATGAGCCTGACCTTTTCCGTTAGAAGCTCCGTCAATGCCGAGAAGCAGGAGCTGCTGAAAAAGCTTCAGGAGCTGGCGCAGTTCCACGGCGCGGCATACAGCCAGATGGGCGAGTATCCCGCCTGGGAGTACAGAGCCGATTCCAAGCTCCGGGATGTGATGGTGCAGACCTATACCGAGATGTACGGCAAGGATCCCCAGGTGCTGGCCATCCACGCAGGTCTCGAGTGCGGTCTGCTGGGCGAGAAGCTGCCCGGTCTGGACTGTGTTTCCATCGGCCCCCAGATGCACGATATCCACACCAGCCGCGAGAAGCTGGAGATCGCCTCCACCGAGCGGGTCTGGAAGTACCTGCTGGAAGTGCTGAAGAAGCTGTAAGATAATCAAAATGACCTCACTGTCAGGTGAGGTCATTTTTTTGTATCAGGCCCTTAAACCAGGCAATATCCTCCCGGCTCAGGATCCCGGTCAGAAAGAGGGCGCAGCCGAAGATTACCAGATAGGCCGCGATCCGCTGAAGGCTCCCGCCCAAAAAGGAAGCGGCGAATACCCCGAAGAGCATGGCTGAGATCGCCAGAACGGGAACATGGAAGGGGATGGAGATATCAGTGATTTTTATGAGCCTTCCAAGGCTCAGGATGAAATTCAGAAGATGCGTAATGAAAAAACTGATAAAGTAGCCTGCCATGCCGAATTTGGGCAGCAGCAGGTATAGAAACAGCACATCCAGCGCGGAGGTCAGAATGTTGTAGCGGACGCAGACCTTCTGCTGACCCAGCCCCTTGGTCATGGCATCGGTGACGCTGTCGCAGTAGAGCATGGGGATCAGGAGTGCATAGGCTCCCATATATCCGGCAGCCTCGGGACTATTGTATAGGGAAATGCATAGCGCCCGGGACTGGAGGAACAGGATGCCGCTGCACACCAGACCGTAGATCAGGGCGACCCGGAGACTTTTTTGTGTCAGGTAGCGGATGCGGCTGCTTTTCCCGGCGGCGGAGCACCGGGCCATCTCCGGGATCAGCAGCTCGTTGAGGCCGAACAGGATGGCCGCCGGGAACATGATCACCGGGAAGATCATGCCGCTGACCATGCCGAAGGCAGCCAGCGGGTCGGCTGTGGCGGTGTTCAGGGCCAGCCGTCTGGGGACCATCAGGTTTTCGGCGGTGTTGATGCCGGCTTTCAGGTCATCCGCCAGAGCCAGAGGAACTGCCGCCTGCATCAGTCGGCTTGCGACCGGAATCCGCCCGTCTGTTCCGCTGCGTTCGCGCAGTCTCAAAGCGACCAAACACACCAGTGTCAGACAGGCACCCAAAGAGCTTCCCAGCACCACCGCCAGACAGGATTTCCCGGAATCCGCACCCGCCCAGAAGGAAAGAAGTCCCAGCGTGATGACCATGGAGCAAATCTGCTCTGCTACCTCCACCGCAGCCAGGATACCGATGCGGTTCGCGGCGGTGAAGTACCCGGTCATGACGCCGCACAGGCAGACCACCGGAAGAAAGGCAGCAAAAAGCCGCAGAGAGTCAATGGTTCTGGTATCTGCGATCCAATTTTCCGCGATCCAGGGGGCGAAATGGTATATGGTGAAGGCAATGCTGCCGCTGAAAAGAATGCTGTACAAAAGGCAGGCGGACAAAACATGGGTGATGTGTTTAGGTTTGCCCTTGCCGAGCTCCTCGGCGGTCAGGTACATGGTGGCGGTGCGGATACCGCCCATGCCGGCAACCATGGCAAGTCCGCCCACGGACATAGTCAGCTGCAGCAGGCCAATGCCCGCCGCCCCGATGCGGCCGGAGAGGTACACCTGAAAGGATGTCCCCACCAGGCGCAGCAGCAAATTCACGCCCGTCAGAAGCAGGGCGGAGTAAAAGATCGGAAGTTTTTTGGACAAAAAGGATCCCCCCCTTGTCCCAAGTGTATGGGGACAGGGGGGGAATCAGAACTCAGGGATTAAACTCCCTGCAGTGCATTGCCAGGGGACATTCACCGCATTTGGGATTTCTTGCGGTGCAGCAGTCACGGCCGAAGAGGACGATCCGGTGGCAGAAGTCGCTGCTTTCCTCGGGAGGGAGGATCTTTCGCAGCTGCTGCTCCACCTTTTCCGGCTCCTTCCCGGTGGACAGGCCCAATCGTCCGCAGATGCGGATGCAGTGGGTGTCGCAGACCACGCTGCCGGGAACGCCGTACAGATCGCCCAGCAGCAGATTTGCTGTCTTCCGACCAACACCGGGCAGCCGCAGCAGCTCCTCCATGGTGCCGGGAACCTTGCCGTTATAATCCGTCAGCAGCATCTGGCAGGCCAGGACGATGTCCCGGGCCTTGTGCTTGTAAAATCCGCAGGAGTGGACGTAGTTTTCCACATCCGCAATATCCGCTGCCGCCATGGCCTCCAGGGTGGGGTAGGCTTCAAACAGGGCGGGGGTGATCAGATTTACCCGGGCGTCGGTACACTGGGCAGACAGCCGCACGGCGATCATCAGTTCGTAATCCTTGGAGTAGTGCAGGGCGCACAGGGCATTGGGATACCGGGCGGTTAAGATATCAATGATGGAGCGTACTTTCTCTTTCATGGGAGGACTCCTTTACAAGAAATGCATTTTTATTTATCTTATCACATTCATTGAAAAATGGAAAGCGGAAAAAAGCGGCGGGGTTTACACCCGCCGCTTTGCTTCGTTATTAGATTTCCGGCTCCGGAAACTCCGCCGTCAGGGCGGAGATTTCGTAGGCAGTCCGTTCCTCGGCACCAGCCTCGGTGAGTTTTGTGTAAATGCGGCTCTGGAGCCGTCCGTAAATGCGAATCTCCTCCCGGGTGTGGCAGCGGGAAGCCAGCTGGGCGGTTGTGCCCCAGAGGATGCAGGGCAGATAATCCGCCCGGCGGAAGGCTCGGGGGACTGCCAGCATCACATCGCAGATCTCCCTGCCCAGGGGCGTCCGGCGATAGATCGGCTCCTTACACAGGGGACCCTCGATACAGACGTCATTGACGGGCTCCCCATCCTCGGCGACCACGGTGGCGGCGAAGACGAAGATCAGCAGATGCCGCACACCGTCTTCGCGGATATTGTGGGAGCGGATCTGCCCGGTGACGGTGAGCATCTCGCCGCCGGAGAGATCCAGAGTGTTGAGGATCGATTCCTCGGCAATGACAGGCAGGATATCCACCGCTCCGGACAGTCGGGGCACTTCCAGCATGAAGCGATAAAAACGTTTTTCGTGGTTTTCGTGAGAAAAGGCAGGCAGCGCCTGCAGGCTCCCCCGGAGCCGGATCTGATTTTCCATATGTTCCACCTCAAGTTCACTGGTATGGAACATCCTATGCAACCGGGGAAGAATAATGCCCCCATCTTCCGATGGGGGCGAAAAGGTGTTATTGTATTTCCTTCAGAAGATCCTCTGGACTGACGTCGTAGAGCTTTGCCAGAGCCAGCAGATTGGATGTGGAGGGGTCCGAGGTACCGTTTTCCCACTTGGAGACTGCCTGACGGCTGACGCCCAGCCGTTCGGCCACAAATTCCTGGGTCATCTGACAGCGGAGACGATGATCTTTCAGCGCGTCTCCCAGACTTTTGCAAACTGCGGCTTTTTCCTTGCGGACTTCGCCGGATTTGATGTACTTACGCAAGGCTTTGATCAAAAGAATGATCAGGTAGAAGATGCCGCCGCAGAAGATCAGTTCAATCAGGATCAACAGACTGAAGATGATACTGGTGCCGACGGAAGCAGTTGATGTGGTTAACATAGTGATTTCTCCTTTCGGTTTGGTCACTATTAAAGTATCAGGAAATGGTCGTTGCGTCCACCAACTATCCCGCTACTTTCAGTTGCGCGGGGAAAACGTTACGTTGTTTGTTCCAGTTTCTGCTTTTTCCACTGCATCAATGCCGGGCGGATGGGCGGAGAGAGATTCTCCGGGAGCTCGTCGGCGGCGAAAAACCGCAGCTCGTCCACTTCCTCCTCCTGCCGCTTCAGCTGACCGGAAAAGGCGCGGCAAAGAAACACGATATCCACATTGGATACCTCGTCGCCGTTGGGGTAGACATAGTGCAGCTCCGGGCCGGAGTAGACGCCGAACAGCTCCAGGGATTCGGCAACCAATCCGGTTTCCTCAAAAAGCTCCCGTCTGGCAGCGTCTTCCACCCTCTCATCCACTTCCAGTGAGCCGCCGCAGTAGCTCCAGCAGTGGTTGTCGGCCCGCAGCTGCAGCAGAACGCGTCCCAGTTCATCCTCCACGATGATGCCTGATCCAACCTGGATCAGCGGCCGGTGGCCGACGAATTTACGAAGATCCAAAATGTATCCCATTGCTCAGCGCTTCTTTCTGGAGACGGGTTTGGCTGTCGGCTTCTTAGGCGCAGCCTTGACCGCGGGCTTGGCAGCGGTTTTCTTTGCCACGGGTCTGCCCTTGGCCACAGGCTTGGGAGGAGGTGCGCCGTAGCCGCCGGATCTGGGGGGTACGGCCCGGATCAGGCACTTGGGCCCGGAGCCGATGAGGTCCTCCCGGTGGGCCTTGATGAGGGCCTCCTTGACCAGATAATAATTCTTGGGATTGCGGTACTGGATCAGGGCCCGCTGCATGGCCTTCTCATGGGGGTCCGTGGGGACGTAAACCTTGTCCATGGTCCGGGGGTCCAGGCCCGTGTAGTACATGACCGTGGACAGGGTAGAGGGGGTGGGATAGAAGTCCTGAACCTGCTCGGGATTGTAGCCCATCTCCCGGATGTATTCTGCCAGCTCAATGGCCTCCTTTAAGGTGGAACCGGGGTGGCTGGACATCAGATAGGGGACCAGGAACTGATTCATGCCGTACTGCTTGTTCAGGGCGAAATACTTGTCCACAAACTGGTTGTACACGGCGTTTCTGGGCTTGCCCATCCGGGACAGCACTGCGTCGGAGACATGCTCCGGGGCGACTTTCAGCTGTCCGGAAATGTGGAACTGGACCAGTTCCTTGAAGAAGGTGTCCTTCTTATCGGCCAGAAGATAGTCAAAGCGGATGCCGCTGCGGACGAAGACTTTCTTGACCCCGGGGATTTTCCGGAGCTTACGAAGCAGGGCGATGTAATCCGAGTGGTCGGCCTTCATGTTTTTGCAGGGGGTGGGGTAGAGGCACTGACGGCCGCCGCAGGCGCCCTTGGTCAGCTGCTTGTCGCAGGCGGGGTGGCGGAAATTGGCGGTGGGGCCGCCCACGTCGTGGATGTAGCCCTTGAAGTCCTTATCCCCCACCATGATCTCCGCTTCTCGGAGGATGGATTCATGGCTGCGGACCTGAATGATGCGGCCCTGGTGGAAGGTCAGGGCGCAGAAGGAGCAGGCACCGAAGCAGCCACGATTGGAAACCAGGCTGAATTTGACCTCCTCGATGGCGGGTACACCGCCGGCCTTTTCGTAGCTGGGGTGATAGGTGCGGCAGTAGGGCAGTTCATAGACGGCATCCATTTCCTCAGTGGTCAGAGGCTTTTGAGGGGGATTCTGGACGACGTACAGATTGCCGTAGGGCTCTGCCAGCCGCTTGGCGGTGAAGGGGTCACAGTTGCCGTACTGAACCTTGAAGGATTCGGCATACTTGCGCTTGTTGCCCTTCACTTCCTCAAAGGAGGGCAGTACGATGGTGGGCAGGCTCTCGTCCAGCTCGGTGGTTTTGAACACGGTGCCGTCGATGTAGGTGATGTCCTTGACATCCATGCCGGAGTTCAGGGCCTCGGCGATCTCCACGATGGACTTTTCGCCCATGCCGTACATCAGAAGATCCGCCTGGCTGTCCAGCAGGATGGAGCGCTTCATGCTCTCGGACCAGTAGTCGTAGTGACCCAGGCGGCGCAGGGATGCTTCGATGCCGCCGATGAGGATGGGCACATCCTTGTAGGTCTGGCGGATCAGGTTGCAGTAGACGATTGTGGCATAGTCCGGCCGCTTGCCCATCTCGCCGCCGGGAGTGAAGGCGTCGGTCTTACGGCGGTGCTTGGTGACGGAATAGTGGTTGACCATGGAGTCCATATTGCCGCCGGATACCAGGAAGCCCAGACGGGGACGGCCGTAGATATCGATGGATTTGGGATTCTTCCAGTTCGGCTGGGAGATGATGCCCACGGTATAGCCGTGGCTTTCCAGTACACGGCTGATGATGGCGTGACCGAAGGAGTGGTGGTCAACGTAAGCGTCGCCGATGACATAAACGAAGTCGCACTGCTCCCAGCCCCGGTCGATCATGTCCTGTTTGCAAATAGGCAGAAAAGGCATGGAAATACCTCCGAAAAAACATATTTTTTTCATTATAGCAGAAATCGCAGGGAAAAGGAAGAGTCAAAAAAAGGACGCATCCGTGAGGATGTATCCTTTGATTGAAGAATTGTATTTACTTCTTCTGCAGCTGTTCCAGTGCCCTGGCCATAGCCTGGGGCATGGGAATTCCTGCAAGTCCCAGATTCTCGATGATGGACAGCACTTCATTGGAGCAGAAGCCGATGCACACCGCGTCCCGGATGTATGCGCTGCCGGTCAGCTTGTCCATCTGGACAGCCACCATTACAAACAGGAGCATCAGGCATTTTTTGCTGAGTCCCTTTAAGCCGTAGGCGGAATTATAGGCGCCGCTTGCGGTTTTGCTGCTGTTGTGAAAGACCAGCGCCACAATGCTGCCGGAGATGTAATCCACGCTCATGCAGATGGTCAGCGCGGCCAGCGCCGCATCCCATCCGCCGAAGGCCCAGGCGGCTGCCCCGCCGATGACGCCCACAGCGGTACAGAGCCATTGCTTCATTGACTGTTCACCTCCTTCACGATCAGGTCCTTCAGGCGGACAACCAGGACTGACGCCTCCCTTCGGGTCAGGGACGTATTCCAGCCCAGACCGTCGCTGAGGTCGAAAAGGCCCCAGTCAAGGCAAAGCTGCGTGCATTCTTCCGAAGTGGCGGGGACAAATACCTTCCCGTCCGCTTCGATGATGCAGCGGGCGATTGCCTCGGCAATTTCACTGCGTCTCTTAGTCAGAAACGCTACGCCCACAGCTGAATCGTGAAAATCCACCTCCAGCAGACAGGCGGGGGCTTTGGTTTTCCGCAGCTCATAGAGCCCCTTATTCTGTCCCAGGTTGGAGGCACGGTTGTTCTGCTGCCCCAGGGCCAGCAGCCCCTCCACCAGCTTCTGCCCGAAGCGCTTCCCGGCCTCGGAGTAGTAAAGTGCCACGGGGCCCCAGGCGTTGCCGTTTCCCCCGGCGTTGGAGTGGAAGGCCAGATGGAAGCAGGCATCCATGTCGTTAGACTCCGAAGCCCGCTGCTGGATGGTGATGTCCGGGTCACCTCTGTGGAAAGATACCCCTGCACGGTCCAGATGGGGTGTGATCTCATCCACCAGCAGATTCATCTGCTCCTTTTCACTGCCGTAGCCATCGACGCCGATGTTGGCGGACTGATTAGAGGGACTTAAATACCAGATATTGCTCATTTTTTACAGCTCCTTTCACCCCAGGGGCAAAAAGAACCCCGGGTTGCAGACGGATGTGCAACCCGGGAATGAATTATTTGTGCTGAACCTTCTTCTTGGAGCCGTCGGGGTAAACAATGGTGGTGTTTTCCAGATGGTTTTTCAGATTGCCGGTGACGGAATCAATGTAGATCCGGCGCAGCTTGGCGCGTTCTTCCAGTTCCGCCTCGGTCAGACCTTCGGCCTTGTTCTTGGCTGCCAGCTCGTTGATTCTGGCGATGACTTCGTTCATCTTCATATTATTACCTCACACATAGCGATGAATTGTTACGGAAATGCGGTCTTTTTTGGTGCGGCCGTTGATGGCTGTGAGCTTGATCTTGCCAAGACCACGGACAGATACTTTGGAACCCTCGGGAACCGGTTTGTCCGGCTTTTCACAGGGAAGTCCATCGATGGCTGCCTTACCGGCGGTGACATACTGGGAAGCCAAACTCCGTCCGATGCGAAAGCCCGAAGAAATGACGCTGTCTAAGCGCAGCGATGCCAGGGTATCCTTGATCTCCCTGACTTCCGGCTCCGGAATCTGCGCTTCCCGGAGGGGGATACGGGAGATATGCAGCTTTGTCCGGCCGGCGGAGAGGAAATTCTGCTGAATATAGGGGGCGATTTCCGCCGTGACGAAAAAGTCGCAGCAGCCCTTGCCCACGCAGATATCACCCAAGGTTTCCCGGCCAATGCCGGCACCCATCAGGGCTCCCAGAAAATCCCGGTGGTTCAAGGTATCTCCCTCAAAAAAGGAGGCTCGCAGGCAGACCAGAGGGCTGTCCTCTTCATAAAGGCTGTCCTCCTCCAGATATTCGGGAAGATAGCACAGCATCTTCCGCTCCGCGTCGGCATAACCGCCGAAGGTATGGAGCCCCGGCTCATCGCCAAAGAGGAACCGGGCCATTTCCAGCTCCCGGGGGGAGAGGAAGCAGGTGTTTGCGGGAATGCAGCGCCGGATCCCGGCATTTATTTTGTCCCACAGCTTGGCAAGAAGCACCCGGTCTTCCGGATTGTGGGCAATTTTTTCGATGTTGTTTCGATCCATGGTATCACCGGGACTCATTATAACACATCTTGCGGTTCTTGCAAGCAAGTTTTTCTTGAGAAAGAAGGGTTTGTCGAGTATAATAGGGAAAAACGAAAGTAGTTGAAAGTTGATAGTTGAAAGTTGAAAGTTATTGTGTCATCTTCGACGACTATTTTAATCATTTCCGTAGGAAATACCTTAACTTTCCACTTTCAACTCGAGCATCAGCGAGTTAAGCTGTAATCTGAAAGGATACATTATGGTTATTGGTATTATCGGCGCGGGGGCGTCGGGGATGGCGGCGGCTTTGGCGGCGGCGGAGAATGAGGATGCTCAGGTGGTTCTGATGGAGCGGCAGGCGAGAGTGGGCCGGAAGCTCAGTGCCACCGGCAACGGTCGGTGTAATCTGACGAACCTGCACGCAATGGCCGGAGGCTATCACGGCGACGACGCGGCCTTTGCAGCGCCTGCCCTGAAGGCATTCGATGTGGAAAAAACTCTGGACTGGTTCCGGGGACTGGGGCTTTTTACCGTGGCGGAGGAGTCCGGCCGGGTGTATCCTTACTCCGACCAGGCAAATTCCGTGGTGGATGTGCTGCGGTTTGCCCTGGACAGGCCCAATATCCGGCTGCTGACGGATTTTGAAGTGATGAAGGTCAAAAAGACTGACGATGGCTTCCGTGTGGACAGCAGCGACGACAGCGTACTGTGCGATAAACTCATCGTTGCCTGCGGGGGTCTTGCCGGTACCAAGCTGGGCGGCACCATGGCAGGCTACAAGCTGCTGCGCGGCTTCGGCCACAAGTGCACCAAGCTGCGGCCCACTCTGGTGCAGCTGAAATCCGACTGGAGCGGCTGCGCATCCTTGAAGGGCGTCCGGGCCAACTGCCGGGCAGCCATCGTCCATGACGGGGCGGTTCAGATCGAGAGCACCGGTGAGCTGCAGTTTACGGACTACGGCCTGTCGGGACCTGTGATGTTCGAAATCTCCCGGGACGTCTGCCAGGGCAAGGGCAGCTGGTGCTGCCGACTGGACTTCCTGCCGGAGATCAACGAAGATACATTGAAAGAAGAGCTGCTCCGCCGCCGGGGCGGGAATCTGACTGCCGGGGATCTGCTGACGGGCATTCTCCACAATCGCCTGGGCCGTGTGCTGACCCAGAGCGTGGGCATCTCTTCCTATGTGCCCATCGCCCAGCTGGAGGAGGAGGAAATCGCCGGGGTCTGCGCCGCTGTCAAGGGTTTTGAAGTCAATCTGACGGAGCCCATGGGCATGGACAGCGCCCAGGTCACCGCTGGCGGCATTGTCACCGACGAATTTGACGAAAACACCATGGAAAGCCGTCTGGTGCCGGGGCTCTATGCCTGCGGCGAGGTGCTGGATATCGACGGCGACTGTGGCGGCTATAATTTACAGTGGGCATGGAGCTCCGGCCGGATGGCGGGCGCCCATGCGGGAGGAATACTATGATCAGAATTCGAGATATCGCCCTGCCTCCGGAGCACAACGTCAATCAGCTCCCTTTTGAGGCGGCGCAGCTGTTGAAAGTACCAAACTCCAAGATCCGGGGCCTGAAGCTGGTGCGCAAATCCGTGGACGCCCGGAAGAAGCCGGATGTGAAAATCATCTACACCGTGGATGTCATGATCGACGGAAATGAGGAAAAGATTATCCGCAAATCCGGCTGCAAGCGGGCTTCCATTGCGCCTATCTCCTATTATAAAGTGCCAAAATGTGCTGTTGTCCCTGAAAAGCGGCCTGTGGTTGTGGGCTTTGGCCCGGCGGGCATGTTTGCGGCCCTGATTCTGGCACGGGCGGGCCTGAAGCCGCTGGTGCTGGAGCGGGGCGAGGACGCTCAGACCCGGCATGAGAAGGTTGAACGCTTCTGGCAGACCGGCCAGCTGGATCCCAGGAGCAACGTCCAGTTCGGTGAGGGCGGCGCCGGAACCTTCTCCGACGGCAAGCTGAACACCGGCGTCAACAATCCCAGAATCGGCTGGATTTTGGAGCAGTTCGTCAAATGCGGCGCAAGAGAGAACATCCTCTACGATGCCAAGCCCCATGTGGGCACCGATGTGCTGCTGCATGTGGTGCAGAATCTGCGCAAAACCATCATCGATCTGGGAGGCGAGGTGCGCTTCTGCAGCCAGGTCACCGACCTTTGCACCGAGGGCGGCAGGCTCACGGGATTGAAGCTGGAAAACGGCGAGACAATCGAATGTGACCATGCCATTTTCGCCATCGGCCACAGCGCCAGAGATACCTTCGAGATGCTGGAGGAAAAGCGGATCCCCATGGAGCCCAAGCCCTTTGCCATGGGTGTGCGCATCGAGCACAAGCAGACAATGGTGGATATTTCCCAGTATGGCTGCGTCAATCCCGTTCTGCCTCCGGCGGACTACAAGCTGGTGAGGCACTTGCAGGACGGAACCGTCTATACCTTCTGTATGTGCCCCGGCGGCCATGTGGTGGCGGCGGCTTCCGAAGAAGGAAGGGTGGTCACCAACGGCATGAGCTATGCCGACCGGGACGGCAAAAATGCCAACGCCGCGCTGCTGGTTACCGTCAATCCCGCTGAATTCCCATATGAGGGCAATTTGGGTGGCATGAGATGGCAGCGGGATATTGAGGAAGCGGCCTACAAGGTTAGCGGCAGCTATCAGGCCCCCGCCCAGACGGTGGGAGATTTCCTGGCCGGCAGACCCAGTGTCGGCCCCGGCGGGATAAAGCCCACCTATCGCCCCTGCGTTGCCTGGTGCGATCTGAATGAGGTGCTTCCGGCTAAGATCAGCCGCAGCCTGAAAGAGGCCCTGCCGCTACTGAATCAGAATCTGTCCGGCTTCGGCTGTGCTGATGCGGTGCTGACGGCCCCGGAGACCAGAAGCTCCTCTCCCGTCCGGATCATCCGTGGTGAGGACCGGCAGTCGGAAGTGCGGGGGCTTTACCCCTGCGGCGAGGGCGCCGGTTACGCCGGCGGCATCATGTCCGCAGCCATCGACGGCATCCAGTGCGCCGAAGCGGTGATTGAAGCGCTGAAAGCGGAAAATAACTAATAGTATACCCGACCTATGAACCATAGGTCGGGTTTTCATATATTCTGCCGGAGGATGCTTAATTCAGCCGGATGACAATCAGGGTGGCAATGACCACCTGGGCGGCCAGAATCAGCGGCACGCCAATGGTGAATTTGGGGTGGAGAGTCTTGTGGCGGAAGAGATACATACCGGCAAGCATACCGATGCTGCCGCCGATGGTGGAGATCAGCATCAGCCGGGCTTCCGGGATGCGCCAGGCATTTTTCCTGGCCCGCAGCTTGTCCACAAGCATAATGAGAAAACCGATTGCATTGATTATCAACAGATACCAAAGCAGAATTTTCAAAAGATCAATTCCTTTCATGGGGGGATTTTTTATGAGAAAACTGTTGCTGATTCTGGGGATGGTGCTGGTGCTGACCGGCTGCGGCTCTCAGGAGACCCTGGAAACCATTGCGGATGAGGCCATCCAGGCTGTGTCCGCCCAGCCGAAGCAGATCCATGTGGAGCTGCCGGAGGAAGCGGCGCTGCCTGCCATGGAAAGCGACAGCGGGGTGCTGTACATGTGCAGGGATTACGATGTGTCCATCCAGACCATGGATGGGGGAGACCTGCAGCGGACCGTGCGGGCCGTCAGCGGGTATGAAATCGACGAATTGACGCTGATGCAGACCATCGAAGACGGCTGCACCCGCAGTGAATTCGTCTGGACCGCCTCCGGGGAAGCCGGGGAGCAGGTCTGCCGGGCGGCAGTGCTGGATGACGGTAGCTACCACTATGTGCTCACCGCGACCATAGACGCCGAAGAAGCCCTGCAATATCAGGAAATCTGGAATGGGATGTTTGAATCTTTTTATGTTTCTTAATACTGCTCCAATGCCTCCAGACACATCCGGCGGCACTGGTCCACCACAGACTGGGGGTGGAGGATCTTTGCCTTGCTGCCGAAGCCGATGACCCAACTGAGGAACATGGGAGACACGGCAACTTTTACGGTGAATACGAAATGCTCTTCACCGTCGGGAATCAGCATGGTGCCCTTGCCGAAGCGGTCGATGACCACATTTACAAGGCTGCGGTGGAATCGGAGTTTGACATCCACCGCTTCGCCGGCATACATCTGAAAGAGCCGGTTGGCATGCTCCACCAGCTTCTTGCCTGTCAGCTCCGGGCAGGGAACCCGGGGGTCCTCGGTCAGCGTGATGTCACTCATGCGGTCCACCCGGTAGGAGGTGATGCCGTGGCGGTCGGACAGAGCCAGCAGGTAGCAGTTTTCGTGATCCTGACACAGGCCGTAGGGACTGGCCTTGTAGGACTTGTCACGGTACTTCCGCTTCCCGTCCAGACCCCAGTCGAAATACCGGAAGGCGATCTGCCGGTTTTCGGCAATGGCCTCCTGGATCCGGTCCACATTATAGTAGATGGTCTCGTTCATGCTCTTGACCCGGCCGGAGACCAGCACATCCCGGCGCATGAGCTTGGCATCGTGAACGCTGCACTGATTGCACAGCTTCTCAATCAGCTCCCGGGATTTCTTTTCGGTGAGGAACCGGCTGGACTGGACGGCGTCGATGAGCAGCTTCAGCTCCACCAGTTCGAAATTCCGGGAGGCGATGTAGTAGCCGCCGGCTTTTCCAGGAACGGAGACAATATCCACGCCATAGTCCTGCAGGGCGGAGATGTCTGAATAAATGGTCTTGCGCTCGCAGAGGATATTGTGCTGCTTATCCAGCATGTCGATCAACTCTGCCGCTCTCACGGGGTGATCCTCGTGGGAGTTCCTTTGCAGATAATCGAGGATATAGAATATTTTCAGCTTCTGATTGTCGGATTTCGGCATATAGGCCACCTCTTTGTCAGGATATGTCCATTATATCACACCATTTAAGCCGTTGGAATGGAAATTTGCATTTTTTTAGATTGTATGGTATATTGTATCCTTCAGGAGGTGTTACCTATGAGATATATCGGTTGTCATCTTTCCGCGTCGGCGGGAAATCTTGCCATGGTGCGGACGGCGGAGAAGATCGGAGCAAATACATTTGCGTTTTTTACCCGGAACCCCAGAGGCTCCAAGGCCAAGAAGGAAGACCCCGTTGACGCAGCCGCCGCTGTGGCGGCGCTGGGTGAGAAGGGGTTCGGCCATCTGGTTGCCCACGGTGCCTATACCATGAATCTGTGCACGGCTGACCCGGATGCCAGAGCTTTTGCCTGCGATGTGCTGTGCGATGATCTGCGGCGGATGGCCGCACTGCCGGGGCAGTATTATAATTTTCATCCCGGCTCTCATGTGGGGCAGGGTGTGGAAGCGGGCATCGATCATATTGCCCGGGCGCTCAAAAAAGCCCTGGAGCCCGGTTATCCCGTGACGGTGCTGCTGGAGACCATGGCGGGCAAGGGCAGCGAGATCGGCGGCCGCTTTGAGGAGCTGAAGGCCATCATCGATGCCGTGGGAAGTGACAGTGTCGGTGTGTGCCTGGATACCTGCCATATCTATGATGGCGGCTACGACATCGTGAGTGATCTGGATGGCGTACTGGCGGAATTCGACCGGGTGGTGGGACTGGATCGCCTGAAGGCGCTCCATCTCAACGACTCCAAAAACGCCTTCGCCTCCCACAAGGACCGGCACGAGTGCATCGGCCAGGGTAGTCTGGGTCTTGAGACCTTCCGGGCTATTATCAATCATCCGCTGCTTGCGGACAAGCCCATGATTCTGGAAACGCCCAACGAATTGCCCGGCTATCAGGCGGAAATTGCCCTTCTGCGAAGCCTGGAGGGATGATCATTAAAGAATTGTTCATTTGACACAATGGAAATAATATGTCATTTTATTAGATAAGAAAGAAAGGACGGTGATGATGTGGAGCAGTTCAGCGAAGCGTTACAATGGTTTGCCCAGGCCAAGGATACCTATATCAATGTCTATATCGGAATTCTGCGCTATCTGATCCCGGCGCTGTCGGTGCTGCTGCTTTGGCGGTGCTTTAAGCCATTGCTGTGGTTCAAGCGGGAGCCGGAGATCTGGGCATGGCTGTATCTGAACGATGGAACGAAATACGCCATCACCCATTGGGAAAACGTCATCGGCCGGCACAAGTCAAGCGATGTGTGCATCGATTTCCCGACGGTTTCCCGCAATCACGCGGTACTGACCCGTTATGACGACGGCAGCTGGACCATTACCGATGCCAATTCCAAGAGCGGCATTCTGGTCAACGGAAAACCCGTATCCATCTGCGCCCTGGAGGCGGAGGATGTGATCACCGTGGGCGGCATCGACATGACCCTGATGCCCATCACGGCCCGGCAGGAGCAGCTGATGAGCCAGCTGCGCACCAAGGCGGGCAACGGCTTTGACACGGTTGCCAATATGCTGCTGCTGACGCTGATGCAGTGCCTGCTGTGCCTGGCCTTCATGCTGGGCGGTAAAATCGAGCATTTCCCCTATATTCTCATGGGCTTTGGCGGTATCGCCATTTGCCAGTGGCTGCTGCTGATCTTCTACGCCCTGATCCGGCGCAGCGCCTTTGAGCTGGAGACCGTGGCCTTTTTCCTGAGTACTCTGGGCATGGCGGTCATCACCACCATTGCCCCCACCGAGACCGTCAAGCAGCTCATCGCCCTGGGCATCGGTCTTCTGACCTTCATGCTGGTAGGCTGGTCGCTGCGGGATTTGGAGCGGGCGAAGAAATTCCGGTATCTGGCCACCGCTATGGGCATCGGCTTTCTGGTGATCACCCTGCTCTTCGGTCAGGAATACCATGGCGCCAAGAACTGGCTGCTCATCGGCGGCTTTACCATTCAGCCCTCGGAGCTGAGCAAGCTCTGCTTCGTCTACGCGGGAGCTTCCACCATGGACCGGCTGATGAACAAGCGCAATCTGATTCTGTTCATCGGTTATTCCGTGGTCATCTGTGGCTTCCTGGCCTTGATGAATGACTTCGGTACGGCCCTGATCTTCTTCGTGGCCTTTCTGGTCATTGCCTACCTTCGCTCCGGTAGCGTGGGCACCATTGGCCTTGCCTGTACCTCTCTGGGCTTTGCCGGCGTCATTGCCATCAAGATCGCGCCCCACGCTTTGCGGCGTTTTGCCATCTGGCGCCATATCTGGGAGGATCCCTATGATTTGGGCTTCCAGCAGACCCGGGCCATCATGTGCATCGCCTCCGGCGGCCTCTTTGGCCTGGGCGCCGGCCGGGGCAGACTGAAAAATGTCTTCGCTGCGGATTCTGACCTGGCCTTTGCCTCCCTTTCGGAGGAATGGGGTTTGGTAATGGGTGTTCTGGCAGTGTTCTGCATTGTGGCCATTGCCGTCTTCGCCATCCGCACGGCGGTTCTGGCCCGCAGCAGCTTTTACATCATCGGCGCCTGCACCGCTGCCGGAATCATGCTGACTCAGGCAATCCTCAACTGCCTGGGCACCGTGGATGTGCTGCCCCTGACGGGCGTTACCTTCCCCTTCCTCAGCAACGGCGGCTCCAGCATGATCTGCGCCTGGGGACTGCTGGCCTTCATCAAGGCTGCGGATACCCGGCAGAATGCCAGCTTTGCCGTGCGGCTGACCGGAAACAGAAAGGAGGAGCGACCGGATGAATAGAGTATCAAGACGCGCTTCCGCGGTTTTTCTGCTGATTGCGATTCTGGTGGGTGGCCTGGGCTTCTTCCTCTATGAATATTTCACCCTGGCGGACCAGTGGGTGGTTTCTGCGGGCTCTCCTCACATCTATAACAGCACAAACATCGGCTGCGGACAGGTTGTGGACCGTTCCGGCCTGATGCTGCTGGATCTGACGGCTACCCGGGTCTATGCGGAAAATGAGACCGTCCGCAAAGCCACCCTCCACTGGCTGGGTGACCGGGAGGGCAGGATCAGCGCCCCGGCGGTTTCCACCTACGCCAAGGAAATGACTGGCTATGACATGGTCAACGGCCTGTACTCCTACGGCAATGCGGCCGGACAGGCTGTTCTGACGCTGTCCTCGGAGATTCAGAAAACGGCGCTGGAGGCCCTGGGTGATCGCAAGGGCACCATCGGTGTTTATAACTACAAAACCGGCGAGATCCTCTGCGCTGTCACTTCTCCCGTCTACGATCCGGACCAGGTGCCGGACATCGAGGGGGATACCACTGACCGCTATGAGGGCATCTACCTCAATCGATTCACCCAGTCCACCTATGTGCCCGGCTCCATTTTTAAGGCGGTGACCACCGCTGCCGCTCTGGAATGTGTTCCCGACATCCAGGAAATGACTTTCAAATGCAGCGGTGTCTACGCCTACGGCAAAGACAAGGTCACCTGCGCTACGGCCCACGGCAAGCAGAGCCTGAAGACCGCCATGGCCAACTCCTGCAACTGTGCCTATGCCCAGATCGTCGAAAAGATCGGCAAGGAAAACATGATCAGGTATGTGGAGCAGTTTCAGGTAATGGAAAGCGTGAAATTCGACGGCATCACCACAGCCCAGGGTAACTACGATGTCACCAACGCCGCTGCGGTACAGCTGGCCTGGAGCGGCATCGGTCAGCATACTGACCTGGTCAATCCCTGCCGGTTTATGACCTTCATGGGAGCCATTGCCGGTGGCGGAAAAGCTGCGGAGCCCTATGTGGTATCCCAGGTCAGCCTGGAGGAGGAGATCACCTACACCGCCGAGACCACCGAGACCCTCCGGATCATGTCCGCTGAGACCGCTGAAATCTTACAGACCTACATGCGCAACAATGTCCAGACCGTCTACGGCACGGGCAATTTCCCGGGTCTGACGGTCTGTGCCAAGTCCGGCACCAGTCAGCTGGGCGGCGATGAGAAGGATAACGCCATGTTTGCTGGTTTTGTCACCGATGAGCAGTACCCCCTTGCCTTCATCGTGGTGGTGGAGCATGGCGGTTTCGGCAGCTCCACCTGCGTGCCCATCCTGAGCAAGGTTTTGGCCTCCTGCAAGGCGGTTTTGGATGCCGCATGAATCCTTGTATACAATGTACAAAAATACAATTGAATTCATTTTGAACTTTTTGTGACGCAATGGGTTGACAAATGTCTTTCTCTGAGCTACAATAGCCTCAAATTCCCGAGGAGGTTACAGGTATGGAAAGAATGTACAATGCTTCTTGCCAGTATCCCGACTGCTGCGCATGTTCCGCAGCAGAGTCCTTCTCTGCCCGGATTCACAACAGAATGGACACTATCGCTGTGGTAGTGTCCATTTTCGTCATTGCCTTGTCTGTAGGCCTGCGAGTATGGCTGTGACAAGGGTAACCGGAATTCATGATGTATGAAGGAGCGGTTACGAAGCATCGTAACCGCTTTTTTATAGAAAAGGGAAAAGGAGACTTACTTATGAAAAAGTTTTTTGCACTGATGATGGCTGCCATGATGGTAGTCGCGATGTTTGCTGGCTGCGGCAATGCTGAAGCTGATGCAGGCACCATCAAGATCGGCATGACCGGCCCCCTGACCGGCGGCGCTGCCGTTTACGGCACTGCTGTGGAAGCTGGCATGAAGATCGCTGTTGAGGAAATCAACGCCGCTGCAGGCGAAGACGGCCTGAAGATCGAGTTCAAGTCCCAGGATGACGAGCACGACGCAGAAAAGGCTCTGAACGCTTACAACACCCTGAAGGACTGGGGTATGCAGTTCTTTGCAGGCGCTGTTACCACCGCTCCCTGCCTGTCTATTGCCCCCAGCGCTGTTGAAGACCAGATCTTTATGATGACTCCCTCCGGCTCTTCCGAGAAGATCGCCAATTCTGGCTCCAACATTTTCCAGATGTGCTTCACCGACCCCAACCAGGGCGCCAACGCTGCCGTTCTGGTGTCTGAGAAGAATCTGGGCACCAACATCGGTATCATTTACGACTCCTCCGACGACTACTCCAAGGGCCTGATGCAGGGCTTCAAGGACAAGGCTGCTGAGCTGGGCCTGAACATCGTCTGCGAGACTTCCTTCACCAACGCCAACAGCAGTGACCTGTCCACCCAGGTTACCCAGTGTAAGGATGAGGGCTGCGACTTTGTGTTCCTGCCCTTCTACGCCACCGAGGCTGCTCAGGTTCTGACCTATGCCAACAAGATCGGCTATGAGCCCACCTTCTTCGGCTGCGACGGCATGGACGGCGTTCTGACCAGCGATGGCTTCAACACCGATCTGGCTGAGGGTCTGATTCTGATGACTCCCTTCAACCCCGATGCTCCCGAAACTCAGGACTTTGTTGCCAAGTATCAGGCAATGATGAACGACGTGGTTCCCAACCAGTTCGCCGCTGACGGCTATGACGTCATTTACGCCATTTACGATGCATGCGTTGCTACCGGCATTGACGGTGCCACTCCCGCAGCCGACGCCTGCGCAAAGCTGGAAGAGTACTTCGCTACTTACAGCTTCGACGGTCTGACCGGTACCGGTATGACTTGGGATGCCAGCGGCATGATTTCCAAGATCCCCGCTGCTGTTATTATCGAAAACGGTAAGTACGTGGCATTCTAAATTTCAACTTGTATGGGATGGGGAGGGAAACCTCTCCATCCCTAAAACGCGTATTTCGACAGTCCATGAGAGAGGCCGAAGGTGCGGCTTCTGTCATAGGCTGTCGAGAAAGAGAGGATATTCTATGCAAGTATTACAGTATCTGATCAACGGCGTCAGCATCGGCTCTGTTTATGCCATCATCGCCCTGGGTTATACCATGGTCTACGGCATTGCCAAGATGCTGAACTTCGCTCACGGCGACGTGATCATGGTTGGCGCGTACATTTCCTTCTGCGTCACCAATTATATGGGACTGCCCGCCATCGTGTCCATTCTGGCAGCGATGGTCGTCTGTACCGTCCTGGGTATTTTGATTGAAAAGCTGGCCTATAAACCTCTGCGGGGCACCTCCAGCCTGGCGGTTCTGATCACCGCCATCGGCGTCAGCTACTTCCTGCAGAACGCCGCACAGCTGATCTGGGGCACCGCCCCCAAGAGCTTCACCAGCATCGTGACCTTCAAGCCCTTCTCCTTCGCGGACGGCGCCCTGGTCATCACCGGTGAAGTGATCATCACCATTGCGGTTTCCATTCTGGTTATGGTGGGCCTGACCCTCTTTACCGGCAAGACCCGGATGGGCAAGGCCATGCGTGCCGTCTCCGAGGACCGGGACGCCGCACAGCTGATGGGCATCAATGTCAATCAGACCATTTCCATGACCTTCGCCATCGGCTCCGCTCTGGCTGCCATTGCCGGCGTGCTGCTGTGCTCCACCGTTCCCACCCTGCAGCCCACCACCGGCTCCATGCCCGGCATTCGCGCCTTCACCGCTGCGGTTATCGGCGGCATCGGCTCCATTCCCGGCGCCATGCTGGGCGGCATTCTGCTTGGCATCATCGAGACCTTCAGTAAAAAGTACATTTCCACCGAGTTCAGTGACGCCATCGTGTTCGCTGTGCTGATTCTGATCCTGCTGGTCAAGCCCACCGGACTTCTGGGCAAGCAGGTTCAGGAGAAAGTGTGAGGTGCGATCTATGAAGAAATTGCTTTCCAACAAAACCACCCGCACCAATACGATCACCTATCTGGTGGTCACTATCGCATTCCTCGTGATGCAGATCTTGTCCTCCCTGGGGATGCTGGGCAGCGCCACCAAGGGCTATCTGGTTCCCCTTTGCGCATACATCGTCATGGCGGTTTCCCTGAACCTGCTGGTGGGCGTCTGCGGTGAGCTGAGTCTGGGCCACGCGGGCTTTATGGGCATCGGCGCTTTCACGGGCATCGTGGTGGCGGCTGTGCTGAAAAATGTCATTGCCGGTGATGTGCTGCGTCTGATCATTGCCATGTTTGCCGGCGGCATCATGGCAGGCTGCTTTGGCTTCCTCATCGGCATTCCCGCCCTGCGTCTGCGGGGTGACTATCTGGCCATCGTGACGCTGGCCTTTGGTGAGATTCTGAAAAACGTTATCGGCAATCTCTACATCGGTCTGGACTCTGAAGGCCTTCAGGTGGCCTTCTCTGCAGGTTCGGTCGAACTGCTGGAGGGCGGCAAGATGCTGCTGGACGGCCCCGTCGGCGCCACCGGCATCGAAAAGATATCCAGCTTCCCCATGGGCTTTGTGCTGATTCTGTTCACTCTGTTCGTGGTACTGAATCTGATTAACTCCAAGGAAGGCCGTGCCATCAAGGCCGTCCGTGACAACCGCATTGCCGCAGAGTCGGTGGGCATCAATGTCACCGCCTTCCGGATGAAGGCCTTTGTGGTATCCGCATTCCTGGCGGGTATGGCAGGTGTGCTCTTCGGCCTGAACATTTCTTCCCTGCAGGCCTCCAAGTTCAATTTCAACACCTCCATCAACATTCTGGTCTTCGTCGTCCTGGGCGGCATGGGCAATATCCTGGGCTCCGTCATCTCCGCGACGGTGCTCTATATCCTGCCCGAGGCCATGCGCGGCCTGGACGACCTGCGTATGATCCTGTACGCGGTGGTTCTGATCATCGTCATGCTGTGCACCTGGTCTCCCGGTGTCAAGAATTTCATGGACCGCATCCGGACTTCCATCCGGGCAAAACTTCGTAAAAATGGAAAGGAGGCCGTGAACAATGAATGAATATTCCCGTAAAATGATCAAGGTCTCCACCACGAACCTGTTCCGTGAACAGGATGCGGGCAAGCCCCCTGTGCTGGACGTCCGCAATCTGGGCATCGACTTCGGCGGCCTGACTGCCGTGGACGGCTTCGAGATGACCATCGGCCCCACGGAGATCTCCGGCCTCATCGGCCCCAACGGTGCGGGCAAGACCACCATCTTCAACCTGCTGACAAGCGTCTATCAGCCCACCCGCGGCTCCATTCTGCTGCAGGGTATTGATACCAAGGGGATGACCACCTCCAAGGTCAATAAGCTGGGCATCGCCCGCACCTTCCAGAACATCCGCCTGTTCAACGATATGACGGCTCTGGACAATGTCAAGGTGGGTATGCACAACCAGATCAAGTGCTCCTTCCTGGCGTCTCTGCTGCACCTGCCCTCTTACTACAAATCTGAGAAGAAGGCAAACGAAAAGGCAATGGAGCTGCTGGACTTCATGGGTCTTGCGGATATCGCCGACCAGAAGGCCGGCAGCCTGCCCTACGGCGTCCAGCGACGTCTGGAGATATGCCGGGCCCTGGCCTCCAATCCTGCAATCATATTGCTGGATGAGCCTGCAGCGGGCATGAACCCCAGCGAGACCGCCGAGCTGATGCATCAGATCCGCCGGATCCGTGACACCTTCCAGATCGCCATTTTCCTCATCGAGCATGATATGAATCTGGTCATGAACGTCTGTGAGGGCATTGTGGTGGTCAACTACGGCAAGATCATCGCCAAGGGCACCCCCGAAGAGATCAAGAGTGACCCCGCGGTTATCGAAGCATACCTGGGCAGAAAGAATGAGGTGGACGCATGAGTTCTATGCTGAAAATTGATGATATTCATGTGTACTACGGCGCCATCCACGCCATCAAGGGCATTTCCTTTGAGGTTGGCGAGGGCGAGATCGTGGCCCTGATTGGCGCCAACGGCGCGGGCAAGAGCACCATCCTGAAAACTGTCTCCGGTCTGATGCACCCCCGCAGCGGCTCCATTGAATTCATGGGTGAGAACATTGCCCACATGGACGCCTACAAGCTGCTGCGCCATGGACTGGCCCACGTCCCTGAGGGACGGCGGATCTTCCTGCAGATGACCGTTCAGGAGAATCTGGAAATGGGTGCTTACATCCGCAAGGATGTGTCCAGGGAGGACCTGGATATGGTGTTCAACTATTTCCCCCGGCTGAAGGAGCGCCGCAAGCAGATCGCCGGCACCCTGTCCGGCGGCGAGCAGCAGATGCTGGCCATGTCCCGTGCTCTGATGAGCCATCCCAAGCTGATGATGCTGGACGAGCCTTCCATGGGTCTGGCTCCCATTCTGGTGGACCAGATTTTCGACATCATCAAGCAGCTCCACAAGGACGGAACAACCATTCTGCTGGTCGAACAGAACGCCAGTAAGGCCCTTGAAATCGCGGACCGGGCCTATGTTCTGGAAACCGGCAAGATCACTCTCTCCGGCACCGGTAAGGAGCTGGCCCAGAGTGACGAGGTCAGAAAGGCCTACCTGGGCGGTTAATTTCTCTATTCATAATTGAACACCCTCTGCATATTCTGTGCAGGGGGTGTTTTTTATGTGCCGCAAAAACATGCTGCGGGGGTGCCTGTGTTTTGGATTCGGGCTGGGATTGCTGGTGGGCCGTTGTC
This sequence comes from Oscillospiraceae bacterium, assembly GCA_017622295.1. Lineage (GTDB taxonomy): Bacteria > Bacillota > Clostridia > Oscillospirales > Oscillospiraceae > Faecousia. The sequence goes on from JAGARK010000038.1 coordinate 34,675, forward strand.
TGGAGTCCGGATTTCTTTGCCTCTGGGGTGGACTGGCGCTGGTAATCCTGGGGGTGTGTACATTGCAAAAAAATAAATAGCATAAACCTGTCCCCGGGAGAATATGCTTTGGTAACAACGCACATGAAGGAGTGATTCTTTTGGAATTGCAGTTTGAGAAGCAATCCTGCCGGTGCCTGAGCCGGGCTGCCCGGGAGGTCAAAAACGAGGAAGTGACTCAGGAGCTGAAGCTGCCTGACGGGATGCCGGATATCGGCCGGGTGCTGGCCACCTGGGGGCAGGTGGTGCTGCGCAGTAAGGAATGGCGGGGCGACACGGCGGCAGTGTCTGGCGGTGTGATGATATGGGTTCTCTATGCCCCGGAGGATGGGACAGCCCCTCGGTGTGTGGATACATGGATCCCCTTCACCATGAAATGGGATGTGTCCGGGGCGGATCGGGAGGGCACCATCCGGGCCATGCCGCTGCTGCGGTTTGCCGACAGCCGTGCCCTGTCCGCCCGAAAAATGATGGTTCGGGCAGGGGTCGCTATGCTGGGCGAGATGCTGTATCCCATGGAATTTCAGATCAGCCGCCCGGGGGAGATTCCTGAGGATGTGGAGTTTCTGAAGAATACGTACCCCATGCGGCTGCCCAGGCAGGCGGGAGAAAAGACCTTCCTGTTGGATGAGGAGCTGATGGTGCCGGGGGCGGCTCCGGGCGTTGACAAGATTCTCAGCTTCACCATCCAGCCGGAGGTAACGGATCAGAAGGTAATGGCCGGGAAGCTGGTGTTCCGGGGAAACGGCAATCTGCATCTTGTATACCGGTGTGCTGAGGGAAAACTCCATACCTGGGACTTTGAGCTTCCTTTTTCTCAGTTCCAGGATCTGGATGAAGAACTGAGTGGAGAGGTACGATCCGATGCTGCAATTGCCGTGACCAGTCTGGAGCTGGATCCGGGGGAGGAAGGACGGCTGCGGCTGAAATGCGGCCTGGTCTGCCAGTATGTGATCCAGGGCTGCGAACTGGTGGAACTGGTGCAGGATGCGTACAGTCCAGTCAGGGAGGTGCAGCCTGTCATGGAGGAGATTTCTCTCCCGGTGGTGCTGGACCAGCGCAAAGAGCTGATTTACGGGGAGCAGACCCTGCCGGGAAAGACGGGACAGATCGTGGATGTCAGTTTCCTTCCCGATTTTCCCAGACAGCATCGGACGGGGGAGGGCATTGATCTGGAGATTCCGGGGATGTATCAGGTGCTGTACTATGGTGAGGACGGAACCCTCCAGTCTGCCGCCGCCCGGTGGGAGGGACAGCATCACCTCGAAGCCGCAGAAAACAGCCGCATCGGCGCTGCTGTATTGCCTCAGGGCCGGGGAAGCGGCACCGCCGGGGCGGATTCCATGGAGCTGCGGGGCCAGCTGCAGCTGGATGTGGATGCCACTGCGGAGCAGGGGATCCCCATGGTGTCCGCTCTTGAGATTGGAGAGCTTCAGGAGCCGGATCCGGCAAGGCCGTCGCTGATTTTGTGCCGCCCGGAGGGGGAGAGCCTCTGGAGCCTTGCCAAGAGATGGGGTTCCACCGTCGGAGCCATTCAGAAGGCCAATGGAATCATTGATGCGGATCAGGACAGCATGCTGCTGATCCCGGTGAGTTGAAGACAAAAAAGACCGCCGTTCCGGGGGAGAGCCGGGACGGCGGTCGGCAGACTGTCGCTTGCCGGGGTGGATTGTCTGCCGGATTCAGCTTATCGCATTCAGGGCGGCGGTTGCAAGGGGATTTTGTCGAAAGAGTTGGAATTCATGATTTGGTTACCTGGCGCTAACTTAAATTAGCAGGAAGGACTTGTATTTTTTTTCGGATGGTGCTATAATATATCGAGAATTTTTTACAGAAGGTGTTATTTATGACTAAAATTGACGTATATTCCGGCTTTCTGGGCGCCGGCAAGACGACCCTGATCAAGAAGATGATCCAGGAAGCCTATAAGGGCCAGAAACTGGTTCTGATCGAAAACGAGTTCGGCGAGATCGGCATCGACGGCGGCTTCCTGCAGGATGCCGGCATCAACATCACCGAGATGAACTCCGGCTGCATCTGCTGCAGCCTGGTGGGCGATTTTGGCAAGGCTCTGACCCAGGTGATCGAAGAGTACAACCCCGACCGGATCATCATCGAGCCCTCCGGCGTGGGCAAGCTGTCGGATGTCATCGGCGCTGTGGAGAAGGTCACGGGTGAAGATGTCACCCTGGGCTACACCGTGGCTGTTGCAGATGCAGGTAAGGTCAAGGTCTATATGAAGAACTTCGGCGAGTTCTACAACAACCAGATCGAGACCGCTTCCACCATCATCCTGTCCCGTACCGACTCCGTGCCCCAGGCCAAGCTGGACACTTCCGTGGCTCTGATCCGGGAGCACAATGAGGTCGCTACTCTGGTCACCACTCCCTGGAGCGAGCTGACCGGTGAGCAGCTGATCGCCGCCATGGAGGGCAAGGCCTCTCTGGCTGAGGAACTGGCAAAGCTGGAGATGGAGCGTCTGGCTGCTGAAGAGCATCACCATCATCACCATCATGAGCATGGCGAGGAATGCTGCTGCGGCCATGATCATCACGAGCATCACCATCACCACGAGCATGGCGAGGAATGCTGCTGCGGTCACGACCATCACGAGCATCATCACCACCATGAGCATGGTGAGGAATGCTGCTGCGGCCATGACCACCACGAGCATCACCATCACCATGAGCATGAGGAGTGCTGCTGCGGTCACGATCATCATGAGCATCATCATGACCACCAGTGCGAGCACGGTCATCACCATGGCGACGAGGGCTGCCATGAGCACCACCACGGCCACGAGGACGAGCACCACTGCTGCGAGCATCATCACCACCATGAGCATGGCGAAGAATGCTGCTGCGGTCACGACCACCACGAGCATCACCACCACCATGACCATGATGAGCATTGCTGCTGCGGTCATGATCATCACCATCATCATGCCGATGAGGTCTTCACCTCCTGGGGTCGTGAGACCCACCTGAAGTTTGAGCGTGCTGCCATTGAGAACGCTCTGAAGGAGCTGGATTCCGGCAAGTACGGCATGGTCCTGCGCGCCAAGGGCATCCTGCCCTGCGTGGATGGCACTTGGATCCATTTCGACATGGTTCCCGAGGAGATCGACATCCGCACCGGCTCCGCCGATATCCACGGCAAGCTCTGCGTCATCGGCTCCAAGCTGGATGAGGTCGGTGTTGCCGCTCTGTTTGGAGTGTAAGTCATGCAGCAGATTCCTGTTTATGTGTTCACCGGATTCCTGGACTCCGGCAAGACCAAGTTCATCCAGGAGACCCTGGAGGATTCCCGCTTCAACGACGGCGAGAGAACCCTTCTGCTGGTCTTTGAAGAGGGTGAGGAGGAGTATGATTTCTCCACTTATCCCGCTCAGAATGTGTATCTCGAGGTTCTGAATCAGGAGACCGTCACCACCCGCCAGATGGCGGATCTGGCCAGGAAGTACAAGGCCCAGCGTGTTGTGGCAGAGCTCAACGGTATGCAGCAGGTGGGCGACCTCTATATGCGCTTCCCCGAGGAGTGGGTCGTTGCCCAGGAGGTCATGTTTGCCGACGCCTCCACCTTCATGGCCTATAACGCCAATATGCGAAACCTTGTCATGGACAAGCTGGTGGGCGCTCAGATGGTGGTCTTCAACCGCCTGGAAAAGGGTCAGGACACCATGCCTTTCCACAAGCTGGCCCGGGCTGCCAACCGGAAGATCGACATTCTCTACGATTACACCGACGGCTCCACCGAGTTCGACGACATCGTAGATCCGCTGCCCTATGACATCAATGCCCCTGTCATCGAGGTCAAGGACGAGGATTATGCCCTTTGGTACCGGGACTGCACCGAGGAGCCTGAGAAGTATGACGGTAAGACCGTCCGCTTCAAGGCGCAGGTTGCCATGCTCCGCCGGGACAAGAACGGCATGTTCGCCCCCGGCCGGTTCGTCATGACCTGCTGTGTGGAGGATATTGCCTTCTGCGGCATTCCCTGCCGCTATGCGCTCGCCAAGGAGCTGGAATCCAGAAGCTGGGTCATGGTGACCGCGAAGATCTCCGCTGAGAAGCACAAGCTCTACAAGGGCGATGTGGGTCCTGTCCTGACTGCAATTGAAGTGGTCAAGGGCGTGGAACCTGCCAACCCCGATGTGGCTGAGTTTTAACACATATCCCCTCCCAACCGGGAGGGGATTTTTTGTCGGGTTTGCCCGGTTATGAATGTAGGGGCGACCCTCGCGGTCGCCCGTGCAGTAAGGCGTTACGGATTTGCCGCAGGTGGGCGAAACGGTATGATTGTACCGCCGGGCGACCGCAAGGGTCGCCCCTACGGACAGAAGGGTACATGGTCGAAATTCTTGAACAAAAGTGCGAAAAAGGAAAAATAAGTGGTGCATTTTTTAGTCCGCTGTGGTATACTGGGTAAAAACGAGAAGGAGGGCTGCGTATGTATCAGCCATTGGCCGACCTGCTGCGGCCCACAACTTTGGATGAGGTCTTCGGCCAGGAGCATATTCTGGGCAAGAACGCGGTGCTGCGCCGACTCATCGATTCCGGCAAGGTGCCCAATATGGTCTTCTACGGCCCCAGCGGCACGGGAAAGACCACCGTGGCCAACATCATCGCCAAACAGACCAACCGGACCCTCTATAAGCTCAACGCCACCACCGCCTCCACGGCGGACATCAAGGAGATCGTCTCCCAGTTGGATACCTTTATGGCCCCCAACGGCATTCTGCTGTACCTGGACGAGATCCAGTCCTTTAACAAAAAGCAGCAGCAGAGTTTGCTGGAGCATATCGAAAACGGCAAGATTACTCTGATCGCCTCCACCACGGAAAATCCCTATTTCTATGTGTTCAACGCCATCCTCAGCCGCTCCACGATTTTTGAATTCAAGCAGATCGACGCCTCCGCCGCCCTGCAGGCGGTGCACCGGGCGGTGAAATTCATGGAGGAGCGTACGGCCCTAACGGCGGTGCCGGAGGAAGGGGCTCTCGAGTACATCGCCGGAGCCTGCGGCGGCGACCTGCGTAAGGCCATGAACGCCGTCGAGGTTCTCTTCTCCGCCGGACGTGTAGAGAATAATACCATCCCCCTGACGCTGGAGGATGCCAAAGCGGTGACCCAGAAGAGCGCCCTCCGGGCTGACCGGGACGGGGACAATTTCTATGATCTGCTGTCAGCATTGCAGAAGTCCATCCGTGGCTCTGACCCGGACGCCGCCTGCCACTATCTGGCAAGGCTCCTGGAGGCGGGGCAGATGCAGTCCGCCTGCCGCCGACTGATGGTCATCGCGGCGGAGGATGTGGGCCTTGCATATCCCCAGATCATCCCCATCGTCAATGCCTGCGTGGACATGGCTTTGAAGCTGGGCATGCCCGAAGCCCGGATCCCTCTGGGTGACGCGGCGGTGCTGATGGCCACCTCTCCCAAGTCCAATTCCGGCCACATCGCCCTGGATATGGCTCTGGAGGATGTGCGGCGGGGCAGGGGACTGGGCTTCCCCCGGCAGCTGCAGAACGTCCACGCGGACACCTACACCCAGGAGCGCGCGCAGGGCTATCTGTATCCCCACGATTACCCCCACCACTGGGTCCGTCAGCAGTATCTGCCGGATGATCTGGTGGGGCAGCACTACTATGAATACGGCCCCAACAAGCTGGAGCAGGCTGCAAAGGCCTATTGGGATGCCATCAAGAAGGAGTAAGCAGCATGGATATTCGCCTCAACGACATTCTGGTGATGAAAAAGGCTCACCCCTGCGGTGAAAAGCGCTGGAAAGTACTGCGTACCGGCGCGGATTTCCGCCTGAAATGCCTGGGCTGCGGTCATGAAGTGATGATCCCCCGGTTCAAGGCAGAGAAGAATATCCGCACCGTGGAGCGGGCGGAAGAATGAATCGACAAACTGGAACGGCAGCTGACTTGATCAGCTGCCGTTTTTTTGCGTACTGGTTCGGACAGAGCGTTTTTGAATGGGAGCAGGCGGGAATTTGTGGCGAAGTCCCCTCGCCGATGCGACCGACTTTTTTAATGGCGGAGGGTATACTGTGGGAACAAAGCAAAGGGGAGGCGGAGCCTTGCGGGTATATCTGGACCTTGTGATGATACTGAATTTTCTTGTGGATTTTTTGCTGATTCTGGGGACAAACCGGCTGGCGGGGTACCCGGCTGAGGTGGGGAGGGCTGCTCTGGCGGGATTTCTGGGAGGGGTCTATGGCGGAGTGTGTCTGGTTCCGGGCTTCCGGTTTCTGGGAAATCCTCTCTGGCGGCTGGTGTTTCTCGTGCTGATGGCCGGGGTTGCCTTCGGATGGAACCGGAGTGCGCTTCAGCGGGGTGCGGTATTCACATTGCTGAGCATGGCTCTGGGAGGACTTGCCCTGGGTTTGGGAGATGGCACATTCTGGATGCTGTTCGCATCTGCCGGTGGGATATGGCTGCTGTGCCGGTTCGGCTTCCGGGGGAGCCTGGGGGCCAGGGAGTATGTCCCAGTGGAGCTGGGCTGGGAAGGGAAGCGGCTCAGTCTGATAGCCCTGCGGGATACGGGCAATACCCTCCGGGATCCTCTGACCGGGGAGCAGGTGCTGGTGGCGGGGGCGGATGTGGCAAAGGAGCTGCTGGGCCTGACCGGGCAGCAGCTGTTATCCCCTGTGGAGACCCTCGCTTCGGGGGTACTGCCAGGAATGCGGCTGATCCCGTATCGGGCTGTGGGGCAGCCCGGTGGGATACTGATAGCCATTCGAATTCAGGATACAAAAGTCGGAAATTGTACCAAACCTGCATTGGTGGCCTTTGCGCCCCAGGAGCTTGGGAGGGGAGAAGTGTATCGAATGCTGACGGGAGGAGCGATTTGATGGAAAAAATGTGGAGTGTACTGCAGTGGTTGGGATTGGTTCCGGGGTGTCCGGTTTTCTACATCGGGGGAAGTGATATTCTGCCGGCACCTCTGAAAGGACAGGAGGAGCAGGATGCGCTGATGGCACTGGAACAGGGGGACGAAGGGGCCAAGCAGCGGCTCATTGAGCACAATCTGCGGCTGGTGGTGTTCATTGCACGGCGGTTTGAGAACACCGGGGTCAATCTGGAGGATCTGATTTCCATCGGTACCATCGGTCTCATCAAGGCCATCGGAACCTACCGCCGGGATAAGAACATCAAGCTGGCAACCTATGCTTCCCGGTGCATTGAAAATGAGATTTTGATGCATATCCGGAAGATTTCGGGACAAAAAGCGGAAATATCTCTGGATGAGCCCATCAATATGGACTATGACGGCAACGAACTGCTGCTCAGCGATGTTCTGGGCACGGATGAGAATACTGTCACAGGCAGGCTGGAAGATGACGTGGATCTGCATTTGCTCCGACAGGCGCTGAAGGATCTGCCGGAGCGGGAGCGGGAGATCGTGCTGATGCGCTATGGTCTTCAGGGCCGCAGGGAACTGACCCAGAAGGAGGTGGCCCAGAAGATGGGGATCTCCCAATCCTACATCTCCCGGCTGGAAAAGCGGATCATGCAGCGGCTGCGAAAGGAGATCCTCCGACAGACCAGCTGCGCCTGAATGTTCATAATTGAATTTCCTTCTTGCATTTTTGGATACTCTGTGCTACAATCGATAAAAAAGTATATCGATATAGTTTTGTATCGATTGGATGGAAGGAAAGTTGATAATGGATAAGAAAATTTCAAAATCCGTGCTGAAGCGTCTGCCCGGATATTATGCCTACCTGAAGGGTCTTCAGGATTCCGAGTCTCCCTATATCTCCGCAACCGCTGTGGCGGCGGCTCTGGGGATGGGTGAGGTTCAGGTTCGCAAGGATCTGGCCATGGTCTCCGATGGCGGCCGCCCCAAGATCGGCTATCTGCGGGAGAGCCTGATCGAGGACATTGAGCAGTTTCTGGGATATGATAATACCACCGACGCCATTCTGGTGGGCGCCGGCAGACTGGGCCAGGCGTTGCTTGGCTACAACGGCTTCGATGAATACGGCCTGAACATTCTGGCGGCTTTCGACATCCGGCCCGAGACCAAGCGCAAGGACAGCGGCAAGCCCATCTATCCCATGGATCAGCTGGAGAGCTTTTGCAAGGCTCATAAAATCCTGATGGGTATCATCACCGTTCCCACGGAATATGCCCAGGAGGTGTGTGATCAGATGATCCAGGCGGGCATCAAGGCCATCTGGACCTTCTCGCCTACCCATCTGGATGTGCCGGACCATGTGATGGTGCATAATGAAAACATGGCCAACTCCCTGGCGGTGCTGTCCATGCACCTGCAGGCCCAGAACCGGGATAAAATGCAATGATAAAAAATCCGTACTGCATGGCAGTACGGATTTTTTGATGGTCAGTATTTTTGGCTGTAATAAAGCTTGAAGCCGAAGGCAATGAGGGAATGGGCGGTCTCCACGGCCACAATCGTGATACCGATGGTCATGTTGAAATAACCGACGATTAATCCGGTGACCAGTCCCAGCAGAAGAGAGACCTGCATGGAGGTGGCCCGGGCGGAAGTCCAGATCTGGATCTGCCGCTCATCATTTGACTGGATATAGAGCTTTTTCAGCTTCTTGTCATCCTTCAGTGCCCGGAGGCCCCGGATGAGGCCGATGATCATCAGCACCAGTACGCCGAAGGAGGCGCCTGAGATCATGCCCCGCCACATGGACTGCCAGTGGCTATCTCCGGTGACAGGGGTAAGCTCCACAAGTCCTGCCTCAGCAGCGAAGCCAAGGATGGAAAATAAGAGCAGAATCACGCATAAAATCGCGGTGATACCGGTTTCTACTTTCAGTTTTTCTTTGAATTGTTCCATAAATTAATCCTCCAGATCCGAAAAGTCAAAGACTTCCTCGATGGTGAGTCCGAAATAACGGGCGATTTTGTAAGCCAGAGGCAGGGAGGCGGTATACTTGCCCACTTCGATGGAGGTGATGGTCTGCCGGGTGGTGCCCACGGCTTCGGCCAGCTCCTCCTGAGAGAGCTTGCGCATCTTTCGCAGTTCGCGAATTCTTGTTTTCATATGGGTTCTCCTTTTTCTGCCGTCCGTGCGTCCACGGACGGCAGATGCTAAGTTAACTTTGCATTTTTAGTATAGCGAACTTTGCGAAGAATGTCAAGTATACTTTGCAAAAAACTTTTTTCCGGTATGTGAAACCAAATGAGAAGGCTCTGTGATATGATAGGTGAAAGCAGCTTTCGATTCACAAGGAGTCAGCAATATGAGAGAAGAAACGATTTTACGAAAAATCCGTAAGCGCGACCCGACGGGGCTGGAAGCGCTGATGGAGCGCTACATACCCTATGTGTCTGCGGTGGCGTGGAATATCCTGCGAAACGCCATGGCCAGAGAGGATGCGGAGGAAGTGGTTTCTGATGTATTTCTTGCCGCATGGGAACAGGCGGAGGATCTGCGGGCAGGATTTGTCAAGCAGTGGCTGGGGGCGGTGGCGCGGAATAAGGCAAAAAACAGGCTCCGCCGACTGGGCCATGAGCTTCCGCTGGAGGAGGATATTCTGGAAATTCCCGGTCCAGACGATCCGGCAGCGGATGCGGAGAGTGCAGAGGAACGGAAGCTGGTACACCGGGCGGTAAAGACATTGCCGGAACCGGACCGGGAAATCTTCCTGCGGCATTATTACTACGCCCAGACAGTGAGGGAAATCTCTCATACAATGGCACTGAATGAATCCACGGTCAAGACCAAATTACGACGGGGCCGCATGCGGCTGAAAAATATGCTGATGAGGTGGGGTGTACGATGAAGCGAAGAATTTCGGATATGCTGGATCAGTTTCCGGCGAAGCCCATGGAAATGGAGCTGGATACGCCTCTGTCCTCGGAAAGGATCAGGGATTTGACAATGAGCAGAGTGAACAATCAGAGTAAAAAGGTGAAGCGTCCGGTGTTTCGGCTGTTGGTGGCAGCGGCTGTCATTGCCGCACTGGGGCTGTCCGCTGTGGCGGCGGAGGAGATATTCGGCGTAGGCGATGCATTTCGGGAGATTTTGAATCGTGAGCTGAAAGAGAATCAGGCCTATATTGAGAATAATGATTTGGACATGGTTGTCCGGGAGACCATCAGCGAAGGTCAGATCGAAGTGGTCAATAAGCTTGGCGAAAGCTTCCAGGAGCAGAGTGAGACTTACGAAGGTACCACCATGACCCTCACCGCGGCCTACGGTGATGCCCATGTGATCCACCTGTATTTCCGGGTAGAGGCTCCGGAGGGAGCAGTGCTGCCGGATGGTATTCTTTACAAGTTTAACAATTTGGAAGAGGATTTTGATGGGGACGGACACGCCGATCTGCTGACCCTGGCAGAGGATGCTCCCTACGAAAAAGCAGGCCAGTTTGTGGATATTGAGCCGCTGCCGGATGATGATCCTGCGGATAACAGGAAGGAATTCCATGTGACGATCAAGTGTCAGTCCGGTTTGGGTATGGCTTTCAACGACGGCGTGACCAAATATCTGCATGTCAATGGTATTTTTGAGCAGGTTGTGGATGTGGATGGAGACGAGGATGCATGTGTTCAGATTGCACCTGCCAATTTCGCCTTTGATATTGGTCTGGTCAATGATGTGCGGATTGTGGAGCTGGATGTGAAAGGCATCACCTATGGTGGACCGAAGACCCGCACCTGGATCCATGACAGTCCCTGCATAGCTCTGTGCGAAGAGAATCTGACCGGAGAATCGGATCCAGAGAGCGGATTGCCCATCCATGCCGAAAGCTGGGACTATTCCGTTACCGTAAAGAGCCTGAGTATATCCTCCCTCAGTGTGGACTGGGAATGTGAGTGGATCTGCGATAAAGAATCACTGAACTTTGGTGTATCATTCCAGGTGATTATGAAAGATGGCACCAGTGTGATGAACCTACCCGGCGACGGCCATTATGGCGACAACTGGGCCAGCGGCACTGTTCTTTTCGCTACCCCCATCGATCTGGACGAGGTGGATTACATTCTGATTGGCGACCGGGAGCTTGGAGACACATGTAAAATCTATCTGCCTGAATAACGAAAACGGCGGCTCGCAAGAGCCGTCATTTTGCATATTCCGCATGTAGGTATGGGTCCTACAAGAAAAACCATAAAAATCCCGCTGCGCCTACACGCGCAGCGGGATTCAAGTATTTTACTTGCCGGGCTTGTAGCTGTCCTTCAGGCTCACGGAGCGGTTGAAGACCAGATGGCCGGGGGCGGAGTCCTTGGAGTCGGGGCAGAAGTAGCCGATTCTCATGAACTGGTAGGAGGAGGGAGCCTTGGCGCCAGCCAGATAAGCTTCAACCTTGCAGCCGGTGAGGACTTCCAGGGAGTTGGGATTCAGGCAGGCCAGATAATCCTTGCCTGCGGCGTCGGGATCGGGATCGTCAAACAGGTTGGAGTACTGACGGACCTCGGCCTCCACGCAGGTCTCAGCGTCCACCCAGTGGATGGTTGCGCCCTTGACCTTGCGGCCGTCGGCGGGGTTGCCGCCCCTGGACTCGGGATCGTAGGTAGCCAGAACTTCGATGACGTTGCCCTCTTCGTCCTTGACACAGCCGGTGCAGGTGATCAGGTATGCACCCTTCAGGCGGCATTCCAAACCATTGGGGCTCAGACGCTTGTACTTGGGGATGGGAGTCTCCATGAAGTCGTCAGCTTCGATCCACAGGTTCCGGGAGAAGGTCACGTCGTGGGTGCCGGAGCCCTCCACAACGGGGTTGTTCTCCACCTGGAAGGTCTCGGACTGACCCTCGGGATAGTTGGTGATGGTCAGCTTCACGGGCTTGACAACGGCCATGACGCGGGTGGCGGTCTCGTTCAGGTCCTCGCGCAGGCAGTGCTCCAGGAAGCCGTAGTCGATGGTGTTGGGGGACTTGGCAACGCCCACACGCTCGCAGAAGTTGCGGATGGACTTGGGAGTGTAGCCACGGCGGCGCAGACCGCACAGAGTGGGCATACGGGGGTCATCCCAGCCGGCAACATAGCCGCCCTCAATCAGGGCTCGCAGCTTTCTCTTGGACAGGACGGTGTGGTCGATGCCCAGACGGGCGAACTCGATTTGCCGGGGCGTATGGGGCACGGAGACGTTCTCCACCACCCAGTTGTACAGGGGTCTGTGGTTCTCAAACTCCAGGGAGCACAGGGAGTGGGTGATGCCCTCCAGGGCGTCCTGAATGGGATGGGCAAAGTCATACATGGGGTAGATGCACCACTTGTCACCCTGGCGGTGATGGTGCATGTGGCGGATGCGGTAGATAACGGGGTCACGCATGTTGAAGTTGCCGGAGGCAAGGTCGATCTTGGCTCTCAGGGTGTACTTGTTGTCCTCGAATTCACCGGCGCGCATCCGGGCAAACAGATCCAGGCTCTCCTCGATGGGGCGGTCCCGGAAGGGGGAGATTGCGGGGGTGTTCAGATCGCCGCGGTACTCCTTGAACTGCTCGGGGGTCAGCTCGCAGACGTAGGCCAGGCCCTTCTGGATCAGCTCCACGGCGTACTCGTAGTCCTTCTCGAAGTAGTCGGAGCCGTAGAAGAAGCGGTCGCCCCAGTCAAAGCCCAGCCAGTGGATATCCTCCTGGATTGCTTCGACGAACTCCACGTCCTCCTTGGTGGGGTTGGTGTCGTCCATACGCAGGTTGCAGATGCCGCCGAACTTCTCGGCAGTGCCGAAGTCGATGGTCAGTGCCTTGCAGTGGCCGATGTGCAGGTAGCCGTTGGGCTCGGGGGGAAAACGGGTGTGAACAGTCATACCCTCGTACCGGCCGCCGGGGCCGATGTCCTCTTCAATAAAAGCCTGAATGAAGTTTTTGCTTTCGGTCATTTCAGCCATCTTCATACATCCTCTCTTGTACATAGTTTCAGATAATAGCCCATTATACCCGAAACGAAGCTGGTTTGCAACCTGTTTTCACGCACAAATCCGGCGCTGAGGCGAAAAAAACCTGTGTGGAAAATGTACAGAGGGTGAGTCTTTGTGAATTTTGAGAAAACAAATTAAGAAATATTAAAATTATGGTTGTCAATTCGGCTGTCTTATTATAAAATAGGGGAAGATATAAAAGAAGGAGTGATTCGATTTGCCCCAGATCAAATACAAGAGAATCCTGCTGAAGGTCAGCGGCGAAGCCCTGGCGGGCGACGAGGGCCACGGCCTGGATTTTAATATTCTCCACAGTGTCTGCGCTTCCATCAAGGAGTGCGTGGACATGGGTGTCCAGGTGGGTCTGGTCATCGGCGGCGGCAATTTCTGGCGTGGCGTCAAGAATGGCGCGGGCAAGCTCCAGCGCTCCCATGGCGACGCCATGGGTATGCTGGCCACCGTCATGAACGCCATCGCTGTGGCGGACGTTCTGAACCAGCACGGCATTGACGCCCGGGTACTTACTGCTGTGGAGATGCATAAGTTTGCGGAATACTTCACCCGTGATACCGCGGAGCGGTATCTGAATGAGGGCAAGGTCGTCCTCTTTGCCGCAGGCACCGGCAACCCCTATTTCTCCACCGACACCGGCGCAGTCCTGCGGGGTGTGGAAATCGAGGCCGACGCCATCCTGATGGCCAAGAACGTGGACGCCATCTATTCCGCCGACCCCAACAAGGACCCCAACGCCATCAAGTACACCCAGCTGACCTATGGCGAGGCTCTGGCTAAGAATCTGAAGGCCACCGACATTACCGCCATGGCTCTGGCAATGGACAACGACATGACCATGGTCTGCTTCGGCCTGGATGAAGAAAACAGCATTGTCCGTGTGGTTCGCGGCGAAGAAATCGGAACCACCGTGAAAAATAAGTTTTAAATAATACTAGGAGGACACAATTATGCCCGTAGATTTTAAGGATTACAGCAGAAGAATGGAAGGCGCTCTGAACCATCTGACCGAGGAATTCGGCGCTGTCCGCGCAGGCCGTGCCAACGCAAAGGTTCTCGACCGCATCACCGTTGAATATTATGGCAGTGAGACTCCCCTGAATGGTGTCGCTACCATTTCCTCCCCCGATGCCCGTACCCTGGTCATCGCTCCCTGGGACTCCAAGCTGCTCAAGGACATTGCCAAGGCCATCCAGATCTCTGACCTGGGCATCAACCCCCAGAACGACGGCAAGGTCATCCGTCTGACCTTCCCCCAGCTGACTGAGGAGCGCCGTAAGGAGCTGACCAAGCAGGTCAAGAAGTATGCCGAGGAAGCCAAGGTCGCCATGCGCAACATCCGCCGCGACGGTATGGACTATGTCAAGAAGCTGAAGAAGGCCTCCGAGATCACCGAGGACGATCAGAAGAAGGCTGAGAAGGATCTGCAGGATCTGCTGGATAAGTTCATCAAGAGAGTGGATGAAGCTACTGCAGCAAAGGAAAAGGAACTGATGGCAATCTAAGCCATTGTCATTGGGGGCGCAATGCGCCCCCAAAGTATTGTTCAGATTGTCAAGAAGCCCTCTGGCGCGGGAGCGCCCATGGCTCCCTTACGACTCGCTGAGGGAGGCTTGGGTGTGGCTCGATTTGTTATATTTTCGCGCTTGAGATGAGTTTTCTGATACCCTGACTATCGTATTGTTGAGCCTTTGAGTGAGGTTATGTGATGACCCAAACAGATAAAAATATCAAAAAGTACCCTGCGCCGGAGCATATTGCCATCATCATGGATGGCAATGGCCGCTGGGCCAGGCAGCGGGGCCTGCCCCGGACTGCCGGACATAAAGCCGGCGGCGAAGCATTTCGCCGCATTGCCAACTACTGCCGGACCCTTGGGGTCAAATACCTGACGGTCTATGCCTTTTCCACCGAGAACTGGAAGCGCAGTCAGGAGGAAGTCTCCGGCATCATGAAGCTTTTGGCACGGTATCTGGATGAAGCCCTGCGGGATATGGAGAAAAATGCTGTTGCCTTCCGCTTTTTCGGCGATCTGACCAGGCTCAGCCCCGAGCTGCAGAAGCTCTGCCGGGAAGCGGAGGAGCGTTCCTCCCGGTACCATGAGGTTCAGGTGAATTTCTGCCTGAATTACGGCGGCCGGGATGAGCTTGTCCATGCCGCAAAGGCCTTTGCACAGGAAGTGGCCGAGGGCAAGCGCCAGCCGGAAGAACTGACGGAGCAGTTGCTGTCTTCCTATCTGTACTCTGCCGGTGTCCCGGACCCGGAGCTGATCATCCGGCCCTCCGGTGAGAAGCGGATCAGCAATTTCCTGCTGTGGCAGTGTGCCTATTCGGAATTTGTGTATATGAATGTACTGTGGCCTGATTTTGGTCCTGAAGATCTGGATGAGGCCATTGCAGAATATCATCGGCGCAACCGCCGATTCGGAGGAGTATAAAGAGAGATGAAAACAAGAGTGATTACAGCGGCGGTACTGATTCCTGTGCTGCTGGTGATCCTGCTGGCTGCGCCGAAGATCGTCGCAGCCCTGATTTGGGGCGTGATGATGTCCATCGGTGCCTATGAGCTGCTGTACCGGACGGAGCTGGTTCGGGAGACAAAGCTGGTGATCTATGCCGCAGTCATGGCGTTTTGCGTGACCATGTGGAGCTATTTTGAAGCCATTCACGCCTGGGGACTGATCGGCCTGATGGCCTATACCATGCTGCTCTTCGGCGAGATGATGCGCTCCCATGTGAAAATGACCTTTGACAAGATCTGCCTGTGTCTGGTGGGGGGCTTCCTGGTGCCCTTCCTGCTGAGCAGCCTGATCCGCATCCATGTGATGAAGCTGGGCAAGTATCTGGTACTGATTCCTTTCATTGTGGCCTTTGCCTCGGACGCCGGCGCCTATTTCGCGGGCCGCTATTTCGGCGCCCATAAGCTGGCTCCCGTTATCAGCCCCCACAAGACCATCGAAGGCGCCATCGGCGGTGTGATCTGCGCCATCGTAGCCATGGTGATTTACACCGTGATTCTGGACCTGCCCTTTAAGAATTTCGACTTTAGCGTCAATTATCTGTATGCTGTGATCTATGGCCTGGGCGGCAGTCTGGTGGGCGTGATGGGCGATCTGTGCTTCTCCGTCATCAAGCGCCAGACCGGCATCAAGGATTACGGCAATCTGATTCCCGGTCACGGCGGCATTCTGGACCGTTTCGACTCCATGATGCTGGTGGGCCCCCTGATGGAAGCACTGATCCTTCTGATTCCTGTGGCGGTGTAAGAATATGGTTAAAACTGTAAGTATTTTAGGCTCTACCGGCTCCATCGGCCGGCAGAGCCTGGACATTATCAGCCGCCTTCCTGATGTGAAGGTGGCGGCGCTGACTGCCGGTTCGGATGCAGAACGGATGGCAAGGCAGTGCCGCAAATTCAGCCCCCGGCTGGCGGTCATGGCTACCGAGGAGGGCGCCCGGCAGCTGAAAGAGCTGATTTCCGATCTGGAAATTAAGGTTTCCTTCGGTGAGGCGGGGCTCATTGAGGCGGCCACCATGGCCGACGTGGACTGCGTCATTACCGCCGTGGTGGGCATGGTGGGTCTGAAACCCACCCTGGCAGCCATCCGGGCCGGAAAGCGCATTGGCCTTGCCAACAAGGAGACCCTGGTCTGCGCCGGTGAGCTGGTCATGGCTGAGGCCAAGAAATACGGCGCGGAGATCATTCCCGTGGATTCGGAGCATTCCGCCATTTTCCAGTGCCTTATGGGCTCTAGTGATCGCCGGGAGATCAAGCGGATCATCCTGACCTGCTCCGGCGGTCCCTTCTTCGGCATGGAGCGCGAGCAGCTGAAGTCTGTTACGAAAGAGGATGTGCTGCGGCACCCCACTTGGAAGATGGGCCCCAAGATCACCGTGGACTGTGCTACGCTGATGAACAAGGGCCTGGAGGTCATCGAGGCCATGCGGCTTTATGATCTGCCTCTGGAGCAGGTGGATGTGGTAATCCACCGCCAGAGCATTGTCCACAGTCTGGTGGAATTCGTGGACGGCGCGGTGATGGCCCAGCTGGGCTCTCCCGATATGCGCCTGCCCATTCAGCTGGCCCTGACGTACCCCGAGCGCACAATTTGCCCCGTGGAGCCTCTGGATCTGACGGCCTGCGGACAGCTGAGCTTTTTCAAACCCGATACCGAAACCTTCCCCTGTCTGGCTCTGGCCCGGGACTGCGCCGGTCAGGGCGGCACGGCCTGCCCAGCCATGAACGGCGCCAATGAGGAGGCTGTGGCTATGTATCTGCGGGGAGAGATCGGATTCTATGACATTTACCGGCTGGTTCGTCAGGCAGTGGAGGAAGTGCCCTTCATCCCCAGCCCCACGCTGGAGGAAATTCTGGAGGCCGACCGGCTGGCCAGAATCAGTGTGAAAAACAGCGCCAATACCCATTTTTAAGGAGTCCTGAGTTTGAGTATTCTTTTTGCAATTCTGCTGTTCAGTTTTCTGATTTTTATCCATGAGCTGGGCCATTTCGCGGCGGCGAAGCTCTCCGGCGTTCAGGTCAATGAATTTTCCATGTTCATGGGCCCCGCCATCTGGAAAAAACAGAAGGGGGAGACCCTCTACGCCATCCGCTGCATTCCCATGGGCGGCTACTGCGCCATGGAGGGCGAGGATGAGGACACGGATAATCCCCGGTCCTTCCAGAAAGCGGCCTGGTGGAAGCGCCTGATCATTCTGGTTTCCGGCGCTGCCATGAATTTTGTGGCGGGTGTGCTGCTGATCGCCATTGTCTATGCCCCTGCGGAGCAGTTTGTGGTTCCGGTGGTTGATTACTTCGAACCGGGCTGCACCCTGCGCGGTGAAGCGGGTCTGCTGGAGGGCGACCGGATTCTGGAGGTGGACGGCGAAAAGATCTACGTGTCCGGCGATTTTTCCACCATTTTGTCCATGAATCCCGGGGATGTCCACGATGTGGTGGTCCTGCGTGACGGCGAAAAGGTGGAACTGAATGATTTCGTCATGGCCAAGGCAGAGTATCCCAACGAGGACGGCACCACCAGCCTGCGCTACGGCTTCAGCTTCAGCATTGAGGATGCAACCTTTGCCAACAAGCTGGGCTATGTCTGGAATACTTCCATGAATACGGTGCGGTTGGTTCGGCTGAGTCTTCAGATGATGTTCAGTGGGCAGGTGGGCCTTTCCGACGTGGGCGGCCCGGTGATGATCGTCGATCAGATGAGCCAGGTGGCACAATCTTCCCCCACGGCCTTTGACGCGCTGATGAACATGCTCTATTTCGGCGGCTTCATCGCCATTAATCTGGCTGTGATGAATCTGCTTCCGATCCCCGCCCTGGATGGCGGCCGTGTGGCAGGTCTGCTGATCACCACCGCGGTGGAAGCGGTTACCAAAAAGAAGATCGATCCCAAATATGAAGGCTATCTTCACGGCGCAGGCATGATCGTGCTGCTTGCACTGATGGGGCTGATTATGTTTAAAGATATTTTTGCGATTGTCAAGAGGTAATGACGATGACAAGACAGATTCATGTTGGCGGTGTGACCATCGGCGGCGGCGCCCCTGTGGTCATCCAGTCCATGCTCAATACCAAGACCACCGATGTGTCGGGTTCTCTGGCCCAGATCGAGGCTCTGAAGGAAGCGGGCTGCCAGATCGCGCGGCTGGCGGTGCCCAATATGGAGGGTGCCCGGGGCTTTGCCGAGATCTGTAGGGAGAGCCCTCTGCCCCTGGTGGCGGATATCCATTTTGACTATAAGCTGGCCATCGCTGCTGCTGAGGGCGGCGCCTCCAAGATCCGGATCAACCCCGGCAACATCGGCGGCGAAGACCGGGTCCAGGCGGTGGTGGAGGTCTGCAAGGAAAAGAAGATCCCCATCCGCATCGGCGTCAACGGCGGCAGCCTGGATAAGCGCCTGCTGGAAAAATACGGCCATCCCACCGCCGAAGCCCTGGTGGAGAGCGCCTTCGAGCATCTGGAGCTTCTGGAAAAGTACGGCTTCTATGACACCTGCGTGTCTATGAAGTCCTCCACCGTGCCCACCATGATCGCTGCCTGCCGGCTGTTTCGGAGCAGGTGCGACTACCCGCTGCACATCGGCGTCACCGAGACCGGTCCTGTGAAGCAGGGGCTGATCAAGTCCGCCATGGGCATCGGCGCGCTGCTGTTGGACGGCATCGGCGACACCATCCGGGTGTCCCTGACCGACGATCCTGTGGAGGAGATCTATGCCGCCAAGGACATTCTGAAGGCCGCGGGTCTTCGGAAGGAGGGCGTCAACATCGTGTCCTGTCCCACCTGCGGACGGACCCGGATTGATCTGATTGGCCTGACGAATCAGGTGGACGAGGCTCTGAAAAATTGCCAGAAGCCCATCACCGTGGCGGTCATGGGCTGTGTGGTCAACGGCCCCGGTGAGGCAAGAGAGGCCGACATCGGCATCGCCGGCGGCGACGGTTGGGGCATGATTTTCGAAAAGGGTGAGCAGGTGGAAAAGCTCCCTTACGACGAGCTTCTGCCCGCGCTGCTGAAGCGTATCGAAGCAATGTAACATATGGAACGGGGCGGGTTTCCGCCCCGTTTGTACCCCGCATATTACGAGGTAACGCAATGAGCGAAAAAGTATACTTATCTGATATGTTCCCGGACTATGAGCCGCCTGAGGCGCTGAATGGCGCACTTTCTCAGGCGGCCATTGTTGCTGCGGATATTGACCCTGCTGCCAGGATGGTCCATGTGGCCATCCACAGCGAAACCTATATTCCCCGGCGGCTGCTGGACCGGTGCGTGAAGGATATCTCCACCCTCTATGGCCTGGCGGGCTTTGAGATCACCGCCACTCATCCTGCTGACCAGTTACAAAGAATTGAGCCGGAGGAGCTGCGGGATCTGTTCGTGGCCCATAACTCCATGGCCCGGGGCACCCTGGCGGGGGCAAAATGGCTCTGGAACGATAACGAACTGACCATCAAGCTGCTGGCCAATGGTAAGAAGGAGCTGGAGGAGCACCTTCCCAAGGTGCAAAGCGCCCTGCGGGAGCAGTTTGCAGCTCCGGTGACCATCCGCATTGAGGCGGGGGAGGCACTGGAGGGTCAGGCGCTCTTTGACGCCATGGAGTCCATCCGCAGCACAATGATCGAAACCATGCCCGCAGTCGTCCAGCCGAAGAAGGAGGAAAAGGCTGCCCAGAGCAGCGACACCTTCTACGGCAAGCCCTTCCGGGGCAATGTGGTGCCCATGAAGGAGCTGAATCTGGACATGGGCAGCGTCATTGTCGAGGGCCGGGTCTTCAGCGTGGAGCACAAGGAACTGAAAAAGCGAAACGCCTGGGTCATCAGCTTTGACATGACTGACAACACCAACTCCGTTCGCATCAACCGCTTCATGGAGGCCAATGAGGCCAAGCCCATTCTGGAAAACGTCAAGGTGGGCTCCGTGCTGAAGGTCCAGGGCAAGCTGGAGCTGAACCGCTACGACAACGAGATGGTCCTCAAACCCTTCTCCATGATGCCCGGTTCCATGCCAAAGCGGCAGGACACCGCCCCCGGCATGAAGCGGGTGGAGCTGCATCTGCATACCACCATGTCCAACATGGACGCCTTGACGGATACCGCCGCGGCGGTCAAGCAGGCGGCAGCCTGGGGCCATCGCGCCATCGCCATCACCGACCACGGTGTGGCCCAGTCCTTCCCCGACGCCATGAAGGCCGCCTCCAAGGCCAAAGTGGCGGGCACCAACGAGAACATCAAGATCCTCTACGGCTGCGAGGGCTACTACGTCAACGACGTGGACGACCGGATCGTGGTCCACGGGGACCAGGATATGACCTTCGATCAGGAGTTTGTGGCCTTCGATCTGGAAACCACGGGCCTTTCCTCCCGGACGGACCGGATCATCGAGATCGGCGCTGTCATTTTCAAGGGCGGCAAGGAGATCGACCGGTTCCAGACCTTTGTGGATCCGGAGCAGAAGCTGGAAAAGAAGATCGTGGATCTGACGGGCATCACCGACGAGATGCTCATCGGCGCCCCAAAAATCGAGGAGATCCTGCCCAAATTCCTGGAATTTGTGGGCGGCCGGGTGCTGGTGGCCCACAATTCCGATTTTGACACCGGCTTTATCCGGGCGGAGTGTCAGAGACAGGGACTGCCCTATAATTATACGGCGGCGGATACGCTGATCCTGTCTCAGAATCTGCTGCCCCAGCTGAACAAATTCAAGCTGAACATCGTATCCGACGCCTTGAGTCTTCCGGACTTCAACCATCACCGGGCTGCGGATGACGCTGTTACCTGCGGCCTGATCATGGACCGGCTGATGCACAAGCTGGAAGAGGAGCATGACATCCATCATTTGCAGGCCATTAACCCTGCCATGACCAAGCTGCGGTCCAAGGGCCGTGTCACCGACCGCCATGCCCGGCATATCATCCTCTTTGCCAAGAATCAGATCGGTCTGCGCAATCTCTATAACCTGATCTCCAATGCCAATCTGAAGTATTTTAAGCGTGTCCCCCGGATTCCTAAATCCGAGCTGCTGGCGCTGCGGGAGGGCCTGATCATCGGCTCCGCATGCGAAGCCGGTGAGCTGTTCCAGGCCATTCTGGATCACAAGAGCGAGGATGAGCTGAAGCGTCTGGCTTCCTTCTACGATTTTCTGGAGATCCAGCCCCTGGCCAACAACATGTTCATGCTGGCAAAGGGTATGGCCAAGGACGTGGAGGAGTTGCGAAACTACAATCGCACCATCATCCGGCTGGGTGAGGAGCTGGGAAAGCCCGTTGTGGCCACTGGCGACGTCCATTTCCTGAACCCTGAGGACGAGGTGTTTCGCCATATTCTGCTGGCAACCAAGGGCTTTGACGACGCGGATAAGGAGAATCCCCTGTATTTCCGCACCACCGACGATATGCTGCGGGAATTCTCGTACCTCGGCGAAGAGAAGGCCTACGAGGTGGTTGTGGAGAATCCCAACCGGATCGCCGACATGGTGGAGACCCTCCGGCCGGTGCCCCACAATCTGTTCGCCCCCAAGATCGAAAACTCCGTGGAGGATCTAAAAAGTCTGGTTTACGGCAAGTTCCACCGGCTTTACGGCGATAATCCTCCGGAATTGTTCGTTAAGCGCGTGGAGACGGAGCTCCATGACATCATCTCCTGCCACTACGATGTCATTTACATGTCCGCCCAGAAGCTGGTGCAGAATAGTCTGGAAAACGGCTATCTGGTTGGCTCCCGAGGCTCCGTCGGCTCCTCCATCGTGGCCTTCATGTCCGGCATCACGGAGGTTAACTCCTTCCCGCCCCACTACCGGTGCCCCAACCCGGAGTGCAAGCACACCATTCTGGATGTGCCCAAGGAATTCAACTGCGGCGCGGACCTGCCTGACGCGGTGTGTCCCAAGTGCGGTGCCCAGCTGGAGAAGGACGGGTTCAACATCCCCTTTGAAACCTTCCTGGGCTTCGGCGGCGACAAGGTTCCCGATATCGACCTGAACTTCTCCGGTGAGTATCAGGCCAAGGCCCACGCCTACTGCATTGAGCTCTTCGGAAAGTCCCATGTGTTCCGTGCGGGCACCGTGGGTACCGTGGCGGAGAAGACCGCCTTCGGTTACGTCAAGAAGTACCTCCAGGAGCGGGGCAAGACTGCCTCCAAGGCCGAGGAACAGCGGCTGGCCTCCGGCTGTGTCGGCGTCCGCCGTACCACCGGCCAGCATCCCGGCGGCCTGGTGGTCATCCCACAGGAAAATGAGATCTGGGACTTCTGCCCGGTGCAGCATCCGGCGGACGATCCCCACTCCGACCAGATCACCACCCATTTTGAATACCACTCTATGGAGGAGAACCTGCTGAAGCTGGATATGCTGGGTCATGATGATCCCACTATGATCCGTATGATGGAGGACATGACGGGCATCAATGCCCAGACAATCCCCCTGGACGACAAGGACACCATGTCCATCTTTACATCTTCCAAGGTGCTGGGCTATGAGGACGACAAGATCCTGGGCCCCACCGGCGCGGTGGCGGTGCCGGAGTTCAACACCCGCTTTACCCGCGGCGTTCTGCTGGACACCATGCCCACCAAGTTCGACTTCCTGGTGCGAATTTCCGGCTATACCCACGGCACCGATGTGTGGCTGGGCAATGCCCGGGATCTGATCACCTCCAAGACCGCCACGGTGGATGGCACCATCGGCTGTCGAGATGACATCATGATCTACCTGATCTCCTGCGGTATGCCGGAGAAGCGTTCCTTCAAGATCATGGAGTCCGTCCGAAAGGGCAGGGGACTGCCCGACGGCGCGGAGGAGGAGATGATCGCGGCGGGTGTTCCCGACTGGTACATCGGCTCCTGCAAGAAGATCAAGTATCTCTTCCCCAAGGCCCACGCGGTGGCCTACGTTATGATGGCCTTCCGCATTGCCTGGTTCAAGGTCCATCATCCTCTGGCCTTCTATGCGGCCTATTTCTACCGCCGCAGTCAGAAGGGCGGCTTTGACGCCGTGCTGATGACCGGCGGCATGGAGGCGGTCATCGCCAACATCGACGCCATCGACAGCAACGAGGACGCTACCGCCAAGGACGAGGATCTGCTGACCACGCTGGAGGTTGTGTACGAGTTTTACCTCCGGGGCTTCGATTTTGCCCCCATCAGCCTCTATGACAGCCACGCCACCAAATTTCTCATCAAGGACGGCAAGATCCTGCCTCCCTTTGTGGCCATTTCGGGTCTGGGCGAAAGCGCCGCCTGGGATCTGATGGAGGGCAGGAAAGGAAAGAACTTCCTGTCCGTGGAGGAAGTGGCGGCGGCCTGTCCCAAGGTCTCCAAGACCCATATCCAGATGCTCAAGGAAGCCGGCGCCTTCGGCGACCTGCCCGATACCAGTCAGGTCAGTTTCTTCTAATCAGTGAAAAGAGCGGACACAAATGTGTCCGCTCTTTGTTATGCTTCCGGTGGTGTCAAGGGGATACCCAGCATTTCATATCCTTTAGTGACCCAAGGATAAGCCTCCCCATGTTTGTTTAGGTAATTCGTTATACATCCGCCCATCCAACCTGCATCGGTAGAATCGGGTTCCGCGTCCATGGCTGCTTTGTATCTCAAATATTCGGCACTACCCACATTCTTTAATCCCTGTTCTTTGGAAAACTCTCCACCAACGACGATATGGTGTATAATGCCCAATTTGTCTGTGTAGGTATAGGTGAAGGGGATATCGTAGGAAATCAGATTTGTGATGTCGATCTTCTCTTCGTTGGCGGTAAATATAGAGTTTTCCTGCTTCCGCATCAACGGATAGCCACTGGTTGTCCGGGGTGTTGCCTGTAACGGTGCCGTAACCAATCTTCCAGTTATGAGTTCCGGATATCATTATGTTTCCGTCATTGTAGGAATATTGCCATCTTCAGCCTCTTCCTGGCTGCGGGTGTAGCTGACGGCCAGACGGTATACATCGTCCCGGTATTTATAAAACAGCAGCGCAACATCCGGCATCAGGTCACCTCCCAGCGCTTTCATTTGAGGCCTCACTAATATGACGCATCATATCACAAAATTGTCTCAAGAAAAAAGATTTCAGGATTATTGGGGATTAAGATACGTTTGCTCTGCAATTTGGACAAAAATATGATGATGATTACATCTGCGATATATGAGTTTATACAAAGTGTCCGTGATATACTTGCAATTGTGCGCACATCGTGGTATTATGTGACCTATAATTTAGAAGGAGAGGTAAAAAAATGACATTCAGCGAATTCGTTAACTACTTGAAGGACATTGCCTGGGGTCCCTGGATGCTGATCCTGCTGGTGGGTACCGGTGTTTACCTTAGTATCCGGGTGGGCTTTATTCAGTTCACCAAGTTCGGCTATGTGATGAAGAACACCCTGGGCAAGCTGCTCCAGAAGCAAAGTGCGGGTAAGGGTGAGATTACCCCCATGCAGGCGGTGTCCACCGCTCTGGCCGCCACCGTCGGTACCGGCAATATCGCCGGCGTTACCGGCGCCATCGCTGTGGGCGGTCCCGGCGCGGTGTTCTGGATGTGGGTTTCCGCCCTCTTCGGCATGGTCACCAAGTACGCCGAGGTGGTGCTGTCCATCCGCTACCGCGAGCGCAATGCCAAGGGCGAATGGGTCGGTGGCCCCATGTACTACATCAAGAATGGCCTCGGCAAGAGCTGGAGCTGGCTGGGTGTTCTGTTCTGTATTCTTGGCGCTCTGGCAGCTTTCGGCATCGGCAATATGACCCAGGTGAACACCATTGCCGGCGCCATTAACTCCGCCATTGACGCCTGCGGCGGCAACACCGCAGCCTGGAGCGTCAATCTCTTCGGTCAGACCGTTCCCGTTTCCAGCTTCATCATCGGCTCAATCATCGCTACCATCGTGGGGCTGATCCTCTTCGGCGGCGTCAAGCGCATCGGCAGCGTGGCGGAAAAGCTGGTTCCTTTCATGGCAGTCGTATACATCATCTGCAGCCTGTGCGTCATTGTGACCAACGCATCCAGTCTGGGTAATGTCTTCGCCATGATCTTCAAGGGGGCTTTCAGCGCAGAGGCAGCCCTCGGCGGCGCTTTCGGTATCACCATCATGACCACCATCCAGAAGGGCGTCGGCCGCGGCGTCTTCTCCAACGAGGCAGGCCTTGGTTCTGCCCCCATTGCCCATGCGACATCCTCTGAGTCTGACCCCGTTAAGCAGGGCGTCTACGGCATCTTCGAGGTTTTCATGGACACCATCATCATCTGCACCCTGACGGCACTGACCCTGCTGTGCGGCGTGGAGAGTGGTGTGGACATCGTCTGGGGCCAGAGTGCCGGCGCGGAGCTGATCAGCGCCTCCTTCGGCACCATCTTCGGCCAGCAGATCGGTTCTTTGATCGTGGCTGTGTGTCTGTCCCTGTTTGCCCTGACTACCATCCTCAGCTGGTCTCTCTACGGCACCCGCTGCAGCGAGTATCTGGTGGGCACCAAGTGGACCCTGGTTTTCCAGGTGGCCTTCGTCATCGTACTGGTCTTTGGCGCCGCTCTGGAGCTGGAAATCGCCTGGAACATTGCCGAAACCCTCAACGGCTTCATGGCGATTCCCAACCTGATCGCCCTGCTGGGACTGTCCGGTGTGGTCATCAAACTGACGAAGGAGCATTTCAACAAAGAGAAGCTTGGCGCATAAAAATTTACCGGGATGGCTTGCCATCCCGGTTTTGTTTGATGTTCGCAGCGAGTTTATTATGAATGTAGGTGTGACCCTTGCGGTTGCCCTTACGAATAATCCTTTCGGCTGAAGCATACCATGGCTTGCCATGAGGATTTTGATGTGGTAGAATGAAAGAAAAAGGGTGATTTTTATGCAGGAAACTGAAAAGCAATTCCACATCCACTGTAGCGAGGGCGACGTGGGCCGCTATGTGATCCTTCCCGGTGATCCGGGGCGGTGTGAGGCTATCGCGCAGCATTTTAATGATCCCGTCCACATCGGTATGAACCGGGAGTACAACATCTGGACCGGCTATCTGCTGGGAGAGAAGGTCAGCGTCTGTTCTACCGGCATCGGCGGCCCCTCCGCGGCCATTGCCATGGAGGAGCTGTGCAACATCGGTGCGGATACCTTCGTCCGGGTGGGTACCTGCGGCGGCATTGATCTGGACATCATGCCCGACGATATTGTGGTTGCTACCGGTGCAGTGCGCTATGAGCACACCTCCATGGAGTATGCCCCCATCGAATTCCCGGCGGTGCCGGATTTCTCAGTCACCTGCGCTCTGATGGCGGCAGGCGAGGAGTTGGGTTACCGGATCCACACCGGCGTTGTCCAGTGCAAGGACTCCTTCTATGGCCAGCACAGCCCGGAGAAGTCCCCGGTGTCCTGGGAGCTTCTTCAGAAGTGGGAGAGCTGGAAGCGGCTGGGAGTCAAGGCCAGCGAAATGGAGTCGGCCGCCCTTTTCGTGGTGGCCGCCGCCCGGGGCGTCCGCTGCGGCAGCTGCTTCCATGTGATCTGGAATCAGGAGCGGGAGAAGGCAGGCCTCTTTATGCCCATGAGCGAGGACACCTCCGGAGCTATCAAGGTCGGTATCGAGGCGGTCAAGAAGCTGATTGAACAGGATAAGAAGTAAAGCGAAGCCGCCGTTCGAAAGAACGGCGGCTGAATTTATGTGCGATCCTTTTTAAATGCATAATAAACGATGATGCCGAGGCCTGCAATACCGCAGAGCAGTCCAATGCTGTTGACGGACATGATATCCCCCAGAATCGGGATTTTGACCATGCCGTTCAGATCGGCAAGGACCAGCAGGATCCCAAATAAAATGAAACCCAGCCCCAGTAACTGCTTCTTCATGATCGTTACTCCATATACCCCACGAAGCCAAGGCTCTGGTAGTCCAGATATACATGCTTGTCCGGCGTTTTGCCCATGGTGACCCGGCGGCAGTGGACCTCCCAGACGGGGTTGTCCTTCCATTGGGATTTTTTGATCTCAAAGACATGGTTCCAGCTGCGGCCTTCCATATACTGCTCATCCCGCACAAAGCGGATCAGCTCCAGCCGGCGGAAGTTGAAGGTGGGAAAGGCATTCTTGATGCAGGCTTCAAACAGCACCTCGGCATCCCGGACGGAGCCGAATTCAAAGGTGCTGCGGATCATGGCGCTGTAATTCTCCATAGCAATACCTCCTGATACTGGTTTTATTATAGTGCATGAAACGGCCAGCGGCTTTGCCGCGAAAAACGACGTCAATACATTTCTTGCCGCCGTCGGCGGCGTGTGATGTTAATCCTACGCTAAAATGGTTTTAAACCATTTTATCAAGAAATAGTATTATCAGAGTTTTCCGTAGGTCTTTTCAAGGAATTTCTGGGAATTGATGATGGCGCGCTTGTGGGTGCCCTTGCCGATTTCGCCTGCCTCATCGAAGGCTCTGAGCTCAAAGGTGATGATCTTACCCTCCACAGCGGTGACCTCTGCCTCCGCCCGGACTTCCAGGCCCACGGGGGTGGCGGACAGATGCTGAATGTTCAGCTCGATGCCGACGGTGGTCTGGCTATCAGGCAGCGCATCGGCGATTGCTTCACAGGCCGCTCCTTCCATCAAAGCCACCATACAGGGGGTGGCGTACACCAGCAGGGAACCGGAGCCCACCTCTGCGGCGGTATCCTCCCGCTCCACCAAAGTAGCGGTTTCGCCCTTCATACCAACAGTAATTTCCATGGTGATCACATCCTTTCATACTAACCTGTAATAGAAAATAAGCATTTTCTATTACAGGAACATCGCCTTACGGCGCTGTTTCATATGAACGCCTTGCCCTTTGGGCAATTAAAATACGTATTGACGCATTTAAAATGGAGTTCAGTATCTATTTTCAATATATCTTAAATTCCGGGGGCTGTCAATGCGAAATTATGGGACAAAATAATTGTTGCATATCAATAATAATGGATTTATAATATAACCATTAAAAAACAATGAGGTGTTTTACTATGGTAGTAAACGAAAAACTCAACTTGACGATGCTCTGCGATTTCTATGAGCTGACCATGAGCCAGGGCTACTTTTCCAATGGCTACAAAGACCGCATCACTTATTTTGACGTATTTTTCCGTCAGTGTCCCGATGGCGGCGGCTTTGCCATCGCCGCGGGCCTGGAGCAGGTGATCCAGTATATCCAGGATCTGCATTTTGATCCTGAGGATATCGAGTATTTGCGGGGCCGCAAGATCTTCAGTGAGGAATTCCTGGAGTATCTGGCGAATTTCCGCTTCACCGGCGATATCTGGGCCGTTCCCGAGGGTACCCCCATTTTCCCCAAGGAACCCATCATGACTGTCCGGGCTCCCGCCATCGAAGCTCAGCTGATCGAGACCTATATCCTGCTGTGCATCAACCACCAGAGTCTGATCGCCACCAAGGCCAACCGGGTCGTCCGCGCTGCCCAGGGCCGCACCGTTCTGGAATTTGGCTCCCGCCGTGCGCAGGGCGCCGATGCCGCCATTCTGGGTGCCCGGGCTGCTTACATCGGCGGCTGCAACGGCACTGCCTGCACCATTTCCGATCAGCTCTTCGGCGTCTACGCCGGTGGTACCATGGCTCACGCCTGGGTGCAGATGTTCGACACCGAGTATGAGGCCTTCAAGGCCTATGCCCAGATGTATCCCAACAACTGCACGCTGCTGGTGGACACCTACAACACCCTGAAATCCGGTGTGCCCAATGCCATCCGGGTCTTCAATGAGGTCCTCAAGCCCATGGGCATCACCAAGTGCGGCATCCGTCTGGACTCCGGCGATATGACCTACCTGACCCGCAAGGCCCGCCAGATGCTCGATGATGCCGGATGGACTGGCTGCCAGATCAGCGTCTCCAATTCTCTTGATGAGTATATCATCCAGGATATCCTGCGCCAGGGCGCCAAGATCGACATGTTCGGTGTCGGTGAGCGTCTGATCACCGCCAAGAGCGAGCCCGTGTTCGGCGGCGTGTACAAGCTGGTGGCCGTGGAGCAGGAAGACGGTACTGTGGTTCCCAAGATCAAGATCTCCGAAAACGTCGGAAAGATCACCAACCCCCACTATAAGAAGCTCTACCGTTTCATCGGCAACGACACCGGTAAGGCCATCGCCGACTACCTCTGCGTCTATGACGAGGTGGTGGACGACTCCAAGGATCTGGAGATTTTCGATCCCGATGCCACCTGGAAGCGGAAGAATGTCTACAATTTCACGGCCAAGGAGCTGCTGGTTCCCATTTTCAGGGATGGAAAGCTGGTCTATGATTGCCCGACCCTCTCCGAAATCCGGACCTACTGCCTGGAGCAGGTGGATACCCTCTGGGACGAGATCAAGCGTTTCGACAATCCCCAGACCTACTTCGTGGACCTGTCCCAGAAGCTGTGGGACATCAAGTATGATCTGTTGAAGAACAATAGCGCAAGATGAGAAACAATCAGGCAAAGATCATCGCTCTGGGCGGTATGATGGCGGCGCTGGCAGTCACCATCATGTGTCTGGGCGCTCTGATCCCGCTGGCCACCTTTCTGTGCCCGGTGCTGTGCATCCTGCTGGAGCAGTTTGTGCTGAAAAACTGCGGCAGCCGCATCGGTTGGGCCTGGTATGGCGCGGTGGCGATTCTGAGCCTGCTTCTGGGGCCGGATAAGGAAGCGGCAGCGGTATTCGCCTTTCTGGGCTACTATCCCATGCTCAAGCCGAAGCTGGATGCCATGAAGCTGGGGATCCTTTTGAAACTGGTGCTGTTCAATGCATCGGTGCTGGTGATGTACTGGCTGCTCATCTATCTGTTCGGCATGGCGCAAATCGCGCAGGAGTACACTGAGATGGGCGTGGTCATGACTGCTGTGACCCTGGTTCTCGGCAATGTGACGTTTTTTATGCTGGATCATGTGCTGGCAAAAAAGCTGCGTCGAAGATATTAAAAATACGGGCCGGGATTTCCCGGCCCGTTTTTCGGAGGAAGTATGGAAAAAATCTGGTATCTTTATATGTTGGAGTGCGCCGACGGAACCCTCTATACCGGCATCACCGACGATGTGCCCCGGCGCTTCAGGGCCCACAGCGAGGGCAAAGGCGCCAAGTACACCCGGGGTCGGGGTCCGCTGAAGCTGGTCCATACCGAAACCTGTGGCACCCATTCCGATGCCCTGAAGCGGGAGCTGGAAATCAAAAAGCTCTCCCGGGCGAAAAAACTGGAACTGATGAAATGAGAAATCCCACCGGATATCCGGTGGGATTTTTGTATCAGAGGGTAATCAGGCCTGCGTCAACCATTTTCTGCAGGCTCATAAGGATTCCGAGCTTGGCGTGGCTCCAGGTCAGGCCGCCCTGGAAGTAGACGGCATAGGGTTCCCGGATGGGGCCGTCGGCGGAGAGCTCCATGGTGGAGCCCTGAACGAAGGCGCCGGCGGCCATGATGACCTGGCTGTCGTAGCCGGGCATGTCGCCGGGGATGGGATCGGCGTAGGAATCCACGGGGGCCGCAGCCTGAATGCCCTTGCAGAAGGAGATCATGCCCTTCTCGCTGCCCAGCTCCACGGCCTGAATGATGTCGTGGCGGCTTTCGGTGGCGTTGGGAACGCACTTGAAGCCCAGAGGCTCATAGAGATTAGCGGC
Source organism: Oscillospiraceae bacterium (assembly GCA_017622295.1). Lineage (GTDB taxonomy): Bacteria > Bacillota > Clostridia > Oscillospirales > Oscillospiraceae > Faecousia. The sequence goes on from JAGARK010000038.1 coordinate 65,702, forward strand.
GAAGATGGCGCCCTTCAGAGCGCTGGCAGTGACGGTGGGGGAGAGGAAGAAGCCCTGATAGAGGCTGGTCATCAGGCCAAAATTGGCACCCACCTCCTGACCCAGGCCGGGGGCGGAGAGCCGGTAGGCACAGCGGTCCACGCAGGTTCTGGTGCCGGCGATGTAGCCGCCGGAGGAGGCCAGACCGCCGCCGGGATTCTTGATCAGGCTGCCCACGATCATATCGGCGCCCAGGTCGCTGGGCTCGATGGTTTCAACAAACTCACCGTAGCAGTTGTCCACCATGACGATGACGTCGGGCTTGATGGATTTGCAGAAGGCGATGAGCTCACCAATCTGGGTTACGGAAAAGGTGGGGCGGGTGGCGTAGCCCTTGGAGCGCTGGATGGTAATCATCTTGGTCTTGGGATTAATGGCCTTGCGGATGCCCTCGTAGTCGAAGGTGCCATCGGGAAGCAGATCCACCTGATTGTAGGAAACACCGTATTCTGCCAGGGAGCAGGGGCTGGGGCGGATGCCGATGACCTCCTGCAACGTGTCGTAGGGCAGGCCCACGGGGCTCAGCAGCTCGTCGCCGGGCAGCAGATTGGCGCTGAGGGCGATGGTCAGGGCGTGGGTGCCACAGGTGATGTGGGGGCGGACCAGAGCGGCTTCCGTGTGGAAGACGTCGGCGTAGACCTGCTCCAGCTTGTCGCGGCCCTCGTCATTGTAGCCGTAGCCGGTGGATGCGGCAAAGCAGGTGGCGCTGACCCGGTTCTTCTGGAAGGCGTGAAGGACTTTTGCCTGATTGTATTCGGCCACCTGGTCAATGGCGGCGAAGCGGTCTTTGATTTTCTCCAGGGTCTTCTCGCCGTGCTCATAGACGGCGGGGGAAATGCCCATGGTCTGATAAAGTTCCAGTAACTGTTCCATATACATAATCCTCTTTTTACATTTTACCGCAAAATTATAACGAAAACCGCCCCGATTGTCAATATCGGGGCGGTAATTTGTATGGCGTTCGAGGGCTTAATCTCTTCTGCGTCTGCCGCCGAAGAGGACGATCAGCCGCAGCAGCTGGGCCAGAGCTACGGCGGTGGCGGCCACATAGGTCATGGCCGCAGCGGAGAGGGTCTTTCTGGCGCCCTGCTGCTCCTGGGGCGTCAGCAGACCGGATTGGTCAATGGCTTCCATGGCCCGGCGGCTGGCGTTAAACTCCACAGGCAGGGTCACCAGCTGGAACACCAGGCTCAGACCAAAGGCGGCGATGCCGAGGTACACCAGAGTGTAGGACAGGCTGCCCAGCGCGGACAGCAGGATGCCGATGAGGATCAGAGGCATGGCCAGCTTGGAACCGAAATTGGTGATGGGGATGATGGCGGAGCGGAGCTTGATGGGGGCGTAATTCACAGCGTACTGCACCGCGTGTCCCGCCTCATGGCAGGCGACACCAATGGCGGCCACGGAGGTGGAGTCGTGCACGGAATCCGACAGGCGGATCACATTGGTCCTTGGATCAAAATGATCCGTCAGACTGCCGTTGATCCGTTCGATGCGGACACCGCTGACGCCGTTGGCGGCCAGCACCCGCTGGGCTGCCTGGGCGCCGGTGATGCGGCGGCTGGAGAACTGCTTGGAATATTTGTTGAAGGTCGAATTGACCCGGCTGCTGGCCCACATGGAAAGAATGATGCACGGCAGCACCAGGACCAGATACGTCCAGTCAAAACCGTAATAATAGGGCATAATTTACCTCCTTTAAATGTTGCGGGGCTCCATGGCGTCATGGGTTACGTCGGTGATTGCGCCCCGGAAGATGGAATCGGCCTGGGCATGGAGGGTCTGCAGTGCGCCGATGCAGTGCTTGACCTCCACCTGGCCGTTCATATACAGATCCTGGTCAAATACAAATTTGACCTCGTTGTCCGGCTGACCCTGGCGCTTGACCAGGCCGGGACCTGCGTGGAGCTTTACCCGGCAGCCGCCCCGCAGGGCCATTTCTGTATCCACGCTGCAGCGGGTGGCGTTGGTTTCAATGACATCCTCCTCAGCCAGGGGGCCCAGGTAGCAGGGAGAGAACATCTGATTGTATGGGGTTCCCTCCAGCCCCAGCTCCTTGCGGGAGAAGAAATTCAGATACCGCAGGCCCACCCGCTCAAAAAAGGCGGGATGGTAGGTCTGAATGAAAGAGACCAGAGGCTTATCCAGCTTCGCGGCAAAGTCCTCCCAGCTGGTGTAGCGGGAGCAGGACAATGAGACAAACCGGCTGGTCAGATTCACCCGCCAGTTGCCGTCGGCGGAGAAAAACTGATAGTTGTTGACAGGGTCCTGTTTCTGCAGGCTGATATTGCCGGGGGTACCGGCGAGCTTCGGCGCAGGGGTTTCCTTCCGGGAGGAGAACCGGGGGAATTCATCCCGGATGGCTTCCTGAAATGCTACCGGCAGATTGGCCTGGATGGTCAGAATTTCTGGAAACCGGAACTGGCAGATCACTTCCGCCAGCTGATTGTTGCGGTAAATACAGCGTTCTTCGTGAGAAAACATATTCATTCCCCATTCATGATATTTTGTACCATTATACTCGGTTTACTCCCCGTTGACAAGAGGAGCAGCCGGGATGCAATGTTTCAAAATTGTAAATATTGATATTCTCCGCTTTTCTGCTATAATAGAGGGCGATGACTATGAATCGAAAGAAAGGTTTCTCCAATGAATTACGCAACCATCAAAAACTGCGACATTGCCAACGGTCCCGGTGTACGGGTCAGCCTGTTTGTGTCCGGCTGCACCCACCGCTGCCCTGGCTGCTTCAATGAGGTGGCTTGGGATTTTGACTATGGCCAGCCCTTCACGGAGGAGACCATGGACTCCATCGTGGCAATGCTGCGGCCCAATCATATCAAGGGCCTGACCCTGCTGGGGGGCGAACCCTTCGAGCCCCGGAATCAGGGTCCCATTTTGCAGCTGCTGCGCCGCGTAAAAAGGGAACTTCCCGATAAGAGCATCTGGGCCTTTTCCGGTTATCTCTTTGACCGGGACATCCTGGAACGGCGGCTGGGCCCCTGGGAAATTACGGAAGAAATACTGAGCTATCTGGATGTATTGGTGGACGGGCCCTTTGTGGAAAGCAGGAAAAATCTGTCCCTCCGATTCCGGGGCTCCGAAAATCAGAGGCTGATCGATGTGCCTGCATCCCTGAAAAACGGGGAGATCATCCTCTGGAACGACTGGCAGGCAGAAGGAAAGGGGTTAAAAAATGAGTAAGATTACCGTTAAAAAACTGCGTGACAACGCGCTGATTCCCACCTATGGCACGGCGGAGGCAGCCGGCGCCGATCTGTACGCCTGCCTGGAAGCAGCAGTGACCATTGAACCGGGTCAGACCGCTTTCATTCCCACGGGCCTGGCCATGGAGATCCCCGTGGGTTATGCTGGTCTGGTCCATGCCCGCAGCGGCCTTGCCTGCAAGCGGGATCTGGCTCCTGCCAACAAAGTAGGCGTCATTGACAGCGATTACCGGGGCGAGGTAACCGTGGCGCTGCACAACCACGGCGTCGAAGACAGGACCGTCACCGGCGGGGAGCGGATCGCGCAGCTGCTGATTGTTCCGGTGCTGCAGCCTGCTTTTGAGGAAGTTCAGGAGCTTTCTGATACCGACCGGGGCCAGGGCGGCTTCGGCTCCACCGGCCGCTGAGAACTGTGAGAACTGTTTTTGGTAAAAATGTGTAAAGTGTCGGTAAAAATTTCGTAAAATTCTACTGTACTTTTCCGACGAAATTCTTTATAATAAAAGAGAGCCTGCGGGTCAGGCCTACATTTAAACAGGAGTTTTTATCTATGGAGATTTTAACTGCCATTATCCAGCTGCTGGGCGGTCTTGCCATGTTCCTTTACGGCATTGAGGTCATGGGCGACGGCCTGAAGAACAGTTCCGGCGAAGCGCTGAAACGCGTCCTGGAAAAAGTCACCGGAAACGTGGTCATGGGCGTCATCACCGGCGCGCTGGTTACCGCTGTTATCCAGAGTTCCACTGCAACTATTGTTCTGACTGTCGCACTGATTGGCGCTGGCGTGCTGAATCTGAAGCAGGCTGTGTCCATCGTCATGGGTGCAAACATCGGTACCACCGTTACCGCGCAGATCATCCGCCTGGGCTCCATCGAATCTGACGGCAGCTGGCTGCTGTGGCTCTTCGATACCGATACCCTGGCTCCCATTGCCCTGGTCATCGGCATCGTTCTGCTGATGTTTATCAAGAGCAAGGGCTCCAAGCCCATCGGTGACATCTGCATCGGTTTTGGCGTGCTGTTCATTGGCCTGAATCTGATGACCGACGGCGTCAAGCCCCTGATCGGCACCGGCGCATTCACCACATTCATGGGCTTCCTGGCCAATCCTCTGTTCGGCATCCTTTTCGGTCTGGTTCTGACGGTCATCGTTCAGAGCTCTTCCGCAACGGTTGGTATGCTGCAGACAGTTGCCTCCGTCCCTGGTTCCGGCATGACCTTTGCCATGGCTTATCCCGTGATTATGGGCATCAACCTGGGTACCTGCGTGACCACTGCCATGGTCTGCTCCATCGGTTCTTCCAAGGATGCCAAGCGTACCGGCGTTGTACACATTGCATTTAACACCATCGGTACGGTGCTGTTCATGCTGGTCATGACGGTTCTGCAAAAGAATGCGGTGTTTGGTGCAGAATACTGGGTCCGCGCTGTGGACAGCGGCATCATCGCAAACTTCCAGACCGTGTTCAACCTGATTACCGCCGTCATTCTGATTCCCTTCTCCGGCTGGCTGGTGAAATTGTCCATGGCTATTGTCAAGGATGTCAAGACCGAAGAAGAGCTGCGCCATCCCGAGCTGCACACCCTGGATGAGAAGCTGTTCATTGCCCCCACCATGGCACTGAGCGAGGCTACCAAGGCCGTGGCTGCCATGGGCGCCATTGCCCGGGACAATTTCGAAAGAGGTTTCCAGCAGCTGTTCAACTACGATGAAAGCAAAGCTGCCATCATCGATGCTGACGAGGAGTGCCTGGACCAGTTTGCAGATCAGTCCGACCGCTTCCTGATCGGCCTGAGCAAGGCTGTTGAGAACGAGGCAGAAGACCGCCAGCTGGATATGCTGATGCAGACCATTCCCTGCTTCGAGCGTATCGGCGACTATGCCACCAATCTGGTGGAGTTTGGCCAGAAGCTGAAGGCAGAGGGTGTTGAGTTCTCTGACATGGCGAAAAAGGAATTGCAGATCCTGGGCAGCGCGGTCAATGAGATTCTGTCCATTACCGTTAAGGCCTTTACGGACAACGACGATGAAGCCGCCAAGGCCATCGAGCCTCTGGAAGAGACCATCGATGATATGGTTATGCTGCTGAAGGACCGCCATACCAAGCGTCTGAAGAACGGTGCCTGCAGCGTCAGCTCCGGTCTGGTATTCATGGAGTGCCTGACCTACTTCGAGCGTGCTTCCGACCAGTGTTCCTCCATCGCGGTCATGATGCTGGCCCGTCACAACGAGGAGATTCTGCTCAATCACTATGATTACCTGCGTGAGGTTCACTCCGGCAGTGATGAAGGCTACAATGCCGCAAGAAAGAGCCGCCGCGAGCAGTATATCAAGCCTCTGAAAGAGATTCACAACAACTGATTGAATGAAAAAATCGCCTGCCGAAACGGCAGGCGATTTTTTGTTTAGTAGAACAGAAGATCTGCATATGTGGGGAAGGGCCAGACGTCCTTGGCGGTTAGCTTTTCCAGTTCATCCGCATGGAAGCGCAGCTTATCCATATCCGGCAGGATGGTGTCGTGGTAGTACATGGCGGCATCCTCAGTGGAACGGGGGATGTGCTCCAGATCGGCCTTCAGCCGCTCGCAGGAATCGTAGAGCCAGTCGGAATGGGTGGAGAGCTTGGCGATGAGGCTGTTTTCCGCCTTGCAGGCGGCGCCGATGGACTTTTTGGCAATGAGACCGTCGGTGAGGCTGCGGGTGTAGCGCAGCACCGCCGGGAGGATCTGGCACAGGGCCATATCCAGCATGGTTCTGGCTTCGATGGCCAGCAGCTTGTTGTAGGAGTCCAGATGGATAGCATACCGGGCCCGGAATTCGTTCTCCGTAAAAATGCCATGGCGGGTCACCAGCTCCACATTCTTTTCGGAAATGTAGGTGGGAAGACTGGTTGCGGTGGAGTTGAGGTTGCTCAGACCCCGGCGGGCAGCTTCCTCCTCCCACTGCCGGGAGTAACCGTTTCCGCTGAAAATGATCCGCCGGTGGTCGCTGAGGGCCTGACAGACCAGGGTCTGGAGGGCGGAATCGAAGTCCTCCGCGTTTTCCAGCACATCGGCAAATTTGCGCAGCTCCTCGGCCATGATGGTGTTCAGGGCGATGTTTGGGCCGGCCACGGACTGGGAGGAGCCGGGCATGCGGAACTCAAACTTGTTGCCGGTGAAGGCCAGGGGACTGGTGCGGTTGCGGTCGGTGGTGTCCTTGGGGATGGCTGGCATGGCGTCCACGCCGATGCGCATCATACTCTTGGCGGGGTCGGTGTAGTTGGTGCCCCGGATGATGGAATCCACCACTGCGTTCAGCTCATCACCCAGATAAATGGATACAATGGCCGGAGGCGCTTCGCTGGAGCCCAGACGGTGGTCGTTGCCTGCGGAGGCCACGGTGCAGCGCAGGAAATCCTGATATTCATCCACACCCTGAATGAAGGCTGCCAGAAATACCAGGAACCGGGCGTTCTGCCGGGGGGTTTTGCCGGGGCTGAAGAGATTGTCGCCGCCGTCGGTGGCCAGGGACCAGTTGTTGTGCTTGCCGGAGCCGTTGATACCGGCGAAGGGCTTCTCGTGAAGCAGACAGACCAGATCGTGCTTGGCAGCACATTTTTTCATGATCTCCATGGCCAGCTGGTTGCAGTCACAGGCATGGACGGCGCCGGAATAGATGGGAGCCATTTCATGCTGACAGGGAGCAGCCTCATTGTGCTTGGTCTTGGACAGGACGCCAAGTTTCCACAGCTGCTCATCCAGATCCTTCATATAGGCAGCCACCCGTGTCCGGATGGCGCCGAAGTAGTGGTCATCCAGCTCCTGACCCTTGGGGGCGGGGGCGCCGAAGAGAGTCCGGCCCGTCAGCCGCAGATCCTCCCGCTGGGCATACAGCGCCTTGGGCAGCAGGAAGTACTCCTGCTCCGCACCGACGCAGGCGATGACCCGCTTGGTTTCATTGTCACCAAAGAGCCGCAGAATTCGCAACGCTTCCCGGGAGACCTCCTCACAGGAGCGCAGCAGCGGTGTTTTCTTATCCAGCGCGTCACCGGTGTAGGAGAAGAAGCAGGTGGGGATATAGAGGCTTCCGTCCTTGATGAAGGCGAAGGAGGTGGGGTCCCAGGCGGTGTAGCCCCGGGCTTCGAAGGTGGCCCGGAGGCCGCCGGAGGGGAAGGAGGAGGCGTCGGGCTCACCGCGGACCAATTCCTTGCCGGAGAACTCCATCAGCACACGGCCGTCACCAGTGGGGGTAATGAAGGAATCATGCTTTTCGGCAGTAATGCCGGTCATGGGCTGGAACCAATGGGTATAATGGGTAGCGCCCTTTTCGGTAGCCCAGTTTTTCATGGCCTCGGCGATCTGATTTGCTGCCTCCAGAGAAAGGGGGGAGCCTGTTTCGACGCACTGCTTCCATGCGTCATAGGCAGCGGCGGGAAGGCGCTGCCGCATGGCGGCTTCCGTGAAGACATCGCTGCCAAATATTTCAGGTACATGGATGACCTGAGTCATGGTAACACATCCTTTCCATTGGATGAAAATGAAAGAGCTGCAATAAAAAATTGCATTTTAGTATATTTTGTGCAATTACAGGATTTTCGGACGGATGATTTCATGGTTTTTCAAATCTTCCGGTGATTTTTAGTATATATATCTAAAATTGTATGCGATTGATCGGGAGAATGCAAGGAGTGAAAATGTATAAAATTGGGTCGTGAAAGACATTTGTTTTGTTCATACATACAAAAATATAAGTTAGGTAACCTGAAAATGAATTTTTTATTTTTAGATATTGCATTTTTGGCTGCCAAAGCGTATAATAAGCCCAGAATTTGCAACAGTTACCAGGGAGGATGATGTTTATGGCTACCTATTCTTGCAGAAGCAGAGAAGAGCTTCGCATGGAGTTTAAGAGAATGATGGCTCGTTACGACGAGCTCAGACACGAAAATCTGAAGCTGGATATGTCCCGCGGCAAGCCCAGCAAGCTGCAGCTGGATCTGGTCAGCGATATGCTGAGCATTCTGACGGATCCTGCTGAATGCATCATTGACGGCAACGACGCCCGTAACTACGGTGATCTGGCAGGTCTGAAGTGCGCCAGAGAGTACTGGGCCGATGTTCTGGGCTGTAAGCCCAGCCAGACCTTTGTCGGCGGCAATGCGAGCCTGAGCATGATGTATGACCTGATCTGCCGGGCCTACACCCATGGTCTGGTGGACAGTGAGCGTCCCTGGTGCAAGGAAAGCCGCATCAAGTTCCTGTGCCCCAGCCCCGGATATGACCGCCATTTCCGCATCACCGAAAATTTCGGCTTCGAGCTGATCACTGTGCCCATGCACCCCGACGGCCCCGATATGGACGTTGTGGAGCAGCTGGTCCAGGATCCCATGGTCAAGGGCATCTGGTGTGTGCCCAAGTATTCCAATCCCCAGGGATATTCCTATTCCGAGGAGGTGGTGGACCGCTTCGCCAATCTGAAGCCCGCCGCCCCTGACTTTGCCATCATGTGGGACAACGCTTACTGCGTCCATGAGTTTGACGGTGTGTTTGAGCCCTTCCGGGATATCATTTCCCTCTGCGCCGAAGCAGGACGGCCCAATATGGTTTATGAATTTGCTTCTACCTCCAAGATCACCTTCCCCGGCGATGGCATGTCCGTTATGGCATGCTCCGAGGAGAACATCGCCTATCACTCCAAGCTCATCGGCGTTCAGACCATTTCTTACGACAAGATCAATCAGCTGCGCCATGTCAAATACCTGAAGAACAAGGAACATACCCTGGAGCTGATGAAGAAGCATGCCGAAATCATGGCGCCCAAGTTCGAGATGGTACTGAAGATCCTGCGCAAGCAGGTGACTAACAAGGGTATTGCCCACTGGCATCACCCCAAGGGCGGCTACTTTGTCTGCGTCGCCGCCATGCCCGGTACTGCCAGACGGACGCTGGAGCTGTGCAAGAAGTGCGGTGTTGTCATGACCGACGCCGGCGCCACCTATCCCTACGGTGTCGATCCCCACGACTCCATGATCCGCATCGCTCCCAGCCTGCCTCCCATCGAGGAACTGGAGAAGGCCATGTATGTTTTCTGCACCTGCCTGAAGATCGCAGCTCTGGAAAAGTATCTGGGCTTCACCCTGGAACAGGTTTCCGAGCAGTAATGGAATATCATCAGGGACACCTTCCGTGGGAGGGTGTCCCTTTTTTCTTGCATTTTGATCCTGGACGTGATATGCTTATATAAATTAAGAGATCATTTTTTGCCGAAAGGAGTGTGCCTGATGCGCTGGGTCATGGGCTTTGCGTTTCTTTCCAAAGGAAACCCCTAGAACCGTCCAGGGGGGCAGTGCGCCCTTTTTTCAGGAACACATATTATTTCGGCAAAAGGTGAGCGGGCAATTTGCGCCGCGTGCCTTTGGCATGCGGTTTTTTTGCCCCCTTTTTGCCGCCATAGAAAAGGACGGTTAAATTATGAATCTTAAAATTCAACTGCGAAGGCTCAATGCTTTCGGTTTTGCGGCATGCCTGCGCATCCCCGATGCGATCTGGGTGGTGCTGCTGGCGGCCAGAGGCTTCAGTTTGTGGCAAATCGGCCTGGCAGAGGGTATTTTTCACATTGTTAGCCTGATCTGTGAGATCCCTTCGGGAATGGCTGCGGATCTGATGGGACGGCGGAGGAGTATGGCTGCTGCGGGAATCTGCGGTCTGGTCAGCGCCCTTTTGATGGCCTTCGCGGAAGGCTTTGCCGGTGTTTGTGTGTCCATGGCTTTTTCGGCATTGGCCTGCACCTTTGTTTCCGGCAGTGACGAGGCGCTGCTGTATGACAGTCTGCTGCAGGCGGGCAGGGAACAGGAGCATCTGCGCGTCAACGCCCGATATGCCAGGGTGCAGAATCTGGGCAGTATGCTCAGCAATGCGGCAAGTCTTCTGGCTGGTGTTCTCAGCTACGTCAGGATCTATCTGGTGGATGGCGCGGTGTGTCTTGCAAGGACACTGCTGGCCCTGAGTCTGACGGAGCCCACCGTCACGGAGAATCAGGCTCAGCGTCAGGCTCATCCCTTCCGGGATCTTGGGAAACGGTTTTGCGAGCATGTTTCCCAGGTGGCGGCGTTTCTGCGGGGCAGTCCCCGGGCGGCTGTACTGATGCTGGCTGACGGTTTGCTGTGTCTTCCCAGCTATCTGACGCTGATGTTTTTGCAGCAGCGGCTCAGTGAACAGGGGTTTCAGGCCATGTGGCTGGGACTGCCGGTGATGTGCATCAGCTTTTCACGGATGGTGGGAACCGCTCTGGGCGAGCGTCTGCAGCCCCGGGGTATTCGGGGATTATACATCGTCTGTGCGCTGATCGTGGGATCTGGTACCATTATAGCCGGTGCGGCAGCCGTTGTCCCAGCGGTGTTGGGCGCCATGGCTGCGGCGGGAGCGATGGATGCTTGGATGCTGCATCTTCAGAAATACTTAAACAAACTCTTCCCCAGTGACCGCCGAGCCACGCTGGTCAGTGTCAATATGATGGCCTACAGCCTGCTGATGATCGCTGCCAGTCCGCTGGTAGGCTGGCTGGGGGATGTTTACGGCAGTGCCGGAGTGGGTCTGTGCGCACTGGGCGCGGTGGTGGCGCTGTCCGGCGCAGCCGGTTTGCTCCGGGGGCGGCGGTAAAAAATGATAACGTTTATCGGCTTTTTTCTTTACTTTCGTGGGAAAATGCGGTAAACTGAAAGAAAAAAACGGAGGTACATATCATGGCTGATCCCAAGGAACTTTACTATGAAAAGCGGGCCAAAATCATGATCCGCAATTTGGAAAACCGCCATTTCGAGGCCTGCTACTGCGCCACGAAGGAAGAGGCGCTGGCCAAGGCTCTGGAGCTCATCGGCGAGGGTTCCTCCGTGGGCTGGGGCGGAACTCTGACCTGTACCCAGCTGGGGCTGATGGACGCCCTCCACGCCGTCAATTACAACTGCCTGGACCGGGATCTGTGCAAGACAGTGGAAGAGAAGGAAAAGCTGCAGCGAGATATATTCTTTGCCGACTGGTTTATCACCGGTGCCAACGGCCTGAGCCTGGACGGCCAGATGGTGAATATCGACGGCACCGGCAACCGTGTGGCGCCCATTGTCTACGGCCCCCGGAACATTCTGGTTGTGGCCGGCATGAATAAGGTGGAGGACACTTTGGAAGCGGCCATCAACCGGGCCAGAACCATCGCCGCCCCCATGAACAAGCAGCGTTTCCCCAATCAGACTCCCTGCGAGATCACCGGTACCTGCGCCGACTGCAAGAGCGAGGGCTGCATCTGCAATCAGATCCTGGTGACCCGCCACTGCCGTCCCGCCGGACGGATCAAATTTATCCTCATCGGCGAGGATCTGGGTATGTAAATGAACCAAAGCAAGCCCGCAATGCGGGCTTGCTTTTTTATGCCCCGGTGGTATAATAGTACAAGTTTCTTCTTGGAGGCCTGTGTGTGAAAAAGATCCGTGCTTTGATCGAAAAATACTATGATATCATCTCCTATCTGTTCTTCGGCGTGCTGACCACGGGGGTAAACTATCTGCTTTATCTGCCCTGCTACAATCTGTGGGGCTTCAGCGGCTCTGTCAGCAATGTGATCGCCTGGGTTTTTGCCGTGGCCTTTGCGTATCTGACCAACAAGCCCTTTGTCTTCAAAAGCCACGACTGGTCTGCGGGGACGGTGATTCCGGAGCTGACCCGCTTTGTGGGCTGCCGCATGGGCTCCGGCGCGCTGGAGACGGCGATCATCTGGCTCACGGTGGACATTCTCGCCTGGAATGGCAATGTGATGAAGCTTGCCACCAGCGTCATCGTGATCGTAGTGAACTATCTTGCCAGCAAGCTGCTGGTCTTCCGCCGCAAGTGAATCAAAAAAGAGCCGGATGGCTCTTTTTTTAATATGTCGCAAACATATAATTTACAAATTATTTCGACAATCCGCAAAAGTTATGATACAATAAAAACGATATTATTTTGGGGTGATATGCCATGGCATTTGTGGAATTTCAGAATGTGGGAAAAACCTACCATATGGGTGAGGTGGAGATCAACGCCCTCCACGACGCCTCCTTTGAAATTGAAAAGGGTGAGCTGGTGGTCATCGTCGGCCCCTCCGGTGCAGGTAAGACTACCCTTCTGAACATTCTCGGCGGCATGGACACACTTTCCGTTGGCAGTGTGATGCTGGACGGCCGGGAGATCTCCGGCCTGAACCGCAAGCAGCTGACCCAGTATCGGCGGGAGGATGTGGGCTTTGTTTTCCAGTTTTACAACCTCATCGGCAATCTGACGGCCCTTGAAAATGTGGAGCTTGCCAATCAGATTTGCAAGAATCCCTTGGACGCCCGGCAGATCCTGCGGGATGTTGGTCTGGAGGCCAGACAGAAGAATTTCCCCAGCCAGCTGTCCGGCGGCGAGCAGCAGCGCGTTGCCATCGCCCGGGCCCTGGCCAAGAACCCCAAGCTGCTGCTGTGCGATGAGCCCACCGGCGCGCTGGATTACCAGACCGGCAAGGCCATTTTGCAGCTTCTGCAGGATACCGGCAGAAAAACCGGTATGACCGTGGTAATTATCACCCACAACGGCGCCCTGACCGCCATGGCGGACCGGGTGATCCGGGTTCGAAGCGGCACGGTGGTATCCGTGACGCTCAATGAACATCCGCAGGACATTCAGGAGATCGAGTGGTAATGAAAAAGAATGCGATGCGCAAAAATCTGCGCCAATCCATCCTGAAATCTCTGGGACGGTATGTGGCCATCGTGGCCATCATCGCCCTGGGCGCCAGCATGTTCGTGGGTCTGCTGATGACCAAGTCGGACATGGTGGCAACGGGCCAGGAGTACATGGATGAACAGAATATGTTTGATCTGCGGCTCATGACCGGTTATGGATGGAGCCTGGATCAGGTGGAAGCGGTGTCGCAGTTGGAGGGCATCGTGGATGCCGAGGGAATCATATATTCCGATGTTGTCGCAACGGTCAATGACGCCGACGAGGAGAAGGTCTATCGCTTCACCGCCATCCCCCAGACTCTGAACCGGCTGGTCCTCCGGGGCGGCCGGATGCCGGAAACAAGCAGCGAGTGCCTCATTGATGGCTTCCGTTTGACCGACGAAATCCTCGGCACTACCATCCATGTCTCCGCCACCAATTCCGAGGATACCCTGGGGGCTATGGTATGGGATACCTACACCGTCGTCGGCTATGTGTCCACTCCGCTGAACATGGACATGAACAGGGGCTCCACCAGCGTCGGCAGCGGCAGTCTGGACAATATTCTCTACATTCCCGCCGATGGCTTTGATGTGGACTACTACACCGAGATCAATGTGACCATCGAAGGGGATTATGAGGTCTATACCAAGGAATACAACGACGCCATGGACGCCATGGCGGAGCGGCTGGAACCGCTGCTGGAGCCTCTGGCACATGACCGTCTGGTTCAGGTCCGCAGGACGGCCCAGCAGGCCTATAACGAGGGTATGCTGGAATACTATGATGGTCTGAAGGAATTCCAAAATGCCAAAGAGGAGGCCCTTCAGGAGCTGGAGGATGCCCATCAGCAGCTGAAAGACGGCGAGCAGGAGATCGCAGACAACGAGCAGATGCTCCTTGACGGCGAGGAGCAGATCGCTGACGCCTGGACTGCGCTGAAAGAGGGCGAAAAAACCCTGCAGGAGTCCAGGGGCACCCTGGCATCTGCCAAGGCATCAGCCTATAAGCAGATCTCCGATTCTACCACATCCCTTCTGAGTCAGATGGACTCCATGACCACGGGTCTGACAACGCTGCAAAGCGAATTGACGGCTCTGCAGGCTGAGATCCTGACCCTCAATACCACCATTACCCGTCTGGAAACGGAATTGACGCTGATCGATTCCCAGATTTCCATGACCAATACCATGATCGGTATCATGGACTCCAGCATCGATACTTCCCGGCAGGCCATCGAGCTGGCAAGGCAGAACGGCGCCGATGAGCAGACCCTGGCGGGTATGGAATCGGAGCTTCAGGAGCTTCAGGAAAAACGTGGGGAATACGCTGAAAAGCTTGCCGAGCAGCAGGCCCAGCGCTCCGAGCTGGAAGCCCAGCTGCAGCCCTACTATGAAAAGCAGGCCCAGCTTCAGGCCCAACAGGAGGCCCTAAATAGTCAGATCGGCCAGATCGAGGAGTCTATCAGCGGCTTGACTGAAGGACTGGTCTCGCTGGTGGCCATGCAGTCTGTGATGGATGCGGAATTTGCCGCTGCCGAAGCCCAGCTGGAGGCCGGCGAGGCCCAAATGGAGGCGGGCAAGCTGGAGCTTGAGCTGCGCCAGCAGGAGCTGGCCGACGGCAAGGTGCAGCTGGAGGAAGCCAAACAGGAGCTGAACGAGGCCTGGGAGGAATACTTCAAGGGTAAAGCAGAGGCCGAAAAAGAGCTGGCCGATGCGGAGGCGGAGCTGGATGACGCCAAGCAGCAGCTGGCTGACGCATCCGGCATCATCCAGGATATGATCGAAAATGACGTCTTCATTCTGGACAGGACCAGCAATCTGGGCTACAACTCTCTCGACAGCGCCTCTGACATCGTACAGGGCGTGTCCCGGGTGTTCCCGGCCTTCTTCCTGCTGATCGCGGCGTTGGTGTGCATTACCACCATGACCCGCATGGTCGATGAGGAGCGGACCCAGATCGGTACCCTGAAAGCTCTGGGCTACAGCAACTGGGATATTATCAGCAAATACCTGTTCTACGCCGGCAGCGGCGCCGTGGTGGGCTGCGGTCTGGGCGTATTGGTTGGCAGCGTGGCTTTCCCCACGATTTTGTGGGAGGCCTACAAGATCATGCTCTACATGACGCCGAGGATTACCCTGAGATTCAACTGGATCCTCTGCGGCATCGTGGTGGCGTCCTACACTGCAGTGATGCTGCTGGTGACCTGGTACTGCTGCCGCCGGGCTCTGGAAGAGGAGCCAGCGGAGCTGATCCGGCCCAAATCCCCCGATGCGGGCAAGAAGATATTCATGGAGTATCTGCCCTTCTGGAACGGCATCAGCTTCCTGAACAAGGTCACCATCCGCAATATCTTCCGCTATCGGCAGCGGCTTGCCATGATGATGGTGGGCATCGGCGGCTGCACCGCCCTGCTGCTGACTGGCTTCGGCCTCCGGGATTCCATCGTCAACATCGTTGGCTATCAGTTCGAAGAGGTCACCACCTACGATCTGCAGGTCTATTTTGCCGACGGCCAGACCGAGCAGGAACAGTCCGCATTCCTGGAAAAGTTGGAGGGTGAAGTATCCAATACGCTTTTTTATCATCAGCAGAGTGTGGAGGTGTCCTTCGACGATCAGGTCCGGGAGATCTATATGATGGCGTCGGGTGACCGGATTCAGGAATTCGTGGATTTCCACAGGGGCGATGAGCCTCTGGGCATGCCCGGCACCAATGAGGTGCTTCTGACTGTGGGCGTGGCGGAGGCCATGGGCATCGACGAGGGCGATGAAATCATTCTTCGCAATGCCGATATGGAAGAGCTGTCCGTGACGGTATCTGGCATCTATGACAACAATGTCTATAACTATGCCATCGTGACGCCTGAAACGATTCTGGACCAGTGGGGGCATGCTCCCGCCAGCCAGATGGCCATGCTCCAGGTGGATGAGGCGGAAAAGGACATTTATGAGGTCAGCGCCCTGATCGCGGGGCTGAGCGATGTGATGAATGTCTCCATCAGCCGGGATCTTGCCAGCATGGTCAGCTCCATGATGGATGCGCTGGATCTGGTGGTCTGGGTCGTGGTGTTCTGTGCGGGACTGCTGGCGGTCATCGTGCTCTACAATCTGACCAACATCAACATCAACGAGCGGATCCGGGAAATCGCCACCATCAAGGTTCTGGGCTTCAATGCCACCGAAACGGCGGCTTACGTCTTCAAGGAGAATCTTGCATTGTCTATCATGGGCAGCGTGCTGGGACTTCCTCTGGGATATCTGCTGCTGAAATTCGTCATGAGCCAGATCAAGATCGATTTCTGCTGGTTCCAGGCGAGAGTGACGGTGAGCTCCTGTGTGCTGGCGCTGGTATTGACGATCCTGTCGTCCATTGTGGTGGATGTGATCTTCTATCACAAGCTGGATCGGATCAACATGGCGGAGGCGCTCAAATCCGTGGAATAATGAAAAACGGCTGTCGCAGGTTTTCTGCGACAGCCGTTTCCTTATGCATAATGCTCTTTCAGATACAGAATTGCTTCCCGGTAGCCTTCGAAGCCGCGGCCCTTAATGGTGTGGACACAGGCCATGCCTGCGTAAGAAATCTGCCGGAAGGGCTCTCTTGCGTCCACATCGGAGATGTGAACCTCCACCGCCGGGATGGATACCGCCTTCAGCGCATCCAGGATGGCGACGGATGTGTGGGTGTAGGCGGCGGGGTTGATGACGATGCCGTCAAATTTGCCATAAGCCTCCTGAATTTTATCCACAAGACAGCCCTCGTGATTGGACTGATACTGTTCGATTTCCAGATTTTCCTCCCGGGCGGTTTTCTCGATCAGCGCCAGAAGATCGGCAAAGGTGTTCTTGCCGTAGATTCCCGGCTCCCGGATTCCCAGCATATTCAGATTGGGGCCGTTCAAAACCAGAATTTTCATGTCAGTACCTCCAGAATTTGGGAGATGGTGGAATCCGGATCGCCGTCATTGTCGATTGTCTGATCGGCGAAGGCTTCATACAGGGGTTTTCGGATCCGGTACATGTCGGTGAGCTTGTTCGTCTGGGACAAGGGGCGGCCGTCAGTGGGCAGTTTATCCAGATCCCGCTTCAGCCAGAAGATGGTACCGTTCTGGTGGAGCAGCGGATAGTTCCGCTGCTGGGTGACGCAGCCGCCGCCGGTGGCGATGACGAGCCCGGATTGCTGGCCCAGCTCCTGAAGAGTCTCCGTTTCCAGAGCCCGGAAGCCCTCCTCGCCGTCGGTGGCGAAGATTTCAGGAATGGAGCGGCCTGCTTTTTCGACAAGATACGCATCGGCGTCCACGAATTTCTTTCCAGTTTTTTCTGCCAGCAGCTTACCGATGGTGGATTTGCCGCAGCCGGGCATGCCGATGAGGATAATGTTCTCCATCTGATGGCGCAGAAGGCTGTGGATCTTCGTGATTTTTTCGTCAGCAATGGTGGTGTCTGCGAACCATTCGGCGGATTCCTTGGCCTGAGCCACCAGCATCAGCAGGCCGTTCATGGCCGCGATGCCCCGTCCCTCGGCGTCCAGCAGGATTTGGGTACGGGCGGGATTGTAGACCACATCCAGCACGCCCTCCAGCTTCGGGAACAGGTCTAGGTCCACAGGGCTGACGCCCACCTTCGGATACATGCCCACGGGGGTAGTGTTGACGATAAGGGCGGCGTCAGCGTGAAGGTGGAGATTGCCGTAATTGTTGGCTCCGCTGCGGGAGATTACATAGACTTCCGCTCCCAGCTCTTCCAGCACGGCCACCGCCGTGTTGGAGGCGCCACCGCTGCCCAGCACCAGGGCTTTCTTTCCTGTGACCTCCAGACCACTGGAACACACCATGGTCCGGAAGCCAAAATAGTCCGTATTATGTCCAATAAGCTTACCATCCTGGCGGACGATGGTGTTCACCGCCCCGAGGCGCTTTGCTCTGGGGGTCAGCTCATCCAGGTAGGGAATGACATCCTTTTTATAGGGGACGGTCACATTCAGGCCCGTAAAATCGCCGTTTCGCAGGAAGTTTTCCAGCTCCTCCGGCTCTTTCTCGAAGAGAACATAGTCATAATCCGCCAGCTGGGCGTGGATCTGGGGGGAATAGCTGTGGCCCAGCTTCCGCCCAAGAAGTCCGCACTTCATCACAGCACCTCGCGGTAGCTGCCCAGATACTTGAATTCCTCGCACAGGTCATCCAGCTCGCACATCAGCTGGACGAATTCCTCGGAGTAGATGGAGGTCTCCAGATCAAAGTAGAACATGAACTCGAAATCCCGGTCGGGGATGGGGCGGGACTCCAGCTTGGTGACGTTGATGCCCAGCACGTAGAGACGGGCCAGGAATTTGTACAGGGAACCGGGCCGGTGGGGCAGGACCATCATGATGCTGGTCCGGTCGGAGCCGGGGTAGATTTCCAGATTCTTGCTGATGCAGATGAAGCGGGTGTGGTTGTTGCCTTTGTCCTGAATGGAGGCGGCCAGGCACTCCAGATTGTACAGCTCCATGCAGTTGCGGCTGGACAGGGCGGCAACATCGCTGCGGTCAGACTTGGAGACCATTTCGGCAGCCACGGCGGTGTTGGCTACGGGGACAATGTTCACGCCGGTGAGCTTCTGCAAAAATTCGCTGCACTGATTGATGGCCTGCTCGTGGGAGTAGATCTCCTTGATATCCGAGAGCTTGGTGCCGGGCTTGGCCAGCAGATTGTGGTCCACCTTCAGGCGGAAGGTCCGGACGATGGAGAAATTGTGCTTGATCATCAGATCATATACCTTCTTGACGGAGCCTGCGGTAGAGTTTTCCAGAGGCAGGATGCCGTACTGGCATAGACCCTTCTCAATGGCGCCGAAGACGCCCTCAAAGTTCTTGAAGTACATGATGAAGGGGTTCTTGAAGATCTTCTCACAGGCGATTTGGGAGTAGGCGCCCTCCACGCCCTGACAGGCCACCATGGGGGCCTGGGGGAAGAGCTTGGGGGTGTTCTCAATGGCCTCAGTGATCTCAGCGTACAGGGGGCTGATGGTGTCGTTCTTCTTGCTCTGATAGCTGCGGCTCAGCTCAAAGAGCATGGAGTACAGAACCCGGGTATAATTGGCCATTTCGGGGCCAGCCTTTTCGGCAACGTCCACCAGCTTCTCCCGCTCCCGGGCGGGGACGAAGATGGGCATACTTTTTTCCTTCTTGTAGTCGGCGATCTGGGCGGCCACTTCCATACGCTGGCCGAAGAGCTTCACCAGCTCGTCGTCGATTTTGTCGATTTCATTGCGCAGGTTTTTCAGTTCCATGGTTTACTTCCTCCTGTCGGTTTGGGTATTGCCAAGAATCAAATCATAGATTGCAATGGCCGCGGCGGCTTCGATGACCGGGACGGCTCTGGGGACGATACAGGGGTCGTGACGGCCCTTGATTTCCAAGGTGGTGGTTTCCATCTTACTGAGGGAAACGCTCTGCTGGGGGCGGGAGATGGAGGGGGTGGGCTTGATGGTTACTTCGAAAATAACGGGCATACCGTTGGTGATACCACCGAGGATGCCGCCGCAGTGGTTGGTCTGAGTACTTATTTTTCCGTTTTCGATAACATAATTATCGTTTACATCGCTACCGCAAACTGCGCCGATTGGTCCGATATCTCCGAATTCAATTGCCTTGACAGCAGGAATGCCAAAAACAATCTGAGAAATTCGGTTTTCTACACCGCCGAACATGGGTTCACCCAAACCGGCAGGAAGCCCAGTGACTGCACATCGAATAATCCCGCCGACACTGTCATGGTTCTCTCTGGCATAAGCAATAACAGATTTCATTTCTTTCGCGCAGTAGTTGTTGAATACAGGAAATTCAGGATTCAGACGCTCTAATTCAGGATTAACGTAATCCATAAAATCATCATTTACGGATCCAATGCAAGCAATTTGGGCACCGATCCGAATCCCCATCTCCTCCAGCCACTGCTTGCACAATCCTCCAGCGATGCACAGGGGGGCAGTCAAGCGGCCAGAGAAATGTCCGCCGCCGGCAGCGTCCTGGAAGCCGCCGTATTTGATCTGGGCGGTGTAGTCCGCGTGGCCGGGCCGGGGACAGTCCTTCAGATTGGCATAGTCCCCGGAGCGGGTGTTCTTGTTGTGGATCACCGCGGCGATGGGTGCGCCGCAGGTATAGCCGTCCACCAGACCCGCCAGAAATTCGGGCCGGTCCTCTTCCTTCCGGGGGGTGGACCAGTCGTTCTGGCCAGGAGCCCGGCGGTTCAGGAATTCCTGAAGCCTGTCGAGATCAACAGGGAGTCCCGCAGGGATGCCGTCCAGGGTCATACCGATGGCGGGGCCGTGGGACTGGCCGAAGATGGATAATTTCAAATTTTCACCGTAGGTGCTGCTCATAATTGCCTCCTAAACGGGTGTATTCTTCCCAGAATTTGGGATAGGATTTGTTGACGGCCTCCGCGCCCAGGATGGTGACGGGTTCAGAGCAGACCGTGGCGGCGATGGCGGCTGCCATGGCGATGCGGTGGTCGTTTTGTGCATCCACTGTGCCGCCTGTGAAGCCGGTGCCCCAGACGGTCAGGGTATCCTCGGAGGCTTCGGCATGGCCTCCCAGAGCCTCGATCATGGAGATGGTTGAGGCCACCCGGTCGGATTCCTTGATCCGCAGCCGATGGATATTCTGAAAAGCCGCCCCGGATTTGGCTCCGGCAGTGACGGCCAAAATCGGTACCAGGTCAGGAATATCCGCGGCGTCCACAGTAGCGAACTGCTTGAGAGCTGGCAGGATCTGTGCTGCTGCCCGGTCGCCCTGGGGTGAGGAGGGATTCAGATTGGATACGTCGATTTCATTGCCGAGGGATTTTGCCGCCAGGAAGAAGGCGCCGTTGCTCCAGTCACCCTCCACAGTAATGCAGCCGGGGGAGCGGAAGGCGGGGGCATGAAACAGCTCCATGGCCTTTTTCGTCATGTCAATATAGGGCCGGGATTCGATCTTTCCGGTAACCTCCAGATGACTGTCGCCGGGGATCAGCGCAAGAGCGAAGAGGAGGCCAGTGATGAACTGGCTGGAAACGCCGCCGTCGATGGAATATGCGCCTGGTTTCAGCTTACCAGTGCAGCGGATGGTGTCCGCTGTGGGACGGCTCAGGCGGCAGCCCTTACGCTCCAGCTCCTCCCAAAGAGGGGATAGGGGACGCTGGGGAAGTCTGCCTGCCATCTGGAATGTGGCGTCCACGCCCAGAGCGCCCACGATGGGGAGCATGAAGCGCAGTGTCGAGCCGCTTTCACAGACATTCAGAACGGCGCTTTCGGGAGTCTGCACGATGGGTTCAGTCAGATAGCCTTCAGCGGTTCTGGTGATCTTTGCGCCCAGAGCCTTCAGGCAGTCGGCGGTGGCTTCAATGTCCCGGTTGGTATCGGGGCAGATAAGCTCCGTGGGACGGTCCGCAAAGGCGGCGCAGATCAGCAGCCGGTGGGCCTGGGACTTGGAGGGAATGGCGGTCACATGGCCGCTGAGCTTTCTCGGTTGTATTGTAATGTCCATATCAAAGACCTGCCTTGATAAAGGATTGAATTTCTTCTACGGGAGTGGGGGCGATGCGGCAGAAGCCGATGCGCTCCGGGATAATGAGGTTTACGGTACCGCCGCTGCGCTTTTTGTCGGAAAGGGCGGAGGTGTAGAGGCTTTCGGCGGTATAGCCGCAGCGAAGGGGGAGGCCGAATTTATCCAAAACTTCCAGAATGGAGGCTTCGGTTTCCTCAGAGCAGATGCCCAGAGTGGCAGCGGCTCTTGTGACGATGGCGGTGCCCATGGCAACGGCGCTGCCGTGGGAGATTTCAAAATGGGACTGGGCTTCTATGCCGTGGCCCACAGTGTGGCCCAGATTCAGCCGCATTCGCGCACCGGTGTCGAATTCATCCTCTGCCACCACATCCCGCTTCAATTCGACACAGCGGGTGATGACAGCCTCCCGGTCAAAATCCAGCCCTTTTTCCGCCAGATGGGCAAAGAGGTCAGGATCATAGAGAATACCGTACTTGATGACCTCGGCGCAGCCGTCCCGGAAGATGCTGTCCGGGAGGGTATTCAGTGTGTCAATGTCACACAGCACCAGGCTGGGCTGGTAGAAAGCGCCACAGAGGTTCTTGCCTGCGTACAAGTCGATGGCGGTCTTGCCGCCCACGGAGGAGTCCACTGCTGCCAGAAGGGTCGTGGGCACCTGAATAAAGGGGATGCCCCGCAGATAGGTGGCGGCGGCAAAGCCCGCAAGATCTCCCACCACACCGCCGCCCAGTGCCACGATCAGATCCGTCCGGGTCAGGCGGTTTTCTGCCAGAAAATTCAGAAGCTTCAGGTAGGTTTCGCCGGATTTGCTCTCTTCTCCCGCAGGGAAGACAAAGCTGACGACCTCAAAGCCAGCATCTGCCAGACTCTTCGCGGTAGCTCCGCCGTAGAGGGGGAAGACATTGGTCTCGCTGACGATGGCGGCTTTTTTTGCTTTGGTCAGGCGCCGGGCTTCGGTGCCCAGCCGGGGCAGCAGACCGGCGCCGATGAGCACATCATAGCTGCGGGAAGCTGTTACATGGACGGTATTCATCCGTCTACCTCCTCCTTGCGGCGTTTGCCCTCTTCCAGAAGGGCGGTGAGTGTTTCCATGTCCTGCCGGGCGATGGCATCCCGGTAGGCGGTGAGGCTGCCTAAATAAAAATCCAGTTCCTCCAGAACGAAGTCCCGGTTCTCCATAAAGAGCTCCGCCCACATGGGTGCGTTCAGCCATGCAACACGGGTCAGATCCTTGTAGCTGCCGGCGGAGAAGCCCTTGTGATTTCCGGCAGTGGGGGACTTGATGAAGGCGTTGCTGAGGATATGGGGCATCTGGGAGGTGAATGCGATCATTTTGTCGTGGGCCTCCGCCGTGGTGACGGAGAAGCTGCCAAATTCACAGGGGGCCAGGGCATTCTTACACCGGTCCAGAAGGTCCATATCGTCAAAGCGGGGGGGCACCAGCACCATGGGC
This sequence comes from Oscillospiraceae bacterium, assembly GCA_017622295.1. Classification (GTDB taxonomy): domain Bacteria; phylum Bacillota; class Clostridia; order Oscillospirales; family Oscillospiraceae; genus Faecousia. The sequence continues at coordinate 88,664 of JAGARK010000038.1, forward strand.
TGACCCTGGAAGAGGGTGGCCCGGCTGTACTTGAAGCCGGAGAACTGGGAGCCTGCCATGGGGTGGCCGCCCACGAAGGTGAAGCCATATTTTTCCGCCAGAGGGAAGCAGCGGCTGCAGATCTCCCGCTTGATGCCGCAGCAGTCAATAACCAGTGCATCTTTGCAGATCAGGTGGGCATTGCGCTCCATCCAGGCGGCGGAGCCCTCAGGATAGATGGACAGCAGGATCAGATCGCACTGAGGGATCGTCTCTTCGGTAAGCTTGCCGTGGACGGCGCCTGCCAGCATGGCAAAGGACAGCATGTCCTCATTGCGCTGGATGGCGTAGACTGTGTGTCCGGCAATGGCGTAGGCCCGGGCCAGGGAGCCGCCGATGAGACCGAGGCCCAGAATACCCACGGTCATAAGATGGCCTCCCGGACCCGCATGACTTTGCGGGCCACCTCGTCAAACTGGGCGGGGGTCAGGGACTGGGCGCCGTCGCACAGGGCGCAGGCGGGATTGTTGTGAACCTCGATCATGATGCCGTCGGCACCGGCGGCGGTGGCGGCCACGGCCATGGAGGGGATCATCTTGATCTTGCCGGTGGCGTGGCTGGGGTCGATGACCACGGGCAGATGGCTCAGCTCATGCAGCGCCGGAACGGCGGACAGGTCCAGGGTATTGCGGGTGTAGGTTTCGAAGGTGCGGATACCCCGCTCGCAGAGGATGACATTCTCGTTGCCCTCGCTCATGATATATTCGGCGCTCATCAGCAGCTCCTGGAAGGTGTTTGCCAGTCCCCGCTTCAGGAGGATGGGGGTCTTGCACTTGCCGGTCTCCTTCAGCAGGTCGAAATTCTGCATGTTTCTGGCGCCAATCTGGATGATGTCCACATCGGTGAAGAGATCCAGGTCGTTGATGTTCATCAGTTCAGTGCAGATGGGAAGGCCGGTGGCCTCCTTGGCCTTCAGCAGCAGCTTCAGGCCCTCGCCCTTCAGACCCTGGAAGGCGTAGGGGGAAGTGCGGGGCTTGAAGGCACCTCCCCGGAGGATGGTGGCGCCGGAGGCCTTGACGGCCTGAGCAACGCCCACGATCTGCTCTTCGGACTCAACGGAGCAGGGGCCGGCGATCATGGCAAAATAGCCGCCGCCGATGCGGACATCACCCACCTCCACGATGGTGTCCTTGGGGTGGAATTTACGGTTTGCCTGCTTGAAGGGTTCGGAAACACGCTTGACGGTTTCGACGATCTCCAGACTCTTCAGCAGCTCCATGTCCACCCGGCTGGTGTCTCCGATGAGGCCGAGAATGGTGATCTCGGAGCCCTCGGACACATGGACGTCCAGATTCATTCGCTTCAGCCAGTCAATCAGATGCTGGGTCTGGTCGGGGGTTGTACCATGCTTCAATACTGCGATCATACTTATCTCTCCTTTAACAAAAAAAGGGGCGCTGCACCGAGGCGATCTCGTTGCAGCGCTTGAAAAATCATCTTAAGCTCCTGTCATTTTACTGCAGCACAAATCGCTATTACTTTTTACCGGTAAAAAAGTAATAGTAGCCAAAGTAAAACTTAACGGAAGAATTGACCATGATGGTGCCTCCTCGTACAGTAGCTGTGGACATTGTACCACGATGTGTGGAAAAATGCAAGGGGGAAAGGGGATAATCAGAGAATTTTTGTAAGTTCCTTTACAATGCTTACCAAATTCTCCTGAGTCTGGTTGGGGTCTTCAAAAAGGCTGCGCCAAAGAGCGTCCAGATTTTCCTCAAAATTTCCGGGGAGGATGGGGCATCCTTCCAGGCAGAGTCTTGCAAGCCGCTTTTCGCCGGGATGGGTCCTTTCGTTCAGGGCAAAGAGAATGTCAAAGTAAGCCTCCATAAAAGCGGCAGTCCGGTGGCAGATGCTGATTTTGTCGCCCCGTTCCAGCGCCTTTTTGATCTGGCCGTCATAGGCCGGCAGGGTGCCGGTGATCAGCTTCATGTTTCGCCGGATGATATTTTCCTTCAGCTGTTTGGGATAAGGTACAGCAAAGCGTTTTTGGGCAGCAGCCAGCCGGCCCTCCCGGTCGTAGAGGATCTTGCAGCTCAGAAGGTTGTGCCACATGCAGGTGGTATAGCCGTTGGATGCCTGATAGCGCTCCACCACATTGGCAACGCCTGCGGTAAAGTCCTCCAGATTTCGGTAGAGAATATCGATGTCAATGCCGCTGTTGAGGGTGCAGTTGTCTTCCAGCTCCCAAAAATGGTTGCCAAGCTCCATGTGGGAGCAGAATTTACTGAGAATCGCCCGGCGGATATCCTCGGAAACCGGGCCATCACAGTAGAGATAGACGTCATAATCGGATTTTTCATCGAAATGGCTGCCTGCCCGGGAGCCGCCCAAAGCGATGGCCTCCACCTGAGGCAGTGCGGAAAGCTCCGCGAAAAGCTGATTAACCATGGGATTGCCTCCTGTTGTCAGTTTATGGAAATAAAGTATCACAAACCGGTGACGATTTCAAGAGCCATTGAGACAGGGGAGAATGAATACAAAATGTAAAATCAGGCTGCGGGTGGGTTTCGGGAGGCAGGTCCCTGCAATCGGTGTGGTTGTGACCGTTTTATTGGACTCTCTGGCTGCTATGATAGCCAAAAGAGGAGGGATCGTTATGGATTATCTGAAGGAACTGAATGAGGCACAGTACGAAGCCGCCACCACTACGGAAGGCTTTCTTAGGGTCGTGGCGGGAGCGGGCTCCGGCAAAACCAGGACTCTGGCTGCCCGGTACATGTATCTGGTGGAGATGCTGGGCATTTCCACTGCCAATATCCTCTGCGTCACCTTTACCAACAAGGCCGCTGCAGAGATGAAAAAGCGCATCCGAAAGCAGCTGCCGGATCAGGACCTGGGCCGCATCACCACCTTCCACGGCTTCTGTGTGGGCCTTCTGAAGGAGGACTGCCATGTGGTGCAGTATCCCACCACCTTCATCGTTCTCGACGAGGAGGACAAGGAGGCCATGCTTCGCACCGTCTTTGAAGATCTGGGCATCACAAGCCGGGATATGACCATCAAGGAGGCGGTGGACTATATCGGGTGGCGCAAGGGGGGACGGGGCTACGTCAAAACGCTTATCGATCCGGACATGAACCATCTGATCGATCTGGTGGGTTCTGCCACCACCCTCAAGGATAAGGTCATGTACCGCTATTTCTACGAGCAGCGCAAGTGCTACGGCCTGGATTTTGACGATCTGGTGTACTTTGCGCTGTATATTCTGGAACATGACAAAGCAACTCGTGAAAAGTGGCAGCAGCGGTTGGAATACATCATGGTGGACGAGTTTCAGGACATCGACAAGGATCAGTATGCCCTGGCTGATATCCTCTCGGGGTATCACAAAAACCTCTTTGTGGTGGGTGACCCGGACCAGACCATCTATACCTGGCGGGGAGCGGATGTGAAATTCATCCTGGAATTCGACAGCCGCCACGAAAACGTCAAAACCATTTACCTAAATACAAATTACCGCTCTGTTCCTCAGATCCTGGCGGCCTCTAATGCCCTCATCGACAAGAATCGGGAGCGGCTGAAAAAGCAGCTGACCCCCATCCGTTCCGACGCCCGCAAGCCCCTGTACTTCCACGCGAAAACAAGCCAGCTGGAGGCAGACTGGGTCACCGCCCAGATGCGGGCGATGCACGAGGGCGGGATGGCTTATTCAGCCATGGGCGTGCTGTATCGGGCCCACTATGTGTCCCGCGCCCTGGAAGAATCTCTGATCCGAAACAAGATTCCCTATGTCCTCTATTCCGGCGTGGAGTTCTACAAGCGTAAGGAAATCAAGGATATTCTGTGCTATCTGCGGATGATCTATTCCGGCGATGACGTCAGCTTCCTGCGGACCGTCAACGAACCCCGCCGGGGCGTGGGACGGACCCGAATCCGGGCTCTGAAGGAATACGCGGAGCTGAACCGCTGTAATCTGTATGAGGCGCTCCTTTCAAATCTGGAGACGGAGCTGTTCCGCAGAAGCCGGGCCAGGGATTATGTGCGGCTGATAGAAAAATACCGGGCCATTTTCGATGGGATGGATCTGACGGATCTGCTGTCCGGGGTCCTCAGCGAAAGTGGTTATGAGCAGATGCTCCGGTCCTCCGGCGAGGAGGACCGGCTGGATAACCTGGCAGAACTGAAGCAGGCCATCTACGATTTTGAGCGCAAGGCAGGGGAGGAGGTCAGTCTGGGCAATTATCTCGATCATGCCGCTCTCTTTACCAACATGGATCAGACAGAGCGGGCCCAGGCGGTGAAGCTGATGACTGTCCATGCGGCCAAGGGTCTGGAATTTCCGGTGGTGTTCCTGTGCGGCCTGAGTGAGGGCATCTTCCCCGGCAAGCGGGCCAATACCCGGGAAAAGCTGGAAGAAGAACGACGGCTGGCCTACGTTGCCTTCACCCGGGCCAGGGACCGACTGTTTCTCAGTGATGCGGCGGGCACCAACTATGACGGCTCCTTCCGCTATCCCAGCCGCTTTCTGTTCAATGCAGAGAAGGAGAATCTGGATTATGTGACGCCCCTGGACCCGGATCTGGTGGAGGACGCCATGGATCACATCCGCAAGACGGAGGCCCTGTCCTGTCCCGCGCCGAAAAGCAATGACGCTGTGGGCAAGCGGGTACGACATCCGGTCTTCGGCGAGGGAACCATCATCGGCATCCCCCGGGGGCAGGAGGGTTATATCGTCCAGTTTGACAATATGGTGACGCCCAGAACCTTTGGAGCGGCAGTGAAATTGGAGTTTTTATAAAATGCAACTGAATCTGCTGTCATCGGTGGCATGAAGGTCTTTTGCAGATAGACAGTTGATTTTCCCGGCGGGAAATGGTAAGATGATGCCAGATTCTTATGCGGGAGGTGGCTTGTATGGGCTTTGCTTTTGGCTTTGGACTATTTGAGATCATGTTTTTCTTTATGTTTGGACTGGTTGCCGCGATCTTTCTGACCGTGCTGATCAAAGGTATCAGCCAGTGGAATAAAAATAACCATTCCCCCCGGCTGACCGTTCCGGTAACGGTGGTTGCCAAGCGGACCAATGTCAGCCGCCATCATCACGGCGGCGAGCACCATCATACCTCCACATCCACCAGCTACTATGTGACCTTCCAGGTGGAGAGCGGTGATCGGATGGAGCTTCACATGAGCGGCTCCCAGTACGGCCTGATCGTGGAGGGGGATAAGGGACTCCTGACCTTCCAGGGGACCCGGTTTCTGGATTTCCAGAGACAGTTTTGATTGAAAGTTGGCGATTATTGATGAACAAGATCTATATTCCCGAGGGCTATAAGCCCGTTCTGGATGAATACGATACGCAGCGGGCCATTGCCTATATCAAGGAGACCTTTCAGGAGGAATTCTCCAAGGCCCTGAATCTGAAGCGCGTGTCCGCGCCTCTGTTCGTTACCGAGGACTCTGGTCTGAACGACAATCTGAACGGCTATGAGCGGCCTGTGGATTTTGACATTCCCGCCGTGGGCAAGGACGCCCAGGTGGTCCATTCCCTGGCAAAGTGGAAGCGTCTGGCCCTGAAGCGGTATAATTTCGGCATCGGCGGCGGACTGTACACCGATATGAACGCCATCCGCCGGGATGAGGAGCTGGACAATATTCACTCCATCTACGTCGACCAGTGGGACTGGGAGAAGATCATCACCCGGGAGAACCGGAATTCTGAATATCTGAAGCTCATCGTCCGGGCCATCGTTCGGGCCATCTGCGATACCAATGACCGGCTTCACGTCCGTTTCCCCCAGTTGCGTACGGAACTGGACCGGGAGGTCTCCTTCATCACCTCCCAGGCGCTGGAAGACATGTATCCCCATCTGAAGACCGGCTCCGAGCGGGAAAAGGCCTATGTCAAGGATCACCACACCGCCTGCATCATGCAGATCGGCGACAAGCTCCGCTCCGGCAAACCCCATGACGGCCGCGCTCCGGACTATGACGATTGGCAGCTGAACTGCGACATTTTCTTCTGGGACGAAGTGCTGGGAAGAGCTTTGGAGATCTCATCCATGGGTATCCGCGTGGATGCGGCGGCATTGGATCGTCAGTTGACCATCTCCGGCTGCGATGACAGAAGAAATCTGCCTTTCCACAAAATGCTGCTGAATGACGAGCTGCCCCTGACCATAGGCGGCGGTATCGGCCAGAGTCGTCTGTGTATGCTGATGATGGGCTGTGCCCACATCGGCGAGGTTCAGGCCAGCGTCTGGGACCAGCAGACCGTGGACGAGTGCGAAAAGGCAGGCATTCGCCTTTTGTAATTGAAAACAGAAGAGCTCCGGATTTCCGGAGCTCTTTGTGTTCCCATTAAATGGAAATGTATTTTTATATTATTAAATGTTAATTTTATAAAAAACGACAGAATGTGCATGAAAATATTGAAACTTTATCGGATCCTTTTGTATAATGACTGTAAATTAAAGGGAGGTATCCGGTGATGAATGCTGCGGTTTATGAGAAGATCCACAGGTTGGAAACCACACCCGAGGCGATGGAGCGCACGGTGGCCTACATTGCCGGCAATCTGCGGGACCTGGTCTATGCCAATGAGCATGTGCTGATCTGCTATCCCAAACTGGGGGAAGCCAGCTTCGGCGCCATCATGGAGCGGGCGGTTGCGGCGTGCAGCTGTATCCCCGTGTTCTGGGGCCCCGACTATCGCTGGAAGACGCTGCTGCGGCAGGCCTTTTCTCTGCACACTCAGACCATCATCGGTCCACCGCTGGTGGTGCTGGGGCTGATGAAGATGGCCAAGGCCACGGCGACCCCGCTCTACATCCACAATGTCCTGCTGGGAGGTTACCCTTACGCCAGCTGGATGGTGGAGGGTATCAAAAAGGGCCTGGACTGCCGCATTTGGGGCTGCTACTGCGTGGGCCCCGACTCGGTGGTGGCTGGCTTTACCTGCAATCGGGAGGCCGGCATGCATCTGCGGGACGATTTGTTTGAAGTGAGCATCGTCGGTGACGACGGCAAACTGCTGCCCGATCCCCAGCGGGGACGGCTGTATCTGAAATACAGGAAAGATCCGTCCCTGGTCTATGACACGGAGGAGTCTGCGAAAATGCTCCATCAGCCCTGCTCCTGCGGCTGCGACGCTCCCCGGATTCTGGAGACGCTGTATGTGGGCGAGGATGATCCCACCAAGAAGATTCTGGAGGAACGGTTCCTGGCCTGGTCCAGCATCCTCGACTACCGGGTGGAAAAAACTGAGTCCGGCCTGGCCCTGGAGCTGGTGGTATTTCCCGGAGAATCCCTGCCGGTGATCCCCAACTGCGCAAAGCTCACCATCCGCCCGTGGAAGCCGGATGAAGACATGCCATTTTGTATGACTTATCTTCAGAAACCGGCGGAAAAAGGTTGACAATTCCGTGTATTTCGAGTAGAATACAGAGGATATGCAAAAGCAATGCGGAAACAAATCAGAGCAGAAGTCCCATAGCGAGAGGGAGACGGTGAAAGCCCTCGGCGGAAGCTCTGTGAGCCACTTCCAAGCAGCCCGGGATGACCGGGACGGGTGCTCCCGTTACAGAGTATCTAAGATGCCCCGCAAGGGGTAATTAGGGTGGTACCGCGTATTTTCACGCCCCTATCGCATAGATAGGGGCGTTTTATTTTTGTATGTAATTATTTTTGGAGGTAATTCCTATGAATCCCAAGCCTTACGGCGTAAATGAGCTCCGGGAAATGTTCCTGAGCTACTTCGAAAGCAAGGGCCATCTGCGTCTGCCCAGCTTCTCTCTGATTCCCCAGAATGACGCATCCCTGCTGCTGATCAACTCCGGCATGGCCCCCATGAAGCCCTACTTCAAGGGTGAGGTGGAGCCCCCCCGCCGCCGTGTCTGCACCTGCCAGAAGTGCATCCGTACCGGTGACATCGAGAACATCGGCAAGACCGCCCGCCACGGCACCTACTTTGAAATGCTGGGCAACTTCTCCTTCGGCGACTATTTCAAGCACGAGGCGATTGCATGGTGCTGGGAGTTCCTGACCGAGGTCGTTGGCCTGGACAAGAATCGCCTGTATCCTTCCATCTACGAGAACGACGATGAGGCATTCGAGATCTGGAACAAGGAGATCGGCATCAGCGCTGAGAACATCTTCCGCTTCGGCAAGAAGGACAACTTCTGGGAGCACGGCTCCGGTCCCTGCGGCCCCTGCTCCGAGGTCTACTACGACCGCGGCGAGAAGTACGGCTGCGGCGAGCCCGGCTGCACCGTCGGCTGCGAGTGCGACCGCTACATGGAAGTCTGGAACAACGTCTTCTCCCAGTTTGACAACGACGGCCAGGGCAACTACACTGAGCTGGTTCAGAAGAACATCGACACCGGCATGGGCCTGGAGCGTCTGGCTGTCGTCTGCCAGGACGTGAACTCCCTGTTCGATGTTGACACCGTCATGAACATCACCAACCACGTCACCGCCATCACTGGCGCATCCTATGGCCAGAGCTATAAGACCGACGTGTCCCTGCGCGTCATCACCGACCACATCCGCGCTTCCACCTTCATGATTGCTGACGGCGTTCTGCCCTCCAACGAGGGCCGCGGCTACGTCCTGCGCCGCCTGCTGCGCCGGGCTGCCCGTCACGGCAAGCTGCTGGGCGTCAACAAGCCCTTCCTGTTTGAGGTCGTCGGCACCGTCATCAAGGAGAACGAGACCCATTACGCATACCTGCGCGAGCGCGCTGAGTATATCACCCGCATCGTCAAGATCGAGGAAGAGAACTTCGCCAAGACCATCGACACCGGCATGGCTATCTTCAACACCAAGATGGCGGAGCACAAGGCCGAGGGCAAGACCGTCTTCTCCGGCGCCGATGCATTCCTGCTGGCCGCTACCTACGGCTTCCCCATCGACCTGACCATCGAAATGGTTGAGGACGAGGGTATGACCGTCGATCTGGACGAGTACAACCGCCAGAGAGAAGAGGACAAGGTCCGCGCCCGTGAAGCCCGCAAGGCTCTGGGCGACCTGGGCTGGGCCGGCGTTGACCTGGGCAAGGAGATTCCCGAGACCCAGTTCAAGGGCTATGACAGCCTGACCTGCGAGGGTAAGATCGTTGCAATCGTTGCCGACGATGAGACCCAGCAGACCATCGGTGAGGGCGCCGAGGCCATTCTGGTTCTGGACGCCACCACCATGTACGCTGAGATGGGCGGCCAGGTTGCCGACCACGGCGTCATCGAGACCGCAAACGGCAAGTTCGCCGTCAACAACGTCCAGAAGAACAAGGGCGGCAAGTACCTGCACTATGGTAAGGTCGTCTCCGGCGTTCTGAACGTGGGCGACACCGCCACCACCGCTGTGGACGCTGACCGCCGCAAGGCCATCATGCGCGCCCACTCCGCAACCCACCTGCTGCAGAAGGCTCTGCAGAGCGTCCTGGGCGACCATGTCCATCAGGCAGGCTCCTTTGTCGAGCCCGACCACCTGCGCTTCGACTTCACCCATTACTCCGCCATGACCGCCGAGGAGCTGGAGCAGGTCAACGCTCTGGTTCAGAACGCCATCCTGGAGGGCTACGTCATCGAGACCAAGGAGATGTCCATCGACGAGGCCAAGTCCATCGGAGCTATGGCCCTGTTCAGCGAGAAGTATGGCGATACCGTCCGCGTGGTCAACATGGGCGGCTACTCCATCGAGCTGTGCGGCGGTACCCATCTGGACAACACCGCCAAGGTCGGTCCCTTCCGCGTGACCAGCGAGGCTTCCGTTGCCTCCGGTGTCCGCCGTATCGAGGCCATCACCGGCCTGGGCTATGTGGCCGATGCCAACAAGACCCGTGAGCTGGTTGCCAATGTGTGCAACACCATTAAGGTGAAGAACGCTGCTGATCTGGAAGACAAGCTGGCTGCTCAGCTGGAAGAGATCAAGGCTCTGAAAAAGGAAATCGAGCAGTTCAAGGCCAAGGAAGCCTCCGGCGCTGTTGACCAGATGCTCTCCGGTGCTGCTTCTGTTGGCGCTGTCAAGGTCCTGACCGTCAAGGTTCCCGGTGCTGACGCCGGCAAGCTGCGTCAGATGGGTGACGTGCTGCGGGACAAGGACGAATCCGTTGTGGCCGTTCTGGCCTCCGTCAACGGCGACAAGCTGACCTTCCTGGCTGTCTGCGGCAAGGCTGCCGTCAAGGCAGGCGTCAAGGCAGGCGAGATCGTCAAGCATGTGTGCACCGTCTGCGGCGGCAGCGGCGGCGGCAAGCCCGACTCCGCTATGGGCGGTGGCAAGGACGCATCCAAGATGGATGAGGCTCTGAATTCCGTCGTTGATTTTGTTAGCTCCAAGCTCGGTTAATTGATACTTTATGGGCGCCGCGTTTTGCGGCGCCCAATTCTTAACAGGAAAGGCGGTGTGCTCCCATGCGAAAGCTTATGTGGTTTACAATCGGATTCGGTATTGCCTGTGGTCTTTGCGCCTGGCTGTGGCAGATCCGTGACCTCCTTTTGATCGCCGGGGGACTGGCAATGGTATCCTTGGGCTTGCTGGCTTTTCTGCGGCGCATCGGATGGATCCGCCGGTTTGCGGTGCTGCTTTTGGGCATTGCTCTGGGCTTTGGATGGTTTGAGGTCTGGAACCGGACGTTTTTGGAGGAAGCTGCCACATTGGATGGGGAAACGGCTGAGATTATCGCCCGGTGCGATGATTATGGTTATGCCACCGGCTACGGCACCGCCGTGGATGCGACGGTATATCTGGAAGACTGCACCTGCCGTGCCCGGCTGTATTTCAGTAGCGATGCGGGAGTAGAACCAGGAGATTATCTCAAAGGTTCCTTTCTTTTCCGGATTACAACGCCCGGCGGCATAAAGGACTCTACCCACCATCAGGGCAAGGGAATCTTTCTGCTGGGCTATCAGACGAGCGATGTGCAGTTGGCAAAACCAGAGCAGCTGCCCTGGCAGCTGTATCCGGCCCTGCTGCGCCAGCAGATCACGGCGCTGCTGGATGAGCTGCTTCCACCCGATACGGAAGCCTTTGCAAAGGCCTTGTTGATCGGAAACCGGGAAGGTATCGATTACGAGACCAATACCGCCTTCAAAGTGACAGGAATCATGCACATCATTGCCGTGTCGGGTCTGCATGTGTCGATCCTGTTCAGTCTGATTTATACATTGGGCCTTCGCAGACGCTGGATCGTTGCGCTGATTGGCATTCCGGCGCTGGTGCTGTTTGCTGCGGTGGCGGGCTTCAGTCCTTCGGTGGTCCGAGCCTGCATCATGCAGATTCTGATGATCCTTGCCATGCTCTTTGACAGGGAGTACGACGGCCCCACAGAGCTTTCCTTCGCCGCCCTTGTGATGCTGGCGTGCAATCCGCTGGTGATTACATCCGTCAGCTTTCAGCTGTCTGTCGGCTGCATGGCGGGCATTTTCCTGTTCCACGGAATGATTTACACCTGGATGACCGAAAAGCTGGGTTGTGAGAAAAAACGCAGTTTTGTAAGACTCAAGCGTTGGTTCGCAGGCTCCGTATCCGTAACCTTAAGCGCCATGAGCCTGACCACACCGCTGGTTGCTTATCACTTCGATGCGGTGAGTCTTGTGGGTATACTGACGAATCTGCTGACCCTCTGGGCGGTGAATATCATCTTCTATGGCCTGATCGCAATGTGTATCGTTGGTTCCTTTTCCGCTTTTGCAGGTGGAATCCTGGCTGTGGGCGTATCGGGGTTCATACGGTATGTGCTCCTGACGGCGAAGCTGCTGGCAAAATTCCCCCTGGCCGCGGTGTATACCAGAAGCGTCTATATCTTCATCTGGCTGGTCTTTGTGTATGTGCTGCTGGCTGTATTCCTGTTCAGTCGGAAACGCCGGCCCGGTACGCTGCTGTGCTGCGGTGTGATTGGTCTGTGTCTTGCATTGGCAGCGTCCTGGATCGAGCCCATGACCGACGGCTGCCGGATGACGGTTCTGGATGTGGGCCAGGGGCAGAGCATCATACTCCAGAGTGAGGGAAAAGCCTATCTTGTGGATTGCGGCGGCAGTTATGACGAGGACGCTGCCGACCTGGCGGCGGAGACCCTTATGAGTCAGGGTGTCTTTCGGCTGGATGGCATCATCCTGACCCATTTCGACCGGGACCATTCCGGAGGTCTTCCCCATCTTCTGACCCGGATGAAGGCAGATGCCCTGTTCATGCCCGATGCGCTGGATGAAAACGGGGTAGGGGAGAAGCTGGAAGAATTGACTGGGGGCACGGTTGTTTACGTCCGGGAGGATCTGAGGCTGACCTATGGCGAAACGGAATTGACTGTTTTCGGTCCGGCGGTCACCAATTCGGACAATGAAAGCAGCCTGGCGGTCTTGTTCCAGGCTGAAAACTGTGATATACTGATAACCGGTGACCGCAGCGGCTTCGGAGAACGGATGCTGCTGCGGCAGATGGAACTGCCCCGGCTGGAAATCCTGGTGGCGGGCCATCACGGCGCCAAGAGTTCCACTTGTACGGAACTGCTGGACGCTACCCGGCCGGCCATCGCGGCAATTTCTGTGGGAACCAATCCCTACGGCCATCCGGCTGACGAGCTTTTGAACAGGCTGGAGGAATACGGCATTTTGGTATACCGGACGGACTTAAACGGAAATCTGATTTTCAGAAGGTGACACCATGGCAAAGAAGCCTATACAAAACGACGGCTTTCAGGAGCTGAAAGCGTCCATTAAGAATAAAGACCTGGGGAGGCTCTACATTTTCCATGGTGAGGAAGTCTTCCTGATGGACCATTACTTCCGGCAGATGAAAAAGATCCTTCTGGACGATCTGACGGAATCCTTCAATTTCCACAAGCTGAATTCCGAGACCTTCGGATTGCAGGAGTTCGGCGACAGCGTGGAAAACATGCCCATGATGGCGGAGCACACGCTGGTTCATGTGGACGAGGTTGACCTGTTCAAACTGCCGGAGGCGGAGCGGAATAAAATGGCCGAGTTCCTTTCGGATATCCCGCAGTGGTGCACCGTGGTGTTTACCTACGAAACGGTGGCCTGGAAGCCCGACAAGCGGCTGAAAAAGCTCTGGGAGGCCATCGACAAGAATGGAACCATCGTGGAATTCGCCAAGCAGGGTCAGCGGGAGCTGATCGCCTGGGTATCCCGGCATTTTATGGCCCGGGGCAAGCGGATCAGCAATGATCTTTGTGCCTATCTCATCGACATCACCGGCGGCACCATGACTGCCCTGAGCGGCGAGATCGAGAAGATCGCCGCCTATTCCGGCGCAGATGAGGTGAAAAAGAGCGACATTGACGCCGTCACCGAGCCGGTGATGGATGCGGTGGTATTCCAGATGACGGATCTGATGAGCGAGGGCAAATACGGTCCGGCGCTCCAGAAGCTTCAGACTCTGCTGAAAATGCAGCAGGAGCCGCTGGCAATCTTAGGCGCCGTGGGCGGCCATTTCCGGCGTATCAGTACCGCGAGAACTCTTCTGGACAACGGCAAGGGCTCCGGGGAGCTGATGAAGCTGTGCGGCATCCCGGACTATCCCGCCCGGAAGACCATGGATGCTGCCCGCCGGTTCCGGCCTGAATTCTGCCGCAAAGCCTCGGAGCTGGTGCTGGAGACGGACTACAAAATGAAAACCTCATTTGACGAGCCTCAGCGGCTGCTGGAGCTACTGATTCTGGAGCTGGCACAGGAGGCACGCCGTGGTTAAGATCAGGGAAGCCATCGTCGTGGAAGGACGATATGATAAAAATACACTCAGCCAGATCGTGGACGCCCCCATTCTGGAGACCTCGGGATTTGGCATCTTCAAGAATAAAGAGCAGATGGCGCTGCTGCGCAGCGTGGCGGAAAAGCGGGGACTGATCGTATTCACTGACGCCGACGGCGCGGGCTTTGTGATCCGCAATCACATCAAGTCGGCCATCCCAAATCGGTACCTCAAGCATGCCTACACCCCCGACATCCTGGGCAAGGAGCTCCGCAAGCGTGAGCCCGGTAAGGAGGGCAAGCTGGGCGTGGAGGGTATGAAGCGGGATGTGATCCTGGAAGCGCTGCGCCGGGCCGGTGCCACCTTCGAGGGGGAAGCAAGCCCGGAAACAGCAAAAGTGATCACTAAGGCGGATCTGATGGATCTGGGCCTTTACGGCCCCGGCAGCAATGACCGCCGGGCGGCGCTGATCCGGCATCTGCGTTTCCCGGAGAAGATCAGCACCAATGGCTTCCTGCAGGCAGTGAATCTGCTGTATTCTCTGGAAGAACTGAACGAGATCATTGCGGCATTGGAGAAAAAAATGGTTGATATACAGGTAAAAAACTTAACAAAATTCTTCGTCATCGGCGAGAATCTGCTGGAAGGCCTGAGCTTTGAAATTCAGGAAGGGGAGCGGGTTGCAATCCTCGGCCGCAACGGCTGCGGCAAGACCACCCTCTTCAAGATCCTCACCGGCGAGATGGATTTTGATGACGGCGAAGTCTACGTCAATCCGAATAAAAAGCTGGGTCTCATTTCTCAGATTCCCAAATTCCCCGAGGGTTTTACTGTCGAAGATGTGCTGCGCTCTGCATACACCGCCGTTCTTGCAGCCAAACGGAAGATGGAAATTCTGGAAGCGGCCATGTCCGGCGGTGCCAGCGATGAGCAGCTGCGCGAATACGACGATCTGACCAACCGCTTCTTATCCGGCGGCGGCTACGACATGGATGTGGAGGTGGACAAGATCTGCAACGGTCTGGGTATCACCGCCGATCAGCGCATTCAGGAATTTGACTCCCTCTCCGGCGGTGAGCGCACCAGAGTGAACCTGGCAAGACTGCTGCTGGAAAAGACCGAGATTCTGCTGCTGGACGAGCCGACGAACCATCTGGATCTTTCCAGCGTGGAGTGGCTGGAGGGCTATATCAAGTCCTTCAAGGGCACCGTGCTGACCATCTCCCATGACCGATACTTCCTGGACCGGGTGGCCCAGCGGGTCATCGAGATCGTGGACGGTCACGCGGAGTTCTACTCCGGCAACTACTCGTTCTACATGGATGAAAAGCAGGCCCGGTTTGACCTGCAGCTGAAGCAGTACCAGCAGGAGCAGGCCAAGCTCAAGCAGCTGGGTTATACCGTCGAGCGCATGAAGGGCTGGGGTATCAACAACCGGACTCTGTACCGCCGGGCCATGTCCATCCAGCACCGGATGGAGCGCATCAAAAAGACCGAGCGGCCCAAGACCGAGAAGACCATGAAGGCCACCTTCGGCGAAAGGGACTTTTCCGGTGATGTGGTGTTCAATCTGAAGAATATGGCCAAGGCCTTCGGGGACCGGACGCTGTTTTCCGATGTCAATCTGAAGGTGGAGGGCGGCGAACGCATCGCCATCCTGGGCGACAACGGCACCGGCAAATCCACCTTCATCAAGTGCTTGCTGGGGGAGGAGGACTGCGCCGGCAAAATTCAGTTCGGCCCCACGGTGAAATGGGGATACCTGCCCCAGATCATCCACTTTGACCACCCGGAACGTACCCTCTACGACACGATGCTCTACGAGAAGAACTGCACTCCTCAGGTGGCCCGTGACCGTCTGGGACAGTTCCTGTTCTCCGGTGAGGATGTGTTCAAGACCGTGGGAACCCTCTCCGGCGGCGAGCAGAGCCGTCTGCGGCTGTGCATGCTGATGGATGAGAAGATCAATCTGCTGATTCTCGACGAGCCGACCAACCATCTGGACATCGCCTCCCGGGAATGGGTGGAGGCCGCCATCGAGGAATTCGAGGGTGTGCTGCTGTTTGTTTCCCATGACCGTTATTTCATCGAGAAATTTGCAGAGCGGATCTGGCTGCTGGAAGACGGGCAGATCCGGGACTTCAAGTGCGGCTATCAGAAGTACCGCTCCATATTGGAGCATGAGGCCATGGCGAAGCCCGTGGTCACCGCGGCCCCCAAGCCCAAGAAGGAAAAACCCAAGGGCGGCACCAAGGAGCAGGACAAGCTGATAAGGCGTCTGGAGCGGGAAATCGAGAAGCAGGAAAAGCTGCTTGCCGAATTCGACCCGAAGATCGAAGCGGCCTCCGCCGACTACCAGGAGCTGACGAGGCTGCTGGAGGAGAAGGAAGAGGCGGAAATGGTGCTGCTGGAGCTGATGGAAGCCTGGGAAGCAGCCCAAGAGTAAAAGCGCGGAATGTTTTTCAGGTTGACACTTCCCGGCAACAGGCCTATAATATTGGAAGATAAAATAAAAGGAGCGAATGTTAAAATGAGTTCTTGTTCTGGTAACTGCAGCAGCTGCAGCTCTGATTGCGGCGAGCGCAAGGCAGAGAGCCTGCTGGCAGCTCTGAATCCCAAGTCCAGCGTTAAGAAGGTTATCGCCGTTGTCTCCGGCAAGGGCGGTGTAGGCAAGTCCACCGTGACTTCCATGCTGGCCGTAGCCATGGCCCGGGAGGGCAAGCGCGTGGCCGTTCTGGATGCCGATATCACCGGCCCCTCCGCACCCACCGCTTTCGGCGTCCATGAGTGCCAGGGTGCTACCGAAGATGGCCTGTATCCCGCCCTGACCCGCAGCGGCATCCAGGTCATGTCCATCAATCTGCTGCTGGATAATCCCGCTGATCCCGTTGTCTGGCGCGGCCCCGTCATCGCCGGTGCCGTCAAGCAGTTCTGGACCGACGTCATCTGGGAAGATGTGGACTACATGTTTGTCGACATGCCTCCCGGAACCGGCGATGTGCCTCTGACTGTTTTCCAGAGCCTGCCCATTGATGGTGTGGTCATCGTTACCACCCCCCAGGATCTGGTCAGCATGATCGTCTCCAAGGCCGTCAAGATGGCTGAGATGATGCATATTCCCGTGCTGGGCTTCGTGGAGAACTACTCCTACCTGAAGTGCCCCGACTGCGGCAAGAAGATCGAAGTCTTCGGCAAGTCCCACCTGGACGAGATCGCCGCCAAGTTTGGTCTGCCCGTGCTGGCTCGGCTGCCCATCGATCCTTCCGTTGCTCAGGCCTATGACAATGGACTGATGGAGACTGTTTATACCAACGATGTGGACGGCGTCATCGATGCGGTTCTGAAGATCTGATAATGATTTAATCCGGCCCTTCGGGGCCGGATTTATATTTGTCGCATTCTGTCTTGATTTCCCGCAGGAATGACGATATAATTTCCATGATTACCAACTCACGGAAAGATGGAAAGACACGGATGCAATTTAACAGTATTCAATTCATTTTTATATTTTTGCCGCTGTTTCTGGCGGCATATCTTGTATTTCCGCCAAAGATTCGAAATGTTGTTCTGATTCTGGGAAGCCTGGTGTTCTATGGCTTTGCCAGCGCGGGAAATTACTGGTGGGTGGCTGTGCTGATCGCGTGCACGGTGATGACCTATTTTGCCGGACTATCCCTGGAAAAGCGCCATGACAAGGACCTTCTGACGCTGTATCTTGCCCTGATGGCGGCGCTGCTGGTTTTCTTCAAGCTGTTTGCCGGCGGCCGGTATCTGCCCTCTGGCATGAGCTTTTACCTGTTCCAGATGGCAGCCTACCTGATCGATACCTACCGGCTGAAGTACACTCCGGAACGCAGCCTGCTGCGCTTCGGCGCGCAGATGACCTTTTTCCCCAAGCTGCTGTCGGGCCCTCTGATGGATCCGAGGCAGCTTCAGCTCCAGTGCAAGTACTGTGAGCCCTGCTATGAGGATTTTCATAAAGGCCTTCAGGAGCTGATTCTGGGTCTGGGGCTGAAGGTGCTGCTTGCAAACCGGGTGGGAGGCCTGTGGAGCCTGGCCTCCACCGGCGGCTATGAGACCATTTCCACTCCCGCTGCCTGGATGGCCCTGATCGCCTACACCATGCAGCTGTACTTCGATTTTTATGGCTACAGTCTGATGGCCATGGGCATTGGCCGGATGCTGGGCTTTGACCTGCCCCGGAATTTTGACGATCCCTACGCGTCCAAGACGGTTTCTGAATTCTACCGCCGCTGGCATGTATCCCTGGGCCTGTGGTTCCGGGAGTATGTCTATTTTCCCCTGGGCGGCAGCCACCGGAGCAGCCTGCGGACCATTCTGAATCTGGCTGCAGTGTGGCTCTTTACGGGGCTTTGGCACGGCGTGGGCGGCAATTATCTGCTGTGGGCAGGCTTTCTGTGCGCCCTGATCATCTGCGAGCATGTCTTCTATGGCAAATACCTGAAAAAGAGCCGGGTGCTGGGCCATGTGTACACGGTCTTTGTGATCCTGCTCAGCTGGGTGCCCTTCGCGGTGGGGGATTCGGCACAGATGCTGATTTTCCTGGGCCGTCTCTTTGGCATTGGCGGTCAGGTCCTGAATCCGCAGGATTATGTGATGTGGGGCATGGATTATGCGGGCCTTCTGGCGGCAGGTGTTTTGCTGGCAACACCCTGGCCCCGTAAGCTCTGGGAGCGTGTGCGCCGCAGCACGGCGGCGGATGCAGCGCTGCTGGCGGTCTTCTGGCTGGTGGTATACTATATCGCTACCGCGGCTCAGGATCCCTTTCTGTATTTTCAGTATTGAGGTGGAAGCATGAAAAAAATAACGCTGACACTTGTTTGCATGATTGTGCTCTCATCGGTGCTGATGGCCTGCCTGGGCGCGTATCTGAAGTATGAAGTGTTGGAGCCTGCAGGCCTGTTCCAGGGGGAATCCATCATGGAGGTGCCCTTCCTTCTGCTGTCAGATTCCGGCGCTCAGTATACCCTGGAGTATCTGCAGGAGAAATCCGAAGAGACCGAGCCGCCCGAAACAGAGCCTCCCACGGAACCGCCAACCGAACCTCCGACGCAGCCCCCCACCGAGCCTCCTACAGAGCCGCCGGTGCTGGAGGTGGACGAGAGCTGGTTTGACGATGTGCTGTTCATCGGCGATTCCAGAACCGTGGGCCTGCGGGATTACGCCCGGATCGGCAATGCCCAGTATTTCTGCTCGGTGGGTATGAAGATCTTCGACACCCGGGAGACCTGGGCTATGGACAAGACCTTCCCATACACCACGCTGGAGGACCTGCTTTCTGAGAGGACCTATGGCAAGATCTACATAAGCCTTGGTCTCAACGATGTGGGCTATAACCACGATACCTTTGCCGAAGCCTATCAGGAGCTGGTGGATGTGATCCGGGAGCTCCAGCCGGATGCGGTGATCATTCTGCAGGGCATGATGGCTGTAACGGAGTGGAAAAATGAAATGGTCTGGTATTTTGGCATGGACAACATCAATGCCCTCAATGAGCGGATCGAGGCCATGGCCGATGGGGACATGGTGCGCTACATCGATGTCAATGAATGGATCACCGATGAAGACGGATTCCTTCCCATGGAGCTCAGCGGCGACGGCTGCCACCTGTATGTGGACGGCTACCGGGCCTGGGCCCAGTGGATATTTGACACCGCCGGAGATTTGAGAATCCCATAACATGAAGCGGATGCACCGTAGGATGCATCCGCTTTCTTGCGGTAATTTTCGATATTTTTCGCGATAAAACTTTACAAAATACCGACGATTTGTTATACTAAGATGTAATTTGAATTTGTAATGGAGGAAATGCTAGTGGAACACGAAGAGTTTAACTTCGACGACATTATGGCAGAATTGCAGGCGCAGCTCTATGAAGATACGGCATCCCGCTCCGAACCTCTGGCTGAAAAGCCTCAGCAGCCCCGTCAGGCACCCCGGCAGGTTTCCGAACCGGTTGTTCAGAAGCCGTCCAGAGCCCGCAGAGTGGGCCGCTTCTTTGCAAGATGGTTCATTTTCCTGGCGCTGACCGTGCTGCTGCTGGCGGTGACGCTGTACGGTGCGATGTACGTCGTCTGCAAGGGTCCCTCTGAAAGCGCAAGAGACATGTTTGTCATGTCCGTGCGGGAGACCAGCGCCGTGGGCTTCCTGGCGGAGCTGTTCTTCACCGAAGAGGAGATCGCAGCTATCGAAAACAAGTCCGATGTGGAAGAATACATCGAAACCGATACCTCCCTGATCAACATTGCAAAGCCTGAGGAAAAGGCTGAGGAGGATCAGGAGGCTGAACAGCAGCAGGGTCCCGTGGCCGATGAATGGGGCTTTGTGGACGAGGACGGCGACGGAATCATCATTGACGAGGTCAAGGGTGAGGGCTATTCCGGCTATATGATGATCATTCAGGATCCCTCCCGGGTGATCATGGGCAGCGTGCCCAAGGCTTACGGCGGAAGAGGCTACACCGTAGAGGCAATGGTTGCCGAGTTTGACGCGGTGGCCGGTATCAACGCCGGCGGCTTTGAGGACCCCGATGGCAAGGGCAATGGCAGCATTCCCAACTCCATGGTCGTCTATGACGGCAAGGTATACTACGAAGGCAAGGGTACCGCTAATGGCTTCGTGGGTATTGACAGCAACAACATCCTGCATGTAGCCAAGACCATCAGCTCTGCTGACGTGGCCGCAAAGGACATCCGCTACGGCGTCAGCTTCGGTCCCGTGCTGGTTTCCAACGGTGAGGCCTGCGATGTGGGCTCCAGCGGCGTTAATCCCCGCACCGCCATTGGTCAGCGCTCCGACGGCGCGATCCTGATGCTGGTCATCGACGGCCGTCAGGTCATCAGCCTGGGTGCCACCTATCAGGATCTGGTGGACATTTTCCTGGAGTACGGTGCGGTCAACGCCTGTAACCTGGACGGCGGTTCTTCCAGCCTGATGTGGTTTGAAGACGATTATGTCAATAACTGTGCCTCCGTCATCGGCATCCGCCCGGTGCCCACCACATTCCTGGTGCTGAAGGAAGGAGTTGAGGGCAATGAGTAAGCACAACAAAGTGAAAAAGCCCCGCTGGGGATTGTTCTTCTTCTTTATGTTCCTGTATGCCGCCCTGTTCCTGACTGCCGCGGCCTATGGCCTGAAGTATCTGTGGAACTTCCTGGATGGCTATGAGGCCTCCCGCCCCAAGATCGCCATCAATGCCTACATGGATAACCTGACCGAAGAGCATATCTGCGATATGGCAATGTCCGTTACCGAGAAGATCGACAAGAATCTGCAGACCGATGAGGAATGCCGCCAGATCATTCTAGATTCCATCAGCGGCGGCGTCAGCTATGCCAAGAAGTCTGCCGAATGCACCGATAAGCGTCAGGTCTTCGTGCTGCGCAGCGGTGAGACCGTCATTGGTGAGTTCGCCATTGAGGCAGGTCCTGCCGATGAGTTTGGCTTTACCCCCTGGACCCCTGTCAGCGAGTCCTTTGATTTTTCCTTCCTGGTTTGGGACGGCAGTGTCAGCATGACCGTGCCCAGTGATTACATTGTCAGCGTCAATGGCGTGGAGCTGGGAAGCGAGTACATCACCGAGGAGAACATCCGCTATGAGGAAGTGGAAGACTACTATGACGAGTATGAGCTTCCCACCAAGGTCACCTATGAGGCCGGCACCTTCCTGGGCGGCGAGCTGGAAATGACCGTCACCGATCCCGAGGGAAATCCTGTGGTGTTTGACGAGAATACCGACTGGTCCCAGTTCTATCTGAACTGTACCGAGGAGGAGACCAAGGCGCTGGATTCCTTCACCGCTGATTATGTGGAGCGCTATGTGGACTTCACCGGCTCTAACAAGAATACCCGCTACGGATATTACAACAAGCTGATCGAGCTGGTAGTGCCCGACAGCGACCTGGCATCCCGCCTGCAGGCGGCCATCGACGGTCTGCAGTTCGGCCAGAGCCAGGGCGATGAAGTGGTGTCCCAGACCACCCATCTGCAGCTGAGAATCGACGAGGGCAGATATATGTGCGATGTGACCTATGAGGTGGATACCACCGGTAAGGAAGGCGTCGTCCGTACCACCACCAACGCCAAGCTGATCATCGTTGAAACCGAGACCGGCATGAAGCTGGAATCCATGAATGTCTATTAAAACAGAGAATCCCCTTCGCTGAAAAGCGAAGGGGATCTTTGCATTACAGAAGATGACCGATCACATACCACAGAACCAGAAGAACGGCAGCCAGAGGCGCATATCCGGTCAGTGCCTCTGCGGAGATCGCAATGACACTGAATCCCAGATAATCCAGAAGATATATCACTGCACACAGCAGCACTGTGGTCACAACGGCACGACCCAGCATTTTGCCGATTTTGGAGGCAAAGAAGAACGCGTAGATAGCACCCAGGATGGGATTGACAACCGTCAGTACCAGGCCCAGGAGTGCCTTCAGAAGACTCAGAAGGACCATCACGACAAGAATACCAACCAGGATCATCGGGGCGTAAGCGACCAGCACGCCGGGGAGATACTGACTCAGAAGTCCGCTCACGATCAGCTGAGCCGCCATCGCCAGAGCAACCGTCAGAAACCGGAACAGATACCAGCCGATGATACCCTTGCCTTTGGGTAGCCAGCTGTCCAGCAGATTTACAAGGAAAGCCAGAATGATCATATTCAGCACTTCCGTGCAGATAGCAGTATACTCAGAGCCGGAAAAGGAAAAGAGCAGCAGGTACTCCCCGTTGAGGGAGACAAAGGGCAGGGGAGAGAGGAACTTACTCAGATTGCCGGGCTCAAAGGTGTAAATCATGATGGTAACGGCATAGACGAACAGGATGCCAACGGCGGAAGAAACGCAATGGTTCAGCCCAGAGCGCTTGCCGAGCAAAAACTTGCCAACCAAACCAAGGGTCAGAAATCCGGCAGCCAGGATCAGCGCAAACTGAAGCGCATCCATCAGATCCAGATCCCCAGGCAGCAGGGAAGTCAGGTCATTTGTCATAAATTGCATAAGTATCACCTCAGGGGAAAAAAGGAAACAGCCGCCGGAGACCGGCGGCTGTTGTATGTTTGAAGAATGAGTAAGATTAAATTACTTAATCTCAGCCTCAGCGCCAGCTTCCTTCAGCTCAGCGACCAGCTTCTCAGCGTCTTCCTTGGAGATAGCTTCCTTCAGGGTCTTGGGGCAGTTGTCAACCAGATCCTTAGCGTCCTTCAGGCCCAGGCCGGTAGCAGCGCGGACAACCTTGATGACGCCCAGCTTGGAAGCGCCAGCGGACTTCAGGATGACGTCGAACTCGGTCTTCTCCTCGACCTCAGCAGCGGCAGCAGCGGGAGCAGCAACAGCAGCAGCAGCGGCGGAAACGCCGAAAACTTCTTCCAGAGTGTGAACCAGTTCGGACAGCTCCAGAACGGTCAGTTCCTTAACCTGCTCAACCAGAGCAGTGATCTTTTCAGATGCCATGATAATTTCCTCCTAAAATTTAAGTGAGTAGATGTTGGTTAGTTTACGAAATTAAGCTTCTGCTTCTGCAGCAGGAGCGGAGCCGTCCTTCTGCATCCGGATCTGATCCAGGACGAAGGCCAGGCTGGAGATAGGTGCCAGGAAGGTACCCAGGACAGAAGCAACCAGAGCGTTCTTGCTGGGCAGCTCACCGAAGCCGTTCAGCTGATCAGCGGACAGCACGGAGCCCTCAACAATACCACCCTTGATGTTCAGGGTCTTCAGTTTGTTCTTCTTGGCGAACTCGCAGACGATACGAGCGGGAGCGATGGGATCGCCGGTGGTGTAGGCCATAGCGGTAGTACCGTTCAGAACCTCGGAGAAATCGTAACCTGCATTCTTAGCAGCGAAATTGGTCAGAGTGTTCTTAACAACGGAGTACTCAACACCGGCCTCACGGAACTGCTTACGCAGCTCGGTGTCCTGAGCGACAGTGATGCCCTTGTAGTCAACGAAAACCACGGAAGTAGACTCCTGGATCTTGCCGGTCAGGGACTCAACAACTGCCTTCTTGCTCTCAAGAACCTTAGCGTTGGGCATAATTTTCACCTCCGAAAAATAAAAAAGTGTCTTCCTGCCAGAAGACAGAAAGACACGCAAACAATCAAAAACAATTGGCGCACCTCGGCAGGACTTACTCCTTGCGGAACCTGCTGTCTTTGGCAACTTTGATATCATATCATAAAGATATTCATTTGTCAAGAAGTCTTTCAAAAAATTTAAAAAACTTGGTGCGTCAGAACCCATCCGGAAGCTTGCGCTTCCGGATAGGGGAATACATCAATTAGATGTACTTAACAGTGGAGACCTTGACGCCGGGGCCCATGGTGGAAGCGACGGTGCAGGAACGGATATACTGACCCTTAGCAGCTGCGGGCTTAGCCTTCACAACAGCGCGGACCAGGGTGTCCATGTTCTCAGCCAGCTTCTCGGTGCCGAAGGAGACCTTGCCAATGGGGCAGTGGATGATGTTGGTCTTGTCCAGACGGTACTCGACCTTACCAGCCTTGATTTCCTTAACAGCAGCGCCAACGTTGGGAGTGACGGTGCCAGCCTTGGGGGAGGGCATCAGACCCTTGGGGCCCAGAACCTTACCCAGACGGCCAACGATACCCATCATGTCGGGAGAAGCGACGACCAC
>JAGARK010000039.1 GCA_017622295.1 Oscillospiraceae bacterium
GATAGCGGCCATGTTGGCAGTATCCAGAGCCAGAGGAACGTTGTTGAAGTTCTGCTGCAGCAGCTGGACAGCCCACTTCATCAGCTCGGGACCGTTGGACTCGGCGGGGCCGATGTTGACATCCAGATAGGTAGCACCGGCAGCGATCTGCTCAGCGGCACGCTTCAGGATGGGCTCGGGATCGCGCTCGTCCATAGCCTTACGGATGGAGGGAGCGATGCAGTGGATGCGCTCGCCGATGGTGACGAAGGTCTTGGACTCGGGGTTGTGGCCCTTGTACTTGACGCCCATGTCGACGATCTCGATCTTGGGAACGCGGGTCTGCAGCAGTTCCTCGAAGGACAGCTCCTTGACCTCTTCCTTGACAGTGCCTGCCTTGGAAGCGCGCTCTGCCTCAGCAGCCTTGACGCCAGCCTCGTATTCCTTGTCCTTCATGTACTTGGGCAGCTGGACAGCTTCCAGAGGACCGACAACGACGTTCCACTCAGGCAGCTTCTCCTGGATCTCACCCTTCATGACGGCGACCTTGCCGGGGATGATCAGGGTGCGGTTCTTGATCTTGTTAGCGATGTCCAGCTCATCGAAGGTCTTCTTGATGGTGGAGGAGGACAGCTTGCCGGCGGCCCAGGCAGTCAGAACGGACATGCCGGAAGCATCGGTGATGATCAGGTTGACGGGCTGGTTGGAGCGCTCCAGTTCGCCGGAGACCAGGAAGTAGGTCAGGGCGAAGTCAACGGTCAGAGCGCAGGGGCTGTTCTCGTCAGCGCCGTTCAGGGGGTAGATCTTAGCTTCCACCTTCATGGGCTTCTGAGGATCGGTGTAGATGTTCTGACGCAGACCGTACAGAGGCAGAGCCTGTGCGTAGGTCATGTTCTCCATGACAATGATGGAAGCGTACTTCTCAGTGAACATGGAGGCATAAGCAGTCTGCAGGTGTGCATCGCCCTTTGCCAGACGGGCAACGTTGACGATGGAGGGGTAACCGAAGGAGCGGTCGCCATCCTTCAGAGCGGTACGGCGGACCAGAACGGCATTTGCCAGGGTCTCCTTGGCGGTCTTGCCGGTGACGTCCAGGATCAGGTTCTTGTTGCCCTTGCCTTCCAGCTTCTTGACGGTGTCGTACAGATCGGAGATGTTCTCAGCGGTAACGCCCAGGACAACACCGGCCTCGGTAGCGACAGCGTTCATCTCCTCCCAGTTGGAGGGGTTGGCGCCGTTCAGGATGGCGTCCTTGCCGGCAACGGCCAGAGCTGCCTTGGCAGCTTCGACGTTGGAGCAGTTCAGGATCAGGGTGCGGCCGGTGGCCTTTGCCTTCTCGACCAGAGCGACATACTTGTCCTCGCCGCCCTCGCAGCAGTTGACGTAAACGAACTCAACGTACATGCGCTCGCCGATACGCTCGTAGTCGACCTTCTGCAGATCGGCCAGCTTCTTCTCAGCAGCTGCGTCGTCCAGGCAGGTGCCCACAGCGACAGCGTACAGGTTCTTGTTGACCAGGGTCTTCTCGTGACGGAACAGAACGGTCTCGCCGCCCAGCTTGTGCTCGCCCACGGTGATGGTCTTCATGGGAGGAGCGGTCTGCTCGTTGAGCATTGCCTTAGCGTCGTCAGAGAAGTAGGGGCACTTGTCGATGGAAACAGCGCCCTGAGCCACCTTCATGCAGAAAGCCATACAGGTGGGGCTGCCGCACTCCTTACAGTTCTTCTTAGGAGACAGCTTAAAAATATCCAGACCTTTCAAAGCCATTGTATGTATCCTCCTTCCGATTAGACGAGTTCAGAGATGAACTTCTTGATGGTGGCGACTGCAGCGGGATGACGCATGATGACAGCGTCTGCACCGCCGGTCAGGTTGGCGGCAGCGGTGGAAACTTCCATGCCGATTGCGCGCTCTTCCTGATTGCCCCATGCGGGCTCGTCTTCCTCAGTAGCGGAAGATTCCTTGACGCCCCAGGTATCGGTGGACACGGGAGCGATGATGGGCATCTGCAGGTCGGCGTCAGACTGAGACAGAGCTGCCAGACGGACGCGGTCCAGAGTGGATGCCACATACTCGTAGCCGTAGCCGACAGCGGCGGTGCCGATGTTCATGACGATGGCTTCGGGTGCGATGGACAGGCCCTTGAGCATGATGTTCAGCTGCTTGGCCAGGTTGATGTCGTCAGCGGTCTCAGCGCCGACCTTCTGGCCGTAAGCCAGAGCGACGGATGCACCGACGGTCTTGTAGTCTTCGTTCTTTGCAGACATGACCAGGATGTTCTTGCCCTGCAGAGCCTCAGCGATCTTGGAGAACAGCTCGCCGTCCTTCTCCATGTTCTTGCAGCCCATGATGACGATGGGCATGGAGATGGCTTCTGCGACAGCCTTTGCGTCAGCGACGCAGTCGGCCACGGAGCGGTTTGCGCCGTTGGGATCAGCAGACTCGAAGTTCAGGCAGATAAAGTCTGCGCCGGGCATGGTCTCGGCCTTCTTTGCACGCTCAGCCATGGTGGTGCAGCCTGCGTAGAACTCGACCAGACCGGGAGCGGTCCAGGTGTCGGCAGCGTCGGAGATTTCGATGCCGATCTTGGGTGCGTTTTCGATGGCGCCATCGAAGGTGTAGAAAGGCAGCACATTCTGACCGCCGATGACGATTGCCTTGTCACCAGTGCCCAGGGTCACGGCATTGATCTTGCCGCTGTAGGGTGCTGTCTTGGGAGTGAATGCCATAATAGTTATCCCCCTTAGTGTGAAATAAATAATAAAAAA
This sequence comes from Oscillospiraceae bacterium, assembly GCA_017622295.1. Classification (GTDB taxonomy): domain Bacteria; phylum Bacillota; class Clostridia; order Oscillospirales; family Oscillospiraceae; genus Faecousia. Next base: position 2,748 of record JAGARK010000039.1, read on the forward strand.
CGATATAAAAAACTGAAGCGTGTGGCTTTCAGTTTTTGACGGATTACAGGCCGATCTCCTGCATAACTGCCTTCAGGGCAGTCTTCATGGGATCGTTGTCGGGCAGCTTTGCGGAGGGCTCGCCCACGCAGTCGCAGCGGTAGACCGCATCATCATGGGGCAGGACGCCGAAGAGGGTCAGGCCGTGCTTTTCGATCTCTTCTTTGATGCCGTCATCCAGCACGCCGCCGGGGGCGCGGTTGACGATCAGGCCCATCTTGCCGGGCTTCAGCTCCATCTCCCCGATCATCTCAGCGATCCGGGCCACTGCCTGGATGCCACGGCGGGAGCAGTCGGAGATCAGCAGCATGGTGTCCACATGGGGCAGAGTGCCCCGGGCCACATGCTCGAGACCGGCCTCATTGTCCATGACAACATAGGAATAATTCTTGGCGTACTTAGCCACCTGGGACTGGAGAACGCCGTTGACATAGCAATAGCAGCCCTTACCCTGGGTGCGGCCCATGACCAGCATGTCAAAATCGTCGTCCTCGATGAGGGCAGAGTTGAATTTGAACTCAGCATAGTCTGCCTTGGTCATGCCTGCGGGAATGGTACCCTTCAGTTCTGCCTGCGCCATCTCCTCACGGATCTGACCGAGGCTGGTCTCCACCTCCACACCCAGAACTTCGTTCAGGTTGGAATTGGCATCTGCGTCAACGACCAGGACGGGGCCCTTTTTCTTCTTGCACAGATAGTCGATCAGCATGCCGCAGGTGGTGGTCTTGCCGACGCCGCCCTTGCCGGCGACAGCGATGGTATGAGGTGTAGCCATAGTGTGTTGCTCCTTACAATTGGGTTTGCCGATCGGGATGGGATCTGCCGATACAGGCGCAAAATTACTTCTATATCGATACAATGATATCGTATCACAGGAACGTCATAAATTCAACCCAAAATTTATCACAAAAAGCAGGTTTTTGCCGGCCATTATATGGGAGTAAACACGAAACGTTGAATCAAACCGTCCACCACCGCGTGAACGGTAACACTTCCGCCGCTGCCGGGCTCCGCGGACACCTCCAGAGCCTTTCCCTGAAGCAGCTCCCGGACGTAGCTTTCGGGGTCGTCGCATTCGACCTCATCGAAAAAGATATCCCGCATCTGATTGTTTCTGCACAGATTCTTGATCTCGCGCACCATTTCATATTCGGCCATAGGGGCACCTCCTTTTATGCTCTGATGATACTATATCACAGAACCCGGCGACAAAAAAGTGTTGAATTTTTAAGGAGTCTCTGTTATAATACCAAACGAACGCAGGGTTCGTATATCGGTAATACAACGGCTTCCCAAGCCGTGAAGGCGGGTTCGATTCCCGTACCCTGCTCCATAAAAATAAGGGCACCTTCAGGTGCCCTTATTTTTATGGAGCAGGGGAATCGAACCCATTAACTGCAACAGTCCGGTGGACTGTTGCCCAAGCCCGGCTCGACGGGCTCGGCTCCTCTATTTTCATTCCCACCGGGAATGAAAATGCAAATCGATTCCCGTACCCGCTGCCGTGACCACCTTCAGGTGCCCTTATTTTTATAATTACGGCTGGGAATAAAACCCGTGCCCTCTTTAAACCACTATTATGTCAGCGGCATGGTCAGTTCATCGATCTCGGCCAGCAGCTCCTTCTTCCGGTCATTCAGCAGCAGGCCCTGATTGTGGGCATAATAGGACTCGCAGCCGTAACGGCTGATAAACTTTGCACCGTGGTGGCTGATGGTCAGCTCCGTCACCAGAATCTGGATCTCCTGCCCCTCACCGAAGGCTTCCCCGCAGAAGCGGAACATGTTTTCCAGCTTCCTGCCGGCTTCTGCTGCATCGGCCTTAAGCCGGTTTCTTCTTTCCTCGATGGCTTCCTTCAGCGCCTTCGCCGCGTCGTCGCCCAGGGCACTTTCCAGAGCGGAGATGGTGCTCTTGGCAAGGTGCCGGGCATCGGCGGAGAGATTTCCCGCCCGGGTGCCGGTTTCGATCTGCCGGCGCTTGAGCTGAATCTGCTTTTCCAGTGCCTCCGAAACATCGGCGCCGGGGCGCAGCATGGCCATCCGCAGGCCCTTGAAGGCCGCAGCCAGCTCGCCCAGCACCTGCTCATCCATCATAACGGTCTTCAGCTCCTCCGTCACGGAAGACAGCAGCAGACCGATCAGGCTCAGCCGCTCGTCGAACCGGGCGGCTTTGGCTTTTTCCGCCACGCCTTCGTCGATCTGACCGGCCAGAATGCCCTCCACCTGATAATCGGAACGGTATTTCCGGAACAGATCCAGATACACCGCGAAATCCCGGGCGATCCGGCTGTTTTGCAGGTACTGCCCCGTCAGCTTCTCGTCCGCGGGAATGCCCAGCTTTTCGTACAGCCGCAGCATCTCGCTCAGATCGGACCAGCCACGGGCAGTGGCGAAGCGCTTGCCGTCCACGGTGGTTTCGATGGTGTAGAAGTCGCCCTTTTTGATCTCCAGATAGGTCATCACCGCCGGATGGACGCCGCTTTGATAGGCGTACTCCTTCCAGGCGTCGAAATCCGGCTCCACATCGATCCGCTTCAGCCGGTCCCAGGTGACGATGTCAAATTCCCGGACGGAATTGTTATACTCCGTGGGATTGCCCGCCGTCACCACGATCCAGCCCTCCGGCACCCGATGCCGGCCGAATATCTTGTACTGCAGAAACTGCAGCATCGCGGGAGTCAGGGTCTCGGAAACGCAGTTGATCTCGTCGAGGAACAAAATGCCCTCGCGGATGCCAGTCTCCTCCATGGAGTCGTAAACCGACGCAATGATCTCGGACATGGTGTATTCGGACACGTCATACTCTTTTCCGCCGTAGCTTTTTCGGATGATAAAGGGCAGACCCAGGGCGCTCTGGCGGGTGTGATGGGTCATGGAGTAGCTGACGATGCCGATCCCCAGCTCCTGGGCGATCTGCTCCATGATGGCCGTCTTGCCAATACCCGGAGGGCCCATGAGAAACACCGGACGCTGCCGCTCCAGAGGGATCTCATACTCGCCGTATTCATTTTTGGAAAGGTAGGCGGTGATGGTATTTTTGATCTGATGTTTCGCTTCTTTGATGTTCATACTTACCCTCCGAAATCGATCCACATGGCGGGACGGATGGCGTATTCGGCGTTGTCAGCCCGGTAGCCGTAGGTACCCAGACTGCCGGAATTGCCCACCAGGGCCGCCAGTTCCTTGTCCGCGCCCAGACTGCGCAGCCACCAGCAGTTGATCTTGCCGCCGAAGTAATAGCCTCTGGACTGGGCATAGAGCGTGGTATAGCCCAGCCGGGCTTCGTCATCGCCGAACAGCTCCCCGGCCTCCTGCAGTGACAGAGCAAAGACCCGGTCCGTCGTATCCGCACCGCAGGCGGTGCGGTACTTGGGATTAGGCTGGTTTTGAAGCTCTACCAGAGGGATCATGGCCTGCTCCTCGGGGGTGAAGGCCAACTGATAGAATGGGCCGTTCAACCAGCTGCGCAGCTGGCAGTGCTCCCAGTCGGAGCCTTCGTAATCGCTGTGGTAGGCGCTCTTGTCGATGATCATTTTTGTGATGACCAGCATCCGGCTGTCTTCCTTTTTCAAAACCAGCCACTCGATGGGGGCAGTCTTTGCGGCTTTATCCAGAGGATACAGACCGAATTCGACGGTATCACCCACCTGTGCCTGCCCCAGCTTTTCCCGGTCGATGGCCGGGAGCAGGCTCTCATGGCGCTGCCAGGCAAACTGCCAGCTTTCATCGCAGCCAAAGAAATTGCGTACGGCCACGCTGGTGACGATCTTGCCGTCAATGGCCTCCGGAATGAAGACGAAGGGATCCTCTCCCTTATAGCGTTCGATGTGGACACCGTCTTCCTCGTAGCTAAAGCTGAACAGCTTCAGCCAGTCATACTCATTCTGCTCCGCAAAGCCCAGCTCCTTGTCCAGCTTGTCCTGCTCCACGTCGTCCACGAACCGCTCCGGGAAGGTATTCTTCTTGTATTCCAGCAGCCATGCCTTCAGTTCATGCTTCCGGGCTGCATCCGCCCGGCCGATCAGGTCGTCCGTCAGGTCCAGCAGGATCCGGTCCTCATACTGCCCCGTCTGCAGGACGGTATAGTCCCCCGGCAGCGTGTCCCGGTGATTGGTCAAAAAGCCTGACAGCGCGTCGATCAGATTCTCCTCCAGAATCTTACCGATGACCTGCTTCCGGTTTTCCCGGATGTACCACAGGACATTCTCCCGCTCCCGGTCAGAGAAGGCCGTTTCGGATGCCAGGAAAATCATCACTTCCTCCATCCGCTGGTCCCGCTGGAGAAGATCATATTCCCCGGCGCCGATCCAGAACTGCACCGGCGTCAGGCCGTTTTCGCCGATCAGAAAATCGGGGCTATGGTGGGTCAGGGCCCCGCCATGTTCGGTGATATAATTTTCAATCCGCATCCGGACCACCGCATCGGCGCACAGGACGCAGAAAGTCTGCCCCACAAAAGAAAAGGGATCAATTCGAGTGGAATAAGTCATCAAATCACCTCATATTTGGAAATTGCAGTTTGTCGCGCAGTTGACAAACTGCAATTTAGCGCTGGATTTCCTCCCCATCCAGCACCAGCTTAATGGCCCAGGGGGGAACCTGGGGATTCTGATAGTCCTCATCCAGGAACACGAAAGCAGTGTCATAATCGGGCTTTCGCTCCGGATAAGTGCCCAGGCCATCTGTAAAATAAATCAGGCCCTTCAAATTTGTGAATTCATGAGCCTTGCGCAGCCGCTCCACATGGTCAAACACCGGGCGGAAATCCGTGCCGCCGAAGCCCTTCAGGGTCATGTTTTTCAGATACTCATCAAACCGGCTCTGATCCGTGATCTTTACATCCTCCCGAACCTCCTGGTCACACTGGATGATGTGCAGATTGATCTTACCGGCAAAGCTCTCGGTGGATCTCAGAATATTGTAGGTCTTTTGAACAAAGGCCTGAACCAGCTCACCGGAAACGGAACCGGAGGTGTCGATGGCAATGACAAACTCCCGGATCTTCCCGATCTCCTTGTATTCCAGCGGTTCCACCAGAGGCATTTTCTCATAAAGCTTCAGGCCGTAGGTGTAGAAAATGTAGTCGAATTCATCGTCATCGATTTTCATTTCCTCCTGCCGGGAAGCAAATTTCCGCAGAAATGCGGCATAGTCATATCGTTCCCTGTTCAGGGCCGTCAGATTCTGCAGCAAGCCGCCGGCCTCCTCTCCCCGGATGCGGGAAAAGGTCTCCAGGTCTCCCTGAACATGGCGGGATATCTCCGTCCAGTCCTGCTCTCCGCCGCCGGCACTGCCGGGGTCGAAGCCATCCTCGTGGTACCACAATCCGTGATCGTCCACCCGGAAGTGTTTGCGCAGCTCCCGAAGCTGCCCCGGAGAAAGGTCCTGCTTCAGATAGTAACGATATATCTTCTCCGCCGTCAGGTGCTTCAGCTTGCGCCGAAGCTCCGCCAGGATCGCCCGCTGGCTTTCCTCCCGGTCGGCAGGAAAGCCAAGACCTGAGATCGCCGCCTCCACCGCGATGTCGCAGGCCAGATCCCACTGCGCCCGCTCCACCTGGGTATGCAGATACATGTGCCGCAGCAGACAGTGCAGCAGCACATGCAGATAATCCCGGGCCATGGCGTCGGGCTCTTTTTTGTACCGGGTCAGCAGGGAAAAGGGCTCAAAATACAGCGTATCCCCATCTGACGCAAAGGCGATCTCGCTGTGGACCGCCGTTTTCAGGCGATTGATGGCCGCGTCCAGAAACCGCAGACGGATCCGCAGCGAATTCTGCGCCAGGGCCAGCACTTCCCGCCCCAGCGCCGCAGCCTTTTGATATTCCTCCGGACTGACGCTTAAAAATCCGTGGGGCATAATTATACCTCATAATGCTGCAAAAATTCCACAAAGCTCTGAATTTTCGGCTGGGAGCCGAAGCGATTGCGATAAAACAGGTACAGCTTCTGCTCGCTGTTGTAGCCGGGGATCTCAAATTTCAGCAGTCGCCGCTCCCGGATGAAATCCCGTGCGGCGATCTCGGAGATCAGGGAAATGCCCATACCCTTGACCACCATGTTCTTGACGGTCTCCTGGTCATTGACCCGGGCAACCACATTCAGTTCCTCCTCCTGAATGCCCATAGCGGACAGGAACCGGTCGGCGCTCTTCTTGCTGCCCTGCTCCCGCAGGACCATGGGCTCTTTCATCAAATCATCCAGCGACAGGTTTCGTCTGCGCTGCATCTCCAGAAAATGGTCATTGACCGGGGTGATGATCACCATCCGGTTTTTGCACAGGGGTACGCACTCCAGGCCTTCCCGCTCTGCGCTCATACCCGCCAGACCGATGTCATACTGACCGTCGCACACGCCCTCCACAACGGACTTGCTGTCGGTCTGATTGATGACAAAATAGGTATCCGCGGCAATGTCCGCATACCGGGGCAGCACATCCGGCAGGATATACGCCGCAGGAATGGTGGACGCACCCAGGCGGATGATGCTCCGGGCTCCGGCGGAGCAGCTTTCCATGATGCAGTCCCGCAGATCCAGGATCTTCACCGCATAGCGGTAAGCCTCCCAGCCCTGTGGGGTAATTTCGATGGACTTGGTGGTCCGCAAAATCAGCCGGCTGCCCAGCTCCTCCTCCAGCATCCGGACATGGGTGCTGACGGTGGGCTGCGCCATATGCAGTTTTTCCGCAGCCTTGGAAAAGCTCTTATATTCCACAACTGCCGTAAAGGACTTGAGTTGCTTAAAATCCATGTTTGGGGCCTCCTGAAGTGAAACAGAATAAATGCTGTATTATTTATTACAAAACCAACTAAATGCACAGAAAATGTTCCGTTTTCCCACATTTACAAGGTGAATGATCTATGATATAATGTACAAAAATTTGAAAGGAAACGTTTTTCATGCTTACTTTTGAACAGAAGCAGCATCTGATGGAGCTGCTTCCGGAATTTCTGCTGATGTCCGACACGGCGGACGCAGCCGCCCTGAAGGGCATCGGCGCCGTAGAAGCCAAGACCGCTGAGGAGGTACTGGCCGCCTACGAGATCATCGGCAACCGCCGGGGCATCTTCTACGCCGTCCCCGCAGATGCTGAGCTTGGTGATCTTCTGGGCAAGTGCCGCTTCATCGCCTCCTCCATGGAGGAGCTGGCCGCCGTTAACGAGGCCTCTGCCCAGCAGGGCGTCACCACCATGGTGGGTCTGCGGCTGGTGGCCGACGGCTTTGAAGGCGACGGCATCACCACCGCCCAGCTTCAGGGTATGGTCCACGACATCAAGCAGCTGAAGAACATCTCCGTCTGCGGCAGCATCGTGGTGGGTAATCTGGAAGGCCTGCATGGCAAGGAACTGGGCAAATTTGTCCGCTCCAGCTACCAGACCGCCAAGATGATGACCGTCATCCTCCCCTGCTCCATGCCCTATATCTGCCTGGAGGGTCTGCTGGAGGCCGCCGCCTGGAATCAGGAGGTACACCCCGAGACCATGGAGGATTTCCTCACCGCCGCCAATATTGTCGGCATGCAGAATGTCACCGCATTCTATGCGGACTACTATATTCAGTAAAGAATCAGAACCGGGTGCTTCCGAGTGGAGGCACCCATTTTTCATGCCGCTGATGAAAATACTTGACTGGTTTCCGGGTTGTGGGGGACCGCAAGGGCCGCCCCTGCATTCCATTCGCAATCAGAATTTCACCTTCGCCGACTGCTGGGTCAGCCAGGCGACCAGGGCTGCGTAGACTTCTGCGCGGCCGCTTTTTGCCGCCGCCACCGGGCTTGTGACGCAGCGGATCCATTCCGCCGGAATGTCCAGCGCCGCGGCGCAGACATTGCGGATCTTTTCACCGTCAGAACCATTGGTATAGATGGTCAGTGTATCATCATCGCTGTAAAGAGCCGTGGCGCACTCCGGCATCTCCGGAGTCTGGCGCACCAGTGCTTCACCCTCAGCGTCATATTCGATTTTAATGGCATTGCAGAGCACATTCATCTCCGCAAGGTAAGTGGTAACAACCAGGGCGACAACATCATTTTCACTTTTCACCGTGTCACCAATGCCCAGCATCCCGTCAAACACACCGGGAATGTCAGCCTTCTGGATGCAGTCACCGAAGCGGACATTTTCCAGCGCTCGGGACATATCGATGCCCATGATCTTTGCGCCGACATATTTACCAAAAATCGGACGGACATAGACCTGCCGGGGCACATTGACGTCGTCAGCAAAAATCTTTTTTCCGCTGACCATTTCAAGGATTTTTTCGCTGGCGGGAGGAGCCTCGTGCCAATGGTCCTTCTCCTTGATGGAAATAGCCATGCCGGGGGCGAAAAAGCCTCCGCCAAGGGGTGCGGGGCCCGCCAGATGTGCCGCGATCAAGGCCATCTCGTTTTCGGGAATGCCCTCGACAGTCAGCACTTCTTTACCCTTAAGCTGGCTGAGTCTGATATTTCGGGCGGAGGTCTTGACGCCGTCCACCAGAACCCAGTCCGCGCCGGCAGCGTCCTTTGTGCCGGTCATATTCAGTTCATCACGCAGGAAGGTCACCAGTGTCTTATCGTGCGCGGTGATCCATTCCTTGCCGTTAACCGTTACATAATACATAATTACCCTCTTAGAAAAGCCGCGCAGCCCCAAGGGACTGCGCGGCTGATACGTTGGATATTAGATGCCGAACTTAGCCAGGAATGCGCCCAGCAGGTTCATGCAGACAGTCTTACGATATTCAGCGGAAACACGGCCGCGGGTCAGAACCATGCGGTCAGTGTAGGCCTTGATGTAATCTGCCTTCAGAGCCTTGGCTTCCTCGATGGTCTTGCCGATCAGCATAGCCTCGATGTCGGGATAGCGCAGAACAGTGTCAGCAACAGCGCCGAAAGCGGCTGCGACATTGGTGATCTTGCCGTCCTTCTCTTCGAAGACACCAGCGAAGGAGACGCGGGAGATAGCCAGAGCATTACGGCCGCCGACCTTCTCATAGTAGTAGTTCTCCAGGCCGGTCTTGGGCAGCAGAACTTCAGCAATGATTTCATCGGAGCCCAGGTCCAGCTTCTTGCGGCCCAGGTAGAACTTGTCGATGTCGACAATGCGCTCGCCCTTGACGCTCAGCAGGCGCAGCTTAGCACCGGCGACAAAGTTGATCAGAACAGAGTCAGCCTTTGCGGAGCCGTTGCCGATGTTGCCGCCGAAGGTACCTGCGTTACGGATGGCGCAGGCAGCAATGCGGGAGATGGCTTCCTTCATCAGCTGGGGAACATTCTCGTTTGCAATAGCCTCGGTGAAGGTGACACCGGAGCCAATGCGGATGTAGTTGTCGTCAACAACGACCTGCTTTAGCTCCTGAACCTTGTTCAGGAACAGATAGGTAACATTGGGACGATTTTCGACCATCAGGTCGGTACCGCCGGCGTAGGGAACTACGTCGTGGGCAGCACGGATCTCCAGTGCCTCCTGGAGAGTCTTAGGTGCGTAACCGTTTACCATAAACCGTTGCCCTCCTTTGCAGCAGTGTTGATAGCGGAGACGATGGCGTTGTA
>JAGARK010000040.1 GCA_017622295.1 Oscillospiraceae bacterium
ACAGGCTGGCTGCATAACAACATATACAACTTTTCCTCAGAGCGCCGTCAGTGACGCTCTACTTGTCATACCATTTTTCGGTTGGGACTTTTCTGCATCATTCTAAAATTGGGGCTTGACTTTTAATAGTTAGTCTCCTTATGTTATATCTTTCGATAAGGATAACATATTTCCTGTAAATCCACAAGTTAAGAGAAAATGAAAATTTGACATTTGTACTTTCGCTTTCCATTTTTGATGGCTGCATATTCAAATGCTAGCTGCAGAAACTAATTCACAAGGAGTGATTGACTTATGGATGGACACAAACTTGTTAAGCAGACTTTGGATCAAATTCCCCAACCCAATTCTAATGCCAAGCAGATTACCGGTCTCGTGAAGGAAAGAGGACGAATCACAGGATATCAGCTTTCTGATAACACCATCGTGAATAAACAGCAGGCAGTAAACATGGCAAAGCTTGGTCAGATCGCCGGTGTAGGTATAGCCCATCGTGGGGATACCGAATATCTGAAATCTATCCCCAACGGAAACGAAAACGACAACCTGGGAAACCTGCCATCTGTTTCACCCAATACGCAAGCATAAGAAAATGGCCGCCAGTGTTCACGACGGACACTGACGGCCTTCTCTTTTTGAAACAGCATATAAAAGATTACAAAAGTTGGATCCTGTCCCTTCCGTACACGCTCCAGAAGCCGAGGCAGCTTCTCAGGGTTGCAGGTAAAGCAGGGTATATGCATATTGGCGATTCACTGTGCGGTCTACTTACCGCTGCTAAACGATCTTTTTGTGTCGTAAATAATCAATTATTCTCAACTTTTCTGTCCATAAATTGGGTCAACGATACCACGCAGCAGAGCAAAAGGCTCGCACGACCTATGACAACATCCTCAGACTGTCCGACGATCCGGATGTGAATGATGTCATCCGTTTCCTGCGTGAGCGGGAGATCGTCCATTTTCAGAGATTTGGGGAAGCCTGTCAGCTGCTTCGTGAAAAGCTGAATCAGAAAAACGTATACTACATGAATCCAGCCATTGATATGTAAGAAACTATCCCCACCGAATTATTCTGTGGGGATAATTTCTATTGTCCGGTAATTTATACGTCCTGAAAGTCTGCTTTGCGGGAGTATGCAGACCCGGAAATCTCACGGTAAAATGCGGCAGTTGCAGCCTGCTTATAGGGCGTCAGCCAAAGATTACCGATACCCAAAGTCAGGATGCACAGCAGATCCCAGCCGATGAAGCTGAATTCCAGGCAGAACAGCCGCAAGCGATTGCCGTACATCAACTCCTTGGAATGCGCAAGTGCATCATTGGGCGTCAATTCCGGATGCTCCGCCAGTATGTAGCCGGTCATGGCATAGCTGTAAGATGCGATGATTCCTGGAACGATCAGCAGCAGGGACCAGAGAAAGATATATACGGTCCGCAGCAGCATAGAGACTGCCGCGGTTTTCCAGTGGGGAAAGTATCCAAACATGGTCCCAATCTCTGGCTGTCTCTGCCGGGAAACCAGATCCAGATTAAAGCGGGAATAACCAATTTCAATGATGCTGCCCAGTACGAAGAACACGGCTGCCATCACAATTGCCGCCAGGATGATATATACGGCGCCGCCAACGATCAGCGCGTTCAGCTCCGGCATCCAGCCCTCCGCTGTCGAAAACACCTGCTGGTTTGCATACTCCAAGGAAACATTGGTGCCACCGTCACCGATATGCAGATTTACCTCCGGTCCACCGGATGTACTGGCTCCCAAAAGTGATGCAAGGATACCCGCAATCACCGCAACGCCCCATCTTCCCCGCAAGGCATCCCGGGCGAGGCTCCTGAAATCAGATGCGTATTTCATATCTTTCTCCTTTCCGATCGTCTCAATTGGCGGAGGATGCCGCCGCAGCCTGAGCTTCCATCACGCAGTCGATGGTCAGCACCACGGCAAGGGCCACCAGCTCATCCGCCGGGTCGGTGATGTCCAGCTCATAGCTGTCGCCCCAGGTCATCCATTCTTTACTGATGGTCACGATGGTACAGCCCGCTTTTGTGATCTCATAGTCATGGGCCATGAAGCGGCCGTCGATCTCCCAGCCAAGACCTTCAATGGAATACTTCGGAAAGAAGAAGGTGAATTCCTTCTTGATCTCAGCCACCTGAAGGCCATTGCAAAACACATAATATGTAGGCATCCAGCTCCAGACTTCCTGCTTGATAAAAGCCACTTCCCTGCCCATCATGTCATAGACATGGAGCTTCTTACCCCAGGAGAAAACCTCTCCTTCCACAATGTATTTATCTGCGCCGGAAGCATCCTTAACGGTGAATTTATCACCCCAGGAAAAAACCTTTTCTTTTATGTAGAGCCTCATCTTATACTCCTCACTGGATTCCAAATCCCTCGAATCCCTTCCTGATTGCAAATGCGAACATTTCCTCATGGGTGGAATATTCCAGCCGCTCAAAGCCGTCAGCCTCGTGGAAGGAAATCACCCGTGTTTCCCAGTTTATCCAAAGGGGATAACAATCCGTGTTCTCCATTGTTACAAACAAGCCTTCAAAATGGCAAATGCAATACCGATCACCGCCAGGGGGACCATCAGTGCAATACCGCCGACAAACAGCAGACACACAACCAGTAACGGCAGGGCGATCACGATCAGAATGCTGGCAATGATTTTCGCAATGCCCCAGGTAAGCCTGAAGGCAAGCTTCGCTGCCTTCACCAGCAGCCAGAAGAATACAACCAACGTCAATAATTCAAACATCTCTTTTTCCTTTCATTCAACAGCCTGTTTTTCACCGGATGTCTCGATTCCGAGCGCTTTAGCATAGTCGGGATGCTGACTGGCTTTCTCAAGAAGCCGAATCACTATAATTCTTTCCTTTACACTCACTGGCCTCACTCCTTTGTTTCTGTGTGGCTATAGTATATCGTGCAAAGGCGCCGAAATAAATGATTGAATCAGTAAAATAGGGAGTCGTATTTTTCCGGTTTTGGAGAATTAATCCTGATTCCGTGCAACCTTCAGAGCGCGGTACTGCTCCGGATCAATGGCTCCGGTGGCCAGCATCCTCTCAAACCACAGCTGCAGGGTCTCCACTGCAATGGATATCTTCTCCAGCTCCTCCTGGATAAAAATGAAATCCTTCAGCTCGTCTCCGGAAATCCTGCCATCAACAGTGATTTCGATAAGCCGTTCCTTCTTTTTCTGCATGGAATTCAGGGATGCCAGCATTTCAAGAACGATCTGGGACAAATCCTTAAGCTTCACTTCTGGAACATACTGCTGCCCGATGGGGCACTGATTGGCGCAGTAATAATTGCACAGGTTCGGCTGCTTATATTTTTCAGCCATGACCAGAACCTCATCCGGATATGGAAGGCTCCGCTCATTTTCGATCTTCTCGATGCGCTCCGGCGCAATGGTTTCCAGCAGGTCCGAGGCCGCCTCTCTGGTCAGCCCCAGATTCTCTCGGGTGATGTGATAGATGTTTTTATTCTCTTTCGTCGATCTTCTTGCCATGATAATCGTCCTCTGCTTTTAAATTTACTCTGTACCGCTGCCCTTCGGAACTGCCCAGGGCTGAAGCAGCTCCAGTACTTCCGGAGAATAGTCAAAGCCCATCCCGAAGGAGGTTCCGTACTCCGGAAGAGCGCCCTGGGGAAATGTTATTTCCAAATTATCCGGGAATATAATAACATATTCAGGCTTGAAGGCCTCTTCCATTTCGGCCTGCAACGCCGGATCATCAAGCTTACACAGCTGCGCCAAATTTGCAATGATTTCGTCCCGTTCACAGGTAAAGAGTTCTTCTGCGGGAATGACATCCCCTGTTTCCTTGTCAAATACGGCACCAAGCCGCAATTCCGTGGCCAGATGCGGGCCGCCATCAGGCATGGTAACACAGGTCAAAAAGCAAATGATCTCATCGCTGGATGCCGTGGGCGCAATGTCCTGGCCCAGGATGTAAGTAGCAAAGCTGTCCGGTGCAATGCTGTATGCCCGATATGCATCCTCCAGCGTCTGCAGCTCGTCATACAGAATTCCCTGGGCATCATAGTAATCTTTGATTTTTTGCTGTGCCTCTTTCGGCAGATCGTCCAGGGACTCAACGCTGCCAACATACACGTTATCAGGACCGACGGGATTCTGAACCATCAGCAGCTCCGTGCCGTCGGCCAGGCAGTACATGGTGTGATTTAATCCGGTCAGCACATCGATTTGGGTTCCATCTTCGAGTCCATGCGCATTTCTGGTCAGCAGCTGATCGATCTGAACCTCGGTTGCCGCCATGCCGGAAGTGGATGTTCTTCCGGTTACGGATACCATGATTCCCTCAGTGGCTCCGGCTCTGAGGTCTGATTCCGTGACCGCATCAAGCCAGGAAAAAATATGGGTATTCTCATCCGTAGTAACTGTGATTGCCTCTGCGCCATCCTGGGTAAGTACAAAGCTGAAAGTACCGGTTTGGTCATCGGTTTTCACGCCGGATACCTCGCCATAGATCGTTCTGTCGCTGCAGCCTGTCAACGCGATGGCAAATGCCAGCATGACAAGCAGCAACACTACCCGCTTCCTGCCCATATGTACACCTCCCAAAAATATCGAAATCGTTTTTTGTTTTAATTTTATCATATTATCCCATATCTAACAATTGTCTCAGAATATTGTTTACAGACCGTCCATATTTTTGCCAGGGTTTAGGGAAAGATGAAGACCATCGACATTCTGTCGATGGTCTTCATCTTTCCAATTACAGGGTAGCAGCCATGACTGCCTTGATGGTGTGCATCCGGTTTTCTGCTTCGTCGAAGACGATGGAGGCTTCGCTTTCGAAGACCTCATCGGTGACTTCCATGCAATCGATGCCGAATTTGTCATAGATCTGCTTGCCGATGGTGGTATTCAGATCGTGGAAAGACGGCAGGCAGTGCATGAACTTGCACTGGGGACCTGCGTTTGCCATCATCTCGGAGGTGACCCGATAGGGAGTCAATTCCTTGATGCGGCTCTCCCAGACGTCGTCAGGCTCACCCATGGAGACCCACACGTCGGTATAGATGACGTGGGCACCCTTAACTGCGGATACGGGGTCTGAATTGAATTCCAGAACCGCACCGGTCTCGGCTGCAATAGCCTGGCACTGGGCGATCAGTTCGGCATTGGGGAAATACTTTTCGGGAGCACAGGCAACGAAATGCATACCCATCTTGGCGCAGCCAACCATCAGAGAGTCACCCATATTGTACCGGGCGTCGCCGCAGTAGACCAGCTTCTTGCCCTTCAGATCGCCGAAGTATTCCTGGATGGTCAGGAAATCCGCCAGGATCTGGGTGGGATGGAATTCATTAGTCAGACCGTTCCAGACGGGAACACCGGCGAATTTCGCCAGATCTTCCACGATGCCCTGACCGAAGCCGCGGTACTCAATGCCGTCGTACATTCTGCCCAGGACCCGGGCAGTATCGGCGATGGATTCCTTCTTGCCCATCTGAGAGCCGCTGGGTCCAAGATAGGTGGAGCCCATGCCTAGATCCGATGCTGCAACCTCAAAGGCACAGCGGGTACGGGTGCTGTCCTTCTCAAACAGGAGGGCGACATTCTTGCCCTCATGGAGTCTGTGGGGAATACCCGCCTTCTTTTTGGCCTTCAGGTCTGCAGACAGCTCCAGCAGGCCGGCGATTTCTTCAGGGGTAAAATCGAGAAGCTTCAGAAAGCTTTTGCCCTTCAGGTTGATCATATTGCATTGCTCCTTTATTCGTTAATTTGGCTGCGGACCCAGGCGATCTGGGCTTCCACAGAGGCCACGGAGGTTCCGCCCTCGCTGATGCGCTTTTCCACGCAGGTCAGCAGGTCAATTTCCTGATAGAGATCTTCTTCAAAGAGGTCGCTGTGGGCCTTGTAGGTTTCCAGGGGCAGATCTTCCAGAACGGTATCATTCTGGATGCACTGGGCTACCAGGCTGCCGGAGATCTTATAGGCACTGCGGAAGGGCATACCCTTCTTCACCAGGTAGTCAGCCAGGTCTGTGGCGTTGATAAAGCCCTTCTGGGCTGCTTTTTTCATATTGGAGATGTTGGCCTTCATGGTATCGATCATGGGTACGAAGACCTTCAGGCACATCTTGACGGTATCACAGGCATCGAAGACCGCTTCCTTGTCTTCCTGCATGTCCTTGTTATAGGCCAGGGGCAGCCCCTTCAAAGTTGTAAGCAGCGCCATCAGATCGCCGTAGACCCGGCCGGTCTTGCCGCGAACCAGCTCCGCCATATCGGGATTTTTCTTCTGGGGCATGATGGACGAGCCGGTGGTGAAGGCGTCGGACAGCTCGATGAACTTGAATTCCCAGGAAGACCAGAGGATGATCTCCTCCGAGAACCGGGACAGATGCATCATCAGCACGGAAAGATCACTCATCAGCTCCAGACAGAAATCCCGGTCGGAGACGCCGTCGAGAGAATTCATGCAGATGCCGTCGAAGCCCAGATTCTTCGCTTCGAACCAGCGGTCGGTATTGTAGGTGGTTCCTGCCAGGGCGCAACAGCCAATGGGCGACTGATTCATGCGCTTCTTGCAGTCCGCCAGACGGTCAATATCCCGCAGCAGCATCATGGCATAAGCCATCAGCTGATGACCGAAGGTAATGGGCTGTGCCCGCTGGAGGTGGGTGTAGCCCGGCATAATGGCATCCTTGTACTGCTGCGCCTGATTGGTCACAGCCACGATCAGCATTTTGACAAGATCGATGATCTCATTGATCTCATCCCGGAGGTACATCCGGATATCCAGAGCCACCTGATCGTTGCGGGATCTGGCGGTGTGAAGCTTCTTGCCCACATCGCCCAGGCGCTGGGTCAGCACCTGTTCGACGAACATGTGGATATCTTCACATTCCCAGTCGAATTCCAGCATACCGCTGTCCAGGTCATTGAGGATGCCCTCCAGTCCCGCGATCAGGGTATCGGCATCCTTTTGCGAAATGATCCCCTTCCCAGCCAGCATGGCGGCGTGAGCCATGGAACCGGTGATGTCCTGGCGGTACATCCGGCTGTCGAAGTGGATGGACGAATTGAAATCATCCGCGATCTTTTCAGTTTTACCGTCCGTGACACCGGCCCACATTTTTGCCATGGTGAATTACCTCAAATCTTTAATATCTCCGTATCATTGCGAACCAGTGCGCACGCTGGCGTGGCAATCTCCTGAATCGACGGGATTGCCACGTCGATTCGCTCCTCGCAATGACAGTGGTGTTTTTACAGCTTGCCCTGCTCTCTCATGGCCTGAACCTTAATGGGAAGACCCCACAGGTTGATGAAGCCGGCAGCCTGGCCCTGGTCGTAGTCGGACTCACCGAAGGTGACCAGATTCTCGGAGTACAGGGAGTAAGGAGAAGTCATACCGGCGGGGATGATATTACCCTTGTAAAGCTTCAGCTTCACGGAGCCGGTGACGAACTTGTTGGATTCGTTGGCAAAAGCGGTCAAAGCCTCCTGCAGAGGAGAGTACCACTTGCCGTTGTAGATCAGGTCGGCGTAATCCACAGCCAGCTTCTGCTTGACATGCAGGGTATCACGGTCAACAGTGATCATTTCCAGCTGCTGGTGGGCAAAATACAGGATGGTGCCGCCGGGAGTCTCGTAGACGCCCCGGTCCTTCATACCAACCAGACGGTTCTCCACGATGTCGATGATGCCGATGCCGTTGGCGCCGCCGATGACATTCAGCTTTTCGATGATCTTGGATGCCTTCATCTTCTCGCCGTTCAGCGCAACGGGAGCGCCTGCCTCGAAGTCAATAGTCACATAGGTGGGCTCATCGGGAGCGGCGTAGGGAGAAACGCCCATTTCCAGGAAACCGGGCTTATCCAGATCGGGCTCGTTGGAGGGATCCTCCAGATCCAGACCCTCATGGCTCAGGTGCCAAAGGTTCTTATCCTTGGAATAGCTGGTCTCACGGGTGAACTTCAGAGGAATGCCGTGAGCCTCGGCGTAATCGATTTCCTCGTCACGGGACTTGATATCCCACTCACGCCAGGGGGCAATGATCTTCATATCGGGAGCAAAGCGCTTGATGGCCAGCTCAAAACGGACTTGGTCGTTGCCCTTGCCGGTAGCGCCGTGGGCGATGGCGTCAGCGCCTTCAGCCAGTGCGATCTCGGCCAGCTTCTTGCCAATGACAGGGCGGGCAAATGCGGTGCCCAGCAGGTAGGTTTCATACTTTGCATTCATCTTCAGGGAGGGGATGATGATCTCATCGACCATCTCGTCGATCAGGTCAGCCACGATCAGTTTGGATGCACCGGTAGCCAGAGCCTTCTCTTCCAGACCGTCCAGCTCGTCACACTGACCAACGTTGCCGGCCACGGCGATGATCTCCGGATTATTGTAGTTTTCCTTCAGCCAGGGAATAATGATGGAAGTATCCAGACCGCCGGAGTAGGCAAGGACGATTTTCTTGATGTTGTCTTTACTCATGATGTGTTCCTCCAATGAATGAGAAATAATTTATATGCACAGATTATACATCTATATTCAGGTTTTGTCAATATCTGATGAATAAATATTCAGAACCAATGTTATACAAAAAGAGCACCTGTGCGGTGCTCCCCTTCTGTGCAAAATGCCCCGGCGGATTAGCCGAGGCATTTTTGTGTATTACTCTTCAATCATGTATGCGCCCACGATCTCGCCGTAGTACGCATAGTGGAAATCCTGATTTCCCTGGGCATCGACAGGGTAATAGCGGCTCTGAATACCCTCAGGAATGGCAGAAACCTCCTGTTTCAGCTTATAAATCACCTTGCATTCGATGGTAATGGGCAATTCCTTGATGCCGGGGACAGAAATGTGATCAGAATCAACCAGGGTCAATCCCAGATCCTGAATCTTGTTCACATCCTTGCCGGATTTGGTTCCGCAGTAGCCGAGGATATGATTATCCACATTTCCATACGGAATATTCACTGTAAATTCATTCGTTTCATCCAGCATTTCCCGGGTGTGGCGGCTGTCGCGGATATAAGCAACAAAAATGGGTCTCCCCCACTCAATGCCGATGTGTCCCCAGCCGATGGTCATGGTGTTGACCTCGTCGCCGCGTTTGGTGGTAAGCAGAATACCCTTGGGCAGGGCCTTGCAAATATCTCCTGCGTAGTCAAATGCGTTAATTTCGCGCTTCATGTTCTTCCTCCCGATTCTGTTATTACTCGGCGTCAATGATGTTGGACTTGACGGGAATGATGATGGCGGCAATGATATACAGCAGCAGACCGCTGCAGCCGGCCAGAGTCAGCACCACAGCACCAAGCCGCACCAGGTCGGATCAATATCAAAATATTCTGCAATACCGGCACAGACGCCGCAGACCATCTTGCCCTCTTCCACACGATACAGTCTCTTTTTCATAACAGCAACACCTTTCTGGTTATTTTTCTGATATTATGATACTTCTGTTTTTCAAATTTGTAAATATCTATTTGCAAAACTGAAAGGATTCTTAATGTTGCCCTGTGGTATACTATTCCCAAATCCAAGGGAGTGTGTCTGAATGAATTACAGAATACTGGAAGAAGCAAAGAAGCTGAAACCCGAACTCACTGCCCATCGCAGATGGCTGCACAGTCACGCGGAAACAGGCTTTGAACTTGACAATACCAAATCTTATGTCCGGCAGGTGTTGGAAGAGATGGGGTACAAGGTCCATGATTGCGGCAAATGCGGCCTTGTCACCGCCATCGGTACGGGCAGAAAAACGATTCTCCTCCGCGCAGATATGGACGCACTGCCCATCCGGGAGGAGACCGGGCTGGATTTTGCCTGCAAAACCGGAATCATGCACGCCTGCGGACACGATCTGCACACCTCCATGCTTCTGGGCGCAGCCCGGATCTTGAAAAGTCATGAATCCGAACTGAAAGGAACCGTAAAGCTCATGTTCCAGCCAGCGGAAGAGACTCTGGAAGGTGCCAGGGATATGATGAAGCATGGGGTTCTGATGGATGTGGATGCCGGAATGATGCTTCATGCAGCCACCGCCGTTCCCTTCCCTGCCGGCACGATCCTTGTCTCCCCTCCCGGCGTCAGCGCCCCCTCGGCGGATTATTTCACCATCACTGTTCAGGGCAAGAGCAGTCATGGCTCCGCCCCTCAGGAAGGCATCGACGCCCTGACCGCAGCCGCCCATATCCTCATCGGGCTTCAGGAGATCAACGCCCGGGAGCTGGGCATCGGCGATAGAGCCATGCTGACCATCGGCACCATGCAGGGCGGAAACGCTCCGAATGTGATCTCGGATAATGCCGTCATGAAGGGAACCCTGCGATGCTATGACGAAAATGTAAGAAATCGCCTGAAACAGCGCATTGTGGAGATTTCTCAGGGTATTTCCCTGGCATTTCGGGCCTCCGCCCGTGTCACCTGGGACAGCGGCTGTCCCACATTGGTGAACAGCGAAAAGCTCTGTCATCAAGCCCATGGCTGGCTGGCAGAACTGCTGGGTGAGGATATGGCCCTTTCCCTTCAGAAAATGAATCCTGCAGAAACGCCCACCGCAGGAGGCTCCGAGGATTTCTCCTGGATCAGCCACCAAATCCCCACCGTCATGGCATCCATCGCCGCCGGTGAACCGAAGAACGGTCATCAGTATCCTCTCCATCATCCGAAGGTTACCTTCGATGAACAGGCACTCCCCTTCGGTGCGGCGGCGCTTGCCTTTACTGCTATACAATATTTGCAGAATGGTTGATAAAAGCCCCTGACCATGTTCGGTCAGGGACAATCTTCATCTTTTACGGAATGTTTTCAGATATTCCTTCCGGTCGTCCGGAATCCGGTAGCTTTCCACGGCCTTCTGGATAGCCTTGTTGTGGGTCCATTTTTCCAGACGATGCCCTGCAATGAAGGAAACCACCCCATCATACTGCTTCGCCAGAGCCGTGGCAAAATACCAGGCCTGCATCATGCGGACATAGTATTCCTCCGATACAACGGAAGCCACCAGCTCCGGATATTCAGGATCGAAATCCTCATCCAGGAAATGAACCATGAGCATATCCATGGCAAAGCGAACCGTATAGGGATGGTCGGATTTCAACCACCGGCGGATGTGGGGCAGCAGCTCCCTTCGGTGCTTTTTGAATATCTTGGGCGTCAGCTGGTCGCAGGTGGCCCAATTGTCCACATAGGGCAAAAACCGCTCCACCTCTGAAAGGACCCGCTCAAAATCGGTTCCGATATTCAGAACAAAGATATGAATCTGATTCTCCTCAAAGAACAGATGGGGAAGCTCCCCCAGGAATCCATCGTCCATGCCGATTTCCCGGGCAATTTCTCGAAGAGCCGGGGTCCGGACACCGATGATCCGCTGGGGATCAATATTGGGAATCAGACGGATCTGAAAACTGCGATAGCCCGGGTCCTGCCGGGTCAAAAAACGCTCATAAAGTTCATCACGAGTCATATCAAACCCGCCGCTCCGTCAGACTTTTGGCAAGCTGGGTCATGTACTCGGTATTCTGGAAGACTTTCAGCTCCTCAATGGCCTTAGCAGTGTACTTCTGTACCAACTCTTCGCACTTTTCGAGGCCGTAGAGCTTGACGAAGGTATTCTTCTTCTCATCGGTGCCGACGCCCTTACCCATTTCCTCCTGGGTGCCGATGACGTCGAGCATATCGTCCCGGATCTGGAAGGCCAGTCCCAGGCATCCGGCAAATTTCGCCGCGGCTTCGATCTGCTCGCCTGTGCCGCCGGCGGCGATGACGCCCAGGACACATGCTGCATTGATGAGCCGCCCGGTCTTGCGGGACTGGATGTCAATGACTTCCTTCTCGGTCAGGTCGCGGCTTTCGCTCAAAATATCCAGTACCTGACCGCCCACCATGCCCAGACTTCCGGCGCATTCTGCCAGAAGTGCCACCGCAAAGCCCATGTTGGCGGGATTGGCAAGCTCCGTCATGGTGGTCACGGCGAAGGCATCGGTCAGCAACGCGTCACCGGCCAGAATGGCCATGCTCTCGCCGAAGACCTTATGGTTGGTCAGTCTGCCCCGGCGGTAGTCGTCATTGTCCATAGCAGGCAGATCATCATGGATCAGGCTGTAAGTATGGATCATTTCCACAGCGGCGGCAAAGGGCGTTGCCTTCTTCCATTCGGCGCCGCACATCCGGCAGAAATCGAAGACGAAAATGGGCCGCAGCCGCTTGCCGCCGGCAAGGAGACTGTATTCCATAGCATCGTACAGAAGCTTCTGGGGTTCCCCGTGGAAGGGCGCGTAAAAATCCTTCAGGAACTGCTCCACATGGGCCTTGTATTCCTGAGAGCGGGTTTCAAATTCACTCATCCTGGAAGTCCTCCATCACGGGGCTGCCATCGGCAGCGGTCATCACCTTCTGAATCTGGAGCTGGGCATCGTCGAGCAGTTTGCCGCAGCTGCGAACCAGCTCCGTGCCCTCCTGGAACAGCTTCAAAGACTCTTCCAGAGGCACATTGCCCTGCTCCATCGCCCGGACGATCTGCTCCAGGCGGGTCATGGATTCTTCGAATGTTTTGTTTTGCTGATTCATTGGGCACTCTCCTTTTCGGTAACAGCGGCGGCCAGACTGCCGTCGCTGAGAGAAACGACTATACGGTCCCCGGGCTCCACCTGGCTGACGGACCGAAGGACATCGCCCTCATCGGTTCGTACCAGCGCATATCCACGGGTCAGCACCTTCAGCGGACTCATGGCGTCCAGCTTGGCGGTGCAAGCAATAAACTGCTGGTTCTTCCGGTCCACGATCCGGCTCTGGGCGGATAGCAGACGATTTTGAAGCAGCGTCAGATTCTTCCGCTTCTGATCCAGATACCCGGTAGGACTCTGAAGTGCTGGACTGGCGGAAAGCATATTCAGGTGCTGCCGGGCACCTTTCAGCTGACGGTTCAGCGCCACGGTCATGGCAGCGGACATGGAATCCAACGCCTGCCGCAGGGCGTCCTGATCGGGCACACCCAATTCCGCCGCATTGGAGGGCGTGGCCGCCCGCAGGTCGGCCACAAAGTCGGAAATGGTCACATCCGGCTCATGGCCCACGGCGGAAATCACAGGAATCTTGGAATCATAGATGGCATGGGCAACCCGCTCGTCGTTGAAGGCCCAGAGGTCTTCAATAGAACCACCGCCCCGGCCCACGATCAGCAGATCAGCCAGTTGATAGTAGTTGGCATACCGGATGGCCGCGGCGATCTCCCCCGGCGCTTCCACACCCTGAACCCGCACCGGCAGCAGCCGAACCTGGGTCAGCGGATAGCGCTTGCGCAGGATCCGCAGCATATCATGGATCGCCGCACCGGCGGAGCTGGTAATGATGCCGATGGTGCCGGGATATTGGGGAAGAGGCTTTTTATGAGCCTGGTCAAAAAGTCCCTGGGCTGCCAGCTTCCGCTTCAGCTCCTCAAAGGCGGAATACAGGTCGCCAATGCCGTCCATAGCCATGGCGGTACAGTAAAGCTGATAGACGCCATCTCTGGGATAGACGGAGATCTTGCCCATAGCGATGACCTTCACGCCGTTATCCGGTCGGAAGCGAAGGCGCATGGCATTGCCCTTGAACATGACGCATTTCAGGGCCGAAGCTTCATCCTTCAGCGTGAAATAAT
Organism: Oscillospiraceae bacterium; assembly: GCA_017622295.1. Lineage (GTDB taxonomy): Bacteria > Bacillota > Clostridia > Oscillospirales > Oscillospiraceae > Faecousia. The sequence goes on from JAGARK010000040.1 coordinate 13,643, forward strand.
GATGGCCCGAAGGGTACATCTTGTAATTACTGATCTCGCCCCGGATGGCAACACCGCCGAGCAGGACATCGCTGTCCAGCTTACCCCGGATGTATTCATTTAACTGGGAAACAGACAGAATCTGCTGGGCCATAATTTACCCCTCCTGGGTACGATAAGTCAGAACCGCAACGCCCATAGCGTTGTCGGTGGAATACTGGGGCTGGGAAAAAATCGGATCCAACGGAGCGATGACTTCCCGGAGCATGGAATTGGAGGCCACGCCGCCGGAGAAAACCACCCGCATACCAGGATAGGCTTTCAGGGCGTTTTTCGTCGCCTGATATACGGCTCCAGCCACGCACCGCAGGGCATAGGCCGCGGTTTCAGCGGGATCGCCGTATTTTCCATGGAACTGCTGGACCTTATTCTGAACGCCGGAGAGGGAGAATTCCATTGCGGGGCACTTGACCTTGAAGGTCTCGGTCATGGATGCCTCTTTACTCAGGGCATCCACATGCTTGCCCGCCGGGAAAGGAAGATCCAGCATCACGCCGGTCCGGTCAATGAGCTGACCCGCGGAAATATCCGTAGTGCCGCCAATTTTGGTGCATTTGACATTCTTCCCCTCAGGCTCCACCAGCAGAAGCTCCGTGGTGCCGCCAGACAGATGCCAGGCAAGATGAGGCTCCTCCATCAGCTCCAGATGGCCCGCGCTCCACAAGGATGCGGCCACATGGCCCTGCTGATGGGAAACCTCTACCAGAGGTACCTTCAGCATATCAGCCATCATTTTGGCATGGGAGTAACCAACCATGAAGCAGGGCATATAACTGCCCTCCACCGCCCGGGGCCGGGTACTGACGCCCACGGCGGTAATTATTCCTGTCTCCATATCAGAAAACAGCCTGCCGGATAGCTCCGGCAGGCTCTTGATATGGGCAAAGACTGCGTCCGACTGGCGCAGACCAAGTTCTCCCTGCTTTACAGGGAGGAGCTTGGAGCAATTCACACCGCCAACGCCGTCAAAGCAGGCGATGGATGTGGTGTAATTGCTTGTATCGATGCCGATTACGCTCATCAGACTTCCTCTGCTGCGTCAGCGGCGGGGGCTTCCTCGGTCTTGGGGGCAGTCAGGGCTCTTGCAAAAGCGCCCAGAATGCCGTTGACAAAGGAGCCGGTTTCGTCACCGTCGTACTTCTTGGCGATCCGCACTGCCTCGGAGATGGCAACGCCGGTGGGTACATCCTCCACATACAGAATCTCGTACATGGCCAGCTGCATCACGCTGCGGGACAGCTTGGAAATGCGGCTGATGTCCCAGCCGATGGAGTACTTCTGAATTTCAGCATTCAGCTCCTCCTCCCGGTTGGCAACGCCGGAAACCACACGATCGAGATACGCCAGCTGAGCCCGGCTGGGGCGCTCGGCATAGACGTCATTCTCTTCGGAAAGCTGCTTATAGTAATCCTTATTGAGCCGGGTGGTGACAACCGCCTGGGGCTCTTCGCCGGTGAAATCCCGGCCATAAATCAGATGTACAGCCAGTTCTCTGGCGTTTCCTCTAGTCATAGAATCCGTCCTTACTGGCGGGCGATGCCGCAGATGTTGACATTGACCTGATTGACCTTGACGCCGGTCATGGATTCCACAGCGCCGGTGACAGCCTGCTGGACAGCCTGAGCAACTTCGACCACTGCGAAGCCGTACTTCACGGTCACATTGCAGTCGATGACCAGGGTGTTATCCTCGTTGATGTAGATCTTCATACCCTTGCCCAGATTCTTGCCGATGAGCTCAGCAATATCAGCGCCGACCTTGGTGCTCAGGGATGCAACGCCCTCAACCTCAGCGACAGCCTGAGCCACGATGGTGGTAACAACATCCTCAGAAATCATCACATTGCCGTTCTCCTGAACCTGGGTGATGTACTGCTTAAAATCAGCCATGGGGAATACCTCCTGAAATCTTGCGTGCAAAATGCACGACATAGTTTTTGTTATTGTACCACAAATCCAGAAAAATACAATAGAAAATCTGCCGATTTATTTTTGCAGCTTACATTTCTTTCGGTAGATCCGACGCAGCATCACAAATGCCAGCACCGCCATCACGATTTCCGCTCCGGGCTGCGCATAAGGGAGTCCATACAGCGGATATACTGCGTTCAGAATGAACAGCAGCGGAATTTCCAGCACCGTCTTGCGCAAGCAGGCAAAGAGAAGAGCAAGTTTTCCCATGCCCAAGGACTGGAAGACACCCACCACCATGAAATCCACGCAGATAAAGGTCATGCACAGGCACATGCCCCGCAGGAACCGGGCGCCGTAGGCGATGATCTCCTCATTTGCGATAAACAGCCTGATCAGTTGTCCGGCGCTGAACCAGTAAACCAGCGTCACCGACAGCATGATCGGTACAATGATGGCAAGCGCAAAATCAATGCCCTTTTTCATGCGGCTGTGGTTGCCGCTGGCATAATTGTAGCCGATCAGTGGCATCACGCCCTGGGCAAAGCCCAGAACCACCTGCATGGGAACCATGTTGATCTTATGGCTGATGCCCATGGCAGCCACCGCAGAGGCACCGAACACCGCGGTGAAATTATTCAAAACCGCAAAGCCCAGCACATTCAGCAGATTCTGAATGGAGGAAGGAATGCCCACGCCGAAAATGCCCAGCACCACATCCTTCGACAGCTTCCGAAGTCTTCGGATGTCCATGCACACAAAGGTATTCCCCTTCTTGACCCGGGCGAGAATCAGGAAATAGGCACAGGCCGCGCAGTTGGAGACAAATGTCGCAAGACCTGCTCCGGCAGCACCCATATTCAATCCCCAGGGCAAAATAAAGACCGGGTCAAGGATGATGTTGAGAATACAGCCGCTCATGGTGCCGATGCTGGCATGGAGCGCGGCGCCTTCACTGCGGACCATGTAGCTCTGCACCACATTCAAAATGGAAGGCATCGCACCGACGCACACCGTCCAGAGCATATATCCGGAGGCAGCCTCCTGCGTTGTCTCCTCGGCGCCCAGCACTTCCAGCAGCGGAGCCTGAAACAGCGTACACAGCAGTGAAAAGAGCAAACCGCTGAACACCGCTCCATAAAATCCAAAGGCAGAGGCGCTTCGGACCTTTTCATAGTCTCCCCTGCCCAGACTACGGCTCATCATACTGGAGGTGCCCACGCCGAAGAGGTTATTTACTGCGTAAAAAGCCAGCATCACCGGATACACCAGCGTCACCGCCGCATTCTGCACCGGGTCGTTGAGCATTCCCACAAAGAAGGTGTCTGCCAGATTATAGATGATGGTCACCAGGGAGCTGATGACCACTGGAATCGCCAGCTTCAGCACCGCCCGGGGAATGGGCATATTTTCAAACAGGTATTTTTTCTCATCTTGCTGCGTCATAGAATTCTCACTCTTTCAGTTTTTCTAAGTAATACTATAACGCAACAGTCCGCAAAACGCAAGCGCCGCCCCGAACCATCGGTTCGGGGCGGTATGCTCACTGTACTTCCACAACCCGGATGTCACTGAGGGAATACTCGGACTGGGTCATGACGATATCGGCGATGACAGCCACATCCTCCTGCTTCAGGCCTCCTTCCGGTGCGGAAACGGCCACGGAGATGCCGTCCGAATTCATATAGGCCACACAATCCGTATAGCCCTTGGCAATAATAAGGCTCTCGATCTGGGCTTCAGACAGAGCCGTCTGGACGATATCCTCCAGCTGGGCATTGGATTCCTCCGCCTTGGTCTCATCTGCGTAGGCAACGGCCTCCTGAAGGAGATTCAGCGCGTTGTCACGGGCCTGCTGGCGGGACAGGCGAACGGCTGCAAAATAATCCGTCGCAGTAGTCATAAGGTCTTCACCTTCAGCGGACACCGCCAAATCCTCAGCCAGCATCATTGTGTCGTCAGACATCACCTTTTCCACATCCAGCACATCCGTCAGGTCCGATGCGGTGCTTTGCTCGGTATAAAGCCAGTTCAGATAGATCCCGGTGCACACCGTCACCAAAACCGCTGCTGCAATCAGATTCTTTTTCCAGATTTTCATAAAAATGCCTCCATTCACTTCATTTTGAGTACTGAAATACGGTCGGAGCCGAGCCCGGTCACATTTGCTACCGCCTGCACCACCGCAAGACAAACAGAAGGTCGGTCCCCACCCTGACACACAATGATGGCACCCAAATAGCCGGGCGGATTAACCTGCCGTACAAGACCGGACTGGCTGCGGTCGGAATCCGTAATGATCACGGTATCGCTGCGGTAGTTTTGAGAATCCCCGGACACACTTTCATCCCCATCGGTCTGATACACGATCTCCTCTCCTGCGGACTCGGTGAGCATAACCTTAACTTTTCCGACTCCTTCAATTTGACTGAGGATCAATTCCAGCTGGGAGACGATACTCGTTTGTTCTGCTGCGGGCACCGTTGGAATCTCTTCCACGGATTCCTCTTTTTCTCCCGGAAGCCACATCAGCACAAGCCCCAATCCAAGGATCAGCAGTGCATATTTGTATTTTCCGAAGGCCTCCTGTCCTCTTTGACGGATCTTTACCCAATCCATGTCTGATTCTCCTTTGAAATCCCCAAATCCTCCGCCATCATATTTTCAAGACACGCCTTTGCATAGGGGCTCACACTCCCCCGAAGCCGCACCGAATCCGGGATGCCGCCTTCCGTAAGCTTCACCTCCACCGAAAGCGCCGCTCCAAAAGCATCCGCTTTGTCCAAGATATATGATTCGGTTTCTGATTTTATGTACGAGCATACAGCCTCCCGGGCGGCGAATTTTCCATCTGCCGCCGCCTGTTCTCCGTCGCTTGAAAAAGCGGCAAAATATTCACCCACATCCCCAAAGGATAGCTCTGCCACCGGTCCCAGCACCGTAAAGGCAAGAAACAGTCCGCCCATCAGGCGAAGGATCATACCGCCGGAGCTTTTTTCCGCTGTAAGCCCCGTCACGATCGCCACCACAATTGCCGCAGCCGCAACGGACAAGACGTATTGCCGGATCTCCTCCATCAGCCGACTCCTTTCATAAAGCAGACGGTGCTGATCATGAACATCAGGCTTACCGCCCCGGTCATGGCCAGCACAAAGCCCATCACAGAGGAAAAATCCCCAACCAGATCCGTGATCGGTTTCCCGGAAAAAAGCCCGCAGACCCCTGCCGTCAGCTTCAGCATCAGATAATGAACGCCGATCTTCAGAAACGGACCGATCCAAACCGCAATAATTGCCAGCAGCCCATAGACTCCCACGGCGTTTTTCACCGTTCCTGCGCTGACCAGAACCGCTTCAGAGGCGTCGGACAGGATGCTCCCCACCACTGGCACCACGCCGGAGATGGTCAGCTTCGCCGCCTTCAGCGTGGCAGCGTCGGTAGTACCGCTGACCACGCCGGTGATGCTGATATAGCCGGTAAAAACATACAGGATGATTTTCAGTGTCCATACATAGGCCCATTTCATAAAATCCCGGAGCTTTTTCAGCATATCGCCGCCGATGGCACTGCCGGCAGCTGAAAGAGCCAGGTACACATAAATCATGGGTGTCAATAATTTGACGACGAGGCTTGTCAGCAGGCTGTCGAAAAACGCGGTGCCGGCATAGAGGGCGGAGGCTGAGGTGACTCCGCCTTGAGCTGCCATGGCAGCCGTCATCGCAGGAAGCAACAGCTTTCCATACTCACTGATCTGATGCACCGTTTCGGCCCCAAGGCTTATCAGGGAATTTGATGCATTCAGAAGCATGGAGGCTACCGCAACCGTCCCAGCCAGTTCCACAGTCTTCATCGGGCTGCCGGGCAGTGATTTCAGAATGGAAGCCACCATCGCAGCTGCGATGACGCCCATACAAACAGACGCCGCCTCCTTCAACTCCGGGTGAAAATAACCCAGCACATCCCGGATCACTTCCAGCAATCCTTCGCCAAAGGTCTCGGCGCTTGAAGGCATCAGTGCCCGTCCCGATTCCGGGACCTGCGGTGCTGTAATATCCAGCGCGGAAACAGGCAGCGACAACACCAAAACCAGCAGGATCATTCGTATGATTCTTCTCATGCTCCCCCCAGAATCTTTTGCAGCAATTCCAGCAGCCCCCGAAACAGCGGAACCGACAGCCACAGCACCGTACAGCTGCCCGCAATTTGCAATGCCTTTCCCAGCGCGCTGTTGCCTGCATCTGTGCATACAAGACAGGCTATTTCCGACAAAAAGCCAATCCCCGCCGCCTTCAAAAGAATTTTCACCAGATTGCCGTCCAGGGCGCCGATGCATTCCAGCTGCGACAGCAGCTCCATCACGGGCTGCAAATACTGAAGTCCCAGCAGCAGAATCATGCAGCAGGCCCCAACTGTCAGTACAATTCCCAGGTCCTTCCCCTGCTTCCCAAGGGTCAGATACAAAATCACCGCGATCAGCGCTCCGCCGCAGGCCTGTAAAAATCCCCCCATCAGAATCCAAACAGCTGCTTGACCAGATCAAACAGCTCTGCTATCTTCTGACTCAGCATCATCAGCACCACCACGAGCCCTGCCAGGGTGGTCATGGTTGCCTGCTCCTCCCGACCGGAACGGGAAAGCACCTGGTTTAGGATCGAGACGATGATACCAATAGCGGCAATTTTGAAAATCAGATCAATATCCATGGCTCACACGAACAAAATCGCCAGGGCCGCACCGGCGCAGAGTCCCAGGGTCTGATAGCTGCGCAGGCGGCTGTCCCGGTTGCGGGTCATGGTTTCCAGCTCCCGGCGGCAATAGGCGCGGACCGATTCCAGACCTTTGACCTGGCCTTCCATGTCGAATCTACCAAGAGATGCGCCCATGATCTCGAAGGCCTGACGAATGCGTTTCGGAACCTCCGGACAGGCTGCCATGGCTGCCCGAAGACAGCTTTCCACATCGGGAGAAATCTGACTTTCCAGCTCCCGGGACAAAGCCGACAGCACTTTCTGAACAATCCCCTGTAATTCTCCGGCCGCTTGACGGCAAAGCTCCGGCAGGGGCGTCAGGCGGTACTGCAGCTCACATTCCATATAATCCAGCGCTCCGATCAGCTGCCGCAGGCTTGACTCCTCCCGCCTTGAGGCCGCCGCAATGGAAAAGCCCATTCCACCGCAGCCCAGGATCACCAGTATCGCACCAATCCATTTTCCTGTCATAGGTCCATCCTTTCCACACGCCAGGACTTGTCCCGGCTGAGTACCAGTATATGATTGAAAAGCTCCGCCGAGACCAGACTCCGATATATCGGGCGGCAGTGCAGGTCCTTAACAGAAGCTGCATGGGCCGTAGCCAAAAGCCGAACGCCACACCACCCTGCCCTGATCAGAGCCTCACAGTCCGCTTCTGCTGTAATCTCATCCACCGCGATCACCGCCGGCCCCATGGTCCGAAGCATCATGTCCACCCCCTGAGCCTTGGCGCAGCCCCGCAGCACATCCAGCCGCTGACCGGTATCGAATCCGGGCGGAAACAGCTCTCCCCGCTCGTCCACCACTGCGACATGCTCCCGACGGGAGATTCCCCGGGCGATATCCCGCAGCAGCGTGGTTTTCCCGCTGCCCGGCGGGCCCAGAAGCAGAATGCTGCCCGAAAGTTTTACTGCCCGTTCTCCAATGCCGGGAAAATCCCGGGCCACACGGATGCACAGTGAGCTTATCTCCCGAATTCCGCTGACAGTTCCGTTTTTTACCACTGCCTCGCCGCAGATACCGATCCGGTGTCCTCCGGCAGCAGTGAGGAAGCCCTCTGAAATCGTCTGGGCAGCCCAGGGGGAATAACGGGAGGCAGTATTGACGCAGAAATGCAGATCCTCCCGACTCACCCTTCGCTCCATCCATACGGATTCCGTATCCATCACCAGCTCCGGCGGCTTTTCCAGCCGGAGCCGCAATTCCCGCAGACCATCCCGCCCGGTCCTGTCCGCCTGGGCGGCGATCCAAGCTGGCAAGACCCCAAGTAATTCCTTCCATGCACACCTCATTTGCATCACTCCTGGGAAAGACTATGCGCCGGGAAGGCCCATTACTACCCCCGGCGCATAAAAAAACTCCCGACGCGAATCGCATCGGGAGTATCAGATTCAGTCAATTTCCTCCGGCACTGCATCGTCGAAGGGGATGTCGTCGAAGTCCATCTGGCTGCCGCCAGATTTCATGGACTGCCACTGCTCTTTGGTGATGAGGATGGCACGGGGCTTGCTGCCCTGGAAGGGGCCAACAATGCCCTTCTCCTCCATCTCATCCACGATTCGGGCAGCCCGGGCATAGCCCAGCTTCAGCCGCCGCTGAAGCATGGATACGGAAGCCTGTCCCGTCTCGAGAATCACATCCACAGCCTGGGGCAGCATCTCATCTCCATCCAACTCCTCGCCGTTGGGCTCCGGTTCGGACACGGCAGAAGATTTCTTACCGGAGCCGGTCTGGACGGCCTTCTTCTCGATCTCGTCCATGACCTCCTGATCATAGGAAGCCATGTAGTTTTCCTTGACGTAATTTGCAACAGCTTCCACCTCGGTATCGGTGACAAAGCAGCCCTGGATACGTTGTGGCTTACCGGTGCCGATGGGCGCATAGAGCATATCGCCCTTACCAACCAGCTTCTCAGCACCCTGGGTATCCAGAATGATGCGGGACTCCATGGCGGATGCCACAGCGAAGGCGATCCGGGAGGGAATGTTGGCCTTCATCAGGCCGGTGATCACGTCTGCAGAGGGTCGCTGGGTTGCAATGATCAGGTGCATACCGGCAGCACGGCCCATCTGGGCAATGCGGCAGATGGAATCTTCCACTTCCTTGGCTGCCACCAGCATCAGGTCGGCCAGCTCATCGACGATGATGACCACCTGAGGCAGCTTACCCTCGCCCTCTTCCTGGCTCTCCATGATGCTGTTATAGGATTCCAGATCCCGGACGCCGGCGTCGGACATCATCTTATACCGGCGCAGCATTTCAGTCACGGCCCACTGCAGGGAGCCAGCCGCCTTCTTGGGATCCGTCACAACGGGGATCAGAAGATGAGGAATACCGTTGTAAATTCCAAGCTCGACCATCTTGGGGTCCACCATGATGAGCTTCACATCATCGGGGCTGGCCTTATAGAGCAGGCTGATGATGATGGAATTCATGCATACGGATTTACCGGAGCCGGTGGTACCGGCGATAAGCATATGGGGCATCTTACGGATATTGCCCACGATACAATTGCCGCCGATATCCTTGCCCACGGCGAAGGAGGACTTGGACTTGGAACGGGTAAACTCGGCAGAGTCGATAACCTCCCGCAGATGGACGGTGGTGACCACCTTATTGGGCACCTCGATACCCACCACAGAGATTTTTCCAGGCACCGCAGCAATTCGGACACCGGAAGCACCCAAGCTCAGGGCGATATCGTCGGCGCAGGAGGTCAGCTTGCTGAGCCGGACGCCTTTGTCCAGCTCCACCTCGTAGCGGGTGACGCTGGGGCCCCGGGTGACGTTGACGATGTGAGCATCGATCTTGAAGCTGGCCAGAGTCTCATTCAGACGGCGGGAATTCTCTCGCATTTCCGCAGTGCCATCCACGCCGCCGCCAAAAGGCGGATCCAGCAGATCAATGGGCGGGAAACAGTAAACAGGCTTCTGCGCCGTCTGGGCCATGGCAATTTCTGCAGCTACCTGTTGGGCAGACTCGGCAGCTTCCCGGGATGTGACCTTACCGGGCACAGGTTCCGCAGCAGCCTTCACAGAAGGCTGTTCCATTTTGGGAGCGGCGGGAATGGGATCATCGGCCCGGAATGCGGGCATATCCACGGGGATAAACCGTTCCTCCGGCAGGTCCTCTTCCAGGGTCTCGGGAGTCCTGGTCTTCTTTTGGGGCTTTGGAGGTTCCTCAGCACTAGCATTTTCTGCCTCGATATCAAAAACAGGCTTCACAGCAGCCGAAGTAGCCCCTCCGATTTCACCTTCGATCTCATCCATCCAGTCGGCTTTTTTGTCCGGTCTGGATTTTTGGATGGGCTTGGACGCAGCAGGAAGCGGAACAGGAAGATCGTCATCCTCGTCTTCGTAGAATTCCTCCTCCATTCTCTGACGGCGTCTGCGCTTGTTTTCAATGTGCCGGTTGGCGATGTGATTGACAACCAAGGCGGCAGGTTCGATATTCTCATCTTCTTCATCATCCTCCCATTCATCCCTGGGCCGGTTCTGAATGGCCCGGATGATGCTGGGAATGGTGATCTTCATGGCAGCCAGCAGTGTCAGCACGACACCAAGACCGAATAGAATATACGACAGAATGGAGCCCAGCCAGGACCGGATCAGAAGCGCGATGGAGCCGCAGATCAGACCGCCGGAAACACCCTTGACACCGGCGTCATACATGCCGGAAATGACCTTAAAGCCGCCCTCCAGGCTCTGATTGTTCACAACCAGATGATAAATGCAGCTGCACAGCAGCACAAATACAATCAGGCAGATGGAGCGCATCTTCACAGGCTGCTTACCGCTGAAGGCCAGGATCACGAATAAGTACAGGCTTCCGGGGATTGCGAAATAGAACGCGGCCTTACCCAGGGTACCAAACAGGAAGTCTCTCAGGAACGGCAGCAGAGAGCCATCAGGCTTCACCGCCATCACCAGCAACAGCACAAAGATACCCAAACTGATCACTGCCCACAGATACCGGGGCGGCAGCTGGGTCTGCTTGGGTGCAGGAGTGGGAGCTGCCTTTTTGCTGGTGGAAGCAGGAGTCTTCTTAGTGCCTCCGGAGGACTGATTTTTCTGCTTGGCATCGGCAACAGCCTTCTGCGCTTTGGAAGTGGTTTTCTTTTCAGCCATGTGGGACCTCCTTACACAGAAAGATAGAGAATGAACGCAAACAGCGCCAGACCCCAGCAGTAATAGGAAAATACATCAAAACCCGTATGTACTGCCAGAGCACGCATCACTCGGACACCCAGGAAGGTGCCAACGAAGGCACAGATCGCAGCAAACAGATAGCCCATCAAGATGCCGAAGGTCAGGGTGCCAGCCTCATATGCAACCAGCGCATACAGATCATAAATGATCATGCCGGCTGTAACCGCCATGTGCATCCGAAGCGCCATATTCAGCGCATAGCTACGTTCAGTGCCCCGGATCGTTGCCACAGAGGTTGCGGCGCCGATGGAAGAAATGCCCGGCAGTGCCGCAGCCGTCGCGCCTAAACCCATCATCAGGCCGTCCACTCTGGACATGGAACGGGAATCCTTGTTGCCGGAAGGCAGAATCCGCGGCAGGAACAGCACAATGCCGTTGATAAACAGGAATACGGCCAGCCACATCAAACTGTTGCCGATGGACACGGTTTTGAAATAGAGCCCAAAGCCCAGAATCACAGGAATCAGCATCGTCTGAAGCAGGCGGACATCCAGAATGCTGCGCATATCCACAGGGCGCTTTCTGCGCTTCTTTGGAATTCTCGCCAGCTTCTGCTGACGAATCAGCCGCTTAATCTGAGCCTGGCAGCAATAATACAGCGCGCCGAGGATGGCCATATGAATCAAAAGCCGGAGAACCGGGGGTTCACTGTCCGTGCCGAAAACCTTCAGCAGAATCAGCTTATGAGCCTGGGCAGAGACAGGCAGAATGTCAGATAGACCGGCGATCAGGCCGTACAGCAGACTTTGAAAGAAATTCAAATCCACACCTATCCCTCCAATCAAAATTTTTACAGTTTATTATACCATATTCTCCCCCGGATTTCCAGTCCTTTTTTATTGGTTCTGGTTTTTCTGCTCCTCAACCATCCGGTGCAGGGCAGAAAGGGCGTCATGAAGCCCGCCAAGGTGGTCGATCAGGCCGGAATCCACCGCTTCCCGGCCATAGAGAATGGTGCCAACGTCAGTGGCCATCTCCCCCGTTGCCATCATATAACCTTCAAAATTCTCCCGGCTGATTTTCGAGTTGTGGGATACGAATTCCACGATCTGCTCCTGGATCCGCTGGAAATAGCGGAAGGTCTGGGGCGCTCCCACCACCAGCCCCGTCATCCGGACGGGATGAACCGTCATGCTGGCGGTAGGGGTGATAAAAGACTCCTTCGTGCATACAGCCAGAGGAATACCGATAGAGTGGCCGCCGCCCAGCACCAGGGAAACCGTAGGCTTCTTCATCCCGGCGATCATCTCCGCGATGGCAAGCCCTGCCTCAATGTCGCCGCCCACGGTGTTCAGGAGAAGCAGGAGCCCATCGATGTCATCGCTCTCTTCAATCCCAGCAAGCAGCGGCAAAACATGCTCATATTTGGTAGTTTTACAGTTTTCGGGCAATACCTGATGCCCCTCCACCTGACCGATGATGGTCAGGGTGTAGATCCTGCCGTCCCTGCCCGCGGTGATATCGCTTCCAAGCTCTACCAGCTGCTCCCGTTCCTGTTCCTTCATTTCCGGATTATGCGTGTTTTCCATTTTGATTACCTCCCGATGTTTTATATAGGATAACCGGATATCGGAAGATAATTCCCTCTTGAAAGGTTCGGGCAAATGGCATATAATAAGAATCGGTGATTATATGGCTACGAAAACAAACGCTGTTCGTCTGGTCCAGCAGGCGGGAATACCCTGCCGGGAAGAATTTTACGAATTCGACGAAAATGACCTCAATGGCAATCATGCCGCAGCGGCCATCGGCAAACCAGCCGAAGAGGTTTTTAAAACGCTCGTTGCCCGGGGCGCCAAGTCCGGCATCAATGTATTCTGCATTCCGGTCTGCTGTGAGTTGGATCTGAAAAAGGCCGCGAAGGCTGCCGGAGATAAAAACATGGAGCTTATTGCTGTGAAAGAGCTGCTGGCTCTGACGGGCTATGTCCGCGGCGGCTGCTCCCCCGTGGGCATGAAAAAGAAGTATCCCACCTACTTTGACGAAACCTGCCAGCTCTACGACGAGATCGCCGTATCCGCAGGCGCTCGTGGACATCAGATGATCGTCCCTCCCCTGGCGCTGGCGGAATTGGTGGGTGCAAAACTGGTCGATATTATCCAATAAAGAAAGGATTTTGAATTATGCAGTATACTTACAGAACCAAGGGAACCTGTTCCCAGGCAATCATTTTTGACGTGGAAGACGGCAAGGTCAGCAATGTCCAGTTCCTGGGCGGCTGCAACGGCAACCTGAAGGGCATCAGCGCTCTGGTTGACGGCATGTCCATCGATGATGTCATCGCAAGAGTCGAGGGCATTACCTGCGGCATGAAGAAGACCTCCTGCCCCGACCAGCTGGCTCAGGCCCTGAAGGAAGCAAAGAACGCCTAATGCAAAACCCACAGCTCCGGCTGTGGGTTTTATGCTGCCTGATCCATTTGTTCATTCTCGAGCTTTGTAAGCCGGCGGTAATAAAGGATTCCGATGCCGCTGATCAGAAGGGTAATGACCAGCATCATGACGGACAGAATATAGTTCTCCTCTCCTGCCGCGTCTCCCGTGATGGAGGACGTGACCAGAGAAGGAATTCTTCCCACAGCTACAATGGTCAGCCACTGCCGGGTGGTCAGCTTGGTCAGTCCCGCAAAATAACTGAGAAAATCCTTGGGTGTACCGGGAATCAGCATCAGAAGAAAAGCAATGATTTTTGTCTTTTGGGGATTCTTCAGGAACCGGAATTGATCGATCTGAGCCTGGGGAAAAAACACCTCCACCAGCCGGACACCGAACCGACGAACCAATGCAAATACCATCCAGCTACCGATCAGAAAGCCTGTCATCGTCAGGGCAGAGCCTTCCCAAAAACCGAAAGCATATCCCGCCGCCAGCTCAACGGGCTCACCGGGAATGAAAGCTACAAGTACCTGAAGCACCACCATGCCCACAAACAGAATCCGGCCCCACCATCCATAGGAATCCACCCAGATCCGGAACGCTTCCGGGTCTTCCGCAAGGCGAACCATGGGTACACCAATAAACCAGCCTGCTGCCAGCATAAACAGTATAAAAATCAGCACCGCAGCTGCAAGCACGATCTTTCGATGCTTTTCGCTCATGGTATCACCTCCTGTATTATGATTGTACCACAAAACTCCGCTAATTTAGTTTAAATTTTGATAAAATTTTCATTTAAGAATCAATTAACCGCCTTGTATCGTGCTCCACTGGATGGTAAAATTAACCCAGATATCAATCCAAACGGAGGTGTGCACATGAAAAAATTGCTTGCTGCTCTGCTTGCTGCCATGGTCCTGACAGGCTGCGCCACCGGAGCACCTGCTGAAACGGCCACGGAAATGCCCGCGATCGAGGGTACGCCGGAGACATTGGATTACACCCTTTATCTTCCCGATCAGGCACCGTTATATTATACCCATAATGACTATGAAGCTGGCGAATCGATCCTGCTTGAGGAAATCATCTGCACCAACACCACGCAGATCTCCGTGAAAAACTGCGGTGACATTCCTCTGACCTGTAATCTGTACTATCCCGACGATACCGAATATCTGATTCAAACCCATACGATCCAGCCAGGAAAAACCGGCAAATTCGGCGGACTGACCTCCCGGTTTACCTATTGCCTGGGGTTCCATTCTGAGGAAAGCGGAATCATCGATGTAAAGATCAAAGGCTGATACAAAAAGTCCACAGTCGCGAGACTGTGGACTTTTTTGCGTCTTATGATGGAAACATCAGATTGCCGCCGTTTCGCTGAAGCAATTTCATGTACATCCGCTCCAGAAATTCCGGCTCATTGGCAGGCGAGATAACTTCATCCATATCCTCCTCCAGGATCCAGGGAAGCTCGATCTCTCCGACCTCCAGCTTGAAGGTATCCTCGTCGATGACATCTCCCATGACCGGTACACCGTCCACCATGATGGGGCCGGAACCCACCTGGGCGATCCTGCCGGTAACCTTATAGGCCAGCAGGCAAAGGGTCGGCTCAAAGGGATACATTTCAGAAGGTCCTTCGATCTGCACAAAAAACCGATCCAGGAAGCTGCGCAGATTCGGATATTCCCGGTCCACGACACGGTAGTAGTTTTCGCAATAGCCGCAGGTGCAGTGGGAACCCAGCGCATGGGCAGCATGGGCCTTCGTCCTGGTGACATCCACTTCGAAGACCCAGTCGTCGATTCTGATGGTCATTTTTCGGCCTTTTCCAGGATCAGGCGGATCAATTCGTCTCTGCCGTTACCCTTTTCCGCAGAGAACGGAATGATGGGGCAGTTTTCGGGCAGCTCCAGATCCTCCCGGATGGTCACGAGATTAGGCTCCAGCTCGCTCTTTTTCAGCTTGTCCATCTTGTTGGCAACCACCACAAAGGGACATCCGCTGTCCAGGAACCAACGGGCCATGGTGATGTCATTGAGCGTGGGCGGATGGCGATAGTCCACGATCAGCACGCCCAGGTCGATGCGGCCGGCGGCGAAATAATCCTCCATCAGCTTGCTCCAGCGGGCCTTTTCGCTGGCGGAAACCTTTGCAAAGCCATAACCGGGCAGGTCTACGAAGTAGCACTTGCGATCGATGGTGAAGTAGTTGACATGGATGGTCTTACCAGGCTTTTCACCCACGCGGGCGAAATTCTTCCGGTTCAGGATCCGGTTGATGACGGAGGACTTGCCCACATTGGATTTGCCCGCAAAGGCAATCTCCGGCAGCCGGTTCTTTGGGAAATCCTTGTTGGATGCTGCCGAAATCAAAAATTCAACATTCTGAAAATTCATTCTTTACCTCTATCTTACTGGCGAATACCGGGCTTGCGGGCCTTGGTCTTCACATCTTCGGGAATGTCGGACAGGATCGTCACACCCATCTCAGGCTTTCGGTTCAGGGCCGTTTCCAGAACCGTATCCACGGTGGCTGCCACCACAAAGTTCAGCTGCTTGCGGACGGTCTGATCGATCTCGGCCAGATCCCGCTCATTGTCCCTGGGAATGATAACGGTGGAGATACCGTGACGCAGAGCCGCCATGGTCTTCTCCTTCAGACCGCCAATGGCCATCACCCGGCCCCGCAGGGAAATCTCTCCGGTCATAGCCACATCCCGACGAACAGTAGCACCGGTCAGGGCGGAAACCATGGCGGTACAGACGGTTACACCGGCACTGGGGCCGTCCTTGGGCACCGCACCCTCGGGGAAATGGACATGGATGTCCTTGGTCTTGTAGAAATCAGTGGGAACACCCAGCTTTTCAGCGTTAGCGCGGATATAGCTCAGGGCAGCGTGGGCTGATTCCTTCATCACATCGCCCAGATTGCCGGTGAGCTCCAGCTTGCCGGAGCCATCCATCACATTGACCTCCACTTCCAGAGTCTCACCGCCCACGGAGGTCCAGGCTAGGCCGGTAACCAGACCCACCTGATCGTTGCAGGGCAGACGGTCCGGCAGGAACTTACGGATACCCAGGAACTTTTCAACATTGGAGCCGGTGACGGTGATCCGCTTGGGCTTCTCCTGCTCCAGAACCTCCATGTCCGCCTTGCGGCAGATTTCCGCAAAGCACCGTTCCAGCTTTCTGACACCGGATTCTCTGGTGTAGCAGGTGACGATCTCCCGGATGGCGTCGTCGGTGATGCGCAGCTGGGTCTTCTTCAGGCCGTGCTTTTCCATCTGCTTGGGGATCAGATGATTCTTTGCGATCATCAGCTTCTCTTCGTCGGTGTAAGAGCCCAGCTCAATGACCTCCATACGGTCCAGCAAGGGCCTCGGCACCGTATCGAGGGTGTTGGCAGTGGTAATGAAGACGCAGTCGGACAGGTCATAGGGAATCTCCAGGAAATGATCCCGGTAGGTTCCGTTCTGCTCGCCGTCCAGCACCTCCAGCAGCGCAGCGCTGGGATCACCACGGTGGTCACGGCCCAGCTTGTCGATCTCATCCAGCAGCAGCACAGGGTTAGAAGAACCTGCCTGGATCATGCCGGCGATGATGCGGCCGGGCATGGCACCGACATAGGTCTTCCGGTGGCCCCGGATATCTGCCTCGTCATGGACGCCGCCGAGAGAAATCCGGGCCATTTTCCGGTTCAGGCTCCGGGCAATGGAGTAAGCAATGGAAGTCTTACCCACACCGGGAGGACCCACCAGACAGATGATCTGCGGGGGCATATTGGGCGCCATCTTCCGGACCGCAATGGTCTCCAGGATACGCTCCTTGACCTTCTCAAGACCGTAGTGGTCATGCTCCAGGATTTTCCGGGCAGCGGTCACATCAATGCGTTCTTTGGTTTTCACGTTCCAGGGCAGCTCCAGGACGGTGTCCAGGTAATTGCGCAGAACGGCAGCTTCAGAGGAACCGAAGGGCTGCTTCTTCAGCCGGCTCAGATCCTTCAGCAGCTTTTTCTCGGAGTCCTCCGGCAGGTTCAGCAGGAGAATCTGCTTTTCATATTCGGCAAACTCATTTTCGTCGTCACCTTCGCCCAGCTCGTCCCGGAGAACCTTGATCTGCTCACGCAGATAGTAGTCCTTCTGGTTCTGGTCGATGTTTGCCTTGGTTTTTTCCTGAATCTCTGCTTCCAGCTTCAGCATTTCCACTTCCTGGCGCAGCAGCTTCACTGCCATCTCCAGGCGGCGGACAGGATGCAGCTGGCAGAGCATTCTGGCCTTGTCGGTAAATTCAATGCCGGAATTCTGAGCAATGGAGTCGGCGATAAAGCCTGAATTCTCCGAGGCCAGCATCCGCAGCTGGATGGTCTGTACCGGATGTTCCGCCAGATCCATGTAGCCTGCGTAGAGGGCATTGGCCTCCCGGCGCAGTGCACGGGCCCGGACGGTATCGGCAATATCCATTTCGGGAACCGCCTCCACGAAGCCATACAGATAAGGTTCCGTCTGGTACAGCTCCTGAATCCTTGCGCGGCACAATCCCGTGACCAGAACCCGCAGATTCTCTCCCTGGGCCTTGAGCACCTGCTTGATTTGGGCAACAACGCCTATGGGATACAGACCGTCGAGACCGGGATCATTCTCCAGCAGATCCTTCTGAGGAATCAGCAGAATGGTCTGGTCCTTTTTCATGGCCTCGTCCAACGCCAGGATGGACTTCTTCCGACCTACGTCAAAATGGACGGTCTGGTCAGGGAAAACAGCCAGGCCCCGGAGCGCCAGAACCGGGAGCTTACCGGAAACGATTTGTTCACTCAAGGGAATCTCCCTCCTTAAAATAACAAAAAAGGGGTAGCAAAACTACCCCCTTCTGAAAAGATTATTTTCTGGAACCCAGCTTTTCTCTGGGGTTTGCTGCATCACGAATGATGTCAGGTTCACCGCCCAGAACACAGTCCGGGGTGATGATGACCTTCCGGATGGAAAGATCGGAAGGGATCTTGAACATGATCTTCATCATGATGGACTCCATGATGGACCGCAGACCTCTTGCGCCGATCTGGCGGTCAACGGCCTTCTGAGCGATCAGCTCCAGAGCAGCGGGATGCAGCTCCAGCTCCACATTGTCCAGGCCAACCAGCTTCTTATACTGCTTTGCCAGGGCATTCTTGGGCTCCACCAGAATCCGGATCAGATCGTCCTTGTCCAGGCTCTTCAGGCAGGTGATCACCGGCATACGGCCCACCAGCTCGGGAATGATGCCGAACTTCAGCAGATCGTCGGGCTCCACCTGAGCCAGCAGCTTACCCACGTCGCGCTTTTTCTTGCTCTCGACCGGGGCATCAAAGCCGATGGCGCTGCGATCGGTGCGCTTCTCGATGACCTTATCCAGACCATCAAAGGCGCCGCCGCAGATGAAGAGAATATTGGTGGTGTCCACCTGGATCATTTCCTGCTGGGGATGCTTGCGTCCGCCCTGAGGGGGAACGTTCGCAACGGTGCCTTCCAGGATCTTCAGCAGAGCCTGCTGGACACCTTCACCGGAAACGTCACGGGTGATGGAGGTATTTTCGCTCTTGCGGGCAATCTTATCCATCTCATCGATATAGATGATGCCCCGCTGCGCCAGCTCCACATCGAACTCAGCAGCCTGCAGCAGACGCAGGAGAATATTCTCCACATCGTCGCCAACGTAACCGGCCTCGGTCAGCGTGGTGGCGTCAGCAATCGCAAAAGGAACATTCAGGATCTTGGCCAGAGTCTGGGCGAAGAGGGTCTTGCCGCAGCCGGTGGGTCCAATGAGAAGAATGTTGCTCTTCTGCAGCTCCACATCGGAGTCAGAGCCGAAATAGATGCGCTTATAGTGGTTGTAAACAGCCACACTCAGCGCAACCTTTGCTTCGTCCTGACCGATGATATACTGGTCCATAAAGGACTTGATCTCCATGGGAGTAGGCAGACTCTCCGGAGCGCGGAGGTTGCCGTTTTCGTCATAAACGATCTCGTCACGGAGCAGTTCACTGCAAGCCTGAACACAGTCGCTGCAGATATAAACGCCGGGTCCGGCAATCAGCCGGGACGCCTGGCTCTCCCGCTTGCCGCAGAAGCTGCAGCGAATGGGCTGCTCATTATTTCTTGCCATGCACTCAGGTCGCCTTTCTAATTAGTGATGATCAAGCACCCGGTCAACAAGGCCGAAAGCCAGTGCCTCTTCGGCGGTCATGAAATTATCACGCTCACAGGCATCGGCGACAACCTCAACCGGCTTTCCGCAGTTTTCGGCCAGAATGCGGTTCATGCGCTCCTTGATGGTCTGCAGACGCTTCATGTGGATGGCCATGTCGGTGATCTGACCCTGGGTACCGGCAGAGGGCTGGTGGATCATGATCTCGGCGTTGGGCAGTGCCAAACGCTTGCCCTTGGTGCCGGCGCTCAGCAGGAAGGCGCCCATAGAGGCAGCCATGCCGACACAGATGGTAGCCACATCGCACTTGATGTACTTCATAGTGTCGTAAATGGCCATACCTGCGGTAACGGAGCCGCCGGGGCTATTGATGTAAAACTGGATATCCTTATCCGGGTCCTGGGCCTCCAGGTACAGCAGCTGGGCAACCACTAATGATGCGGTGGTGTCGTTGACTTCCTCGGACAGGAAAATGATACGGTCGTTCAGCAGACGGGAGAAAATATCGAAGCTGCGCTCACCGCGGCTGGTCTGCTCAACAACATAGGGTACGAAACTCATGGTGATGTCTCCTTTCAGGAATGGGAAACAAGGGTCAAATCGACAAGAACGGATGGCGAGAGATTTCGGTCCAAACTGCAGAGTTGGGCCGGAAGATCCGACAGCCGTTGCAGACGATTTGATCAGCGTTTCCTTAAGGGCTTGAAACATTCTAACCATTTCAGAGGAAGGTTATTCCTCGCCGTGAGTATGTTAGATCACATTGCGGGCAGAGCCCGCAATGTGACAGATTGCAAAATGAATTACTCAGCCTTGGGAGCAACAGCAACAGCGGACTCGGTGATGACCTTGACAGCCTTGCGGTTCTCGATGGAAGCCTTCAGCTCCTCAGCGGGGATCATGGACTTGATCTTGTCCAGCTCCAGCTCGTACTGCTTGGCCAGGGACTCGTACTCAGCGTTCATGTCGTCCTCGGTGACCTCGATGCCCTCAGCGGCGATGATGGCTTCCAGGGTCACGTTGACCTTGGCCTGCTTCTCAGCCTGGGGACGGAAAGCGTTGCGCATGGTGGAGACGTCGCCGCCCATCATCTTTGCGTAAGCTTCCATGGAGTAGCCACTCATCTGCAGCTGGTAGCCGAAACGCTCCATCTGGTTGTCCAGCTCAGCCTCGATCAGGGCAGCGGGCATATCGACGGTGGTGTTGGCTGCAGCCTTCTCAACAGCGGCATCCTCGAACGCAGCCTTAGCCTGCTTCTCAGCGGATTCCAGAGCCTTGGCGCGGATGTCGTTCTTCAGCTCTTCCAGGGACTCGAACTCGGAGACGTCCTTGGCGAACTCGTCGTCGATGGCGGGAACGGTGGTCACGGTGACCTTGTTCAGCTTGACATGGAAAACAACTGCCTTGCCTGCCAGGTTTTCAGCGTGATAGTCAGCGGGGAAAGTGACGTCCAGGTCCTTCTCCTCGCCTGCAGTCATACCGACGACCTGCTCTTCAAAACCGGGGATGAAGGAGCCGGAGCCCAGCTTCAGATCAAAAGCTTCGCCCTTGCCGCCATCGAATGCAACGCCGTCCAGGAAGCCTTCGAAGTCGATGTTGGCGGTGTCGCCCAGCTCAGCAGCCTTCTCAACGATCTCGGTGGAAGCAACGTTCTGAGCCATGCGGTTCAGCTCGGCCTCGACCTGAGCGTCGGAAACCTCAACAGGAGCCTGCTCGACTTCCAGACCCTTGTACTGGCCCAGGGTGACCTCGGGATAAACGTCGGTGGTGAAGGTCAGGGTGCAGGAGTTGTCATCGCCAACTTCCAGGTTGGTCAGGTTGGGGCGGCCGATGGCCTTGATATCAGCAACAGCAAAGGTGTAAACCTCGCCGAAGACCTCTTCCAGACCGTCCTCGACGAAAACATGCTTGCCGTACATAGCCTCGATCATCTTGCGGGGAGCCTTGCCGCGGCGGAAGCCGGGGATCTGGATGCTCTTGCGCTGCTTCAGATAAGCGGCGTTGATGCCCTTCTCCATCAGCTCGGCGTCGATCTCAACGACGACAGTAGCCTGATTGCCGTTCTTTTCAATGCTCTTGACATTCATGGTTAATAATCCTCCTGAAACTGATTCCCACAGGGGAACCATTTTATATATATTTTGCAACCGTAACATTCTATCAGAGAAATGCCAGATTGTCCACTGTTTTTTCTAAAATTCTTTATAAAATTACTGTCAGAGGCTTAAATCCGATGTAATCGGCGGCTGCAAGACGGAATTCCACTCCGTCCCACAGGCCTTCCATTGCCAGGCTGTGGCTGCCGCCGTGGAGGTGGCCGTAGTAACAGCGGCGAACCTCATATTTTTGCAGAAGATCCAGAATCTCCCTACATTCATAGCCTTTGTACCGGGGCGGATAGTGCAGGAACACCATCTTGGGCAGATCCCCTGCTGACTTCAGGGATGCCTCAAGCCGGATCAGCTCCCGCTTGAAGACCTTTTCGTCATGGGCGCCGTGGCGTTCTTCCTCGAAAAACCAGCCCCGGGTACCGCAGATGGCCCAGCCGTTGTACTCAAAATGGTTGTTGTTCAGTATAAACATGTCGCGAAATTCATTCTGCGCGCAGAATTTATCAAATTTTGCAACAGTGCTCCACCAGTAATCATGGTTGCCTTTTAAAATAATCTTTCTGCCGGGGATCTCGTTGATCCAGGCGAAGTCTGCCCGGGAGGAAGTCAGATCCAGCGCCCAGCTCAGATCGCCCAGCAGCACCGTGGTATCCTCCGGCCCGATAACGGAGAGCCCATCTTTCAGCTTGTCCATATAGCCCACCCAGGCACCACCGAAAATATCCATGGGCTTCGGAGCTCCCAGGCACAGGTGAAGATCTCCGATCGCGTATAATGCCATTAACTTCCTCCTTATACTAGTTTTTATTAAACGGTTTGAAACCGTTTTTTCAGGCCGCGTTAAGCGGCCTGCGGCTTTTGCCGCCCAAAACGACGTCAATACATTTCTTGGCGCCCTTGGCGGCGTATGATGTCAATCATACGATAAAATGGTATTAAACCATTTAATCAAGAAATAGTATTACGATCTGTCGATCCGTTCTTTCAGTACCTTCCGTGGAATGCCCAGGCAGCCGGAAACCATGTCCAGATAAAATGCCGGACTCTCCTCGGACAGGATCAGAGCAGGCCTGCTCTCCCCTGTCTGGGCCCGGTAATCCATCAAACCGCTGTAACAGAGCGCCGTATAAGGCTCGGCAATGTAGCCGCTGCTCTTGTAAATGCCGCTGATCATGGCCTCCGTCCGGTGCTGGCTGACAACACTGACCCAGATTCCCTGCCGCAGACGGTCGAGCTGAGCATCCTGGAGAATATAGCTGCCGCCCTTGCGGCAGATCTCACAGTAGCGCTTCGCCTCTGCGGCGCCAAGGGTGCAGTACACCAGCCGCTCCAGGTCCGGCGGAACGGCATGGTCACATTTCCCCAGACCAGTGCGGATTGCCACCGCATCGGTGCGCAGCTGACCATGGCGCAGCAGCCCCCAGAGCTGGTTGTTTTCATTGCAGCACACCACGATGTTTCCGATGGGCAGACCCCAGCGGCGGGCAAACCAGGCTGCCATAGCCGGTGATAGATCAAAGCTCGGAACCACCACATCCAATGTGCCGCCGGCTTCCAGCTGACCGGCATGGACCAGTTCCCCATACGCGCCGAAGAGCATGGCGATCCGGGCGCCGATCAGCATCCAGCAGGAGGAAGAAATATCTTCATCGGACTTCAGTACCAGCCTGGAAAGATTCCGCGCCAGCCGCTCAAACTGCCACTGTGGATTGTGCCAGAGCTCTGCAACCGCCACCTTTGCGCTGATCGCCGCCATGCGCAGCGGATATCTGCCGATGGCAAACTCCACCGCCCAACCGTCCAGATCCGTTTGAAACAGAAGGTTCATCACATCTGCCACATTCTCGGAGAAGGTTTTTTCGCCCAGAGCCAGAATCTGCTGCCGGGTGTACAGCGGGTCACGCATGGGGACATAGAGTCCTCCCTCCGGTCCCCGGTCCTCTGTCAGCACCCGGTGGGCCGTAAAGGCATCATCGGAAATTCTGGTGGTTACATACAGCACTTTTCGATCACTCCCAGAGCGTTGTTCCAGAAAATGTTATAAACAGTCTTCTCATCCAGGCCACGCTCCAGCAGACGCCGGACGATCCTGGGATAATCCTGGATACCGTCAATGCCCTCCGGCAGACTTTCGCAGCCGTCCAGGTCACCGCCCAGGGCGATGTGGGTTCCGTCGGGATCCAACTCCAGGAAATGAAAAATATGATCGCAGGCCTTATCCACGTCTGCGTGCTCACCGATGAAGCCGGTGTAGAGGTTCAGACCAGCCACACCGCCGGTCTTCATGATTTCGCGGAACATGTCGTCCGTCAGATTCCGGCTCTCGCCGAAGACAGCGCGGCTGTTGGAATGGGTGGCGATGACAGGGGCCTCGGTGATGTCCATGATATCCCAGAAGGCCTCGTCGCTGATGTGACTTACATCCACGATCATGCCCAGCCGCTGGGCTTCCCGGACATAGACCCGTCCCTGATCTGTCAGACCGCCTCCGGTCTGATGGGAACCGGTCAGATCATTCTTTTCGTTCCAGCCCAGGCTGGTAATCCGAAAGCCTGCCTGGTGCATGTCCCCCAGCAGTTCAGGGTCAAAGCCGAAACCGGCGGTACCCTCCAGGGTCAGGAAAGCGGACATGAGACCCTTTTCCTGATTCTGACGGATATCGGAGGCATTGTAGGCAAAGGCGATCTTATCGCAGTTGCGCTCCACCTCGTTCATAATGACCGCCATTTCCCGCTCGAAGATTTCAACGGGAGGCTTGTGATACCACTGAAGCATCTGCGGGGTGGTAAAGCATGCAAAACACTGGCAGTAGCCATCCAGAGTGGATGCCCGTTCCAGGTCAATGTGGAGCTTGTTGCTGCGCAGCTGGCTGCCCGGCTGGCGGTTAAAGCTCAGCATGGCCAGAGCCGTATCGCAGTGCAGGTCTAATACAGGAAATTTCATTGGAATGCATCCTCCAAATGATAGATTTCGGGGCGCTTGGTGACCGTACCCTCGGGGGCGTAGATTTCGATCACGTCAAACCGAGGCTGCAGCGCCGTGGGGTTCTGTGACAGGTACATGGAGGCGGTGATGCGGATCTTATCCTGCTTCCGCCGGTCCACATATTCCAGAGCCTGGGCAAATTTCGCGGATTTGCGGAGCTTTACCTCCACGAAAACCAGAAATTTGCGATCCTGTACGATCAGGTCAATCTCGCCGAAGCGGCAGTGATAGCCGGCAGCGACGATTTTATAATGCTTTTTTCTCAGATATTCTGCCGCCAGGGCTTCTCCCCAGGCGCCTGCCAGATTATTTCTCCCCATAGAATTTCTTCAGGAAGGTCATGCGGTGGATGGCGCAGAGGCCCTGGGCCCGCAGGGCCTCGTAATGGGCCTTGGTGCCGTAGCCCTTATGTACCTCAAAGCCGTAGCCGGGGTATTCCTTAGCCATCTCCAGCATCAGATCATCACGGGTGACCTTTGCCAGAATGGAAGCTGCGGCGATATTGGCGCTGAGGCTGTCGCCCTTGACCACTGTCTGAACCGGGATGCCGAAATCCTTTGCCCGGTTACCGTCGATCAGCGCCAGGTCGGGCTTCACGGAAAGCTGCTCCAGGGCCCGCTCCATGGCAAGGTAGGTTGCCTGAAGGATGTTGATCTCGTCGATCTCCTGATGGGTGGCAAAGCCAATGCCCCAGGCAATGGCCTTTTCCTTAATAATAGGGAAAAGCTCTCTTCTCTTCTTGTCGGTAAGCTTCTTGGAGTCGTTCAGACCGGGCAGCTGCTCACCCGCAGGCAGGATCACCGCTGCGGCGCAGACGGGACCTGCCAGGGGGCCGCGGCCCGCTTCGTCCACACCGCAGATGGCATTGTAACCCTTGGCGCGGAATTCCTCTTCGATTTCCCACATGGTAATATCACTCATGCTTCCACCTCCGGCACTTCCAGCGTGAATTTGCCAAGCTTGCCGCTGCGGTATTCATCCACAAGCACCTTGGCCATTCGTTCGGTGTTGATCTCGCCCCGGGCCATCAGGTAGCCCCGCTTTCGGCCGGCCTCAATCAGCAGATCGTAGCCCAGGAAGCCCGTGGACTCCTCCGGTTCTTCGATGCCGTAGCGCTCCCGGATGGCCTGGGGATAACGCTGCCACAGCAGCTGCATCAAACGGCAGGCCAGCTCTTCCAGATCGATGACGCCTTCCTTGACAGCGCCGGTATAGGCCAGCATCAGACCCACTTCAGGATCTTCAAACTTGGGCCACAGAATGCCGGGGGTATCCAGCAGCTGCAAGCCCGCATCCACCGTCACCCACTGCTTGCCCCGGGTGACGCCGGGACGATTCTCCGCCTTGGCGCCCTTGCGGCCGGAAACCTGGTTGATGAGGGTGGATTTGCCCACATTGGGAATGCCCACCACCATCAGCCGCACGGGACGGTTCATGCCCCGTGCCTGATCCCGCTGGATTTTTTCCTTACAGGCAGCACGGACGGCGGGATTGAAATCCGCAATGCCCTTTCTGCTTTTACAGTCGGTGCAGACCACCGTCATACCCTTGCTTTTAAAGTAGGCGGCCCACTGCCTGGTAGCATTGGGATCCGCCAGGTCCATCCGGTTCAGGACAATCACTCTGGGCTTACTGCCACAGATGGAATCAATGTCCGGATTCCGGGAGGACACAGGGATTCTGGCATCCACAATCTCGCAGACCGCGTCCACCTGCTTCAGATCCGCTTCGATCTGGCGGCGTGTCTTGGTCATGTGACCAGGATACCACTGAATATTCATCTTATCTTGTTCCATTAGTTTAGTACTCCAATTCTGCTGAACAGACGTTCTTCTGTAAACTCATCTTTTCCGGGGAACATCAGAAAAACTGCCTTGCCCAGCACCTCTCTCTTGTCGATCAAACCGATCTCCATACTGCGGCTGTCCTTGGATTTGTTCCGATTATCGCCCAGAACAAAAATGCAGCCCTCATCAACCTCCAGGGGGAAGATCATTCCCTCTGCCATATTGGTGGGTGTATAGATATAGTCCTCTTCCAGCGCAACGCCGTCCACATAGACGATACCTTCCGCGAAATCAATATCTACCTGCTGGCCCTCTTTGGCGATGACCCGCTTGACGATGGCTTCTCCGTCGTTGTAAGTATCCTGGCAGGCTACAATGATGTCACCGATTTCCGGCTCCTGATAAAACATATTGCTCACCAGAAGCAACCAGTCGCCGTCCCATAGAGTGCTGTACATGGACGGTCCGGAGACCACCACCACTCTGAAAAACAGCAGCAGCAAAATGATGATCACTGCAAGCATATATATCCAATCGTGCAGATACAGCACAAGGCTTTTTTTCCAGGAAATTTCTGTTTCTTCCGTTTCAGGATTCTTTGCCATGGTTCATCCTCCCTGCGATAGTATATCGAGTTTAATTATACACAAAACTTTCCAATCTGAAAAGTGGTAATTTTCGTTTTTCACAGAATCTTAAAAATGGCAATAAAAAAAGAGAGCCGAAGCTCTCTTTTTCCATTTGCTTGAGAATCAGACTCTCTCCTTGACCTTTGCAGCCTTGCCGAAGCGGGAGCGCAGGTAGTACAGCTTTGCACGACGGACCTTGCCCTTGCGGACGGTCTCGATCATAGCAACGTTGGGAGAATGCAGGGGGAAAACCTTCTCGCAGCCGACGCCGTAGGAAATACGACGGACAGTGATGGTCTCAGCGATGCCGCCGTGCTTACGAGCAATGACGGTGCCTTCGAAAACCTGGATACGCTCGCGAGAGCCTTCCTTGATGCGCACGTGAACACGAACGGTGTCGCCAACCTTAACCTCGGGCAGCTCTTCCTTCATGTACTGGCTGTTCAGAGCCTTAACTAAATCCATTATAATGTCCTCCTAAAAGATATTAGGCGTTCATGCATCGGTTCTTCCGTGCAGAGGACTCACCTTGATTTCAGACCGATTTAGTTTACCATACACAGCGTCCAAAGTCAAGGAATATTTTACGGAAATTTCATCTTTTTTGAATCATTTTACAGCTCTGTGACTGCCTCAAGACAGAGCAGCAGCGCCTTCTCCACAGAGGCGCTTCCCCACCCCCGGTCCTCATGTGCATCCAGATTGGAAAGACTGTCCGCGGTGTACAAAAACTGGCCAAATTTCACACCCCGGAACCTGGCGCAGGCCATCAGGGCCGAACATTCCATTTCAACCACAGCGCAGCCCTCCTCCCTCCGGTATTCCACCATTTCCTTTGTCTCCCGGAAAAAGCCGTCAGTGGACCAGGTTTTGCATTTGGTATAGGGAATCCCCTTTTTTCGGAAGGAACGCTCCAGGGCAGCAACTCCCTGCGGATCCGCTGAAATGGTTCTTGAGGGCGGCAGATAATGATAGGATGTTCCTTCGTCCCGGAGGGCTTCCGTGGGGATCAGAAACGAATTTTCATCCATGGGCACCAGGACACCGCAGGATCCTGCGGAAATGATCTTTCGCACCCCGCAGCCAATGAGCCAGTCCAGCAGCTGCGCCGCAGCGGCAGCCCCCACCGGCGCCTGACACATACAAATCTCCACGTCCCGGTACCGCACTTGGTAGATGGGAAAAACCTTTGTGGCACTGACAAATTCGCCGATCACCGGGCAACGATTCTCCGCTGCAAACCGGTCCACCACTTCCCCCAGGAAAGGAAAAACAGCATACTCCGGGAAGCGATAGCCTTCATTCCTGTTGGGCATAATCACTGCTTTGGGGGCATCGTCGTATTCCAGAATCGGAATTTCATTTTTATAGAGTGCCATTTTCCATCCTCCCACCTGTTTTTTGAGTGATTGTAGCAAATGAATGTTAAATCGTCAAGGCGCACTTGCATTTCTTTGATTCTCATGATAATATGATGTTAGCATCAACTAACTGAAAGGAAGTCATATTGTGGAAAATACAATTATTACAATTGTTCTGATCGCCGTGATCATTATTGCCGCAGTGCGGGCTGTAAAGCATTTCAAAGGCGGAGGATGCTGCGGAAGCAAGGGCACGGCTGTTCGCTCCAAAAAGAAGCTGAAATCGCCTAAGCTGGGCGAAAAGGTTCTGGTCATTGAAGGCATGCACTGCGAAAACTGCCGGAACCGGGTTGAACACGCCGTGAACAATCTGGATGGCGTTGTATGCAAAGTGAATCTTCGGAAAAACACTGCAACGGTATCTTACAGCAGCGAGGTTTCCGATGCCGTGCTGACCCAGACCGTGGAGAAGCTGGGATTTGTTGTGCGGGAAATTCAACAGGGCTAAGAATTACAGGGAGTTGCAAATGGAGCTTCCCGTTTTCCTTGTTGTACTCCCCCCGCTTGGGGTGCCGAGTTTCAGACTCCATGATCGATACCCTCTACTGGGCATCGAGTTACCGGATTCGAACCAGTGGGATCGCTGCTATCCCATAGCGGCAATTGAACTACAAGAGGCCGCTGGTCCGACTGCAGCCCAGAAAATAAGAAAACCGAAGTAACAAATGTTACTTCGGTTTTCTTGGTCCGAGTTACTGGATTCGAACCAGCGGCCTCTTGAACCCCATTCAAGCGCGATACCAAACTTCGCCAAACCCGGAAATATATCTGCGTCTCTCGACTGCTCAGATATATTAGCATACTGTTTCAAAAAAATCAAGTATTATTTTTACTTTTTTCAAATTTATTTTCTCCCCGCTGACATCAACCTCCAACAACAAATTATTTCCGTTGCACTACAATCCATTTTTCCCTCCGTTCACCAGCAGACGCCCCCTGTTTTTGGCAATAGAAAACATTTTAAGATCAAAATGAAAAAGATTTTTAAAAAATCTTGTTGATTTTGCCATACTGCACGAAGCGCTTCGTCACTTGCGTTCTGACATATGATGTGGTATTATTTTCATAAGCAGTTATCTATTTCACAGTTTAACTACATTTAATCAGAAAGAGGTAATTAAAATGGTTGATACCAAGAAGTATGAGGGCATTATCCCTGCATTTTATGCCTGCTACGACGCAGAGGGCAAGGTCAATCCCGCAGCTGTCCGCGAGCTGACTCAGTACTACATCGACAAGGGCGTTCAGGGTCTGTATGTCGGCGGTTCCTCCGGCGAATGCATCTACCAGAGCAAGGAAGAGCGCAAGGTCGTTCTGGAAGAGGTTATGAAGGTCGCCAAGGGCAAGCTGACTGTTATCGCTCACATTGCCTGCAACAACACCGCTGATTCTCAGGAGCTGGCTGCCCACGCGGAATCCCTGGGTGTTGACGCCATCGCTTCTATTCCTCCCATCTACTTCAAGCTGCCCCCCCATGCCATTGCCAAGTACTGGAATGATATGAGCGCAGCCGCTCCCAACACCGATTTCATCATCTATAATATTCCCCAGCTGGCTGGTGTTTCCCTGTCCGTGCCTCTGCTGAAGGAAATGCTGAAGAACCCCAAGGTCATTGGCGTCAAGAACTCCTCCATGCCCACTCAGGATATCCAGATGTGGCGTGACGAGGGTGCCATCGTCTTCAACGGTCCCGATGAGCAGCTGATCTCCGGTCTGGTCATGGGCGCCACCGGCGGCATCGGCGGCACCTACGGTGCAATGCCCGAACTGTACGTCGAACTGTACCGCTGTGTCAAGGCAGGCGAGCTGGCCAAGGCTCTGGAAATCCAGAACGAGTGCTGCCGCATCATCTACAAGATGTGCTCCACCCACGGCAATATGTACGGCGTCATCAAAGAGATCCTGCGCCGCAACGGCGGTCCCGACTGCGGCAGTGTCCGCGCTCCCCTGGCTGAGCTGATCGAGGCTGACTACGCCATCGTTGACGAGTGCGTCGCCATGATCAATAAGGCTGTCAAGACTTACTGCTGATTATCTTGATACATAAAACGAACTCAGCCATCCGGATGGATGGCTGAGTTTTTTGTCTGACTATTCAGGAAGTGCCTCGATTTTGATTCCTAAGATACTACTGGGAAGTTCCAAATGGAACTTCCCAGTATTCGGTCCGAGTTACTGGATTCGAACCAGTGGGATAGCTGCGCTGCGCGCCGCTATCCCATGGCGGCAATTGAAATACAAGAGGCCGCTGGTTCGACTACAGCACAGAAAATAATAAAACCGAAGTAACTGATGTTACTTCGGTTTTATTGGTCCGAGTTACTGGATTCGAACCAGCGGCCTCTTGAACCCCATTCAAGCGCGATACCAAACTTCGCCAAACCCGGAAATATGCTTGCGTCTCTTGACGACTCAGATATATTAGCACATCTTGTCAGAAAATGCAAGCATTATTTTTCATTTTTACAAAAATTATTTTTCCAGCTTGAAATACGACGTTCCGGAGCCGGAAATGCAGATCTGATTCGGATCAGATGCCCGGGAAGCTTCCGCCGTCATGCTGATAAGCGTTCTTCCTGCGCTGATCACCCGCACCCGGACGATTACATCCTCTCCGGGAATCAAGGGACGGTAAAAACTCTGCTGCATCTGGACCGTCAGATTCTTTCCGGGTCCGGGAATATAGCTGTACGCCACATAGCCCATAGCCTGATCCAGAATCGCCGCGCCCATGCCGCCGTGAAGTGACCCGCCGGTGTTGCGCATCCAGTCAAAAGTCTTGCACCGGAGCGTATATTCTCCCCTCTCCCGGTCTTCGGATACCACCCAAAAGTTCATCAGATCCCCGATAGAGCCGGGAGCCAACTGGTGGAGTCGTTCGATGCAGTCGTCCAGCGTCATTTCCTTATTCACCGGGATCCTGTCTGATGACCTTGCCGATGTTCCACAGCCGGATGACCCCCTCCTCGGCTTCCCGCTTTTCCTTCTCGTTTTCGTACTCCAGATAGACGGTGTGAGCGCCGCAGATGCCACACTCAACCTGAACATTCCAGCCGCCCTCGTGGATCAGCATACCGCCGCCGCGGCAGCAGGGGCACTCTTCCAGCTCATAAAACAGTTCTTCGCTCATGGATTTATTCTCCTTTATCTGAAAATCGTTTCATCGTTATCGTAAATCTCAAGCCTGGCGCACTTGGCAAAATCAGGTTTCAGATCCGGCAAATACTTCTCAATGGCAGCAGCCATCTGCATGGGATTCAGGGTAGGATTCTGACAGCAGATCAGCGCACGAAGCTCCAAAGCATTCTCATCCTTCTGAGAAACTGACATCCTTCGGATCATGGAGACGATGTTTTGATTCTGGATGTCACCGGACTTGGTCTTTTTCTCCATCAGGACCTCTTCCCTGCCAAAAAGCTCCCGCAGCCCGGAAACCGCCTCTGCGGGGACGCCTGTGTCGTATTCCAGCGCAACGGTACATTCCAGCAGCGAAAGATGCTTGATCTTCCGTCCCTCGTCATAGACTTCCAAAACCTTCACGCCCTCCACCAGCGCCCGGTTCAGCCGCTCTTTCATCTCTTCTGCGGGAACACTTGCTCCGTCCAGATCGAAATCCAGCAGCTCACAGCTGCTCTCAATGCCCACGCTCAGGGGCAACGCAATGGAGACCTGGGGACGGGGATTGTAGCCCTGTCCATGGGTCAGGGGTAACCCCGCCCGCTTGAAGGCGCGCTGGAACAGCCGCATCAAATCCAGATGTGAGATCCAGACGGCATTTCCCTTCTTTTCAAACAGCAATCTAGGCATCGCATTCCACCTCCTTCAGCAGGCAATTGGCGCCGCAGCCAGCACAGCCGTGACGGCAGTCGGGGGTAATGATACCCTCCTGGGCCCGGTGCCGCTCCCGCAGCAGAAACTTCTTGCTGACACCCACATCAATGATGTCCCAGGGCAGGATCTCCTCCTCGCCGTAGCCGCGGGTGGTGTAGAAATCGGGATCGATGCCGCATTTGTTGATGGCGTCGAACCAGATGGAGTAATTGAAGTACTCATCCCAGCCGTCCAGTCTGGCACCGTGGAGCGTTGCCTCTTCCAGAACGGGGCCCAGACGACGGTCGCCCCGGGCAAAAATAGCCTCCAGGCGGCTCAGATCGGGGGCATGGTAGTTGTACTCAATGGACTTGGAATAGAAATGGCTCTTCAGGAGACGGCACCGGCGCAGATATTCATCCGGGGTGATCTGCTGCTCCCACTGGAAGGGAGTATGGGGCTTGGGCACGAAGTAGGCGGTAGCCACATGGATCCGGACGCCCCGCTTCTTATTGGTGGCATGCTCCTTCCAGGTCTTGATGACCTTGTACGCCAGATCCGCAATGCCAAGCACGTCCTCATCGGTCTCTGTGGGCAGACCCAGCATGAAATAGAGCTTGACGTTATTCCAGCCGCCGGCAAAGGCGTTGGCGCAGGTGGTCAGAATCTCTTCTTCCGTCAGGTTTTTGTTGATTACATCTCTCAGCCGCTGGGTGCCAGCTTCCGGGGCAAAGGTCAGGCCGCTCTTACGGACGGTCTGAAGCTTTTCCATCAGTTCCCGGGAGAAATTGTCCGCTCTCAGGGAGGGTACGGACAGATTGATGCGGTGCTGCTCGCAGTAAGGAATCATCTGATCCGTCAGCTCCTTCAAGCCCCGGTAGTCCGAGGTAGACAGGCTGGACAGCGTGATTTCATTGTTGCCGGAATCCTCCATGATCTCCACAGCCTGGCGGTAAAGGACCTCGGGGCTCTTCTTGCGCACAGGCCGGCAGCTGAAGCCCGCCTGACAGAAGCGGCAGCCCCGGATACAGCCACGGAATACCTCCAGATTGGCCCGGTCATGAACGATCTCCGTGGAGGGGACGATCATCTTGGTTGGCCAGTAGGCATTGTCCAGATCCTCCACGATCCGCTTGGTAATCCTGGCGGGAGCGCCATTCAGAGGAATGATGGCAGCCAGGGTGCCGTCTTCGTTATAAGTATGCTCATAGAAAGAAGGAACGTAGACGCCGGGAATTTTGGAAACCTCTGTCAGGAACTGATCCTTGCTCCAGCCTTCCGCTTTGGCCCGGTCGTAGAGAGCAACGATCTCCACGGTGCTCTCCTCGCCCTCGCCCAGGGAAAAGAAATCGATAAAGTCTGCCAGAGGCTCGGGATTGAAGGCGCACACGCCGCCGGCAAAGACAATTCCCTTTAAATCATGCCGGTCCTTTGCATGGAGGGGAATTCCCGCCAGGCGCATCATGTTCAGGATGTTGGAATAGGCCATCTCATAGCCGATGGTGAAGGCCACCATGTCAAAATCCTTCACGCACTGGTGGCTTTCCAGCGCCCACAGGGGGAGATTATTCTCCCGCATGGCCTTCTCCATGTCACCCCAGGGGGCAAAGACACGCTCACACCAGACGCCGTCCATCTCGTTCATGACGCCGTAGAGGATTCGCATGCCCACATTGGACATGCCGATTTCATAAGTATCCGGGAAACAGAACGCCACACGGACTCGCACATCCGCCGGGTCTTTCCGAATCTCGTTATATTCACCGCCGGTGTACCGGGCAGGCTTCTGCACGGTGGGCAGGATTCTCTGTATCAATTCGGTCATAGACATACCTCTTCAGTTTAATGTATCTCTATTGTACCCCCAGTTTGGGTTCTTTGCAAGGTATTTTTCACAGGAAAGAGCCTGGCAAGAAGAATCGCCCCGCAAACCAACCCAAAAACTCCGGTTTGAAGCCTGTAAAGACCATACATCCCCACCGCAGCCACCAAAAGAAAGATCGTTCTTTCAATTGTTCGGAGCGCCCCCTGAGATAATTGGGGTATCGCTATTTCAAAACAGCATCTGAGCATTCTGCCCCCATCCAGCGGAAACAGGGGGACCAGGTTGAATGCCCCCTGTACAAGGGCGCATACCGCCGCAGCCGGAAATAGTTTTGCTGCCGGCAGTAGCGAAAAGCTCCCCAATGGCCCTGCCGCCGCGCAGAGCAGCTCTTTCCAGCCACTCAGCGGCTCTGTCTCCATCACCGCTCCTCCTGCACCGATCTTCAGACCGTATACCCTGCCGCCGCAGAGGCGAATAGCAGCGTAATGCCACAATTCGTGAACTGACGCCGCCAGTACAGCCGCAAACACCCACCGCAGCGGTAAAATCAAAATCATCATTGCCCCGGTGATATACGCGCCGGGGGTGATCTCAATCCGTCCGGGCATCTTCAATGATGTGAATGCAAAAAGCTGTCAATGCATCTTCCACCGAAACTCCGGAGCGCAGCTGCTCAGTCATTTCCAGAAAGGCCGTCTGAACCGGCTGCTCCCCGGGCAGCAGATACTGCCGCAGCTGCTGCGTCCCTTCCGGCCAGATCCGGCTGACTACCAGAGTAAAGATCAGCAAACAGGCAGCCGTCATGGTCTGCAGACGCAGCACGCCTCCCCTTTTCGTTCTTTGATTCCGTATCCCGGAACCATAATCAATACGATAAGCCACAATCATCACCTCCATGCATTTTACAGCGCCGCAGTGCGTAAAATACCATCCGGGGCTTGACAATCCTGGGAAATCTCATTATAATACTATGGTCTATCGGGGTATGGCGAAGTTTGGTATCGCGCTTGGTTCGGGTCCAAGAGGCCGCGGGTTCGAATCCCGCTACTCCGACCAAAAATCCGGTGACCACATTCGTGGTCGCCGGATTTTTAATCGAGTATGGGATTCGAAAGGACGACACCAGTCCGCAGACTGGTGTAAAAAGTGTCCGGTGGACACTTTTTAGTCCGTGGGAGAATCCATTGCTCCATAGACGCACCCCTTCCGGGTGTGGATATGGAGTAATCCTGTTCGATGTCCAAAACCCTATTAACTACACTCCGACCAAAAATGAAGACTGCCCTTCCGGGCGGTCTTCATTTTTCTTTTGGTTCGTGTCGGGATTCGAAAGGGCGGCACCAGTCTATAGACTGGTGTAAAAAAGTGTCCGATGGACACTTTTTAGCCCGTGGGAGAAACCCTTTCTTTCAGATCGCATCCCGCAGGAATGCACTATGAATGGAATCTTGCTTTTTTCGAATAAGTTTCAAATGCAGGTTATCCCATTTGTGAAAAACAGGAAAAATCAAAATCCATGGTTTGATTTATGGCTCATATTTCCTTTACTTTTCCAGTTCTTCTGATATAATGGATATAATTATTATCATTTTCGGAGGATCACCATGACCAAGAATAAAAAAGTCTGGCTCCAGCGGCGCAGACGTGTCTCGGAAATTATCGAGGCCGGCACCGCGGAAGACTGGGTCAGCAAAGGCTATGATATCTTCAGTACCTTTCTCCTGCTGGTCAATTTGTGCGTGACCATTCTGTATACCTTTGACGAGATGGAGCTTCGTTTTGGCCCCATGCTTCTGACGCTGGAGGCAATTACCGTAGCTTTTTTCGCGGTGGATTATCTGCTCCGCCTGTGGACCGCGTTCTTTACCTACCCCGGTGTATCCGAATCCACGGCAATCCGAAAATATGCTCTGTCTCTGACCGGTATCATTGATCTGCTGTCCTTCCTTCCATACTATCTGCCCATCTTCTTCCCCGCCGGTGCATCCGTGTTCCGCATGTTCCGGGTGGTGCGGATTTTCCGGCTATTCCAGATCAATGCCTACTACGACTCTCTGAAGATCATCTCTGAGGTTCTGACCAGCAAACGCCAGCAGCTGGTTTCCTCCATCTTCATCATTCTGGTACTGATGGTGGCTTCCAGCCTGTGTATGTACTCTGTCGAGCATGAAGCCCAGCCGGAGGTGTTTTCCAATGCCTTCTCTGGCATCTGGTGGTCCGTATCCACCCTGCTGACGGTGGGCTACGGCGATATCTATCCCATCACCACCCTGGGCAAGCTATGCAGCATCGGCATCACATTCCTCGGCGTCGGCATGGTCGCGATCCCCACCGGTATTATTTCCGCAGGCTTCGTCGATCAGTATTCCCGCATTAAGCGCATCAGCGAGTATGCAGCGGAAGAGGACATCCACTTCATCAAGGTCAATTTGAAGAAGAACGACAGCTGGGTCGGCAAAACCGTCATGGAACTGAAACTGCCCCATGGTGCCATCGTCGCCATGATCCGCCGGGGC
This sequence comes from Oscillospiraceae bacterium, assembly GCA_017622295.1. GTDB lineage: Bacteria > Bacillota > Clostridia > Oscillospirales > Oscillospiraceae > Faecousia. The sequence goes on from JAGARK010000040.1 coordinate 50,195, forward strand.
CGCGAGAACATCGTCCCCCGCGGCGATGTCGTCCTGAAAATTAACGACACCGTCATCCTGGGCGCGGAAGCACTGAAGGATGATAAGCACATCGATCTGAAGGAAGTAGAGCTGCGCAAGCAGCATCCATGGAATGGTCAGCAGATCCGGGATCTGAATATCTCCCGCCAGACCTTCATCGTCATGGTCAAGCGCAAGAACAATGTGATGGTCCCTAGAGGCGACCTGGTGTTGCTGGAAGGCGACAAGGTGATCCTGTTCAGCCAGGAAAGCATCGCTAACTCCATTTTAATCACACTGTAGTTTATAAACCGGAGCAAATGCTCCGGTTTTTTACGTTTTGCGCTTTTTGAAGTCTGCGGCTATGGCATCCTTCCAGCTGGGCTTCAGGGGCTCGCTGCATCGAAATTGACAAATGGCATCCCCCACCACATCGTAATTCAGCCGGGTACCGACGCTGTCTGCATGGTAATTCACCGCCCGGTCCGCACCGATACCAAATTGTACGGCTGTCTCCACCGCATCGATGTTCGCCCCCAGGAACAGAAATTCCCAGCCATGCTTTTCCTGTTGCCGGACAATCATTTCCTTGACCTTCCGGCTGTTGTAGCGGCGGCTTGCGTTTTCCATGCCGTCGGTGGTGATGACGAAGATAGTGCGCTCGGGTACATCCTCCCGGCGGGCGTATTTGTGAATATTTCCAATGTGGTGGATGGCGCCGCCGATGGCATCCAGCAGCGCAGTGCAGCCCCGGACCTCGTAATCCTGACCGGTCAGAGGACGAACCTCCTCCAGCTTCACCCGGTCATGAATGACTTCGCTGATGCTATCGAACAGCACTGTGGAAATATAGGCATCCCCCTCCTGGCGTTTCTGCTTTTCGATCATTGCATTGAAGCCGCCGATGGTGTCCGCTTCCAGACCTGCCATGGAACCGCTGCGGTCCAGGATGAATACGATCTCAGTCAAACCCTTTTTCATAATAAAATCCTCCCAAATATGTGTGTTTTCGTGACACCCATATGATAGGAGGATTTTATATTCATTTGGTCGCTTCCGGGGCGACAAATCAGAGCTTGATCTTGCCCACCAGGCCGATCCGCAGCCAGGCAGTATGCCGGTGGGCTGCAATCTCTTCAAATTCTGCGATCACACTGCGCATTTCCTCCGGAAGATGTTCCAGGGCCTGATCCCGAATCTGTTTCATATCCCCGGGCAGCGGAGCCTCCCAGCATCTGGCCCAGTAGAAGCTCCAGGCGATGGCGCCGGTAATGGCGCCGATGGTATCGCTGTCACCACCGAGGGAAATTGCATTGCGCAAAGCATCCTCAAAGCTTACGGACTCCAAAAATGCCGTGATGGCCTGAGGAACCGTTCCCTTGCAGCTCTCATCGAATTGATAGCCAGGACGGATCTCATCCAAGGTCCGGGCCAGGGGGTAGAAATTCTCGCCGATGTACTCCCGGATCTCTTCCTTGGCTGCACCGGTCCGGGCCATAAACACTGCCGCCGCCACAGCCTTGGCGCCCTTGATTCCCTCGGGATGGTCGTGGGTCACCGAAGCGGAAGCCTCCGCCCACTGAAGTCATTCTTCCATCGTAACCGCCATCAGGCCACAGGGAGAAACCCGCATGGCAGAACCGTTTCCGTAACTTCCGTAGGGCTTCGGATCGTCGGATCTGAGCCACTGGGCAAAACGGCCGCCATAGGCACCCTTGGGATCCGGATACTTTCTTCCGAAAGCGTGCATTTCTTCCACCAGAAGCTCTTTGAAGCCCGCATCCTCATTTCTTGCCCGCAGCAGGGCTTTTGCCACCGCCACAGTCATGATGGTGTCGTCGGTATAATCGCAGCCGTCAGTAAACAACGGAAAGTCCTTACTCTTGATATTGCCGAATTCATAGGGGGATCCGACGATATCGCCGATGATCGCTCCGATCATAATATCACTCCTTTTTGATTGACGCTTCAGCCTCCCAGAAGATTCTGGTCAAAGGCGAACAGCGCTTCATTGATCTCATAAATATTGTAATTTCCATTGGCGATGAAATACTCGATGATGATATCGAATTTGTTAGAATGAGACAGGGCAAAGCCAGCTTTCATAAGCATTTCCTTGGTCTCCCTGAGGGTCAGCTCCAGGGCGATGGCAAAAGCAATCACCGTGGGCTTGCTGGGTTTGTAATGGACATCGGACCGGATCTTGGAAAAGAGCTTCCGGTCGATATTGGCTTTTTTGTAGCAGTCGGAATCCTTCATTCCCCGTTCGTCGATCTTACGCAGGAGCATCTGGGAAAAGCTTTCATCGATGGCGCAGAGCATATCAGCAAGACTCTGCTTTGGTGCCGGACCCGTTGGGCAGGGATGGTCCATGGGGGAACTGCACTCCATCCGGGCAAAGACAGCGCGTTGGCTCTCCCGTATCCGGTCGGTGTGCAGGTCCACATAATGGTCATCGATATACGCAGCAATATCCGCAAACCGCTTGCCACTGATCTGGAAGGCATCGCTGTCAAACACCACAAGGTAGACCGTCATGTCATGTTCGGTAAGGAATCTCTGAATGGCATCCGCCGCCACGGCGAAGGCTTTCTCCTTGGGGTAGCCATAGGCTCCGGCAGAGATCAGCGGAAATGCGACGCTCCCGCAGCCCCGGCTTTCAGCAAGCTCCAGGCTGGTGCGGTAGCAGGAGGTCATCAGACGCTTTTCGCCCCACATGCCGCCCCGCCATATGGGGCCTACCGTGTGGATCACATACCGGCAGGGCAGATCGTAGCCTCCGGTGATCTTGGCGTCTCCCGTCCGGCAGCCGCCCAGGGTACGGCATTCAGCCAGCAGCTTCGGCCCTGCCGCCCGGTGAATGGCTCCATCCACACCTCCGCCGCCCAGCAGGGACTGATTGGCCGCATTGACGATGGCGTCCACCTTCATTTTCGTAATATCGTTGCGAACTACAAACAGCGGCATGGAACCACCCCTTTCTTGGGTCTATTGTAGCAGGCACGGAATCCAATGTCAAATCATGTAGATTTTTTCCGATAGCTGGGTTATAATGGAGAAAATGAGAAAAAGGAGTGCAATATCATGGCAAACTACAAGATCATCTTCAGCCCCACTGGTGGTACAAGGAAATGCGCCGATCTGCTGGCATCCAATCTGGGAGCAGACTGGCAGGAGGTGGATGTCTCCCTGCCCTTCTGCGATCTTCAGCTTCAGCCGGAGGACCTTTGCATCGTGGCAGTCCCCTCCTTCGGCGGCAGAGTACCTCCTCTGGCAGCGGACCGCCTGAATTCCATCGCAGGCAACGGCGCAAAGGCAATCCTTGTTTGCGTCTACGGCAACCGGGCATTTGAAGATACCCTTGTGGAGCTTCAGGATATTCTGACAGGTAATGGCTTTGCCTGTGTAGCTGCCGCTGCCCTGCTGGCAGAGCACTCCATCATGCATGCCTTCGCTGCCGGAAGACCCGACCGTGAAGACGAAAATGTCATCGCAGGATTTGCCGCCTCCATTGCCGAAAAGCTGGATTCCTGCAAGAGCTGTCTGACAATTCCCGGTAATCGTCCCTATAAAGAATACAAGGTCGCCCCCATGATTCCTGTGACGGAGGAAACCTGCACCGATTGCGGTCTCTGCGCAAAACTCTGTCCCGGCGGTGCAATTGCCGGCCGTGAGATTGACCCGGCCAAGTGCATCTGCTGCATGCGCTGCACAGCTGTCTGCCCGATTGGGGCAAAACATACCGATTCCGAGAAGGTTGCTGGCCTTGTGGCGCGTTTGAAGGATGCCCTGTCCGGCCGCAAGGAGAACGAGCTTTTCCTGTAAAAAACACACCCGGTTGGAAATCCAACCGGGTGAAATTTTATCTTCGCTGTTCCAGAGGATTCCAGGACCCCCGGAGATAACAGATTAAAAACAGCACAAAAGCAACTGCGATGTGGGCAACCATACAGCTCCAGGCAGACACCAGGCCAAGACCCAGCAGTTGGGTACAGACAAAGGTACCCACGATCCGAACGCCCCACATACCGAGAATGTTGATAATGAAGGGGATCTTCGTTCTGCCGACACCCTGCATCATACCCTCGATGATGATGGACACGCCATAGATGGGCTCCGTAACAGCCACCATCCGCAGCACCGTTGTACCAAGGGCAATAACCTCACGGCTGTCGGAGAATATGTCCACCAGCCAGGGGGCGAAGGCGAACAGCGCGCCGCCGGTACAGACCATCAGGATCACTTCAATGGGGATGAACATCCGGGCAAGCTCTTTCATCCGGCGGTTATCCTTCGCACCGTAGGCATTGCCCGCCAGGGTAGCAGCGGCAGTCTGCATTCCATAGCCGGGAATGTAGAAAGCGGACTCGACGGTGTTGGCGATGGTATGGGCCGCGGTGGCAACCTCTCCCAAAGAATTGATCATGGAAGCAAAGGCCACATAACCCAGCGAGGAACCAAAGCGCTGGAGCATATTGGGAAATGCCACCTTCAGGCAGGGCCGCAGAATTTCCATATCGGGCTTGATGCTCTGCCCCTTGGGAGAAACCAGCGGATGCCGCCAGAGGATAACGGAAATAACGATACCGCCCATGGTGAAGGCCGCAGCACTGGCTGCCGCCGCACCGATCACGCCCCATCCAGCGCCGTAGACGACCAGTTCCTGTCCAAATATGACCACCTGCCGGGTGGGATAGATCAGCAGGAAATTCAGGACCACATTCATCAGGTTCACGGCAACACCGATCTTCATGGGCGTCTTGGTATCCCCCGCCGCACGAAGGACCGTGCCGAATATGATGCTGGCGGTTCGCGGCAGCATGGGAAGATACAAAATGAAGAAATACTGGGCTGCCAGAGTGCGGATCTCCGCATCCACCTGCATCCACACCGGGATCACGCCGCTGAGACTGAGGGTCAGCGCCGTGAAGAACACGCCTACAACCAGAACTGTCAGCACCGCCTGGGAGACAGAGCGTTTGGCCTTGTCCCGGTCACCTTCGCCGAAGGCCTTGGCAATGTACGCCAGGAAACCGATACTCAGGGCGGAAATGCTGCTGTTGACCAGCCAGTTGACGGTGGTGGTGGCGCCCACGGCGGCGGTGGCGCTGGTGCCGAGACTGCCAACCATGGCGGTGTCGATATACTGCACCGCCGTCTGCATCAGCTGCTCCAGCATCGTGGGCCAGGCAAGGCTCAGGATGATAACAAGCATCGAAGTATTCAGGTTACGATCTTTCTTTTTCATCGCACACCTCAACAAAGTTTATGAGCAGATTATAGCAGAATGAATCCAAATTGTAAAGCATCGGCCAAAAGCTTACCCCGGCTGGAAAGCTTCCAACCGGGGCATTGGGGAATTATTCGGTTACTGCGTATTCATATTCATTAATGATGACCGCCACGACCTCTTCGATATCGATCAGACGGTTAAACGAATATGTCCGTTCATCAACTTCCATATTGATACAGTAGCTGTAATTTCGCACCACCTGCTCCTCGCCATCCTTGTCGACCACATACTCTGAACCGTCACGAAAGCTGATGACCAGCGAATCAATATTGTCCGTCATCGGCGGAAGGTAAGTTCCATCCGTATCGTATTTACGGAGGAATTCCATATCCCCGGCATCAATGCTGATGCCAATTGCAGACAGCTTGATATCACCGCCTGCAAAACTGACCGCATCCATGCCGCTGCCATTCAACGGCAGATAGAGTGCTGTGTTTCCTTCACTGAATCCAACTTCGATGTACGGTTCCTCACCATAAATTCCACAGTAATAGTGCGCGACCGACAATTTCGTATCAGTTGTTTCCCCTTCAACGATATAATTCTTACCATGACAATTCCTGACTACGATTTTTTCCCCGCCGGGCCACCAGACTTCTCCATCAAACTGCAGCTCATATCCGCTGACACCTTCAGAATTTTCCAGATTGTAATAAATGATACCGCAGTCTGTGGTGGAATCATACAGGTGTGCTTCCACCGTCAGTTTATCACCATCATTTGTGACGGATTCACCCACACCAGAAACATAGGGCGCCACATCTTCTTCAGCTGTTTTCTCATCCAGCGGGACACACTCTATGGTAGGCTGAACCAGATCATACTCAAGGTCAAAATAGGTTTCATGCACAATCTGACCGTCGCTGCTTTTCTGATTACCGTCACCAAAGAAGGTAGCCAGCAGCTCCATGGGATTTTCATACTGCGTAAAGCCCACATAGGCAAAGGCCGTGGTCGCCAGCAGGCAGGTCACCACCGCTGCAATCAGAAGCATTCTCGCTCCGCGCCTGAGATAATTGTTTTGATATTTTTTAGTCATATTCACTACCTCCGCAAGGGTCTCTTCGGAGGCATGGACTTGAGAAAATGTTTCTTTATAAAGCTTGGAATCAAACATTTGCGTCCACCTCCTGAAGTGTTTTCCGGAGCATTTCCCGCCCCCGCTTTAGCTGGGTACATACCGTCGCCTGGGGAATCTTCAGCATTCCGGCAATGTCCTCTGTCGAATAATCCTCATAATAATACAGGTATATCGGAACCCTGTACTTTTTCGGAAGATCCATCACTGCGTAAAACAGCTCCGAATGCTCAGGCGTTTCAAAGGTCAGCTTGGAAGCGTAATCCTCAAAATTCTCCGCATTGCGCCAGGGGGAGCGGAGCATCTTTTTGCACTCGTTGATGGTCACCCGGATCAGCCAGTAGCGTACATGATCGTCGCTCTGGAAGGGCTTCGGTTCCTTCAGAAGTTTCAGAAAGACGTTCTGGGTAATATCATCCGCGTCAGCGCCGTTTTTCATATAGTTCAGAGCCAGCCGGAACACCGTATCTATGTAGGTCTTCGCGTAGCGGGTAAATTGCTCGTTTGTTAACATGAGATTATCTCCTTGAAAAGCTTTTCACTTGTAATATCCCTGAGCGGAGCAAAATATTTCACATTCCCAAAAATTCTTTTTTCATTGTACATCCGCAGCGCGAAATAAGCTATTGTTTTTCCCGGCGTGAGGGAGTATAATTGTCATAAATACGATATTACGGAGGAAAAGACTATGGAATACAGAGTTTTGGGCAAAACCGGTCTGAACATCTCCCGCATGGGCTTTGGCGGCATTCCCATCCAGCGCATCGACGCCGAAGGCACCAAAGTGCTGATGCATAAGCTCGTGGAAGCCGGCGTCAACTACATCGACACCGCCCGGGGCTATACCGTCAGCGAGCAATATCTGGGCTACGCCCTGGAGGGCATCCGGGACAAGTTCATCCTTGCCACCAAGAGCATGGCCCGGACCCGGGAGGCCATGGCCAAGGACATCGACATCAGCCTGAGCAACCTGAAAACCGACTATATTGACCTCTATCAGGTCCACAACCCCACCGCCGAGCAGCTGGAAGCCGTCTGTGCCCCCGGCGGCGCTCTGGAAGCCCTGCTGGAAGCCAAAGAGGCAGGCAAGATCGGTCACATCGGCGTGACGATCCACCATGTGGAGGTCTTCAGGATGGCTCTGGAGCTTCCCTGGGTGGAGACCATCATGTTCCCCTACAACATCGTGGAGACTCAGGGTGAAGATCTGATCGCAAAATGCACCGAAAAGAACATCGGCTTTATCGACATGAAGCCCCTGGCCGGCGGCGCAATCGAAGACGCCACCCTCGCCATGCGTTATGTCTGCGCCAATCCCAATGTGTCCGTGGTGATTCCCGGCATGGCAGATATCGCCGAGCTGGAGCAGAATCTGGCCGCTGTGAATGACACCGCTCCCCTTTCCGCTGGGGAAAAGGAAAAGATGGAAGCCATTCGCAAGAGTCTGGGCACCCAGTTCTGCCGCCGCTGCAATTACTGCGCCCCCTGCACCGTGGGCATCCCCATTTCCGCCGTTTTCCTGTTCCAGGGATATCTGGAGCGCTACGGCCTTCAGGGCTGGGCAAAGGACCGCTATGCCGCTCTGAATGTCAAGGCTTCCGCCTGTATCGAGTGCGGCGCCTGCGAGCCTCGTTGTCCCTACAATCTGCCCATCCGTCAGATGCTGAAAAAGGCTGCCGAAGGCTTTGGCGAATAATCATTGAGTAACAATTTGAAAAAGGAAACTGGAAACAGTTTCCTTTTTTCCATTATTTGGGCTTTCCTTTTTTTGGAATTTGTGATATAGTTGCATCGATAAAAGATGCAAAGGAGACAACCAATGCTGACCATCGCTGAAATCCTGTCCCAGGAACTGGGACAGAAGCAGGAATATGTTGAAAATGTCATCCAGCTGATGGATGAAGGAAATACAATCCCCTTTATCGCCCGATACCGCAAGGAAATGCACGGAAGCATGGACGATACCACCCTGCGCAATCTGGAGACCCGCCTGACCTATCTTCGAAACCTTCAGAACCGCCGGGATGAAGTGAAGAAATCCATCGAAAACCAGGGAAAGCTCACCGAAGAACTCTCCGCTGCCATTGACAACGCCTCCACCATGACTGAGGTGGAAGACCTGTACCGCCCCTACAAGCAGAAGCGCCGCACCCGCGGAAGCGTGGCCCGGGAAAAGGGTCTGGAGCCTCTGGCAGAAGCCATCTTCGCACAGGACGGACAGGACCCCGCCATTTTAGCCGCGGAATATGTCAATACGGAAAAAGGTGTCAATTCTATCGAAGAAGCCCTGGCCGGCGCTTCCGACATCATCGCCGAAGATCTCAGCGATGACGCTGCCATCCGCAAATCCCTCCGGGAACTGATGGGAAGAAAGGCTGTCCTGACCTGCAAGGCCGACAATGCCGATGAGGACAGCGTATACCGCCTGTATTACGATTTCTGCATGCCCCTTTCCCGGCTGCTGGATCATCAGATCCTGGCCATCAACCGGGGCGAAAAGGAAGGTATTCTGAAGCCTGTGATCACTCTTCCGGGCAATGAAGGCGCCGCGCTGGTGTGCCGGGCCGCTTTGAAGCCCACCACCCATGTCTCTGCTTTTGTTCGGGCTGCGGCGGAAGACGCCTATGCCCGGCTGATCCTCCCCTCCTTGCAGCGGGAGCTGCGGTCTGAATTTATTGACCGGGCCAATCAGGGTGCCATCCGGAACTTCGCCCTGAATCTGAAGCCTCTGCTGATGCAGCCCCCGGTCAAGGGCTTCGTCACCATGGGTCTGGACCCCGGATACCGCAACGGCTGCAAGGTGGCCGTGGTGGATCCCACCGGCAAGGTGCTGGATACCTCCGTGGTCTACCCCACCTTCAGCGACAAGAAGAAGCAGGAGGCCATTGCGGTCCTCTCGGGTCTGATGCGCCGCCATAGAGTGCAGCACATCGCCATCGGCAACGGCACCGCCTCCCGGGAGACGGAAGCCATGACCGTGGAGCTGCTTCGTTCCTTCCCGGAGGCAAGCTATATGATCGTCAGCGAAGCCGGCGCCTCAGTCTATTCCGCCTCCCCTCTGGCGGCGGAGGAATTTCCCAATTATGATGTGAACCTGCGCAGCGCCGTGTCCATCGCCCGGCGGCTCCAGGATCCTTTGGCGGAGCTGGTCAAAATCGATCCCAAGGCCATCGGTGTGGGACAGTATCAGCACGACTGCCCCCAGAAGGAGCTGGACAGCGCCCTGGGCGCCGTTGTGGAGGACTGCGTCAACGCCGTGGGCGTGGATGTGAACACTGCCTCCCGAAGCCTGCTGCAGCAGGTTTCCGGCCTGAATGCGACTACCGCCAAGAACATCGTGGCATATCGTGAGGAAAACGGCCCCTTCACCAGCCGCAGCCAGCTGAAAAAGGTTCCCAAGCTGGGCCCCAAGGCCTTTGAGCAGTCCGCCGGCTTCCTGCGGGTTCCAGAAAGCAAGGAAGTGCTGGACAACACCGGCGTCCATCCCGAATCCTATGCCGCTGCCAAGAGCGTTCTAGCCCTGTTCGGCTTGAAGAAGGGTGACGATCTGACAGATCTGCCCAAAAAGCTGGCTGTCTACGGTCTGAGCAAGGCCGCCGCTGAATGCGCCGTGGGTGAACCCACCCTCCAGGACATCGTCAAGGAACTGAGCAAGCCCGGCCGGGATCCTCGCGACGAACTGCCTCCTCCCATTCTGCGCAAGGATGTGCTGGAAATGAAGGATCTGAAGCCCGGCATGGAGCTCACCGGCACCGTTCGGAACGTCATCGACTTCGGCGTCTTTGTGGACATCGGCGTTCATCAGGATGGCCTGGTGCACATCTCTCAGGTGGCCAACCGCCGTCTGAAGCATCCCAGCGAAGCGGTCAAGGTCGGCGACGTGGTCAATGTCGTGGTACTGGATGTGGACGAAAAGCGCCACCGCATCAGCCTTTCCATGAAGCAGGCAAAGCAGCAATAACGTAAAAACGGCACCCCGATCGGGGTGCCGTTTCGTTTATTCTTTTTTGGGCTCTTCGTCCCGGAATTTCATGTTCTGGTTCATGATGGTCCAGACGGGAATCATGGAAATGACGATGTAGATTGCCGCAGCAATCATAATCACCGCCGCAAAGCCGGAAAGCTTCAGATAAATGGTCAAGCCAATCATCAACGCGGCAATCAGCAGCCGCAATGCAGTGGATTTCTTTACCTTATCCCGGGCAACTTCCTTGCGCAGCTCCGGATCCATCTCTTCATAGTTGGTATTGGGCATATCGCAGTCTCCTGAATATCCTGATCAGCGGGCAACGAAACCAACCTTTTTGTAGACCTTGCGCAGAGTCTTCTCAGCAACGTAGCTGGCCTTCTGGGCGCCGTCACGGTAGACGGATTCCAGATATGCCTTATCCTTCATCAGACGCATGGACTCCTCACGAATGGGGCGCAGATGCTCCACGACTGCTTCACCAACCACGGGCTTGAACTTGCCGTAGCCGCAGCCGATGAACTCGTTCTCGATCTCCTCGAAGGTCTTACCGGTGACGGCGGAATAGATGGTCATCAGGTTGGCAACGCCGGGCTTGTTCTCCTTGTCGTAGCGGACGCAGTTTTCGGTGTCGGAGTCGGTGATGGCACGCTTGAACTGCTTCATGATCACAGCGGGATCGTCCATCAGCAGAACGCGGCCAGTGTCCTCATTCTCGGACTTGGACATTTTGGCCAGAGGATTGGTCAGGCTCATAACGCGGGCGCCGACCTTGGGGATGAAGGGCTCGGGAATCTTGAAGACATCGCCGTAGATGCCGTTGAAGCGGCGGGCGATGACGTGGGTCAGCTCCACATGCTGTTTCTGATCTTCACCGACAGGCACCAGGTCGGGCTGGTACAGCAGGATATCGCCGGCCATCAGGCTGGGGTAGGTAAAGAGGCCTGCGTTGATGTTGTCAGCATTCTTGGCGGACTTGTCCTTGAACTGGGTCATACGGCTCAGTTCTCCGAACATGGAATAGCAGTCCAGGATCCAGCCCAGCTCTGCGTGCTGGTGGACATGGGACTGGATGAACAGGGTGTTCTTCTCAGGGTCCAGGCCGCAGGCGATGTACTGGGCCAGCTGCTCCAGGGTGCGGCGGCGCAGGTCGGCGGGGTTCTGACGGACGGTGATGGCATGAAGATCCGCCATAAAATAGAAACAATCAAACTGATCGGCCCGCTCGGCCCAGTTCTTAACGGCGCCCAGATAGGAGCCCAAGGTAAGATCACCGGAGGGCTTAATGCCGGAAAGCATTCTCTTCTTGGGGGCAGGAGCTGCCTGAATCATTTCACTCATAATAATTACGCTTCCTTTTTTCGATATGGTTGTTATATTTTAGCACAGTTGCATCCGATGCGCAAGGATAATTTCTGCCGACTGGCATATTGATTTCCAACGTGCTGTGTGGTATATTCTATGGTAGATTATTATGACAAAAAGAGGTAGAAACTTATGGATTATAAAGCTCTTTCCGAACTGCTCTTCCCCAATGTGACCGACACCCCCGAGTCCCTGGAAGAGAAGTTCCCCCTGCGTAACGTTCCCGAGGGCGCTGTCGTCACCCGCATGGCCCCCTCCCCCACCGGCTTTGTCCATCTGGGCAATCTGGTGCAGGGTCTGACCTCCGAGCGTATGGCCCACCAGAGCGGCGGTGTTCTTTTCCTGCGTGTGGAAGATACCGACGCCAAGCGTGAGGTTCCCGGCGCTGTGGAAGTTCTGATTGACACCCTGAAGCACTACGGCATCCAGTTTGACGAAGGTGCCACCCACGACGGCGACAATGGCATTTACGGCCCCTACCGTCAGCGTCAGCGTGCCGCCATCTACCATGTCTACGCCAAGAAACTGGTTTCCGAAGGCCAGGCATATCCCTGCTTCTGCACCGAGGAAGAGCTGTCCGCCATGCGTGAAGCTCAGGAAGCTGCCAAGGAGACCACCGGCTACTACGGCAAGTACGCCATGTGGCGTGACCGCTCTATGGAGGATATTCAGGCTCAGCTGGACGCAGGAAATCCCTGGGTCCTGCGTTTCAAGTCCATGGGCTCCATTGAGAATCAGTTCAAGTTTGACGACCTGGTCAAGGGCAAGCTGACCATCACCGAGAATAATGTTGACCATGTCCTGCTGAAGTCCGACGGCATCCCCACCTACCACTTCGCCCACGCTGTGGACGATCACCTGATGCGTACTACCCACGTGGTCCGCGGCGACGAGTGGCTGCCCACCCTGCCCTTCCATATCCAGCTGTTCAAGGCTCTGGGCTTTAAGCTGCCCAAGTACGTCCACATCGGACCTCTGATGAAGATGGACGGCACCTCCAAGCGCAAGCTGAGTAAGCGCAAGGACCCCGAACTGGCTCTGACCTTCTACAAGGCAGAAGGCTTCCCCGTCAAGGCAGTCTATGAGTACATCATGACCATCCTGAACTCCAACTTTGAGGACTGGCGCCGGGCCAATCCCGACACCCCTGCCGAGGACTTCAAGTTCAGCCCCAAGAAGCTGAATCCCGCCGGTTCTCTGTTTGACTATGCCAAGCTGACCGATGTTTCCAAAAACGTCATCTCCAGAATGGACGCTGAAACCGTCTGCGCTCTGCTGACCGAGTGGGCTCAGGAATTCGATCCCGACTTCGGTGCCAAACTGGCCGCCGATCCTGCCTACGCAACCTCCATCCTGGCCATCGGCCGGGGCGGGAAGAAGCCCCGCAAGGACCTGGCCGTCTGGAAGGACGCCAAGGAATACATGGGCTTCTTCTACGATGAGTATTTGAACGCTCCCGTCTTCGACGAGAAGTTCGATAAGGCCGTTGTTGTAGATGCCCTGAACCGCTTCCTGGAGAAGTTCGATATCGCCGATGATTCCAATACCTGGTTTGAAAAGGTCAAGACCATCACCACCGACATGGGCTTCACCACGGACATGAAGGCCTACAAGGCAGATCCCACCGCCTTCCCCGGCACTGTCGCCGACATCTCCACCATGGTCCGCGTAGCAGTTACCGGCAAGACCAACTCCCCCGACCTGTACACCGTCATGCAGATCCTGGGCTACGAGCGCACCGTCGAGCGTATCCGCAGCGGTATCGCAGCCCTCGTCTGATCGGGGGATGCTGATGGAAGGTCTTCGTTCCAGAACCGATGATATTTTCAGCACCCTGATCCATTCCTATAACAACCTGACCAAATCAGAAACCAAGGTTGCCGACTACATCCTGCGTCACAAGCAGCAGGTACCCCTGCAGAGCATCTCCGGGCTGGCCGCTGCCTGTGAGGTCAGTGAAGCGACCATCAGCCGCTTCTGTCACAGCGTCGGCTGCCAAAGCTTCAACGAATTCAAGCTGGCTGTGGTTCATGCCAATTCCAGCTCCGATGCCGCAGCCACCGACACAGACCTGTACAGTACGGTTCTGCCCACAGATTCCGTGGAGCAGAAATGCCGGAAGCTGTGCAACATCAGCACCAATGCGCTGCACCAGACCCTCAAAGAGCTGGATTTCGGCCGCATCGAAGAGGCTGTGGAAATTTTCAGCGAAGCGGGCAGTGTTTACTGCTTCGGTCAGGGCAACTCCTCCATTATTGCAGAGGACGCCTGGGGTCGCTTTACATGTGTTACTCCCAAATTCCACTATATTTCCAACGCGAACCTGCAGTATGACACCGCCCGCCTGTTGGGCAAACACGATGTGGTTCTGTACTTCTCCTTCTCAGGCTCCGTCCGGGAATTGAAGGAAGTTGGAAAGATTCTGAAACAAAGCGAAGCAAAGCTTGTCCTGGTGACCCGCTTCCCAAATTCCCCCGGCGCAGAGCTTGCGGATCTGGTACTGATCTGCGGTGCCCATGAAGCCCCCCATCAACAGGGTTCCATTGCCGCGAAAATCAGCCAGCTGTTTATTGTGGACGTTTTGTTCCATGAATACTGCTCCAGAAACCGAATCACCTCCATTTACCAGGAGCCCTTGCCTTTGCCGGGCAATCGATGATACAAAATAATCCACCGGTATCAACGAGTACTCGTAAAACAGTTTCAGTCCCAGCAGTATGAACTGCTGGGACTGTTCTTGCTTTTTCCGCTTTCGCATGATAGCATAGTGTCAAACAAACTGATAAAATAATTTGACAAGGGAGGTTGTTCACATGAAAAGGGAAACGAAAAAAAGCAGAATATATACCCTTTGTGCTATCTGTGTACTAATTCTTTTTACTTCTGTTATTATGTCCAAATGGGATGCAATTTTTCAACGAGGTAATCCAGTTCCTTACATGGCAGCTGCGTTTAAACTGTCAGATGATAATACCTTTGAAGCTGTAGAAAATATGAAGGGCGTATATATCACCAAACGTGGGGAAAAGCAAGACCTGTTCCAGATGATCCAGGATAGATATGATGTAGAATACAAAGACCAGTTAGGAAGCAGTTATTTGTTTTCGAATAGTGAAAAAAACTATACTGTTGGTTCAGAAATATACTGGGGTAGATTTACTGTTTGGACAATCTCATTTGATGACGGCTGATGAGGGGGCCTTGAGCGCTCCGGTTTCCAAACAATATACAAAAAACCGACCTATGATCGAAATCATAGGTCGGTTTAACTGTTTCATGACGCCCAAGGCAAATTCCGGTGGATTTTTATTGCGTTTTATCAGATCTCGATCAGCTCATATTCCATGGTGCCGATGCCGATCTTCTGAGCGTGCTCAACGGCGGACATCCAGTTGGTTTCGGGATGGTTGTCGTTGAAGCGGTCGCCGGTGTACTTGGGCAGTTCATCGAGAATACTGCCAGCGATGACAGGCTGACGATTGACTGCATCTGCGCAGGCCATGTCCAGTGCGACAGGGTCAAAGGATGCAAACATACCGACGTTGGGAACGATGGGCACATCGTTCTCGGAATGGCAGTCGCAATTGGGAGACACATCCACGATCAGACTGATGTGGAAATTGGGACGGTCCTGAATGACGGCCTTGGCATACTCAGCGATCTTGCAGTTCAGGATGTCGTTGGACTCATCATTGGGGGCAGCGGTGGCGTCCATGGGGCAGATACCGATGCAGCGGCCGCAGCCGACACACTTGCTGTAATCAATAGAAGCCTTCTTGTCGGTGACGGTGATGGCACTGTGGGCGCAGATCCTGGTGCAGGCGCCGCAGCCAATGCACTGACCCTTCAGCACAATGGGCTTACCCGCAGAATGCATCTCCATCTTGCCGGCCCGGGAGCCGCAGCCCATGCCCAGATTCTTCAGCGCGCCGCCGAAGCCGGTGGCCTCATGACCCTTGAAGTGGTTCATGGAAATGATGATGTCCGCATCCATGATGGCTCTGCCGATCTTGGCTTCTTTGACATAGTCGCCATCCACGGGAACCAGAACCTCATCGGTGCCCTTCAGGCCGTCGGCAATGATCACATGGCAACCGGTGGTGAAGGGATTGTAGCCGTTTTCATAAGCAGCTTCCAGATGATCCAGCGCATTCTTGCGGCGGCCAACATAGAGGGTATTGCAGTCCGTCAGGAAAACTCTGCCGCCCTGGGCCTTAATCAGGTCGATGACGACCTTGGAATAATTGGGCCGCAGATAGGACAGGTTGCCGGGCTCACCGAAGTGGATCTTGATGGCGGTGAACTTATTGCTGAAATCAATTCCCTCCAGCATACCGGCCTTCTTGACCAGACGTGCCAGTTTCTGGGGCAGATTCTCCCGGTAGGTGGTGCGGAAATTGGTGAAATAAACCTTGGATGCCATATGTATCCTCCCAAAAAGTAGTTACCATTATAATACCCTGAATTCAGACCCCTGTCAATGCAAAAAACCGGACATCCCTGAACTGCACCCCATTTGTTAGACAAGTATGGTATAATACTTGTACTAAGAAATGGGGTGTTTTTCTATGGCAAAAGGAGTAGCCAAGAAACGATATACAGGAGAGTTTAAACAGATGGTTGTGGAAACCATGCGTAATGAAAAATTGGG
>JAGARK010000041.1 GCA_017622295.1 Oscillospiraceae bacterium
ACCAGGTCAGCCTTGTTCATGAAGACAACGATAGCGGGAACGCCGACCTGACGAGCCAGCAGCAGGTGCTCCTTGGTCTGAGCCATGGGGCCGTCGGTGGAAGCAACAACGATGATAGCGCCGTCCATCTGAGCAGCACCAGTGATCATGTTCTTGATGTAGTCAGCGTGGCCGGGGCAGTCAACGTGAGCGTAGTGACGAGCGTCGGTCTGGTACTCAACGTGAGCGGTGTTGATCGTGATACCACGAGCCTTCTCTTCGGGAGCCTTGTCGATGGAAGCGTAGTCCTCGAAGTCAGCGTAGCCCTTCATGGACAGGTACTTGGTGATAGCTGCGGTCAGAGTGGTCTTGCCGTGGTCAACGTGGCCGATGGTGCCGATGTTAACATGGGGCTTGGTTCTTTCAAACTTCTGCTTTGCCATTTGAAAAATTCCTCCTGTTAAGTGAATGAAAATAAATTACGTTGAAGTTTCTTGCGTTCTTCACGCATCGTATACATCGTATCACAATCCGCAAAGAAACACAAGAAAAATTTTTCTAAAATACTAGAAATTAGCCGTTATTGCGAGCCTTAACCAGTTCTTCGGTCTTGGACTTGGGCAGCTCAGCGTTGTGGCTGGGCTCCATGCCGTAGTTACCACGGCCCTGAGTCTTGGAACGCAGGTCGGTGGCGTAACCGAACATCTCGGCCAGAGGCACGTTTGCGTCGATCTGGACAGCACCGGTACGGGTGATCTGGCCCAGAATGTTACCACGGCGAGCAGTGATGTCACCGATAACGGTGCCCATGTACTCATCGGGTACAGTGACAGCAACCTTCATGATGGGCTCCAGAATAGCGGGGTTGGCCTTCCGGCAGGCTTCCTTGAATGCCATGGAACCGGCAATCTTAAATGCCATTTCGGAGGAGTCGACCTCGTGGTAGGAACCGTCAAACAGGGTGACCTTCACGTCAACGACGGGGTAGCCAGCCATAACACCGGCTTCCATTGCGCCCTGAATACCAGCATCGACAGCGGGGATGTATTCCTTGGGAACAGCACCACCGACGACGGCGTTGATGAATTCGTAACCCTTGCCGGGCTCGTTGGGCTCGACGCGGATCTTGACATGGCCGTACTGGCCCTTACCGCCGGACTGACGTGCATACTTGGTATCCTGCTCGACAGACTTACGGATGGTCTCCTTGTAGGAAACCTGAGGTGCGCCAACGTTGGCTTCAACCTTGAACTCACGCAGCAGACGGTCAACAATGATTTCCAGGTGCAGCTCGCCCATGCCGGCGATGATGGTCTGACCGGTTTCCTTGTTGGTGTAGGTGCGGAAGGTGGGGTCTTCTTCAGCCAGCTTGGCCAGAGCGATACCCATCTTTTCCTGACCAGCCTTGGTCTTGGGCTCGATAGCGACTTCGATAACGGGCTCGGGGAAGACCATGGACTCCAGGATAATGGGATGATCTTCGTCACAGAAGGTATCACCGGTGGTGGTGTTCTTGACACCGACAACAGCAGCGATATCGCCTGCGTAAACAACGTCGATATCCTCACGATGGTTGGAATGCATCTGCAGGATACGGCCCATACGCTCGGTCTTGCCCTTGGTGCAGTTCAGAACGGAAGTGCCCTTCTCCAGAACGCCGGAGTAGACGCGGAAGTAGCACAGCTTACCAACGTAGGGGTCGGTAGCGATCTTGAATGCCAGAGCGGAGAAAGGAGCCTCGTCGGAAGCGGGACGGAAGTCCTCTTCCTCGGTAACAGGGTTGACACCCTTGATGCCCTTCTTGTCCAGGGGGCTGGGCATGTAGTCAACCACAGCGTCCAGGACCTGCTGCACACCCTTGTTCTTGTAGGAGGTGCCGCAGACGACGGGAACCATTTCGTTGGCGATGGTAGCCTGGCGGATGACCTTCTTGATCATCTCAACGGGAACCTCTTCGCCTTCCAGATACATCATGGCAATGTCATCGTCAAAGCTGGAGACAGCGTCCATCAGCTTTTCACGATACTCTTCAGCCAGATCGACCATATCTTCGGGGATCTCCTCAACGCGGACGTCCTTACCCATGTCATCATAGTAGACATTTGCAGTCATGGTGACCAGGTCGATGTTGCCGCGGAAGAAAGCCTCGGAGCCGATGGGCAGCTGAATGGGCACTGCATTGCACTTCAGACGGTCGTCGATCATCTCGAGGACGCGGTAGAAGTCTGCACCCATGATGTCCATCTTGTTGATATAGATCATGCGGGGGACGCGATACTCGTCGGCCTGACGCCAAACGGTCTCGGTCTGGGGCTCGACACCACCCTTAGCACACAGAACGGTGACAGCACCGTCCAGAACGCGCAGGGAACGCTCGACCTCAACGGTGAAGTCGACGTGGCCCGGGGTGTCGATGATGTTCAGTCTGCAGCCCTTCCAGAAACAGGTGGTAGCTGCGGAGGTGATGGTAATACCACGCTCCTGCTCCTGAGCCATCCAGTCCATGGTAGCGGAGCCGTCATGGGTCTCACCGATCTTGTAGTTCTTACCGGTGTAGAACAGGATACGCTCGGAAGTGGTGGTCTTACCGGCATCGATGTGAGCCATGATGCCAAAGTTTCTGGTATTTGCCAGAGAATACTGTCTAGCCATGTTTTTACCTCTTGGTGATTACCAACGGAAGTGTGCGAAAGCCTTGTTGGCTTCAGCCATCTTGTGAACGTCGTCACGCTTCTTGACAGATGCGCCGGTGTTGTTGGCAGCATCCAGAATCTCAGCAGCCAGACGCTCCTTCATGGTGTTCTCGCTGCGGTTGCGGCTGTACAGAGTCAGCCAACGCAGACCCAGGGTCTGACGGCGATCAGCGCGGACTTCGATGGGAACCTGATAGGTTGCACCACCAACGCGGCGAGCCTTCAGCTCGACTGCGGGCATGATGTTTTCCATAGCCTGCTGGAAAACTTCCAGACCGTTCTTACCGGTCTTGTTCTCTACGATCTCAAAAGCGCCGTAGACAACCTTCTGAGCGACACCCTTCTTGCCGTCCAGCATGATGCTGTTGACGAGCTTGGTCACCAGAACGGAGTTATACTGAGGATCGGGCAGAACCTCTCTCTTGGGAACATTACCTCTTCTGGGCACTTTGCTTCCCTCCTTCATAAAATAATGATTTCATCGGTACTCGAAAGTCAATGCTTTCGTCTGTGCTTGCCAGAGGTTTTCATACTATATATAAAAACGCAGTGGCAAGGCTTTGCCTTGCGAAAGGGCGTGGAATAAAGTCAAGTTTGTTAAGAGCTGTGAAGATTACTTCTTCTTGCCAGCCTTGGGACGCTTTGCACCGTACTTGGAACGGGACTGCATACGGTTCTGCACACCCTGAGTATCCAGAGTACCACGGATGATGTGGTAACGAACACCGGGCAGGTCCTTGACACGGCCGCCGCGGATCAGAACCACGGAGTGCTCCTGCAGGTTGTGGCCAACACCAGGAATATAAGCGGAAACTTCCATACCGTTGGTCA
>JAGARK010000042.1 GCA_017622295.1 Oscillospiraceae bacterium
GTGGTCTCCGCCGCGTAGAACAGAACCGGGTCATCCGTCACTCCCTTCAAAAACTGCTCCGTGGCGGCGAACTGTCCCTCCAGAACATATTCCACCAGCTGGCAGAGAATGTTCTCCTTATTGCCGAAAATCCGGATCATGACATTGATATCGACTCCGGATCTCTCCGCAAGCTTACGCACCGTGGCGGCTGTATAGCCCTGCTCCAGAAACATCCGTGCCGCTGTGCGCAGCACCTGATATCTTAATGCGTCTTTGGTCACGCAAATCCTCCTCCCTGAAACGCTTAAACTTACATCGAAACATGTTTTATTTTCGCTATCAGTATAAGAGAAAAATGCTCAAATGTCAATCTGCCTCCGGAGAAAACGGCATCCCATAACGGGATGCCATAGCTTAATTATTTCCGAAAAGATGGCCGGTCACTTCAACAGACAGACCACCATTTTCCTTGTCTTTGTAAATGGACACGGTGTAGTCGCGGATGGTGTGTTCCGCGCCGTTTTCAATGACGAACGCCTGAATGTTCTCCAAGTCGTACATATCCAGTAGGACATATCCCTCTGCGGCTGTGTCTGCCAGCAGAGCACGGCAGTCATGGCAGAAGAGTTCCGGGGC
This sequence comes from Oscillospiraceae bacterium, assembly GCA_017622295.1. Classification (GTDB taxonomy): domain Bacteria; phylum Bacillota; class Clostridia; order Oscillospirales; family Oscillospiraceae; genus Faecousia. The sequence continues at coordinate 619 of JAGARK010000042.1, forward strand.
GATCTTTCCAATGTTCTCCCCGATGTGCGCTATATTGGTGTGATCCTCGCTGCTCCACGACATCGTGGCGTTCCCATCAATAAAGGTGAAAACCCAATCGTCCCAACGCTGTTCCTCTGCGACCTCCCATGGCCTGCGGGGATCTCTGTCGTATATCTCCAATTCTCGCATCGTGCCTGTAGAGAGGTTGACAAGGACTGGCGCGTGATAGCGGTTGCCGTTGCCCTCCTCGCAGATGGCACAACACTCCGGCTCCGGGGTGGTAGCAACGACCTTCCAAAACGCCGCATCAGACATGGCGGCAAAGAAAGCAGCGTAACTGGCGATAACAGCCGCTACCAGCAGGAGCGTCATATGGTGCTTATAGAGTAGTTTCCCGAATCTTTTCAGCCAGGTTTTCAACATGAATCAGTCCTCGTTTCTCCCGCTTCCGGGCATATTCAACTATCTGGCCGGTGCCACCAAGGAAGTGATAGGCGTAGGTTATCAGATAGTCGCAGGTGTCCACCATGCGCTGATTGGTTTTGATGATGGCCAGACGTTTGGGTATCTTCTCATCTTCCCAGGGATAGAAGGTACCGTCAAAGCCTTTTGGCGTGCTGATCGGTCGGATGGCCGGGTGATACGGAAGCACCAGTGTCAGCCGGATCTCCGGGTGTCGCTCCCTGGCTTCCTTCACCGCCTGTGCAGCAAGTCCATCAAATCTTCCATAGTGACCAACATAGAAATCTGTCACGCCGTAGTCCGTGATATGGCGTTCCACCGCTTCCGTCAGCGCCGGGACCACATCCCCTCCGGTTTCCCGATGTCCAATAAAGAAACAGGATGCGCCCATATAAAGCTCCCTCCGCAATATTTTTTCACAAAACTATCACCATTAGTACATCTGTATTTTCAGGTTATTATAGCACAACCTGATTGTACTTACAATACAAGTATCACTATCAGGAAGGGCTGTACTATGATTGACTATAAGCATATAGGCGCACGCATCCGTGCGATACGCACTGAGAAGAAGATAACACAGGAGCAGCTTGCGGAAGCTGTCGGCGTCGGCACCTCCCATATCAGCCACATCGAAACCGGAAGCGGCAAGGCGAGTCTTGAGACACTCATTCAAATCATCAACGCTCTGGACTGCTCCGCTGACGAGTTGTTTTGCCTTGAGGTGAAGAGTGCAAAGCCATTCCTGAATAACTGGTTGAGTGAAATCGTTGCGGACTGCGACCCCACTGAGACGAAGCTGATCCTGGACACCGTCACTTCATTGAAGTCCTCGCTTCGCCGTTTGAAGATCATGGAGGAGTAATTGTTCTTCTCTCTGTATTAAGCTATTCTTAGAGTGGGTACTTCTGGATGGTTCATCATGAACCTATCCTCGGTTCAGCAAATGAGCAGACTCTCCCCTTGGCGGGAGAGTCTGCTTTTTTGCGGCCATTACAGAAGCGTATATAGATTGGAGGTATAGCTTCCGTTTTCACGCCAGCGTCTGTCCTTTGAAAGCAGTCCGGCATGGCAGAGGTCATCCAACGCACGCTTGACCGTGGAGCGTGAGAGCCGCAGGTCGGCGGCGATGGTTTTGATCGCAGGCCAGCATCGGCCTTCCGCATCTGCACGGTCTTTGAGATAGATATACACCGTCTTTGCCCTGTGATTTAAGTCTGACTGATAGATGTGCGTAAAGTACGGCATGGCAGGCACCTCCTGTCAGGGATGGACTTCACCAGGCTCCACGGCATCCTGGTCTATCACGATTTCCACGGCACCTACCGTTTCCGCTTCCTGTGCTTCTTCCTGATCGTCAGGAGCGTCCTGCTTTTGCGGTTTTATCTGTCGGCTCTGTATGGCAAGCTCCAGTTCCTGCTTCGTAGCGTAAGCCACAGGCCGCTGTACCTTCTCCGGCACCTCATAGGGCTTCTCGAAGCGGATACCCCAATCCAGAAAGAGCCGGAGCTGCACCTGCATGGGATGGATGCCTGTCTTGGCAACAATGAAACTGCCCTTTGGCATGACCTTCAGTTCATCCGGGGTTATGAGCGACCGCGAGATCATCTGCATGGTCTGAGACGGTTTGTCCTTGCTCTGGGTGACCGTTCCCGAGAGGACTGTGCGTTTCCCCAATGCCTCGGAGAGTGTTTCTGCTGTCTGGCTGCCGGGAGCGAAGCCGCCGAAGATATTTACCTGGCAGTTGTCAACAATGATTTCCGAGCCTTCCTTTCCGTAGTTCTTCTGGAGCTGACCAGTGATCGATTGCACGATGGGTACCAGCATCAGCCCTCTGGAGCGGGAGGCGCTGAACATCAGCTCCAGCGACTGGATGGGCGGACATGAGCCCAGCTCATCAGCGAAGAACACCACACGGTTTTTCAGTCTGCCGCCATTCTCATCAGCCACGGTCAGGATCTCACGATAGAGGTTTTGGATGATGAGGGACACCATGAAATACTTGGTGTTGTCCTCCTCCGGCAGCACCACGAAGATAGCGGACTTTTCATTGCAGAACTTTTCGGCATCGATGGCTGTATCGAAGCAAAGGATCTGTTCCATTTCGGAGTCCAGAAAGGCATTCAGACGGGACAGCACCGTGGAGAGGACCGATGCAAGAGCCTGATCTGCGGAGTTGAGCGCAGCACCCGCAAACCATTTTGCCTTATGGTTTTCCGGCAGTTGTTCCAGCAGGAGTTGGAAGGAGTTTTTATTTTTGTTGTGTCCTTTGCTCTGTGCCGGAGCCAGAAGTTCCTGCACCAGTTTGAACACGCTGACGATGTGCCGCTGCTCGATGGGATTTCCTTTCTCATCCTTTGTGGGCAGATACTCAGCGACTACCAGGAACATGGCAGTGAGCAGACCTTCAGCCGCATCATAGAAAAACTGATTTTGACCGTAGCTGGCCTCTGAGTCACTGGTGTTGATGAGCGTCTTGGCGAGGATCTTTGCGTACTTCTCCGCTTTGGCTTTCGCCGCAAGGTTCGTCGGGTCTGCTTTGTAGATGTCCATGTACTTGTTGATCAGGTGCAGGAGATTATCTCCATCCGACCGCGTTGGGTTTCTCAGGTCGAGGATGGCAATGTTGAAATCGTACTTGTCCTTGGCGATCCCCGCATAGTTTCGGAACAAGTCGCCTTTGGTGTCTGTACAGAGGAACGACATCCCGGAGGCCAGTGCGTACTCGATGTTTGGGTACAGGAAGTAGGCAGTTTTTCCTGCTCCGCTGGCGGCGGTGACAAGAGCGTGGATGTCATCCGTATCCACGATGGCCCGAATGGGATGGTGCTGTTTCTTGGGCTGCTGTTCCTTATCCTGTTTGGCCTTGGCCTTTTGAGGAAAAAGAGTTTTCTTTTTCTTGCCCTGCTTTGGTGCGGCCTTTTTCTTGCGCTCTGGTTTGACTTTGGCTTTTTTCTTGGGCATGACCTTGTTGAGTAGAGCAACCAGTTTGCTCGGCTTTGCAGGCTTCTTTCGCTTCCTGCTGCGTTTTGGAGGCTTGCCACCAACGCAGCCGATCACCAGTCCCTGCTCTGTCGGACGGTCTATGCCAGCACGCCACAGCTCCGGCTGAAATGGCACAAAGGAATATGTTTCGTGGATTTCTTTCTTTGTAGCCCAGCGTGCCGTACCGAATTGACCGTCACCAACTGTTTTGGATTTGATATTATCCAGACTGTATCGCTGCGAGAGGAACGCAAGGCCACCGATGACAATAAGCGCCACTGCTGCGACACCAATGAGTGTCCATGCCTGGTCGTTCAAGTTGTTCACCTCATTTCTTTTTGATCTATCACATCATCTGCTGTGCCATCGACATTGCCGATGGCATTCGTTGTTCCGGGCATTCTGCCATCTCCTCGGCCTGCTCTTGCTTCAGCTGTTGTTTGAGCAGGTCGGCTTCGTATTTGACCGGGATCTTGGCGCAGGACACCGCAAGACCAAGCCACGCATCGGCAAGCTGCCGCTTGCCCGATTCCGAGCGGATGCCTTCAGCACTGCCTTTCGCCAGCACGCTCTGGATCTCCATGCGAATCTCCGTGTCCCGGTTTTTGATCACGCCGCGATTCTGATGTGGTTGGATTCGGCTTTGGAGAGCATAAGCCAGTTCCTCCGAACAGACTGCTTCTCCTAACTGATGACGCTCCCGGCCACAGGCAGCGAGGGACAATGCCGCCATCTGCTCCATGCAGGTCATAGCCTGGTCGAAGCGGCCCCAGTGGAGGTGGGAGCAATACTTATCCAGCAGCCACGGAAGCACCTGCTGTATGGTATCCGGCTTGGCCTTCTCACTCAGCTTTCCGATGCGGCGGCAGACTTCCGGCGCGACCACGAACTGCGGATGCTCTACCGGAACCTGCGCTTCCAGACCGTGTCTGGCCTTGAGATCCTCGTTCCAGTCTTTATGGACAGGTTGAAGCATCGACACATTGCTGTATCCAGCTTCACGAAGGGTTTCCGCAAGACGGCCATTGACCTCGATGCCTGTTTCATCGTGATCCATGCAGAGGACGATTTTATTTATCTTGTCATTCTGCTCCAGCATCCATAGCAGTGCGTGCCGGGATGTTCCGCAGAGCGCCACATAGCTGTGTTCCTGCCAATTCTTGGGGTAGAGGGAAATAAAGGACAGCAGATCGATGGGCGCCTCGAATGCGTACAGCCGGTCACTCCTACCCATATGGTGGAAGCTGTACCGTGGGTCGCAGCCCTCCACATTGATACGCAGAGAGTTGCCGCCGCTGTTCAGACTCCGCTTGTGGGCATGACGGGCAATGCCGTGTTCGTCCTTTCCTACGAACACGGCATTGTGGTATTCCTTCATCCCATCTTTGGACTTTTCGCAGCTTTCGTAGACCAGACCAGCACGGGCAAAGACAGACAGGACTTCACGGTCAATGAGTCTGCGCTGGAGCAGGTAGGCATATACCCGCCGCATATCGGTGTGTGCATTCGGCAGGACGAACTCCTTTTTTTCCGGCTCCTCCTGTTTTGCAGGCCGCTCAATGACAGTCCCTTGCTCACCATCCAGCAGTCGGGTGACGGCCTCGGGGTATGTGAGACCGTAATAGTTTCTGACAAAGGACACGGGACCGCCGCCGTGCTCGATTGCATGATCGTACCACTCACTGCCGCGCACGGTGATGCTGTGGTCGCTGGCCAGCCGATACTCAGGTCCGGAGCGGACCAGCTTCTCGCCCTGCCGCCGCAGGAAGTCAACGAGATCAACGGAGGCGGCGCGCTTTTTCTGTTCATCGGTAAAGTGGATATACGGCATTTTCGTTTCCTCCTTGGCGAAATAAAAATGAGCCATCGGCTCACTGCATCGTCATCTTCGGATCTTCATGGTCATCTGCTTTGTGACCGTGGGCTATCTTCTTCTCCTGGATCTGCTGGGCCAGCTTCCGGTCAGTGAACTGGTGTTCCGGAATTCTGGGCGGCGGGTTCTCCTGGAAGATCCTGCCCATGTGACGGAGCAGTTTCGTTACACACTGCACCTGACGGGGTATCCACGGGTCGTTCTTACGCTCATGAGTTGTGGAGCCGCTTTGACCTGCGGATGACTTTTTGTTCTCTGTCTGCTTCTCACTTCTTGGAGGAGCAGACCCAGTGTCCGGCTCAGACTGTGGAGCATCGGGCGGCACCGCTTCCTGCGTGAACTCGGACTTGTAATCTCCAAGCCGCACCGCTTCCTCGATCACCATGTTCTTGATCCGCTTGAGCTCTTTCTGCTGAGAGAGCGGCAGTCGCTCCGGAAGCTTGTCGCTGTATGTCCGCAGCACTTCCTCCCGCATCTCGTACCACAAATCGTATGCGGCTTTGACCCGCTCGTCTTTGGCAAGCTCGTCCACGATCTCGTCCACAAGAGCTTTCAGCGGCGCTTTCAGATACCCATACTGCTTCTTGCCGGAGAGACCTTTCAGTGACTGGGACAGCCCCTCCATGAGCTGCTCGATGCGGTTGCTCTCCAGTTCTCCGGTCTGCATCTGCACGATGAGTTCTTTTAGTCGCTCCTCCGTACCCATCGTCAGCTGATTCCTTCGCAGAGTCTGTTCGGCGTAGATCTCAGTCAGCTCATGACGGAAGATCTCCTTGGCCAGCATGGACTTGATTCCCTCGATGCCTTTGGTTGTGAGGAAGCCACTTTTCCCATCCTCGCTGTAGCAGACCATGTGGATGTGAGGATGCGAGGACTCGTTATGGAAAGCGGCGTACCACCGGAACTGATTCCACGGTATCCGCATCTGTTGTGCCATCTCCATGGCGCTGGCACGGAGCAGGGATTGCCACTGCTCTACATTATCGTACCCCATGCGCTGAGCATCCTCGCGCCTCAGAGAGATAATGGGGAGCCACACATTGCCCTTGTGATGAGCGACTGCCTCTGCTACCTGTGAGAGCACCACCCGGTCATCCGATGCGGTGAAGAGTCCGTGTGTTTCCAACTTCTCTGCGCCGGGACGCATTGCAATGTACTGTGTGTAGTTATTCAGCTTGGCGACCTTATCGTAGTTGTCCTCCATTGCGCGGGAGATGAACTCAGATGCGTTGCCGCGGGTCTGCTTTGACAAGTAATCCTCGTATTCAAACATACCCTTGCTGAGAGGAAAGTCTTTGATGATCTGAGCGACCAGTTCCCTCTGCTTCTTGGTAGGAGGTAGATCCCGCTTATTCAGCTGTATACGCTCGACACCACTCCGAGTCGCCACATAATTGACATAGTGGCGCAGGTGCGATACTGCTTTGTTGGAGCCTCCTCTGATGAACGGACACTTCAGAATGATGCGGGGCATTGATCATCACGTCCTTACTTACCGCGTTGATACTTGACGGCGTCCTCGAAGCTGATCGTGCCGCCAGTCTTTTTGACCTCCTGGACGCATCTGGCACGGAGCTGCTTCAGTGTTTCATCGCTGACTTTAAAGCCACCGGCCACCACGTTCATTGTCATGTCGATCTCCACCGCCAACTTGAACAGCAGTCTGGCCAGACGGTTTTCACTATCCTGCACCGTGCCTCGGATCGCAGTTGCCAAAGCAGGTGGCAGATAAGCACAGGCGTCCTGTTCGGCAATGTATCCGCAATAGAACTGTGCGGCCCGTTCCAGAAAGTCACTTCTGCTTTTGCTGTTGGTTTTTTCACAGGCTCGGTCGATTGCATCCAGCGTAGATGGATAGAGCCACACGGGGATGCGGGTCTTGACCTCGTCCTCACCGTTGGCATCGAAAGGATCTGCAAGTGCTGCTCGATTCTTTTTCATTGAAAACACCTCCATTTTGAAATAACCACCCTGAACAGCCACCTACGGAATTGCGGCAACTTCGGGCGAATCTTGATTTTCTATGTTGTTCCGACCACCTTGCACAGCAAATTGGCTTGAAAACCGACCACCGGGCAAAATGGACAAACGACCCGCACTGCGGGGCGTTGTGAGTCGCAGGAGGGCGCAAGCGACCACCTGTTTTATCCTGCACCACTTTCGTCCTCCAATCTCAGCCCTCTCCGGGGGCAGGTTGTGCAAACTGCCGATGCGGGAAAGGTGGGCGAAAATGGCCCATCGTCGGCTCCTCCCCCCCGGTGGGGCGTGGAGCCCTCCCGCTGGAGAAAGCCGCACACGGGGCGGCACAGGCGGCAACGGCGGGGAGAACGGCGAGAGCCGCCACACTGATGTGTGACGGCTCTGCACGATGTATGCTGCGGGTTTAGGTGAGCGGCTCCTGGCCCGGTGTTCCACCTCCGGCGATGTTCACGAGCCAGTCCTCGAAGCTCTGCGTTTCCAGAAGCGCATTCGCCATGCTGTACAGCGCACAGCGTTCTTCGTACAGTTCCAGATGGAGCGTTGCCTCGAAGAGTGCCATCGCCGTTTCGTGGACATCCACCGGCATCCAGTTTGGGATGAGGTTTTCCGGAATGACCGACTCGCTGATGATCTCGCCAGAGTTCTTTCTCCGCACCTCATCCTTTGCCGCATCAATCAACTTGAGATGCTCCTCGGTGTCGGAGAGCGGGATGCCGCAGGCTTTGCCTACGAGCCGGATGGCCTGCTGATACTCCGTGACCGATTTTTCGTGACCTGTGAGGGCAAGCATCGCCAGCGCCTCATTCTTCAGTTTCGTTTGCAGGTTACTGCATCTTGCTTTGTCCATGATGTATTCCTCCTATGGTTGTTTTGGCTTTCGCCTGCGAACACAATGCCACAGCTTCCGCCGACTATCCATTCATCAAACCTAATGAAGTTTGCGAAGGCAGATTTACACAGATGTAAAAACATCGGATCATGCGAGTACCATCCCGCCGCTCTGCTGTTTCTGCTGTTGCTCGGACAGGTACTGCTCACAGCACTCGTCCAGACTCTGGCCCCATTTCTGCTGACAGTATTCCTCCATCCTGGGGAGCAGGAGTTCCTTCTCCGCATCGGTGAGACGGTACTTGTAATCCTGCTCACCTCCGCTGCCGCGCACCAGATACACCTCCAGCGTGTCTGCGACTTGCTGTTTGTCCATGTCGTAGTTGGCGTACACGTTCAGGTAGTCATCGTTCTCGGTGGTGCAGACATGAGTGCCGAAGACCTTGTCGGCATTGAAGCACACCTCCATGTAAAACTCCAGCATGTTTTCGTTCTGCACGATGTCCTCCGCGAAGGAGATATCCTCCGCACGGAGTGTGCGTGCGCCGGTGAGGTAGATGGACCTGTCCTCGTTGGTGAGCTGCTTGCCCTCCAGCCGACTGTGGAAGATGTACTCTCGCTCACCCCAAACGGTGTGGGACTTCTTCATGGCATAGTAAGCGGCAGTGCTTACATCCTGGATGCGGAAGTGCTGCCATCCATCTGTGATGTGCAGTGTATCGAAGCGCCCTTTGTCCAGGTCGATGTTGAATGCTCCGGTCACTCGACCAGGGGTATACAGGCGCTCTGTGACATAGGCATCGAACTGCTCACGGGATATTTTTTCTCCCCTGGAGAACATTCCAGTAAAGCGCGCGGGAGAATTCTCCGGAGGTTTTCGTGTGTAGCTGCGGAGCCGCGCCGCCACCTGAAGCATCTCCAGATTTTCCTCTGCGATGAAATAGGTTGAGTTGCCATCCTCAGTCACATGGAGGACAGCGAAGCGCCGTGCGGCTTCCGCTTCTATCCTGGCCTGCTCACGCTCCTGCCAGATCTCACTGCTGATTCTCTCATACACATTTTCAGGGAGCTTGTTGACCAACTCGTCAATGTGTTCCTCCAGCTTCTCAGTGACTGTACCGTCCAGCAGATGTTTTTCCAGTGCTTTGCACCACCGCTCATCTACCCAGAGCGTAATTTCTCGCTGCGTCATTTCTATACCTCCTTCTCATTCTCAGACGCGATAGCAGAGGGTGCCGCCTGCGGCGGCTCAACCTTCGGCTGTGGTTTGCTTGCCGCCCTGACCGGACGCTTCGGCTTTGCGGGAGGCGGATTGAAGCTCTCCACATACTCACGCACCGGCTCCGGCACGGCCTGCTCATAAAGCTGCGAGAGCGCCTGCTCCAGACGCTCTCGCACAGATGTGTTCTCCTTGCTCAGAGCAAACTCCAACGCACGGTGCTTGTTCTCATCGAAGGAGAGGGTTATCTCAATGTTCGCCATGTTATTGTCCTTTCCGCATTAATCATAGCTGATGTATTCGATCTCCAGCCAGTGCGTCCAGTTGCGGTCGGCCAGCTTGGTCTTGACCACACCGTACTTGGTACCCATGGCCTCGATGACCTCGCCGTTCCCGATGTAGACGCCGATGTGCCCGTCGCACCACACAGCCAGTCCGGGGATCTCCGGGATAGTGTCGATGGTACCGGACACGGTTGCGCTTCGGTACATTTGGTTGGCCCCGTAGTCGGGCATACCGTTGGTGGCGTATCCGATAGTCAGTGTGTCTGGATCGAGCCAGCCATAACCTTTGATTAGTCCCACGCAGTCTGTGGTTCTGCCACCAAGCCAGTTGGCTTCGATGAAGTCCTCGTAGTTTCCGACGCCGTCCGGGTACTGCTCCAGCTTGTAGTCGAAGAGAGAGTCGGTCAGCACATTGCCATAGGTGCCCCAGACATAACCCCAGCCGGACTCCCATGCGTGGATGGCATAAGCCACAAGGTCGGTCGCATTCTTGGTGGCTGGGTCCGTGAAGCCGGAGATATCCAACGCCACGCTGTAGGCTGTGCCGCGCTCGTACTCGCCACTGTAGCTTCTATCGCCGCCGACCACGCCTGCGATCATGGTGTAGATGTGGTCTGCATTGGTCCTGTGGTCTGCGGTGACCGCATATCCAAGAAGACCTGCGAGGTTTGCATAGGCGCGTTCCAAGCTGACTGGAACGGCGACCGTGTATTCTTCTTCCTCCTCTGTGATCGTTCCGTCCTCCTGCTCCACCTGCACCATTCTGGTGCGGATCTCGGTGGTGTAGAAGCACCCGACCACATTGTTTGCCGTTGCGGTGGCCGGGATATCCGCGCCAAAGCAGAGGGCATAAAAAATCGCCTTGACTCTGACTGAATCAAGACTTCCATCTTCCATCTGACCGTTCACAGACGCGACCGCCGAATCCAGAGAGGAAAAAGCCGACTGCATCTCTGAGACATAGCTTCGGAACTCTGCCGGGACTTCCGCTGAGAAGCTGGCTCCATAGAAGCACGCCTCCACTGTGGCGTTGTTGTGGTCTGCACCACCGGAGGCGAAGGAGCATATCACCGCTATCAGCAGGATGAGTGGTGACAGTATTGCCACCAGTATCCAGCCAAGACCTTTCCGCACCTTCTCATCTGACAACGCAGCGGCGGCGATCTTGGCGACGGTTACGGGATCAACAGCCATTTTTTATTTTCCTCCCGCTTCTCCGAACAGCTTTCGCTTATACTCCGGGGCGCGGACATCCAGCAGGTACCGCTCATTGCCGCACTTGTAGAGGCATATGCCCCTCTGCGGGTGGCGGATGAGCTCGTATTCCGATTCCTCCAGCTGGAGGTTATCCATGTAGAACTTTTTATCCACACTGCCGCAGTAGAAGATGAACTGATGAGTCGGGATAGAGAAGAGCGGGCGTGTCAGCTCTGCGATGCCGGGAAGCATGAAGTCCTCCAGATTCTGCGAGGCAAGGATCAGGCTGGAGTCCCGCTTTCTGGCACGCTTGAGGACATTGCGGATGTACTGGATCGCTGTCTGATTGGAGATCCACACATGAAGCTCGTCCAGTCCGGCCACGGTGTTGCCCTCCACCAGCAGCTTATTGCTGAAGTAGGACAGGATGTTGAACAGCATGGCGTTGCAGAGGCTGCCTCCGGTCTGCACCAGGTCACGGACACCGAACACGAGGAACCGGTGGGAGGTGATGTTGGTGTGACCGTTGAAGAACTTGCTGTCGGCGCCGCGGCACATGGAGTGCATACCCAACAGCACTTCCTGCAAGAGTTCACGGGGATACAGAGGATTTTCTTCTCTGTCATAGTTCTGATATGTTTCTTCGATCACATCGTACAGGTCGGTCATGATGGGATAGTCGGTGGGCTTCAGAGCTGTGAAGTTGGTATTATCATTCAGACCCCACCTGTCATAGAGCCGCTCCAGCATCAGTTCGATGGTGTCGATGTGACGGTCGGAGAAGTCCTTGTAGGACTTGAAGAGGTCTTTCAGGAAAGAGATGTGCTGGGACAGCTTGGACTGCTGCCGGAAGGCCATGGGCGCTTCCAGATCCTCCTTTGCCTCCTTCGCCGTATCCGTACTCCACAGCTTCGGCTCCAAAGGGTTTATGATGTACTGGCCGCTCATCATATCGGTGAAGCATCCCCCAAGATTGGTGCAGAGATCCTCCAGCTCATGCTCAGTATCAAAGCACAGCACCTTCTTGCCGCTCTCCAGCACATTGCAGAGCAGGAGCTTTTGCAGATAGCTTTTGCCCTGACCACTGTTGCCCAGCACGAGGACACTGCCGGTGGTTTTGTCATCACTGCGCCGCTCCAGATCCACGATGATGTTGGACCCGTATCTGTCCTTTCCCACATAGAAGCCATGGGGGTCCGTCTTACCGGAGAAGTTGAAGGGATACAGATTTGCCACCGAGCTGGCAGGCAGGACACGCTCATACAGAGCGCCGAAGGTGTTGTAGCCAGCCGGGTTTGCGGCAGTGAAGCCTTCCCGCTGACGGAGCAGGATTCGGTCGGCGCTGATCTTCGCGCGGGTCAGCTCGGCCATCACCTCATCCCGCAGCGACCGCAGGCTCTCACTGTCCTTTGCGGACAGCTCCAGAAAGACGGCACAGTGGATGAGCGGCTCCTGGTTCCGGTTCGTGGAGGTGATCAGGGTGACCACATCCTGCAGCTTGGCTTCGGCCGTCACACTCTGCTGGAGGTTGTTCGTGTTGCTTCGCTCCATACGGTTTTTGTTGGCGGCGTTGTGAATGATTGCGTTTCGCTCGGCCGGGGTGACCTGACGGTTATAAATCCGCAGGGTCACTCCGCTTTTCTCTCCCAGATGCCGCAGGATCGCCAGTTCCTCAGTGGTGACCGGATAGCTTTTCAGAGCGAGAACGCACCGGTATGTCCCGCCGAGGATATAGTGATCCGTATTGAACCGGACGGCGGCGGGGGCGATCATGTCGAGAAAGTCCTTGGGAGGCGGAGGAGGCGTGGGCTTCGCCACAGGCTTACTTTTCTTCTTCTGTGTTTTCTTCGTTGCCATATTCCTACCTCCTCAAATAGTCTGGCTCTGCATGGGAGCAGGGGTCACAAGCCCCTCCTGCACATAGGCATCATAGGTGCTTTCCGCATACTCCCGCATCCAGTATTCAGGGTCGGGGTTTTCCTCCAACTCGAAGGGATGGATGCAGAAGGAGTCGATGCGGTCATCGCAGTCCTGCGTATGCACCTCACAAAAATAGCCGCCTTCGTTTTCCCCGCAGTCGGGAATGCGCGAGATCCTGATGTTCTTATAGTCCATCGCTGCCAAGCCACCTTTCTCCATCGAAGCGTTCAAACACTTCCGTTGTCACGTCCTGCTGATAGTAGACGGCCAGCAGGCGCATGATGTCCTGTTCCGTTGCCTTGCGGACATAGAAGCCGAAGTCACGGATGGACTTTTCCAGCCGCACCGCATAGCCGGAATCGGCATCTGCGGTTTTCTCCACGAAGTGGACTAAGGCGAACTCCCGCGAGGATGCGGTCGTGGCCTGGATCTCATCCAGATAGGCCATGTCCTGCCGGAGCAGTTCCCGCAGTGCGGGGAGTTCCTCCTCATCCAGCCTGTCGTGGTAGTAGTTCTTGTTTTGCTGAAAGGACTCGCGGGAGTCCAGAGCCAGCAGGTATAGCTCATCCGTACCGCACAGCAGATTGGTCAGCGCCAGTACCCTGCCACGGACACCTTCATCTGACAGCACGGACAGATTGTCCGGCTTGATGAGATAAAAAATCAGCTCACCTCTGGCAGTCTTGATGCCGTGTTCGGTGAGCTGTTCGATCCCCATGAGCTGCCGGGTCGACTGATGCTGACGCAGCTCCTTTTTCTGTTTTCGATTCATGGTGTCTGCCTCCATTCAAAGTATTGTTGGTGCAGGAAGAGAAAGCACACCGCGCATCTGA
>JAGARK010000043.1 GCA_017622295.1 Oscillospiraceae bacterium
AGCAGCTTCCTGCAGAGCGGAAGTGATGGCGTCGGGGCCGTTGGCAGCCACGATGATGGCCTGGCAGCCAGCGGAAACAGCGTTGTTGACCTGCTCGATCTGCTGAGCATCGTCCTTGGTGTTGGGAGCCATGTAGGTAACGGTGACGCCCAACTCCTTAGCGGCCTTCTGAGCGCCCTCGTTCAGGGTGACCCAGTGCTGGTCGATGGAGTCCATGGTGATCAGAGCGATCTTAATGTCGCTGCTGGTTTCGGCGGGAGCCTTCTCGCCGCATCCTGCGAACATGCCGATAACCATAATCAGGCACAGCAGAATAGCCAATGTTTTTTTCATTTTTCGTCCTCCTGAAAAATAATTTATCTACACAGGCCGGGGACTCCGGCCTGCATAAATCATGAAGTGGGACACGATTACTTCTTTGCCTTCTTGCCGACAACACCCTGACGGACGACAACGTCGATCAGGACAGCGCCGGTAACGATGACGCCGATGACGATTCTCTGGATACCGACAGGAGCGCCGATGATGCCCAGGCCGTTCTCCAGGGTCTGCCACACGCCGGCACCTGCGAAGGCACCCAGCAGCAGGCCGGTGCCGCCCAGGGGAGAGATACCGCCGATAACGCCTGCGGCAACGCCGTACATCTCATAGGAAACGCCGGCCTCCATGTTGCCCATGGATGCCTGTGCGCACAGGATCAGGCCGACCACGAAGGAGCAGAATGCGCTGATCAGGTAGGTCTTGGTGGTAGTGACGAAGACATTGACGCCGGACAGCTTGGCAGCTTCCACATTGGAGCCGATGGCGTAGATGTGACGGCCGGTGCGGGTCTTGGACATGATGAAGAAGACCACCAGGAAGATCAGGAACGCAATCCAGAAGGCGTTATAGACGCCCAGGGTCTTGCCATAGTAGAAGAAGTTCTGGAAAGCCTCGCCGGCTTCCTTGCCGATGCCGGAAGCAATGGCGTCGGTATTGCGGTTGTTGTTGGCCATGTAGGCGACGCCGCGGGCGCAGAACATGGTGCCCAGAGTTGCGATGAAGGGGGGCAGCTTGAACTTGCCGACCAGGATGCCGTTGATGACGCCGACGACCATGCAGCAGGCCAGGGAGACCAGAACTGCCACGATGATGGGAATACCCTTACTCATCATGGTTGCGGAGATCATGGCGGACATGGCGACCACGCTGCCGATGGACAGGTCGATGTTGCCGGTGATCAGGATAACGGACTGACCGACACCGACCAGCAGATATTTCGCCATGGAGCGCAGCAGGTTCAGGATGTTGGTCATCTTCAGGATGTTGGGGTCAATAATGCCGAACACGATCAGCAGAACTGCCCAGCCGGCGAAACCGATCATTGCGGCGCCCAGGCCGCGGATGGCAGTCTTTTTCTTCTTGTTTTCAGTCAGAGTGCTCATTTTCTTATTTCCTCCTTACACGGCATCTTCCGCGAACTTGTTTTCAAACTGGGTAGCCAGGGTCAGGATCTCAGCCTGAGTGGTCTGTCTTGCCATGACTTCGCCGGTGATACGGCCGTCGCACATGACGATGATCCGGTCAGCGATGCCCATGACCTCCGGCATTTCGGAGGAAACGAACATAACAGCAATACCCTGCTGCTTCAGCTGGTTCATCAGGTTGTAGATTTCGACCTTGGCGGCGACATCGATGCCGCGGGTGGGCTCGTCGAAAATGACCACGCGGGAATCCCGGGCCAGCCACTTGCCGACGACGACCTTCTGCTGGTTACCGCCGGACAGGCTGCCTGCGTCGACTTCCACATTGGGAGTCTTGATGTGCAGGTCCTTGACGGCCTTGGCGCACATGTCGTCTTCCTTCTTCTTGCTGACGACACCCAGGCCGTTGCACAGCAGGTCCAGATTGGGGAGCGCAATGTTCTCGCGGATGGGCAGCTTGGTGCACAGGCCGTCCTTTTTGCGGTCCTCGGGAGCCAGAACGATACCGGCCTTGATGGCGTCCATGGGACTGTTGACGGTAACGGTCTTGCCGTCAACGATCAGCTCGCCGGAGGTCTTGGGATCCACGCCGAAAATGGCCCGGGTGGTCTCGGTACGGCCGGCGCCCATCAGGCCCGCGAAGCCGACGATCTCGCCTGCGTAGACGCTGAAATTGATGTCGCGGACCAGATGACCGGCGTTCAGATTCTTCACTTCGAAGATCTTCTCGCCCTTCTGGCACTCGACCCGGGGGAACTTTTCCTTGATTTCGCGGCCGACCATGTGGGTGATGATCTCATCCATGGTAGCGTCCTTGAAATTCATGTCGGTGATGTACTGGCCGTCACGCATGATGGTGACGCGGTCAACGATATGCTGCAGCTCTTCCAGACGGTGGGAAATGTAGACGATGCCGCAGCCGTCTGCGCGCAGACGCTTGATGATGCGGAACAGCTCGTCAATTTCCTTGGCGGTCAGAGCGGAGGTAGGCTCGTCCATAATCAGCACCTTGGCATTGATGGACAGGGCCTTTGCGATTTCGACCATCTGCTGCTTGGAAACAGGCAGATTGCCGACCATTTCGCTGGGGGAAATATCGATCTTCAGGTCGCCCAGGATCTGAGCGGCTTCGGCTTCCATGGCCTTCATATCGATCATGAAGCCCTTCTTCTTCTCACGGCCCAGGAACATGTTTTCCGCAACGGTCAGATGGGGACACATATTCAGCTCCTGATGGATGATGGCAACACCCAATGCCTGGGCCTGCTTGGTGGTCAGGTCGCCGCACTGCTGGCCGAAAATCTCCACGCTGCCGCTGTCTCTTGTGTAGACACCGGAGAGGATCTTCATCAGAGTGGACTTGCCTGCGCCGTTTTCTCCGAGCAAGGCCATGACCTCGCCGCTGCGCAGCTCAAAGTGGACGTTGTCCAGAGCTTTGACACCGGGGAAGCTCTTACAGATACCCTGCATGGAGACAATGGTTTCATTCATTTGCTCACTCACCTATCTTTCGTTGGATTTTCAATCCGGTAACACATCTTGCATATGCCCCGTAAACTCCTGGAAATACTTTATCATTCTTGCCTAAAATTGTCAACCGATTTGACAAAGGTTTTGGGCGATTTCGAAAAAACAAAAGGAAATTTTACAGGTTGAACAATTCATAAAGTTTAAATTCGGTCATTTCGCCAAGAACTTCCTGTTGCGGTTTTGCGTCGAAACAGATAAAATAATAGAAGAAATATCCAAATCCATCTCACCGTCAGGAGGGTTTCCAAATGCTTTACCATATCCGCAACGAACATCTTCAGGTCTCTGTTTCCGCCGCCGGCGCCGAGCTCATGTCCATCAAAGGCGTCGATGGGACCGAGTACCTCTGGCAGGGCGACAGCGCCTACTGGTCCGACCGGGCTCCGAATATTTTCCCCTATGTGGCACGACTGACAAAGGGCAGCTACACTTATCAGGGAAAGACCTATCACCTGCCCATCCACGGCTTTGCCCCCACGGCACTGTTCACCGTCACGGAAGAATCGGCTGATGCTGTGACCTTCTCCCTGGAAAGCTGCCCCGAGTTTTATGAGATGTATCCCTTCAACTTCCGCTTCTCCATCCGTTACCACCTGGAAGGCTCCACCCTCCACGTGGAACTGAAGGTCGAGAATCTCGATAACAAGGCCATGTTTTTCGGTCTCGGCGGCCACCCCGGCATCAACGCGCCTCTGGAAGAGGGCCTGGGCTTCGAGGACTATTACCTCCAGTTCCCACCCTGCAGCCCCCGCCGGGTGGAATTCACCCCTGCCTGCTTCATTACCGGCCGGGAAGACCCCTTCCCTCTGGAAAACGGAAAGCTCCCCCTGCACCACGATATGTTCAATGACGACGCCATCGTTCTCAAGGGCATGGCAGACCGGGTGACCCTGCGCAGCGACAAGGGACAGCGGGCCGTCACCCTCATCGCACCTGATCTTCCCGTTTACGGCTTCTGGCATATGCCAAAAACCGACGCCCCCTACATCTG
This sequence comes from Oscillospiraceae bacterium, assembly GCA_017622295.1. Classification (GTDB taxonomy): domain Bacteria; phylum Bacillota; class Clostridia; order Oscillospirales; family Oscillospiraceae; genus Faecousia. The sequence goes on from JAGARK010000043.1 coordinate 3,985, forward strand.
TCTGGAGCCCTGGTCCAGCCTCCCCTCCCGCCAGGATGTGGTGGAGGATCTGGAGACCCAGCCGGATCTGATCCGTCTGGAAGCGGGCAAGACCTACATGACCACCTGGTCTTTGCAGTGCCTCTGAACAAAAAACATCCACTGACGAAAGTCAGTGGATGTTTTTATTTTATTCCATAATTACCGCGCATTGTTCAATGCCGTAGTACCGGAAACAGGCAATGGCATGTTCATCGATCCGCTCGCCGCAGACCAGGATCGGCACCGCCGGAGGACAGCCGACCGTGGCAGCCGCCAGGATGCGTCCCGGACATTGCTCCACAGGCAGCAGCTGCGACGGCGAAAAGGCAGCCTCCCGGATGGACATGCCCCGCTCCGCCCGGTGCAGCCGGGGCGGCTGGTCATCAATGGACGCCCGCCGGGCAATTGCCAGTAGCACATCCTCCAGCCGTTTTAAGCCCTCTTCCCCCACCTCCGGAGTCAGCATCAGCACCAGATAATCCGGGTCCGCGAATTCGCACACAATGCCCCGCTCCAGCAGACAGGCCGCCAGCTCCTCTCCCCGGTAGCCCAGGGGTTTGGCGGCGATGGTCACCTTCAGAGGCTCCTGATCCCGGAGCTGCCAGCCGTTGGCTTTCAGTTTTTCCTTCAGCTGCCGCACCTTCTCCAGGAAGGGATGCAGCACCTCTGCGCAGTCTGCCAGATAGGCATTGGCCCTATCCAGAGACTGCAAAATCAGATAGGACGGGCTGGTGGAGCCAAACAGCGCCAGGGCCATTTTCGCCTGCTTTGCAAGCGCCCGATCCGCTACATGCAGATAAGCGCCGCCGGTGAGCACCGGCAGGGTCTTATGGGCAGAGTCGCAGCAAAGATCCGCTCCCAGATCCATGGGATGCCGGGATTCCGGCAGGAATTTCAGGTAAGCGCCGTGGGCATTGTCCACCAGCAGCATAGCTCCATGGCGATGGCAAGCCGCCGCCAGGGCGCCGATTTCCGCCACGGATCCCAGATAGTCAGGACTGGTCAGATACACCGCCGCAGGCTTTTCCCGAAGGAGAATCTCTTCCAGATAAGCTTCAGTGACATCGCAGGCAAGGTAGGATTCTCCCCTTTCGGGATAGATCCAGACCACATCCAGATCCAGCAGCGCCGCCGCGCTGAGGAAGGTCTTGTGGGCATTTCTGCCCGCCGCGATCTTGGGCGTTTTCCCCCGATTTTTGGCATCCAGCATGGCAAGATACAGCATCGCCCGGATGCACTGGGAGGAGCCTTCCGTGGAATAGAAGGTATCACAGCCGAAAAGCCGGGATGCGTTTGCCTCGCTTTCGGCGATGATGCCGGAGGCTTCATAGAGGCTGTCCGCCCCGTCAAACTCTGTGATATCCAATCCCTCGCAGCCTAAAAAAACGCAGCCCTTGTGGCCCGGCATATGCAGCCGCAGGGCGTCGGATTCTGCATACCGGCGGACAAAGTCACAAATAGGCGTCTTCATTTATTCGCCCAGGGCTCTGGCAATGGCCACCATGATGGCGCACTCCATCCGCTTGCGGAACAGGCGGCAGCCCTTTTCGTAGACACCGGTGACAGAACCGGTGGCATGGTAGGCATTGGCCGCGCAGCCGCCGGAGCAGTAGAGACGGGCCCAGCAATCCTTGCACTCTTCATGGGCATAGACATTGCAGGCGGCAAACTCGCTCTGGATGGCGGTGTTGGTAACACCCTCCCAGATATCGCCCAAGCGGAACTTCTCGTCGCCGACAAACTGGTGGCAGGGGTACAGGTCGCCCCAGGGGGTGACTGCCATGTACTCGGTTCCGCTGCCGCAGCCGGAAATGCGCTTGTAGATGCAGGGGCCGCCGGTGAGGTCGATCATATAGTGGTAGAAGGTGAAGGGCTTGCCCTCCTTGTCCTTCTGGAGCATCAGTTCCGCCAGTTCCTCGTACTGGCCCATAACCACCTGCAGATCCTCTTCCGTCAGTTCGGAGGGATCTCCGGGAGCGCAGACCACAGGTTCCATGCTCAACTCGTTGAAGCCCAGATCCAGCATGGTCTGAATGTCCTTCAGGAAATCGGGGTTGGCATGGGTGAAGGTGCCGCGCATGTAGTAGCCCTTTCCTTCCCGGGCCTCCACGAAGTTCTGGAACTTGGGCACGATCTTCTCCCAGCTGCCGTTGCCGGCGTAGTCCACCCGGTAGCGGTCATGGATCTCCTTGCGGCCGTCCAGGCTCAGCACCACATTGTGGCACTCCCGGTTGGCCCATTCGATCACGTCCTCATCCACCAGAACGCCATTGGTAGTCAGGGTGAAGCGGAAGTTCTTACCCCTCTCCTTTTCGATGCTCCGGGCATAGGCCACCAGATCCTGGACCACCTTGAAATTCATCAGCGGCTCGCCGCCGAAGAAGTCCACTTCCAGATTTCTCCGGGTACCGGAATTCTCGATCAGGAAATCCAGGGCCCGCTTGCCCACTTCAAAGCTCATGACAGCCCGGTCGCCGTGGTACTTGCCCTGGCTTGCGAAGCAGTAGGCGCAGTTCAGGTTGCAGGTGTGGGCCACGTGGAGGCACAGTGCCTTCACAACGCCCGCGGTCTTTTCCTTCAGCTTGCCGGCCATGGACCGGAAGGTGTCAGGGGCAAAGAGCTTGCCCGCCTCCTTCAGGCTCACCACCTGATCATAGCATTCTTCCAGATCCTGATGGTCGATCTGGGGGTACTTCTCCCCCATCTGCTTCAGGATCTCTTCCCGGGCGCTGTGCTCAAAAAGGCCGATGATGTCGTAGGCCACCTCGTCCACCACATGGACGCTGCCGGAGCAGACATCCAGAACAACATTGTAGCCGCCCAGCTTATACTGATGTATCATATTCTCTCAATTCTCCTTCATCACGAAAAAATGCCGCCGGAACCGGCGGCATTTTGCAATGGGCAAATTACTTGCTTTCCTTCTTGCTCTCGCACTGCTGATTGGCAATACCGCAGCTGGTCTTGCAGGCAGACTGGCAGGAAGTCTGGCACTCGCCGCAGCCGCCGTTCTTTGCACTCTCACACAGATTGCGGGTTTCGATGGTCTTGATGTGTTCCATGAGTTTACCCTCCATAAATAGTGTTCCCCAACAGTTTACCACATCCCAAATTTTCTGTCAATCATCTTTTTCACACTTTCCAGAAGCGGGCAAAAGAGGACACAGCCGTATCCTCTTTTCAATCTCATTCTTCCTCTTCGATTTCTTCCTGGCCGGCCTCCGCCCGGGCCTTTTTGATCATCTTCTTCATCACGGGGCGAATGATCCGCTGGTGCAGATAGCAGATGCCCGAAGCACCGGCGCAGATCCAGATAAAGCCCAGCCGGAAGAACCAGAAGGGGCTGATCAGGATCACCAGCAGCGGGATCAGCATTAATCCCACCATCATCAGCGACTTGATGGGATGGGCGCAGGCCAGCACCGCGGCATTCTTCAGATGATTGGCGGTGGTATTGTTGAACTGGGCCATCAGGGAGAACAGCCAGGCAGTCACCGCAAGATACACCACCGTCAGCGCCAGGATCAAAAGCAGCATCCAGAAGGAAGGCTTTTCCGGCGTAAAGACAAACAGGTAGTAATAACTCACAATCGCTGCCAGCATGGCAAGCATGGGGATCCAGATGGCAGTGGACTGCTTCCAGTCGGTCTTCCAGACGGAAAAATAGACCCGCAGGGGCTTTTCATCCTTCAGCATCGCCTGGACACTCTGGCAAAGGGCGGTGGAAGAGATACCAATGGTCACGAGGGGCAGGCTGGTAAAGATAAACATCAGATTCAGGGCGAGAAGCTCCCACAGGATCTCAAAGAAACGGTAAAATCTGGTCTCCGGGGAGAAAAGGTCTGCAATGTTGCTCATAGGGCTACCTCTTTTGGTTGAAATAATAATCTATCATAAATCCAATCAGGCCGAAAGTCAAGCGGTACACGATGCAGCTATTTTCGTTCAATTCCGTGAAGTTCAGACTAGAAAAATATATCGATATATGTTATACTGAATTCGTATCCATAAGCGAGTAACACCGATCGTAAACAGAGAACGTGTACCGTTGCCTTTTCCCACCAAAATGGCAGCTGCGCACCGGGTTTATGATTCAATTTTGTAAGGAAGGTGAGCAATTGGAAAACTATACCAAGTATAAGTTGAAAGCAATTGACGAGCTGACGCCGATCCTTGCCGGCACAGACAACATTTTCGTCATTGCCTGCAACAAGTGTTTCAAGGAATTTGAAACCATCAGCGAACCTGATTGCGGCGAATTTAAGCGAATCGCCGCCGAGCAGGGCAAGACCATCACAGGCAGCGCCAACATCGACTTCCTGTGCAACAAGACCCAGACCCTGAAAAAGCTGGAGGATCTGATCCCCGACGGCACCGAGAGCATCTTCGTGATCTCCTGCGGCCTGGGCATCCAGACCATTGCGGAAATGGTGGACATCCCCGTTTTCGCTGCCAGCAACTCCATCAACTACACCGGCCATCACGGCATGGCGCTGACCAAGAAGGCCTGCGACGCCTGCGCTCAGTGCTACCTGAACATGACCGGCGGTATCTGCCCCATTGTTGACTGCTCCAAGAGCCTGGTCAACGGCCAGTGCGGCGGCGCCAAGAACGGCAAGTGCGAAGTGGACCCCAACAAGGACTGCGCCTGGGAAAACATCCAGCAGCGCCTCCAGAAGCAGGGCCGTCTTTCCGAGCTGACCGCTCAGCCCGTCCAGCTCCGGGACTACTCCAAGGTAGGCTTCAAGGTCATCAATGAGTACGTCAAGTCCATCCGTGAGAAGCGCTTTGAAGGCTACTACGGCGGCATCCACCCCGTTGAGGGCAAGGAACCCACCGAAGCAAAGGGCCTGGTCCGCTTCCCCGCGCCCAAGACCGCAGTGATCCCCCTGTCCATGCACCTGGGCGCTCCTGCCAATGCCTGTGTTGCTGTGGGCGACACCGTCAAGGTGGGCCAGAAAATTGGCGAGGCAGCCGGCTTCATCTCCGCTCCCGTCCATTCCAGCGTCAGCGGCACCGTCGTGGCCATTGAGGATCGCCCCCACGCCACCAGAGGCACCTGCCCCGCTGTCGTCATCGAGTCCGACGGTCTGAACACCATCCACGAGTCCATCAAGCCCAACAAGCCCCTGGAGGAACTGACCGGCCAGGAGATCATCGACATCGTCAAAAATGCCGGTATCGTCGGTATGGGCGGTGCAGGCTTCCCCACCTACGTCAAGCTGATGCCTAACAAGCCCATTGAGGCTGTTCTGGTCAACGCCTGTGAGTGCGAGCCCATGCTGACCGCTGACCACAGAGTCCTGCTGGAGTACGCAGACGAGATCATCTACGGCCTGAAGGCCATTATGAAAACCGTCAACGCTCCCAGAGGCGTCATCGTCATTGAAGACAACAAGCCCGACGCCATCGAGCTGCTCAGCAGCAAGGCTGCAAATGAGGAAGGCATCGAGGTCATCGCCGCGCAGACCCAGTACCCCCAGGGCGGCGAAAAGATGCTGATTAAGCGCGTACTGGGCCGCAGCGTGCCCAGAGGCGGTCTGCCCGCCGATGTGGGCGCCGTCGTCAGCAACGTCAGCACCGTCAAGGCCATTTCTGATGCCATCCAGACCGGTATGCCTCTGATCGAGCGCGTTACTACTGTTACCGGTAAGTACATCCCCAACCCCGGCAACTTCATCGTCAAGATCGGCACCAGCGCTGCCGACCTGGTGGAGTACTGCGGCGGCATTCAGGGCACCGACGTCACCGTTAAGGCCGGCGGTCCCATGATGGGCTTTGTTCAGGAAACCCTGGATACCCCCATTATGAAGGGTTCCAACGGCATCATCGCCATCGACACCGACAATGTGGATCCCCAGGAATGCATCAAGTGCGGCCGCTGCGTCGATGTATGTCCCATGGAGCTGGCTCCTCTGAACTTCGTCAAGTACGCCGGTTCCGGCGACTGGCAGGACATGAAGGACGGCAACGTCATGGACTGCATGGAGTGCAGATGCTGCGAATATATCTGCTCCTCCAAGCTGCCTCTGGTCTCCATGATCAAGCTTGGCAAAGCACAGGTTAGGGGGATGAAGTAATATGTTAATTACCGAACTGAAAAACAAGGAAACCATTCTTTCCCTGATAACCGGCAAGGTTTTCATCATCAATTGCCACGGTTGCAAGGAAATCCGCTTCCCCGAGCATGAAGCGGAAGCGCTCCAGAAGGAACTGCAGGAATCCGGCAATGTGACCGGCATCCTGACCACTGACTACATCTGCAACCCCGACTATCTGAAGCAGCGCTTTGCAAAGCACGAAGCCGAGATCGAGGCCGCAGATATGATCCTGGTGTTCTCCTGCGGCGTTGGCGTTCAGACCGTTGCCGCATACTTTGAGAACAAGCGGGTCTGCGCCGCCTGCGATACTTACGCACTGCCCGGCTATCAGGGCGTCACCCCTCTGGAACACGACTGCGACCAGTGCGGCGAGTGCTATCTGAACATCACCGGCGGCATCTGTCCCCTGACTGCCTGCTCCAAGAGTCTGGTCAACGGTCAGTGCGGTGGCGCCAAGAACGGCATGTGCGAGGTGGATCCCAACATGGAATGCGGCTGGGAGCGCATCTATCAGCGGCTGAAGAAGGTCGGCCGCCTGGACGCACTGAAGTGCCCCGTCCAGGTGCGCAACTACGCAACCGATCCTGACAAATAAAATTATAGATTAGGAGTAATTGATAATGAGAATTACCGAGTTATTTGATAACGGTGAATTTGTCGTTACCGCGGAAGTCGGCCCTCCCAAGGGTATCCACCTGGAGCATCTGGTTGAAGAAGCCAAGACTTACCTCAGCGGCATCACCGCAGTGAACGTCACCGATAACCAGTCCTCCGTCATGCGTACTTCCACCCTGGCTACCTGTGTTGCCATGAAGAACGCAGGTCTGACCCCCATCTATCAGACCACCTGCCGCGACCGTAACCGTCTGGCTCTGCAGTCCGACCTGCTGGGCGCCGCCGCCATGGGCATTGAGAACATCCTGTGTCTGACCGGTGACCACACCCGCCTGGGCGACCACCCCGGCGCAAAGCCCGTCTTCGATCTGGACTCCGTCTCCCTGCTGTACGCAGCATCCGAGCTAGAGAAGGGCCGCGACCTGGCCGGCATCGAGCTGGTTGGCGAGCCCCCCAAGTTCGCAAAGGGCGCTGTCGTCTCCCCCATCTCCGACTCCGTGGATGCACAGCTGGCAAAGATGGAGCGCAAGGTCATGGCCGGCGCTGACTACTTCCAGACCCAGGCTGTCTTCGAGCCTGAGAAGTTCATCAAGTTCATGGAAGCCGCCAAGCAGTTCGGCAAGCCCGTGCAGCTGGGCGTCATCATCCCCAAGAGCGTGGGCATGTGCAAGTTCATGAACAACAACGTCGCCGGCGTCCATGTCCCCGACGAAATGCTCGATGAGCTGCGGGCCGACAAGGAAAAGACCAAGGCCGGCATCACCGGCATTGAGATTGCCGCCCGCATCATCAGAGAATGCAAGCCCTACTGCCAGGGCGTGCACATCATGGCTCTGGGCTGGGAATCCAAGGTTCCCGCTCTGCTGGAAATGGCCGGTCTGTAATATCTCAAACTGATCCAATACATACAAAAAGCCCTGAAATCTTAGGATTTCAGGGCTTTTTTATTATCCTTATTTGATGGGCTCAAAATCAGCGGCACCGTGCTTGCACAGGGGGCAGATGATGTCCTCGGGCAGGGGATCACCCTCGTAGACCCAGCCGCAGACCTTGCAGACATAACCCTTCTTGCCCTCGGTCTGGGGCTTGGGCTTGACGTTCTTCTGGTAGTAGGTGTAGGTCATGGTCTCCTTGTCGCCCATGACTCTGGCCTCTGCCACGGAGCAGATAAACATGCCGTGGGTGCCCAGATCCATGTAATCCTCCACCTTCAGGCTCATGAAGGAGTTGGCGTAACGGGGCAGGAACCGCAGGCCGTTGTCGGAGCGGAGCTCATCGATGCCGTCGAACTTGTCGGCGGTGCGGCCGCTCTGGAAGCCGAATCTCTGGAACACAGAGAAGGGGGCGGACACATCCAGGCAGTTGACATTCATGATGCCGGTCTGCTTGATAACATGATGGGAATAGTTGGCCTTGTTGATGCATACAGCGATGCGGTTGGGGGTGCTGGTCAGCTGGGAGACGGTATTGACGATCAGGCCATTGTCCTTGGTACCGTCGTTGGAGGTGACTACATACAGGCCGTAGCCAATGTTGAACAATGCCTTCATGTTGTTCTTGTTGGCAGTGGAATCCTGCTGAGCCAGGTAGTCCTTGCACAGCTCGTCGGCCAGAGCCTCCACCTGAGCCTTGCTCTCATCGTTCAGAGCGGAGAGAATCTTGACGGTGGTGTCGGTGAAGGTGATGTTCTTGGAGTTTTCGAGCATACCCTTCATGACCTTGGCAGCCAGAGGTGCCCAGGAGCCGTTTTCGATCAGGCCGATGGTGCGGTTCTGGTAGTTACGCTCGGTCAGATGATGGATGTACTCCTTCATGTAGGGGAAGATATCGGCATTGTAGGTAGTGGTTGCAAGCACCAGCTTGCCGTAACGGAAGGCGTCCTCCACAGCCTCAGCCATGTCAGTCCGGGCCAGGTCATGGACCACAACCTTGGGTGCGCCCTTTGCCTTCAGCTTCTGAACCAGCAGCTCCACAGCGGTCTTGGTATGGCCGTAGACGGAGGTGTAAGCGATCACGACACCCTCGCTCTCCACCCGGTAGGAGGACCAGATGTCGTACTTATTCAGGTAGTGACCCAGATTCTCGGTGAGCACCGGACCATGGAGGGGGCAGATGATGGCGATATCCAGGGCGGCAGCCTTCTTCAACAGCGCCTGGACCTGGGGGCCGTACTTGCCCACGATGCCAATGTAGTAGCGGCGGGCTTCGCAGTCCCAGTCCTCCTCCACATCCAGAGCGCCGAACTTGCCGAAGCCGTCAGCGGAGAACAGAACCTTGTCATAGGAATCATAGGTCACGATGACCTCAGGCCAATGGACCATGGGAGCGGTCACAAAGGTCAGGGTGTGCTTGCCCAAGTTCAGGGTATCACCCTCGCCCACCACGATCCGGCGGTCAGCATAGTCGGTGCCGAAGAAATTCTGCATCATGGCAAATGCCTTTGCAGAAGCAACGACAGTGGCCTCGGGATACAGCTTCAGGAACTTGTCGATGTTGGCGGAGTGGTCGGGCTCCATGTGCTGGACGATCAGGTAATCAGGCTTGCGCTCTTCCAGAGCCTTCTGCAGGTTATCCAGCCACTCATGGGTGAAGTTCCGGTCAACGGTATCCATGACAGCGATTTTCTCGTCCAGAATGACGTAGGAGTTGTAGGCCATACCGTTGGGAACTACATACTGTCCCTCGAACAGGTCAATCTTGTGGTCGTTTACTCCGATATATTTAATGTCATTGGTAATGGTCATAGTGCAATCTCCTTTAAGTTTTTGTCGTTGTCTGAATTATAATGGATCCTCCTCCGGATAACAGTGACTTTATCACATACTCCGGACGTTCTTATGTATGAACAAGCTCCTCGAGCTTCCTGGTGTCCGTGATCTCGATGGTGCCCCGGGTCAGCTTCACCATGCCTTCGCTCTGGAAGTAGCGCAGCATCCGGGTGACCACCTCCCGGGCGGTACCCATATGGTTGGCAATTTTTTCATGGGTGATCTTCAGGCTGTCGGTGCCGTCGATGGACCTTTCCTCCAGAAGGAACGCCGCCAGCCGCTTGTCAAAGCTCTTCCACATGATCTGCTCCATCAGCCACATCAGCTCGGAGAAATTGCCGCTGATCAGGCTGTTGGCAAAGGCTGCCACCGCCAGGGAATCATCCACCAGATTTTTGAACAGGCAGGCCGGAATGCTCCAAAACTGCGTATCCTTCTCCGCCTCGATCATCACATTGAATTGCATATCCGGCATAACGCAGGAAGCACTGAGCAGGCTGACGTCATACTCAAACAGACGGCTGATGGTGATCTCCCGGCCATCCTCGGATAAAATGTAAGCCCGGAGCTGTCCGGAGCGGACCATGACCAGACCCAGGCACTCTGCGCTGCTGTCATGGATATGGGTCCCCTTTTTTACATTTCTGAACTCGATGACCTCCGCGATTCTCTGTTGCTGCTGCGGTGTCAGCCTGTCCCAAATCGGAAGATACTCGGCAAATTCCATCGTTGCGTCCCCCCTTTGTACACCATACAGTATAGATGGTTTTCGCCCCTTTGTCAAAGGGAAAAACGCCCGCCGGGCCGGCAGGCGTTTTGATCACAGCAGGCGCTGAATGCTGGGATAGCGGCTCATATCCGTGTGGGGGATGAACTTCGCCGCCTGCATCCGCACCAGGAAATCCGGAATGGATGCGAATTGCACACAGTAAATCTTTTCCACCAGCTCCCGGACCTCCTGCAGCCGGGCGCGGTCCAGCAGGACTGTCCTTGCCCCCGCCAGGGAGGTGTTGGTCCGAAGCTCATATTTCTCCCGGGGCAGGTCCGGAAAGATACCAATGGTAATGGCCGCTTCCAGATCCGAATGGGCCGGAAATGCGCCGGACAGATAGCACCGGGACAGCTCTTCCTGCGTCACCCCTGCCGTTTCCAGCAGGCATTCGACCATGGTGTAGGCCGCAGCTTTGGTATCGAGATACTGCATGATATCGGTCTGAGAGAAGTACAGCGGCTGGCCGTTGGCCGATTCCTCCGCCCGGGCATACACCGCGGCATACTGCCCTTCCTCTTCCAGATACACAATCCGATCGGAGGCTTCGGGCTCTAAGTGCCCTGCAATGTTGATCCAGCCGTTCAGCCGCATCTGGGCCAGCAGATCAATGATGCCGGAGCCGCAGATGCCTACGGGCTTCAGGCCCGCGATGGTCGTAAAGCTCAGGTCCTTGCCCTGAATCCTCACCGAATCAATGGCGCCCTTCTCCGCCCGCATGCCGAAGCGGCTGATATAGCCCTCCAGCGCCGGACCGGCTGCACCGGCCCCCGCCACCAGCCATTCCCTGTTGCCGATGACCAGCTCTCCGTTGGTGCCGATGTCAAAAAACATGCTGGTTTGCTCCTGCTTGTGGATATCCAGCGTCAGCAGGCCGCTGACGATATCGCCGCCGATATAATTGGACGCAGAGGGGATGATATACACCAGCCCTTCAAAATCCATCCCCAGCTCCCGGCCCCAGAAGCAGCCCGGATCCGAGCTGACCGGGGCATAGGGCGAGGCAAACACCGTCCACGCATTCAGCTTCAGCAGAAAATGGATCATGGTGGTATTGCCCGAAACGATCATCACCGGGCAGCGGGATGCATCAATGCCGGTATTTTCTGTCAGCTGAGCCAGAAGTTTTTCAAAAGTCTCCGCCGTCACCCGCTGCAGGTCCTCCATATGGGAGAGCTCCTCCAGAGAATAAGTGATCCGGGTCAGGATATCGGTTCCGTAACGGGTCTGGCCATTTACAGCCTGCTCCTGCTCAACAACGGCACCGGAATTCAGATCCACCAGCTGCATGACGATGGTGGTGGATCCGTAGTCCACAGCCAGACCGTAGTGGTGCTGCCGCCGGTCACCGGGCTCCACATCGGTGACCACCCAGTCCCTCTCCCGGCGTACCAGAGTTACGGTGATGTCGAAGCCCGCATCCCGGCACATCGGATACAGCCGCTGCAGAACCGGCAGGGGCATGGTGATATGCTCATAGCCCAGGGCCTCCAGCGCCAGCCGGATCCGGTTCTGATCGCTCAGCGGCACTTCCTCCGTGGGCATTTTCAGGCTCAAATAGACTTTTTCACTGATTCTCTCCATAGGGTTCTCTCCTAACATTCATAGCTTGATCATACTATAAACAAAGGACGCGGCATTTTCCGTGACTACGTCACGCACCCAGGATGGCTTTCAGGTCCTCCTCCGGTGTAGTTATGGGGGCAATACCATACTTTTCCACCAGGAAATGCAGCACATTGGAAGAAAGGAAGGCAGGCAGCGTGGGGCCCAGGCGGATATTTTTGATACCCAAATGTAGCAGGGTCAGCAGGATGCAAACAGCCTTCTGCTCATACCAGCTGAGCACCATGGAAAGGGGCAGCTCATTGACGCCACAGCCGAAGGCCTCCGCCAGGGCCACCGCGATCTGGATGGCGGAATAGGCATCATTGCACTGGCCGATATCCAACAGCCGGGGCAGGCCGCCGATGGCACCCAGATCCAGGTCATTGAAGCGGTACTTGCCGCAGGCCAGGGTCAGCACCACTGTGTCGGCAGGGGTCTGCTTGACAAACTCGGTGTAGTAGTTCCGGCCGGGTCTTGCGCCATCGCAGCCGCCCACCAGGAAGAAGTGGCGGATGGCGCCGGCCTTTACGGCATCGATGACGGTGCCGGCAACGCTCATCACCGTATTCCGGGCGAAGCCGGTCATGACGGTCTTTCCGCCATTAATGCCGGGGAAGGCTTTGTTCTCCCCAAAGCCACCCAGCTCCAGGGCCTTTTCAATAACAGGGGTAAAATCCTTATCCTCCCCGATGTGCCGCATGCCGGGATAGCCCACCACCTCGGTGGTAAATACCCGGTCGGCATAGCTGCCCTTGGGGGGCATCAGGCAGTTGGTGGTAAACAGAATGGGGGCGGGAAGCTCCGCAAATTCCTTCTGCTGGTTCTGCCAGGCGGTGCCAAAATTTCCCTTCAGGTGGGGATACTTCTTCAGTTCAGGATAGGCATGGGCAGGCAGCATCTCACCGTGAGTGTAGATGTTGATGCCCTTCCCCTCCGTCTGCTCCAGCAGGCGCTTCAGGTCATACAGGTCATGGCCGGTGATGACAATGAAGGGACCCTTCTCCACGGTCAGGCTGACCTCCGTGGGCTGGGGATGGCCGAAGGTCTCGGTGTTGGCTTTGTCCAGCATGGCCATGCACTTGAGGTTCACTTCACCCACTTCCAGCACGATGGGAAGCAGGTCTTCCATACCGTAATCGTCCATGCCGATGGCGATGAGGGCCTTGTAGAAGAAATCCTCCACCGTCTTGTCGTGGAAACCCAAAACTGCTGCATGGTAGGCATATGCCGCCACACCCCGGATGCCGAAGAGGATCAGGCTCTTCAGGCTGCGGATATCCTCATCGGCCGCCCACAGTTTCTGCATGTCATAATCGTTATTCTTGCCGCAGGGGGAAGCGCAGGCAAAACAGTCAGGGACCATCTTCCGCTTCTCCTCAACAACACGCTCCAGCAGCTTTTCCAGAGCGGCGTTGTCAAAATTTACATTGGTCAGCGTTGCGAACAGGCCTTCCACGATCACTGCCGTGGAAGAGGCACTGATGAGATGCTCATTGCCATCCGTCGCTCTTGCCAGGCCAATCAGGGAGCCGGTCAGCTTGTCCTGAAGGGCTGCAGTATCCTCTTTCTTGCCGCAGACGCCTGCGGCGCCGGTGCAGCCGCCGCATTTGGCGGTCTGCTCACACTGAAAACAAAACATGGTATTCTCCTTTATCTGACGATCTTTCCGTCGGGGCTGATGGTAACAATATTCAGGGGGATATTTTTGCCGCTCATCTCCAGTGCGTTCTTGACCGCAAAGGCCAAACCGCCGCAGCAGGGAACGGTCATCCGGGTGAGGGTGATGCTCCTGATATCATTGGAAGCGAAGATCTGGCTGAGCTTGTCAGCATACTGGACGGCGTCCAGCTTGGGGCAGCCGATCATGGTGATTTTTCCCTTGATGAAATCCTCGTGGAAATTACCGTAGGCATAGGCCGTGCAGTCTGCAGCGATCAGCAGGTCCGCGCCGTCAAACCAGGGGGCGTTGACGGGAGCCAGCTTAATCTGGACGGGGAAATTCTGCAGCCGGCTGGGCACGTTCACCCCAGCGGCAGGAGCATTGCTTTCCATGGTCCGGCAGGCGGAACCGGGGCAGCCGCAGGGCAGCTTCTCTTCCTTGGCCTTCTTGGCGGCCAGGACGGCAGCCTCGTCATAGGCGGGGGCCTCCCGCTCCTCGAAGGAGATTGCATTCATGGGGCAGGCAGGCAGGCAGTCGCCCAAACCGTCGCAGTAATGCTCCCGGGTCAGCTTGGCCTTGCCGTCAATGATATCGATGGCACCCTCATGGCAGGCCTTGGCACACAGGCCGCAGCCATTGCACTTCTCTTCATCAATCTTAATAATCTTTCTGATCATGCTATCTTCTCCTTTTTCTGCCGTTTCTGATTTTCGGCAATCTCCATCATGTGGTTATACATCTCTTCGCCCACACACTGCTTGGCGTATTTGCACCACTGGACGCAGCTGAGGGTATCGTTATAAGCAACGAAGCCGCAGTTATCGCAGGCCACCTCCGTATCAATGGAAAACAGCTCAATAATGCTGCCGCAGTGGGGGCAAACTTTCTCGTGAATGGTGGGGGTCCTGGGTTTTCCCTGGCAACCTTCAAACATCATAACATACACCTCCTTGACTTTGTGACATAATCATACTATACTGACATCAGAATGTATGTTGAATTTTCAACACCGGGAGGCATTATGAAAAATTATTATCCGATTCTGGAGCGCTGTCCCCTCTTTAACGGTATCCGCATGGAGGACCTGAGCGTCATGCTGGGCTGCATCGGCGGAAGGGTCCTTTCCGTATCAAAGGGACAGTCCATTTCCCGGGAGGGCGACCCTGCCACCCATGTAGGCATGGTTCTCTCCGGCGCCGTCCGGATGGTCCGGGAGGATTACTACGGAAACCGCAGCATCGTAGCCCACATCGGCCCGGCAGAGCTTTTTGGCGAGACCTATGCCTGCGCCGGCATCGCCGCGCTGCCCATCAGCTTCGTGGCAGACGCCGACAGTCAGGTGCTGCTGATGGACTGCCGCCGCATCACCACCAGCTGCTGCAACGCCTGCGCCTTCCACAGCCGTATTATTTTTAATCTGCTGCAGCTGGTTGCCACCAAGAACCTGGTATTTGACCAGAAGATCCAGATCACCTCCAAGCGGACCACCCGTGAAAAGCTGATGGCCTATCTGCTCAACGAAGCCAAACTCCAGGGCGGCAGGAGCTTCACCATTCCCTATGACCGTCAGGAGCTGGCGGATTATCTGGAGGTAGACCGCAGCGGCCTGTCCGCCGAGATCAGCAAGCTCCGCCGGGAGGGCATCCTGGAAAGTGAGAAAAAGCAATTTACACTGCTGTAATAAAAGAGGCATCGAAAATCGATGCCTCTTTTTGTGATAATATCACGGAAAGAAATCAGGAATCCGGGTATGCTAATGCCAACAGAAAGGAGCTGAATGAATATGGCAGCAAGAGATATCAATTACGAGCAGTTCCGCAGCATAGCGGAGAACGGACAGACGGTACTGGTGGATTTCTGGGCGCCCTGGTGCAGCTACTGCCGCCGCATCGCCCCGGCTTATGATAAGATCGCCGCTCAATACGAGGGCGAGATCCTGGCAGCGAAGGTGAATATCGACGAGGAACCCCGGCTGGCCCAGCAGGAGATGATCGAGGTCATCCCGACGCTGGTGCTGTATCGCGGAGGCGTAGCCATCGGCTCCATCGTCGCCCCGGAGTCCAAGGCTATGATCGATGAATTTATTCGCGAATCCCTGGGAAAATGAGGTGAACACCATGAAGCAGATCTATGACATGGTCATCATCGGCGGCGGGCCAGCCGGATACACGGCCGCCCTCTACGCCGCAAGGGCCGGGCTAAAAACAGTGGTACTGGAAAAGCTGTCTGCCGGTGGCCAGATGGCCGAGACCTCCCAGATTGATAATTACCCCGGCTTTGATGAGGGCATTGATGGTTTTGAGCTGGCGGAAAAAATGCAGCAACAGGCGGAGCGTTTCGGAGCAGAATCGGAATTTGCGGAAGTCACTGCCCTCCGGCTGGACGGCCAGGTCAAGGAAATCGACACCGACGAAGGGACCTTTTACGGAAGGACCCTGGTGATCGCCACCGGAGCCAATCCCAGGAAGCTGAATCTTCCCGGTGAAAAGGCACTGATTGGCCGGGGTGTCCACTACTGCGCCGCCTGCGACGGCATGCGCTACAAGGGAAAAACGGTCGCAGTCATCGGCGGCGGCAATTCGGCGGCAGCAGACGCCATGATTCTCAGCCGCATTGCAAAGAAGGTCATCATCGTCCACCGGCGGAATACCCTCCGGGCAACAAAGGTCTACCACGAGCCCCTGATGAACGCACCGAATGTGGAATTCCGCTGGAACAGTGAAGCCGTGCAGCTGCTCAGTGACGGTAAGCTCACCGGCGTCATAACCCGAAACGTCAACACCGGAGAAGAATTTGAGCTCCCCTGCGACGGAATCTTTATCAGCATCGGACGAGCCCCCGCCACGGAATTGGCAGCCGGGCAGCTGCCGCTGGATGCCTCCGGTTATCTCATCGCAGGCGAATCCACCGAAACCGCTATCCCCGGCGTTTTCGCCGTGGGCGATGTCCGCACCAAGGAGCTGCGCCAGGTGGTCACCGCCGTAGCCGATGGTGCCATGGCCGTCCATCAGGCAGAAAAATACCTTGCAAAAACTGATTTTGGTGAGAAAGTCACAGAAAAGCTTGCCAAGGTGTGATATATTATAAATACAAAGAAAAACACAACACAAATTCAAATAAAGGAGATTACAACTATGAAATATGTATGCGATGTTTGCGGCTGGGAATACGACGAGGAGCTGGGCTACGCCGAAGGCGGTATCGCTCCCGGCACCAAGTGGGAAGACATCCCCGAGGACTTCGAGTGCCCCCTGTGCAGCGTGGGCAAGGACATGTTCTCCGAGGAATGAATAACAGCAGGGCACCGGATGTAATCCGGTGCCCTGCTGTTTTATGCTTGCTGCCGATATCGGTTCGGCGCCATGCCATAGTATTTTGAAAAAACCGAAATGAAGTAATTATAATCCCGATAGCCGCATTCTGTGGCAATGTCCATGATGCTCAGGTTCGCACGGTCAAGCAGCAGCTGTTTCGCCTTTTCCATCCTCAGATTTCGGACCTGCTGCTGGATTCCGCAGCCATAAAGATCCCGGGACAGCTTGAAGAGCTTGCTGCGCCCGACCTGCAGGGCATCACACAGGGCATCCGCAGTAATGGAATCTGTAAAATGCTCCCTTAAGTATGCGTCCAGCCTGGCCGCCACGGTGTCCTCCTGGAGGGTGGCCATTCGCTCCATCACGAGAAAAGACGCAGTCATGTGCAGGATCCGGGCGGCAGAGCGGATGTACTCATAGGAAATCAGAGGCATATCCTGCAGGGCGCTTTTCAGCTTTGCAGGGGCAATGGGATAGTTTTTGCAGGCACTTTCGATGGCGGACCACCCCGCTTCCAGACTGCCATAGGCAAAGACATGTCCAAACAGCAGATACCCCACCAGGACCTTTCCCACATACAGCGGCATGATGGCTTCAGTCAATCCACCATGGCAGCGGTAGATGTGGGTCTTATTTTGTCCGGCAGCGTAGGCGCAGGCCTGGGCATCACACCGGGCGCAAGCCCTGCGGCCATCTTCGCAGGAGCGGATCAGCTGGCAGAAGCGGGGCCTGCTCTCCGGCACAGACAGAATCTCCTGAAACTTCTCGTCAAAGACGGTAATGCGGATCCGGGTAATCCGGTAAAAATCTTCCAGAAGATGCTCCATTTCTTTCAGGTTAAATACGGAAATCATAGCCTGTCTCCACATTCTGCACAAATTTTAACATCAATATTGTATCATATGCGCGGACGATTTCAAAGTATTTCATACAGTATTCTATATCTTTTCCCGGGCTGATTTTCTACAATAATCATGATACAATCATGAGAGGAGTTTGCCCATGGAAACACTGCACAAAAGCGGCTATCTGTGTCACCCCCAACAGGTGTACACCCTGCGCCGGGTGACCGTCGCGGAGGGAAAAGCAAAAAACACGGCCATCATCGAGGTCAGCACCGCGGGAGGCCTGCAGCTGGACATCCTGCCGGACGCTGGTCTGGACATCGGCCAGGTCCGCTACAAGGGTACCAATGTGACCTTCATCAGCAAAAACGGCTATGACAGTCCCGCCGCCATCGCTCCCTATGAGGCGGAATTCCTGAATACCTTCCCCGGCGGCATGCTCTATACCTGCGGTCTGCGCTCCACCGGCGGCGCCCACCGGGATGGTGACGAGTGGCACCCACTCCACGGACGCTACCACAGCCTGATGGCAGAAAATGTGTGTACCGAGGTGGAGGATAACACCATCCTCATCAGGGGCACCCTGCGTGAAACCGCTCTTTTCGGCCATAGCCTGGTGCTCAGGCGCACCATCCGCATTCCGGTGTTCGGCACTGAAATCACAGTCTCCGACGAACTTACAAATATGGCCCACAGCCAGGAAGAATACGCCCTGCTGTACCACTGCAATTTCGGCTATCCGCTGGTGTCCGAAAAGGCCCATGTGGAGCTTCCCGAAAACCGGAAGACCACTCCCAGAACCCCCTTCGCCGCCACGGGCCTTGGCCGGGAAACCACCTTCGACGCCCCCACCCCCGGCGAGGAGGAGCGGGTATTCTTTCACGAAAATATGGCCCACACCGCCTCCCTGGTCAACGAAGCTGAGCACATCCGCATGAACCTGACCTGGAGCGACACTCTTCCCATCCTCGCCCACTGGCGGAGCATGGCAAGCGGCGACTACGTCTGTGGTCTTGAGCCCACCAACTGCTACATCATGGGCCGCAAGGCCGAGCGGGAGAACGGCACCCTGCCGGTGCTGAAGCCCTTCGAAACCGTCAAAACCGAAGTAACATTCCATTTTGAAACCATCTAAGGAGGAACCCATCGTGAAAAAGATGACTTTTGCCCTTTGCTTCTGCAACCGCGGCTTCATGCCCGGCGAACTGATCTACGGTGCCCGGGAGGACATGATCAAGGCCGTCACTGACGCAGGCTATGACTACATTGCCATGGACGCCGAGCTGACCCGCTACGGCGGCGTCGAGACCCGGGAAGAGGGCCGCCTGTACGCCAAGTGGCTGAAGGAGCACGAAGGCCAGTATGACGGCGTGATCTTCTCCATGCCCATCTTCGCTGACGAAAACGGCGCCATCACCGCCCTGCAGGATGCAGGTGTTCCCATCCTGATGCAAGCCTATCCCGACGAGATCGGCAAGATGGACTTCAAGCACCGCCGGGATGCCTACTGCGGCAAATTCTCTGTCACCGACGTGTTCTGCCAGTACAATGTGCCCTTCACCGTTATGAAGCCCCATGTGGTCCATCCCCTGACCCCCGCCTTTGCCCAGAACCTCCGGGACTTCGCCGCCATCTGCCGGGTGGTAAATGGTATGAAGCGGTTCAACCTGGGCTGCATCGGTGCCCGCACCACCGCCTTCAAGACCGTCCGCTTCGACGAGATCGCCATGCAGAAGCACGGTATCAACGTCGAGTCCTTCGACCTGAGTGAGCTGTTTGAAAAGGTCCGGGGCAAGTCTGATGATGATGCCGTGGTTCTGGCAAAGCTGGAGCATCTGAAGAATTACACCGACTTCTCCCTGGTCCCCGCAGCCAATGCCCTGACCCTGGCGAAGGTCAGCGTCGTTATCGACGAATACATCGAAGAATACCATCTGGACGCACTGGCCCTGCGCTGCTGGAACGAGATGGAGACTTACCTGCGGGTCTGCCCCTGCGTGCTGCTCAGCGAGCTGAATGACCGGGGCATTGCTGCCTCCTGCGAGATCGACATGTGCTCCGCCATCACCATGCGGGCCATGAGTCTGGCCTCCGAAGGGGCCACCGCCGTTCTGGACTGGAACAACAACTACGGCGACGACGAGAACAAGGTCATCCTCTTCCACTGCGGCCCCGTAGCCCAGAGCCTGATGGCCGGCAAGGGCACCGTCACCGAGCATAAGATGTTCGCCAAGAACGATCCCGGCAGCGGCTGGGGCTGCAACGAGGGCCGCATCAAGCCCATGCCCATTACCATCTCCAACTGCCAGACCAAGGACGGCAAGATCATCATCTACGCCAGCGAGGCCAAGTTCACCGACGACGTGATCGAGCCCGAATTCTTCGGCTGCGGCGGCGTTGCCGAGATCCCCGACCTGCAGAACAAGCTGCTCAAGCTGGCCCGGGGCGGCTTCAAGCACCACACCTCCATCTGTGAGGGCCACTACAAGGAAGTCCTTCGGGAAGCTTTCACCACCTACCTCCACTACGACTGGGTGGACATCGATTGAGGTAAGCGCCATGATCAGTCTTGGCATCGATATCGGCGGCACCGGCTGTAAATGTGTCGCCTTCTCGGACGCAGGCTGCCAGCTTGCGCTGAGCTATGAAGAATACCCCCTGGCGACAGGTACCGTCAACCTGTCCCCGGAAATCCTGTCACGTTCTGTTTTCTCCGTGATCCGGGATTGCACCCGGAAGCTGGAAGACCCCGGCCAAATTGCCGCCATTACAATTTCCTCCTTTGGCGAATCCTTTGTGGCTGTGGATGAGCAGGGCAATGCTCTGGACGATATCCGGATGTATTTCGGCAACTCCGAAAGCGCCGCCTTTGACGCTCTGGTGGAAAAAGTCGGCCCGGAGAAGTTCATGGATATCTGCCGGATTCTCCCCGACAGCTCCTATTCTCTGGCAAAAATGCTCTACACCCCCCGGATCGCCCCCCGGCCTGTGTGGAAATTCCTGTTCATCGCGGGCTTCATCTGCTACAAGCTCAGCGGCAAGGCCATGACCGATGTGTCCCTTGCCTGCCGGAGCCTGCTGTATGATGTGAAGAATGGCTGCTGGTCCCAGGAACTCCTGGAGGCTTCCGGCATTCGGGAAGATCAGCTTCCCCAGGTGGTACAGCCCGGCACCTCCCTGGGTACCCTTCTGCCGGAGATGGCCGCAAAACTGGGCCTGCCCGAAAGCGCCATCGTGGTCATCGGCACCCACGATCAGATCGTCAACGCCCTGGGCGCCGGTGTTCAGAACGTGGGAGACGCCATGGACAACTCCGGCACCTGCGAGTGCATCTGCCCCCTCTTCGCCGCGATCCCCGAGACGCTGGATTTCCAGAGGGACAATTTCGCCTGTGTTCCCTATCTGGAAAACCGGGGCTTCGTGACCTACGCCTACAATATTTCCGCCGGCAGCGTGGTCCGCTGGTACCGGGATGCCCTGGGTTACCACCTGAAGGAGGACGGCAAGAGCATTTACGATGTGTTCAACGACACCGCCCCCGCCGAACCCACCGGGCTCATGGTGCTCCCCTTCCTCCAGGGCATGGGCGGCACCCCGGATGTGGACCCCAACGCCACCGGCTTGATTGCCGGACTTACCACCCTGACCCGTCTGCCGGACATCTACCGGGCGATCCTGGAGGGCATCACCTTCGAGATGCGCTACAATATGGAGCGGCTGGCCGCGGGCAATGTGCATATTCAACGACTGCTGGCCTGCGGCGGCGGCTCCAGATCCCCCGTCTGGCTGCAGATCAAGGCGGACATTCTCGGCTGCGAGATCGTGCCCGTGGAAATCGAGGAGACCGGAGCCATGGGCAGCGCCATTCTGGGCTTTGCCGCCGTCACCGGGGAGAAGCCTCTGGCGATTGCCTCCCGATTCCGGCGTTACGCCGGGAGCGTGCATCCCAATCCTGTCCATGCAGAGATTTACAACCGACGCTACGAACTGTATAAAACCCTGAGAGCCTTCTATAAGGAGATTTGAAAATGCTTGTTACCCTGAATGAAATTCTCGCCATCGCCGAGGAGAAAAACTGCGCCATCGGTGCCTTCAACACCCCTAATCTGGAGTGCATCACCGCTGTTCTGAACGCTGCGGAAAAGCTGAACGCCCCCGTCATCATCAGCCACGCAGAGCTCCATGAATCCGTGGCGCCTCTGGCGGTCATCGGCCCCGTAATGGTCCAGGCGGCGAAGCTGGCTAAGGTGCCCGTCTGTGTGCATCTGGATCACTGCGAAACCCTGAGCTATATGGATCAGGCCCTGAAGCTGGGCTTTACCGGCGTGATGTACGACGGCAGCGTGCTGCCCTACAAGGAGAATGTGTCCAACACCCGCATTGCCGTAGCTCTTGCCAAGGAATACGGCGCCAATGTGGAGGCTGAGATCGGTCAGCTGGCAGCCCGGGAGGGCGGCAGCGAGGAAAACGCCGGTGGCCCTGTCTACACCGATCCCGACCTGGCCGCCCGGTTCTGTGCTGAGACCGGCATCGACGCCCTGGCTCCCAGCTTCGGCACCGCCCACGGCATCTACAAGTCCAAGCCCGTGCTGGACCTGGATCGGGTGAAGCAGATCGCTGAAAAGACCGGACTACCCCTGGTGATGCACGGCGGCAGCGGCGTCAGTGATGAGGACTACCGCACCGCCATCCGAAATGGCATTCGCAAGATCAATTACTACAGCTATATGGCCAAGGCCGGTGTCAGCGCCGTCAAGGCCATGCTGGAGGCAGAAGATGTGACCTTCTTCCATGATCTGGCCCTGGCGGCCCAGAACGCAATGGAAGAAAACGCTGCAAAGGCAATGGCTGTTTTTAACATGACCTGATCCAAGTACGCAAAACCACCTGTTTCGTAGGAAACAGGTGGTTTTTTTCAGATAATGTTGAGTTTTTTCAGTTTCTCCAGGAATTCGCGGATGTCCTGCATGGCCTCCTCGGGGGAAACCTCGTATTCTTCCAAAACTGCCTTGCAGATCCCTTCTTCCGTTTCTGCGCTGGGCAGCAGGTCCCAGACGAAGGCCCCCAGCTCGTTCAGAACGAACAGGCCGTTGGAATCATACACTGTCCTGCCCACGGGAACCAGAATGGTATCTCCCGCAATTTCCCGCTTGATCAGTTCCTTTTTGATGATCATTTGTTTCTCTCCTCCCGGACC
>JAGARK010000044.1 GCA_017622295.1 Oscillospiraceae bacterium
AACTTTCTCTTGTTCTTACGGGCAGCTTCAGACTTCTGCTTACGCTTCAGGCTGGGGCTGACGTAATGCTCGCGCTTCTTAACTTCAGCGATGACGCCCTCCTTGGCGCAGCTACGCTTGAAACGGCGCAGAGCGCTTTCCAGAGACTCGTTCTCCTTAACGCGAATTTCAGACATTGTTTTCCCTCCCCTCAATAGCATCCGGCTTATTCCAGGATGCGTTCAGGGCCACATACTGGCTTGATATATTATAGATGTGGTTTCGCCGTTTGTCAAGAAATAATTCTAAAATTTTTCAATTTTTCTCGAATTACTTCACAATCAGGTTGACCAGCTTGTTCTTGACCACGATGGTCTTACGGATCTCGCCGCCCTGCTTTGCCAGGAACTTGGAGATCTTTTCGTCGGCAATGACATTTGCAATCACTTCGTCGTTTTCCAGATCTGCTGCCATCAGCACGGTGCCGCGCATCTTGCCGTTGACCTGAACAGCGATGTTGACCTCGTTGTCCTTGCACTTGGCCTCATCATAGGTGGGCCAGCTTTCGTAGGCGATGGTGTTTTCATGGCCCAGGATCTGCCAGATCTCCTCGCCCACATGGGGAGTAATGCAGGAGATCATCTTGATGAAGCCCTCGGCATACTCTCTGGGGCAGGTACCGTTCTTGTAGACCTCGTTGACGAAGACCATCATCTGAGCGATGGCGGTGTTGAAGCCCAGCTGCTCAAAGTCGGAGGTGACCTTCTTGACAGTCTGGTGATAGATCTTGGTCAGCTTGCCGTCGTCGGTATCGGTGATGTTGGCGGACTCGGTGAAGAAGTTCCACACACGGTTGATGAACTTCTTGGCGCCGGCTACAGCGGTGGTGGACCAGGGCTTGGAGACCTCCAGGGGGCCCATGAACATCTCGTACAGGCGCAGGGTATCGGCGCCGTAATCCCGGACAACGTCGCTGGGATTGACCACGAACTCGGGGAAACGCTTGCCCATCTTGATGCCGTTCTCGCCCAGGATCATGCCCTGGTGGACCAGCTTCTTGAAGGGCTCCTTCACAGGGCTCAGGCCCTGATCATACAGGAACCGGTTCCAGATACGGGAATAGATCAGGTGACCCACAGCGTGCTCAGGGCCGCCGACGTACAGGTCCACGGGCATCCAGTGCTTCAGCAGCTCAGGATCGCAGAAGGCGTTCTCGTTCTTGGGGTCGATATAGCGCATGTAGTACCAGGAAGAACCGGCAGAGCCGGGCATAGTAGAAGTTTCACGCAGGCCCTTGATGCCGTTTGCGTCATACTGCTTCCACTCGGCTGCATTCTCCAGAGGAGCCTTGCCGCCGTGGCCCTTGTAGTCCTCCAGGACGGGCAGCACCAGAGGCAGCTCACTGTCAGGCAGGAAATGGGTTTCGCCGTCCTCAGTGTAGACACAGGGAACAGGCTCGCCCCAGTAGCGCTGGCGGGCGAAGATCCACTCACGGAAGTGGTAATTGTTCTTTCTTCTTGCAACCCCCTGCGCTTCCAGCTTGCAGGTGATGGCTTCCTTGGCTTCTTCCACGGTCAGGCCGGTGAATTCCTCGGAGTTGATCAGACGGCAGCCCTTGCCCAGGTAATCCTGCTTCTCAAAAGCGCACTCGGACACGTCCCGGCCCTCGATGACCTGGATCATGGGGATATTGTGGGCAACAGCGTACTCAAAGTCACGCTGGTCGTGGCTGGGAACCGCCATGACGGCGCCGGTGCCATAGTTACCCAGGACGAAGTCGCCGATGAACACGGGAACTTCTTTGCCGTTGACGGGGTTGATGGCATAAACGCCCTTCAGGGGGCAGCCGGTCTTGGTCTTGCTGGCGTCGGTACGGTCGATCTCGCTCTTCTTGGCAGCCTCGGCAATGTAAGCTTCCACCTCTTCCCGGTTCTCCACCCGGTCCAGCAGGGATGCGGTGATCTTGCCGTCGGGAGCCAGAACCATGAAGGTGATGCCATAGATGGTCTCGATGCAGGTAGTGTAGATAGAGAAGGAACCGCCGCCCACCAGCTGGAAGTCCACTTCCACACCGGTGGACTTGCCGATCCAGTTGCGCTGGATCTCCTTGGTGGATTCGGGCCAGTCGATCTCGTCCAGGCCCTCCAGCAGTTTTTCAGCGAAGGCAGGCTGGTCAATGACCCACTGCATCATCATTTTCTTCACAACGGGATAGCCGCCGCGCTCGGACTTGCCGTCGATGACCTCGTCATTGGCCAGGACCGTGCCCAGCTCTTCGCACCAGTTGACGGGCATCTCGATGCGTTTGGCATAGCCTGCCTCCCACAGCTTCTTAAAGATCCACTGGGTCCACTTGTAGAAGTCGGGGTCGGAGGTAGCAATAACCTTGTCCCAGTCATAGTCGAAACCCAGTTCCTTCAGCTGACCGGAGAAGGTCTTGATGTTCTCCTGGGTAAAGCCGTTGGGATGGTTGCCGGTGGAGATGGCATACTGCTCAGCGGGCAGACCAAAGGAGTCATAGCCCATGGGATGCAGCACATTGAAGCCCTGCATGCGCTTCATACGGGACATGATATCGGTTGCGGTGTAGCCCTCGGGATGGCCTGCATGCAGACCCACGCCGGAGGGATAAGGGAACATATCCAGAACATAATACTTGGGCTTGGAGAAATCCCACACATCGGTGGCGAAGGTCTTATTCTCCTCCCAATATTTATGCCATTTTTGTTCAATGGCGGAAAAATCGTAATTCATGGTTGATACACCTCTTATAGAATCGAAGCTTACTCTTCGATGATAATATCCTTCAGGTCAACGACCTCAGCGTCAGCCCACAGTCTTTCCAGATCGTAGAACTTTCTTGCCTCGTCGGTAAACACATGGACGACGACACTGCCGAAGTCCAGCAGCTCCCAGCTGTTGCCCCGGTGGCCTTCACGGCCCAGCAGAGGCTCGCCCAGCTGATCCACCATGGTGTACTCAGCGTAATCGCACAGGGTCTTGACATGGGTATTGGAAGTACCGGTGCAGATCAGGAAATAGTCAGCCAGGCTGCTGATCTTTTCGATCCGCAGCAGCTTGATGTCCATACCCTTCTTGGAATCGAGAGCTTTGGTCACTTCCAGAGCGACTTCTTTTGCACTTAACATAGTATCTTATCCTTTCTGCGGAATCAATGATTGTTCAGGAACTCCAGAGCCTCCCGGGTCTCGGGGCTGATGTCCAGCTCCCGGCTGACGAGATTCTCCAGAGTCATCTCCAGGCCCAGCTTCAGAGCAGCGTCGATATCAGAGAAGGCATACTCTCTGAGCTTCTCCACGCCCTGGAAATTGCGGCAGGGCTCCATATAGTCTGCTACATAAATGATCTTTTCAAGCAGACTCATGTTGGCTTTTCCGGTGGTATGGTGCCGGATGGCGGAAACCACCGCAGGGGATTCTCCGAAGATCCGCTCCGCCACCAGACTGCCCGTCAGCGCGTGGAGGGTCTTGGGATTGCTCCGTCCAAAATCATCCAATATCGTACCATATTCCCGGCACAATGTCAATTGCAGGGGGCCATCCAGGGCCTTGGTCACATCGTGCAGCAGGCCCGCTCTGGCAGCGTCATCGATGTTGGCACCCCAGCGCTTTGCCAGCTCCATGGCCGTATCCCGGCAGCCCAGCACATGGGCCACCCGGTTGGGATTCAGCAGCCGGATCACGACTTTTTCAAGCTCCTCCATGGGAAGCTTCTTCCAGTCAGCAGTGGTTTCATACAGGCTGTGCTCCCGGATGTATTCTCCCACGCCCTGGGGCAGGAAGGGCTCGGCACACCGGAATGCCAGCAAACGGCGCAGGTTGGTGGAAGAGATGGCCAGGATCTGATTCTTTACAATCCGGATCTTGCCACCTCTTGCTTCCAGATGCTCCTTCTGGGCAAAGATCGCATCCCGCTCGCCCTTTTCACCCCGGTAGAGGACGGAAATCACCGCATTGGCCATGATGATATCCGGCTCCATCCAGCTTTCAAAGGCCAGAAACATGTCCGTTCCCATCAGCAAAAACAGCTGCGCCTTGGGATACTGCCTGCGCAGCTCCAGAATGGTCAGGTAGGTATAGCTCTTGCCGGGGCGCTTCAGCTCCCGGTCAGATACTTCGATCTTGGGATAGTCTGCCACGGCCAGCTTGACCATCTCCAGCCTCTGTTCGGGGCTGGGAGAGCCCTCGGGCAGCTCCTTATGGGGCGCCACGTGGGCGGGGATGATGATCAGTTTATCCAGCTTCAGCGCTTCCACCGCGTCCTTGGCTGCCTGGATGTGGCCGGTATGGGGCGGATTAAAGGTACCGCCGTAAATGCCGATTCTTTCCATTCTTACCCTCCTTTTCATGACTCCCTCTCAAAGGGAGGCCTGCATCCTCAATCCTTCTCCCGAAGCTGCTTCTCTCTTGCCCGCTCGATGGCCTGGTCAATTGCCTTCTGGCGGAAGTACTGGTTGCGCTGCTCACGCTGCTCTCTGGCTGCCTGACGGCGGGCGCGGGCGCCCTTACCCACAGGGTCAGCCTTGCTGGCGGGAGTTGCCTTTCTCTTGGCGCGGCCGGTCTGGTTCCGCTCCTCCTGGCACTTCTCGCTGAAACGGTAGATCACAAACTTGGAGCCCACGCAGGAGATGCCCTCGGCACCGGTGGCCTCACAGATGGCATCGCTCACTTCCCGGGCGGACATCAGAGCGCTTTCAAGGACCTTGCCCTTGATCAATTCCCGGGCGGTCAGCAGCTTATCTGCCTCGGCGATGACGTTTTCGGTCACGCCGTCCTTGCCCACCATCAGCGTGGTATCGATGGAATTTGCCTGAGCGCGGTAGTTCGCTCTTTCTTTACTTGTCAGCATAACCTGCCTCCTTTAACTCCTCATAAAAAACTTTCAATGCGTTTGCCCGGTGGGAAACCTGATTCTTGTCCGCGGCGCTCATTTCGGCCGTGGTCATTCCCAGGGGCGGATAATAGAAAATCGGGTCATAGCCGAATCCGTTGACGCCCCGGGGCTCCCGAAGGAGCTCGCCATGGATCTCGCCCCGGGCCTGGATGGTCTGTCCATCCGGGGTGACCAGGGTGATGACGCAGACGAATTTGGCCTGCCGCTGTCCGTCGGGGACAGCTTCCGTATTCTTCAGCAGCAGCTGCAGTCTTCCCCAGTCGTCCAGAGTATCGTCGAAGCCGTACCGGGCGGAATAGATGCCCGGTTCCCCGTTCAGGGCGTCCACCGCGATGCCGGAGTCATCTGCCAGAGCCGGCAGGCCCGTAGCCTTCATGACCGCCTCGGCTTTGATGAAGGAATTTTCCTCAAAGGTGGTTCCGTTTTCCTCCACGTCGATGTCCACGCCCAGCTCCGACTGGAGCACCAGCTCCATGCCAAACCGGTCGGTGATCTGCCGGATCTCTTCCAGCTTGTGCCGATTTTTACTTGCCAATACGATCTTCATAGGTTCCTCACAGCAGTGCGTCCACAAAGTCCTTGGCCACAAAGGGCATCAGGTCGTCGGCCTGCTCGCCCACACCCACGAACTTCACGGGGATCTGCAGGGCGTCGGACACGGCGATGACAATGCCGCCCTTGGCGGTGCCGTCCAGCTTGGTGACGGCCATGGCGGTGACGCCGGCGATCTCCTTGAACTGCTTGGCCTGGATCAGGCCGTTCTGGCCGGTGGTGCCGTCCAGCACCAGCAGCACCTCTCTTGCTGCATCGGGCAGCTCCCGGTTGACGATACGGCTGATCTTGTTCAGCTCGTTCATCAAATTCTGCTTGTTGTGGAGCCGGCCGGCGGTGTCGATGATGATCACATCCACATCCTTGGCTTTGGCGGACTGGATGCCGTCGAACACCACGGAGGCGGGGTCAGCGCCCTCATGCTGCCGGACGATGGCGGCGCCGCTTCTCTCGGACCAGATTTCCAGCTGGTCAGCAGCGGCGGCACGGAAGGTATCGCCAGCCACCAGCAGAACCTTCTTGCCTGCTTCCACCTGCTGCTTGGCGATCTTGCCGATGGTGGTGGTCTTACCGACGCCATTGACGCCGATGACCAGGATGACGCTGGGCTTGGTGCTGAGATTCAGCTCCGTTTCGCCCACATTCAGCATCTCTACCAGGATCTCCTTCAGGGCCTCCTTGGCCTCCTCGGTGGTCTTGATGTGCTGCTCCCGGATGGCCTTACGCAGCCGTTCGGTCGCCTTGGTGGAAGTCTCCACGCCCAGGTCTGCCAGGATCAGGCTTTCCTCCAGCTCGTCGTAGAAATCATCGTCGATTTCTGTAAAGCCGGTGAAAACACTGCCCAGGGTGTTGCTCAGGGCGTCACGGGTCTTGGTCAGACCCGCCTTGATTTTATCAAAAAATCCCATTGAATTGTCTCCTTTATTCAACAATACCTAAGTATTGCTCCATCTGATTCAGATCCAGCCGCAGCAGGGTGCTGATACCCTGCTCCTGCATGGTCACGCCGTAGAGCACATCGGCAGCCTCCATGGTGCCGCGGCGGTGGGTGATGACGATGAACTGGGTCTTCTGGCTGAGGTTGCGCAGATACTTGGCGTAACGCTCCACATTCCGGTCGTCCAGAGCCGCGTCGATCTCGTCGAGCATACAGAAGGGCGTGGGCCGGACCTTGAGGATTGAAAAATACAGCGCTGTAGCCACAAAGGCCTTCTCGCCACCGGAGAGCAGCGTGATGGTCTTGACCTGCTTTCCGGGGGGCTGAACACGGATCTCGATGCCACAGGTCAGAGGGTTCTCGGGGTCCTCCAGAATCAGCTGACCTTTGCCGCCGCCGAACATCTCCTCGAAGACCTCACCGAAGTAGTGGTCGATCTTCTTGAATTCCTCCACGAAGATCACAGTCATCTCCCTGGTGATGTCCCGGATGATGCTCTCCAGCTCCCGCTTGGAGGTGAGCACATCATCCCGCTGGGAGGCAAGGTAAGTATAGCGCTCGTTGACCCGGGCGTATTCCTCGATGGCGCCCAGATTCGGTGTTCCCAGAGACGCGATTTTCCGCTTCAGCTCGCCGACCCGGCGGTTGCCTGCGGTGACGGATTCGATCTGGCCCCGGTGCTCGGGAGCAGTGCCGGGGGTCAGGCCGTAGGAATCCCAGAGCTTGTCAATGATCTGTTTTTCCTCCATGTTGGAGGTGATCTTCTTCTGCTCCAGCAGAGCGCAGGCGCGCTCCATGTTCAGGATGTCCTTGCTCTTTTCCTGGGCCTCCCGCTCGGAGCGGGTCTTGTTGGCCTCCACCTGGGAGCGGGCAGTCATGGTATCCTGCATCTGACGGCGCATCTGCTGGATCTCGCTGCTGTTGCCGATCTGGCGGTCCCGGAGCCGGGAGATCTCCCGCTCCAGTCGGGCGGATTCTTCTTCGATGGCAGCCTTCAGAGCCAGCTTCTTCTCCCGGTCGCCCTCCATGGCGGACTGAAGTCCCTTCAGATCCGCAATATGGGAACGGGCTGTGGCGCACTCTGCTTCCAGCGCCGCTTCTTCGGTTTTCAGGGCTGTCATCTGCTCTGTAAGCAGCGCGGAGGAAGCCGATGCCTCGCTCTGAGAGCCCTCCAACTGATTAATCTTCTGGCGGGTTTCGGCCAGCTGGGCTGTGAAGATCTGGATCTTCGCCTGCTGGGCAGCGTACCGCTCCCGGTCGGAGCGGTCCCGGCTTTCCAGAGTGTCCAGCTCCCGCTGGGCGGATTCCTCCGCCTCTTCGATGGCATTCAGCAGAATCTCATGCTGCTTGACGATACCCTCGAACCGAAGCACCTGATCCTCTGCCCCACGGAGCTGATCCCGGGCAGAATCCAGCTGGAACTGGGTCTCATCAAACTGCCGCTGGGCCTCCTGAAGCTCTGCTTCGGTGGTCAGCCTGTTTTGCTGCAGGTCTTTCTCCTGGGCGGTGAGCTTCTCCAGCTCGTTGGCCCGGGACAGGATGCCTGCCTCCTTATTGACGGAGCCGCCGGTCATGGAGCCGCCGGGGTTCATGACCTGACCGTCCAATGTGACGATCTTGAAGCGGTTTCGATACTTGTTTGCCATGGCGATGGCTGCGTCCATATCCTGGACGATGACGGTTCTGCCCAGCAGATTCTCCACCACGCCCCGGTACTGGGCTTCGGATGTGACCAGCTGAGAGGCAATGCCCACAAAGCCCCGGCAGTTTTCCAGCCCGCTTTCCTGCAGAGTCTTGCCCTGAATGGTACTCAGCGGCAGGAAGGTGGCACGGCCGCCACCGGTGCGCTTCAGGTATGCAATGGCCGCCTTGCCATCCTGCTCATTGCCCACGACGATCTGCTGCATGGCAGCGCCCAGTGCGATTTCGATGGCCACGGTGTAGTTGTCCGCCGTCCGGATCAGGCGGGACAGGGGGCCATGGATGCCCCGCAGGGTGCCACGCTGGGCCTCCTGCATGATCATGCGAACAGATTTGTTATAGCTTTCAAAATCCCGCTCCATGGCACGGAAGACCCGGGCCCTGGCGGTGACGGAATCCAGCTTGCTGGTGATATCCCGCAGCTTCTGCTGCAGCTCATCCCGGCGTTTGCCCCGGGTATTCTGACGCAGAGTGTAGCCTGCGATGGTGTTGTTTGCGGCGGTGACATTGTCCCGGGCGGAGCGAAGCTGCTTCCGGCTGGCGTCCAGATTGGACTTTGCCTCGGCACGGCGGCTCTCGCCGGAGGAAAGATCGGATTTCAGCTGGGTCATCCGTTCCTCGGTCTGCTTCCTGCTGTCCTCCAGACCGCGGATATCCGCCTCCCGACCGGCCAGATCGGCCGCCAGGGAAGTCTCTTTGCCCCGCAATTCCAAAAACTGTCTGGTATAGCCCTGGGCATTGGCAGTCATCACCGTCAATTCGCGTTCCAGCGCTTCCAGCGCTTTTCGTTTTTGGGCCAGCGTCTGCTCGATCTCTTCGATTCGGGTATCGGCCTGACGGATCTGGGTGTAGATGCCACCGCTGCGGTCCTCATCACCCTGAAGCTCTTCCTCGATCCGGGCGATGTTGGCATTGTTGTTGTCCACATTGCCCCGGAGGACTGCCATCTGACCGTCCAGCTGCTGATGGGTGGCTTCCAGCATATTCACCTTGACCCGAACGGTTTCCAGCGCGCCGTCCTTCTGCCGGAGGGTCTCGCCCAGGGTCTCGGCCTGACGGTAGAGCTTGTCCAGATCATCGTGGGCCTGCTGCAGCACGAAGGATGCGGAGGCGTAGTCCTCCTCCGCCTTCTTGGCGGCGGCGGAGAGCCTATCCAGGGTATCCAGCCACACGGCCACTTCCACGCCCCGAAGCTCATCCTTCAGCTCCAGATACTTCTTGGCCTTTTCAGACTGGATCCTCAGGGGCTCCAGCTGGAGCTCCAGCTCGGACACCTTGTCGCCGATACGCAGCAGATTGTCCTCTGTATGGGCCAGCTTCCGCTCGGTTTCCTCCTTGCGGTGACGGTATTTGGAGATACCGGCGGCCTCTTCAAAAATCTCACGGCGGTCGCCGCTTTTCAGAGCAAGGATCTCGTCAATACGGCCCTGGCCGATGTTGGAATAGCCCTCCCGGCCCATGCCGGTGTCCATGAACATCTCATGGATATCTCTCAAGCGGGAGGACTGGCGGTTGATATAGTATTCACTGTCGCCGGAGCGGTAGTACCGGCGGGTGACCATGACCTCGTCTGCATCGTAAGGCAGCGCCCGGTCGGTGTTATCCAGCGTCAGGGTGGCTTCCGCGAAGCCCACGGCAGAGCGCTTCTGGGTGCCGCCGAAGATGACGTCTTCCATCTTGGCGCCCCGAAGAGTCTTGCTGCTCTGCTCACCCATTACCCAGAGGATTGCATCGGAAATATTCGATTTACCGGAGCCGTTGGGACCGACGATGGCAGTGATGTCATCGCCGAACCGGATCAGGGTCTTATCCGGGAAGGACTTAAAGCCCTGCAATTCCAATGATTTTAAATACACAGTTTAACCTCTTGAAAACAAGTATAATGAATCACTTTATTATACTGATTAAACAACGAAAAAGCAAGGATTTCTTTCAATTTCACCAAAACTGAAATATCCAGCGGTTTTTTTGGAGGCTGATCCTGTCTGTATTGCCGAATTTTCCTCACAACGCAAAACTGCCGCCCTCTTCGGGCGGCAGTTTGGAATATATCAGAATTTTCTCCAGACCATCTTGTTGACGACGCCGGTGTAGCTCTGAATGATCTTCACGACCTTGGTGGAGACATTCTCCTCGATGTAGTCGGGGACGGGGATGCCGTAATCGCCGTTGCGGTTCATCTCAACGGCGGTGTCCACGGCCTGCAGGAGGGAATTCTCGTCAATGCCCGCCAGCACAAAGCAGGCCTTGTCCAGAGCCTCAGGGCGCTCCGTGGAGGTGCGGATGCACACTGCGGGGAAGGGATGGCCCACGGAGGTAAAGAAGCTGGATTCCTCGGGCAGAGTGCCGCTGTCGGAAACCACGGCAAATGCATTCATCTGCAGGCAGTTGTAATCGTGGAAGCCAAGGGGCTCATTCTGGATCACCCGCTTGTCCAGCTGGAAGCCGGAGGCCTCCAGGCGCTTGCGGCTGCGGGGATGGCAGGAATACAGGATGGGCATATCGTATTTTTCGGCCATTTTGTTGATGGCGGTGAACAGGGACAGGAAATTCTTCTCCGTGTCGATGTTCTCCTCCCGGTGGGCGGACAGCAGGATATACTTGCCCTTTTCCAGACCCAGACGCTCATGGACATTGGAAGCTTCGATCTTCTCCAGATTATTGTGCAGGACCTCTGCCATGGGAGAACCGGTGACGTAGGTGCGCTCCTTGGGCAGGCCACAATCCGCCAGATAACGGCGGGCGTGCTCGGAGTAGGCCAGATTCACATCAGAGATGATGTCCACGATCCGGCGGTTGGTCTCCTCGGGTAGGCACTCATCCTTGCAGCGGTTGCCGGCTTCCATATGGAAAATGGGAATGTGCAGACGTTTGGCGCCGATGACGGACAGGCAGGAATTGGTATCGCCCAGAACCAGCACCGCATCGGGCTTGATGTCCACCATCAGCTGATAGGACTTGGCAATGATGTTGCCCATGGTTTCGCCCAGATCCTTACCCACGGCATCCAGATAGACCTCAGGGTCCTCCAGCTGCAGATCGTGGAAAAAGACGCCGTTGAGGTTATAGTCGTAATTCTGTCCGGTGTGGGCCAGAATGGTGTCGAAATATTTGCGGCACTTTGTAATGACGGCAGCCAGGCGGATGATCTCCGGCCGGGTGCCGACGATGATCAGAAGCTTCAGCTTGCCGTTATTCTGAAAAGAAACCTTTTTATCCATATTATCCTCTCCATTACAGCGGGTAAGTTCTGTTTGCCACAACTTCCCCTGCTTCTATTTTCATGCCCGCGGGGATGCGGTTTTCCGCCTTGATGATGGCGCCGAGGCAGATGTGTGCCCCTTCGCCGATGACGCAGCCGTGATCCACGATGGCGCCCAGATTGATGATACAGCCTCTTAATATCCGGCAGTCTGTATTGACCACCGCCTTCGGGAGAATCACGGTGCCGGTTTCAATCTTGGCGGTGGGGCTGACATAGGCAGTCGTATGCACAATGGCTGCAACGGAAAAGCCCTCCCCCACCAGGGTGTCGATCCAGTTCAGCCGGGCCTGGTTGTTGCCAAAGGCCGGGTAGAACCAGGTATTTTCATCGGCACAATGGCGGTAATCTCCGCACTTGCCCAGAATGTCGCCGCCGGTCTGACCGTCGTCCAGAAACCGGATCTCGTCAAATTCGCCGCACTGGGCTGCCACATCGGCAACGGTCCGGCCATAGCCGCCCGCACCCAGAATGATCAGACGTTTCACTGCGTCACCTTCTCAAAAAACGTGTCGGGATGCTCCGGGTCGAAGGCCTCGTTGGCCCACATCACCGTCACCAGATTTTCCGTATCGCTGAGGTTGATGATGTTGTGGGTGTAGCCGGGCAGCATGTACACCGCCTCGATCTTTTCGCCGGAGACTTCAAAATTCAGCACTTCATCGGTGCCGACCTTTCGCTGCTGGATCAGGCCGTGACCGGAAACCACGATGAAAAACTCCCACTTGGTGTTGTGCCAGTGCTGGCCCTTGGTGATGCCGGGCTTCGAGATATTCACCGAAACCTGACCGCAGCTGCTGGTTCGCAGCAGCTCCGTAAAGCTGCCCCGGTCATCCACGTTCATCTTCAGCGGGAAGCTCACCGCCTCCTTGGGAAGATAAGAAAGATAAGTCGAGTACAGCTTTTTGGCGAAGGAGCCGGCGGGAATCTCGGGCATCAGAAGACTCCTGGGCTGATCCTTGAAGGAATCCAGCAGGTCCACGATCTCACCCAAAGTCACATGATGGGTCACAGGAGCGGCACAATAGCGCCCCGTTTCCGTCAGGACGGTCTCAACGCCGTCAAATTCGCAGCGGTGGGGCTTACCTTCCAGGGCGTCCAGCATCTCCTCCACCAGATCGTCGATATACAGCAGCTCCAGCTGGGTGGAGCGGTCGTTTACCTGAATGGGAAGATCGTTGGCAATATTATTGCAGAAGGTTGCTACCGCGCTGTTATAGTTGGGACGGCACCACTTGCCGAAGAGATTGGGGAACCGATATACCAGCACTGGAGCTCCGCTACGGCGGCTGTATTCGAAGAACAGCTCCTCGCCGGCCAACTTGGACTTGCCGTAATCGGACTGACCGTAGCGGCCGATGAGGGTGGCCTGAATGGAGCTTGCCAGCATCACGGGACACTTGTTTCCGTGGTGCTCCAGGGTATCCAGCAGCGTGGAGGCAAAGCCGAAATTGCCCTGCATAAACTCTTCCTGATTCTTAGGCCGGTTGACGCCCGCCAGATTGAATACGAAATCCGCTCTCTGGCAGAAACCGTCCAGCAGACCGGGATCGGTGTCGATATCGAACTCCATGATCTCGTCAATGAGGACTTTGCGGGTGCGGTTCTTCCCTTCCTGAATGTTGCGAAGATTGCATACCAGGTTCTTACCCACGAATCCCTTGGCGCCGGTAATCAGAATTTTCATTTTTTGTCGTTCTCCCATGCCTTGAGCGCGTCACGGACATACTCGGTGGTCAGGATCTTGCGAACGGTGCCCTCCACATCCAGGCGGACGGTGTTGTGGCTGGTGTAGGATTCATCAGCCTCGGTCTGCACATTGCCCTTGACCACGAACTTGTCATAGTTCAGGTCACGGCTGTCGGCGGCAACGCGGTAGTAGTTGCCCATGTCCTCGCTGCGCAGGCGCTCCTCACGGGTCATCAGGGTCTCATAGAGCTTCTCGCCGTGACGGGTACCGATGATGTTGGTGCCGGTGTCGCCGAAGAGCTGCTGGACAGCCTTGGCCAGGTCGCCGATGGTGGAGGCGTCTGCCTTCTGGATGAACAGGTCGCCGGGGTTGGCATGCTCAAAGGCAAACTTCACCAGGTCCACTGCCTCGTCCAGATTCATCAGGAAGCGGGTCATGTCAGGATTGGTAATGGTGATGGGGTTGCCATTCTTGATCTGGTCGATGAACAGGGGGATGACGCTGCCGCGGCTGCACATAACGTTGCCGTAGCGGGTACAGGAGATCACCGTGCCGCCCCGGTCCGCAGCCACACGGGCGTTGGCGTAAATGACATGCTCCATCATGGCCTTGGAAATGCCCATGGCGTTGATGGGATAGGCAGCCTTGTCGGTGGACAGGCAGACAACCCGCTTGACGCCGGCGTCGATGGCGGCGTGGAGCATATTGTCGGTGCCGATGACATTGGTCTGGACCGCCTGCATGGGGAAGAATTCGCAGGAGGGAACCTGCTTCAGCGCTGCGGCGTGGAAGATATAGTCAACGCCGGGCATGGCGTCGGCAATGGAGCGGGCGTCCCGGACATCGCCGATATAGAACTTGACCTTGCCTGCGTGCTCGGGGAAACGGGCCTGCAGATCGTGGCGCATGTCATCCTGCTTCTTCTCGTCACGGGAGAAGATGCGGATCTCGCCGATGTCAGTAGTCAGAAAATGCTTCAGAACGGTATTGCCGAAAGAACCGGTACCGCCGGTAATCATCAAAGTTGCTCCGGAAAAAGCAGACATTTTGATTCCTCCTAATATATGGTAAATTTAAGATTTTTTGATGTGTAGTTTCTGTGCCGCAAACTGCAGCAGTTCCTTGAACTGGATATCCCGCAGGCACAGAGCCTTCAGCACATTGATGGAATAGGCCCGGGTGTCCCGGAAGAAAAGCGGGAAGATCAGATTGGTCAGCACCTGGGTCAGCAGCGTGGCAAAGGCCGCGCCGTTGATGCCCCAGTGGGGGATCAGCAGGAAATTGATAATGAAATTTCCAACGGCGCCCATGGTACAAAACATCAGAACATATTTGTTCTGATGCTCACACAGAAGCCACAGATGCATGGCGCTGCCCACATAGGAAAAGAGAGTATACCATACGCCGATCTGCAGGCAGGTGCTGGCGCCCATGTAAGCCTCGCCATAGAGAATATAGATGATCAGACGGGGAAATAGCGTCACACCCAGGGCATACAGGGCGCAGATCCACAGAATGCTGGCCGACAGCTGCCGGAACCGCAGCTGATACAGCTCGTTATTCTTCGCCTTGGCTTCCACCACCAGGGGGCGTCCCGACTCCAGGATCGCAATGGGAATAAAGCTGATCAGCACGCAGATATTCAGCGCGGCGGAGTAAAGTCCCACCTCAGCGCTGCTGCCCAGCATCTGCTTGATCATGATGCGGTCCATCTGACCATAGGCAACGCTCATCACATTGGCCAGAATGAAGGGGCCGGAGATTTTCAGAAGATGCTTTGCCGTCCCGGCGGAGAAGCGCAGCCGAGGACCCTTCTGCTTCCAGTAGAGGGCCATATAGGCAATGCCGATAACGCTGATATCCAGCGTCATGGCAAAGGCAAACCACTCGACACTCTTGCCCGTGGCCAGCAGGAACACCTTATAAACGGAGGTGATCACATAGCCCAGGGTCTGAACCATCACCGGGTATTTGGACTGGTAATTGGACTGGTACCAATAGTTGATGGTATCCAGACACAAAAACGGCAGCTGAATAGCCTGCAGCACCGCCACAACCATCGTGGTTCTGTCACCGCCGTCGGCAAACCATACCACGCCGAAAAACGCTGCGGTGCAGATGATGCTGGTGATCAGCCGGAAGACAATGGCCGTTCCCAGAATGGTGCCGTTTTCCTCCCGGTGGTTCACCAGCTCATAGATGATGACGCCGTTGATGCCAAGGCCGATGATGGAGGTAAAGAAGGAAATATAGGAACTGATATAGTTGATGATTCCAAAATTGGAAGGGCCCAGATAGCGGGTGGAGATGGTACTGATGAAAAAGGAAACGATCAGTCTGAAGATCTGCCCGCCGATCAGCCAGGTTGTATTTTTAAAAAATTTACTGTTGTTGCTCATTCATTGTTCCTGTTTCTGCTGTATTCATGATTTCTTCATACAGCGCAACATATTCCGCAAAGCGGTCGTACATATTGAATTGCTCCGCCCTTGCGCGGCAGGCGTCGGCGCCATAGAGACTGCCCTCCGCCACCCGGCGAACCGCCTGCTCAAAAGCGTCGATATCATCCGTTTCAACCACGCAGCCGCAGGTGTCGTCAATGCACTCGGGGCTTCCGCCGGTGCGGAAGGTGACCACCGGAGTACCGCAGGCCAGGGCCTCCAGATTCACCGTGGGGAAATTGTCCTCCCGGGTGGGATTCAGGAAGCAATCCGCCGCAGAATAGATTTCCGCCAGCTCCTGCTGATTCTGGGTGGTGTGGATGGAAATGATGTTGTCCGGCAGCTGAGCGTCGGTGGCCTCACTGGTTCCCACGAGTACGATCTGGAACCGGCTGTCAAGCCGTTGGGACAGCTCGATGAACACATCCAGACCCTTTCTCCTGCCCCAGCCGAAGGCTACGCCCAGGAGAATGATTTTATCCTCGCAGCGGTATTTTTTACGGAAATCGCTGTCGGTCTTCGTAAAAACGGACAGGTCGATGCCGTTGTGGATCACTCTGATGGGATAGCCGCCCATGTAGGACTGGGCTGTCAGCTCCGCCAGCCAGCGCGATGGCGTCACCAGCACCAGATCCCGGATCCCCAGGAACCACTCCTGCTTTTTACGGTACATCTGCCGGGAGCGGTCAATCTTCGTTTCGGGATATACATCGCACTGGGGGCAGTCATGGCAGCCGGTCTTCCACTTGTCACAGGCCACCATGTCAAAATAGGGGCACTGGCCGGTAAAGGTCCAGCAGTCGTGGAGCGTCCAGACCACCTTCGCGCCGCTCTCTTTGATGTAGCGGAACAGCATCGGGAAATTCAGGCTCCAGTTGTGGATGTTGTGCAGGTGGATGATATCCGGTTGAATTTCTTTCAGCCGGCGCACCAGCTGCCAGGTCGTAATCTGGGAGAAATAACCGTTTCGGCCCGTGTATTTGCCCAAAACATAGTGCACGGCATGCTCAAAGGGCGTACCCACATACTGATGTCCCGGATGCTCCACCAGCTTCTCCGGATGCCGGATAGAAAATCCGGGCACGGAAAAGGTATAAGTTTCATGGCCCCGTTCCCGGCCGCACCGGGCGATCTGCAGCATGATCTTGCCGGTAGAGCTGGTGGATACCATATTGATCTGCGCTATTTTCATAAGGAAATCCTCAAATTATCATTTTGCTGGTTCGATAAACAGGTACATCGCCAGCCACAGCATCAGCGAAACCGCAAAGAAACATGTCACCAGAGGCTGGAAGAAGCTGAAGCCGAAAATCGCCAGCATCACCAGCAGGAAATTTGCCTTCCTACTGATGGAAAGCTTGCTCAGCAGCACCTTGAAGGCGCACAGGGCAATCATCAGAAGATACACGAGCATACCCGGCAATCCCAGGGCCAGCCACATCTCCAGGATAAAATTGTGGGGGCTTTCGATGATGGTGTGGACCTCACCGGTCTCACCGAAGGTGAACTCGGCATCAATATCGATGGTATGCCGGCCGAAAATGGGATTCTGCCGGATATAGAAAATGGACTTCTCCCACAATATGGCGCGCATATTGTCGCTGTCCGCAGCATTCTGGGCAGCAGAGGCCTGAGCCTCGTTCATCTGTGTCTCTTCGGTGACGTCCGGAATCTGCTCACCGAGTGTCTCGTCAGAATGGTCGATTCGCTGCTCCAGATGCAGAGCGGGGAACATGGTATCCGTCACCCGGTAGAAATTGTACTCAGCGTCATAGATGTTCAGCGCGATAATGGAAGCCACCAGCGCAGCCACTGCCGCTGCCATAATCAAAAACACTTTCACAGACTTCCAGGTGATTCGATTGACCAGGAAGTAGGACACAGCAGCAATCACGGGACACAGACACACAGCAATTCTCGAACCGGAGAACAGGGAGAAGCAGGTGATGGCGAGCACATTGAAAATGCCCATCGCCTTCACTGCAATGACTTTTTTTCTGCACTCGCTCTGGTAGGACGCCAAAAAAGCGATGAGCATCGGCAGCGCCGCCAGAGCGAAGCAGAGGTAAATATTGATGTTTTTCAGACCCTTGATCTGCCGGAAGCTGTGAGAAACCCCAAACAGGCTGTAGATCTGATAAAGATTGACAAGCGTCAGAAAGAAAAACACAGCCAATGCCACCGTTTTTCTCTCGATTTTATACTGTCTTAACAGCAATACCAGAATGATCGGGAACACCAGAACGCGGAACACGATGAAGCCGCCGGTAATGGTACCGGCATAGACATAGCGATAGAGCGTCAGGACCACAAACCAGACCCCGAACAGCGCCAGAAGCACAAATTCCAGGGCCTTGAGCTGTATTTTCTGTTTTGTGATCAGAATATGCACACACGCGCCGCAGAAGAGCGCAATCAGAAAATACTCCACCACATAAATGTGCATGGTGCTGCCCGCCAGGGACAGGGGCTGAACAAGCTGCGTAAAGAGCAGACTGAGGAACACAACCAGGAACCCCCAGGTCTGACGCTGCTTCAGATGATCCCACAATTTCGGCATAGCTGCTTCAATCCTTTCCTCGATAGCCCACAAGATTCAAAATCCGTCCGGACTGGGCCACATTATTCTTCCGGTTCAGCACAAACTCTCTTGCCGCGATGCCCTTTTCGTGAAGAGTGGCGGGAGTCGCCGCCAGCACCTTCTCCAGGGCAGCGGTCACATCCGCGGCGGTATTGCCGTCAATGGTATAGACATAGTCGTAATACTCCTGGGGCATGCCCAGCAGTCTGGTGGTCAGCACTGGGGTGCCGGAGACCATATACTCCATATTCTTGGAGGGGAAGGAATACCGGGCAAACTCCATATCCGCCGGTCTGGCGTTGACCAGCACCGTGGCCCGCAGCTCCTTCTCCACCGCCGCTTGCAGCGGGATCATGCCGCCGAAGCAGATTCGGTTGTCGATCTGAGCTGCCTGCTCGATATCCCCGGCATAGTCGCCGGCACCGAAAATCCACAGCCTGACATCCGGATTGGGATATGCCATAAAGCCCTCCACCAGATTCTTCAGGCCATACTGGGCCCGCAGTGCGCCGGCGTACATAACCGTTTTATAGGGCTCCTTGTTTTCCAGATGGTTGGGCATTTCCTGCATGTTGACGTCCACAAGACCCTCCATGACAATATAGGGCTTGCCCAGCTTGTTCACGACGGGATTCATCTGCTCCGTCAATAGGATGAAGGAGTCCAGCTTCCTGTAGCTGTTCACCGCGATCTTGCGGACCATGCGTCGCAGGAAGCTGACCTTGCCGGTACTGCTGGCATCCTGCACATCTGCCATATACTCATAAAGATCGCAGAAGATGGCGGAAACATGGCAGCCGGAGGCACCCCTTGCCGCCAGGACGAAGGGATGGGCCGTCACATAGGCGGCGTCCATCACGATGGCCCGCTCCTTGCCCCGGGTAGCTTGCAGCCACTTGCGGGTCTTGAAGAAGAAGCCCAGACCCACCATCAGATGCTTGGCAACGGGCAGGTTGATGAAGCTAAGATGCTCATAGCTCAGGTTATCCGCCGCCCGCTCCTTCCGGTTGGGCCAGAAAAAGCCTCTGTGGCTTCTGCTGCCCACATTTCTGCCGACCAGGGAGGTAATATTCACATCCTCACGGGTCCGCATACCGTTCAGAATCAGCGTATGGAATTTGAAGCCGGATTCGTTCATGCCATAGACAAATCCGCTTTTATACTGTGCTTTGATGTGTTCAAACTCACCCGGAGACGGGACTGAAGAAATATACAGGATCTCCAAATCCGTTTCCTCCTTTTATGAATAATCTAATTTCAGCAGTTTTTTACGATCTCGTAAACGCTTTCCACATTGGCGTCCACTGCCGTTCCGCCATATTGATTGACGATCTCCTCGCAGGCAGTGCCCTTGTACACCACCGCCGGTGTGCCGCAGTACAGAGCCTCCACCGTAGTCATGCCGAAGGTCTCCTCCTGGCTGAAATTGACGAAGAGGTCTGCGGTCGTATAAATGGCCGCCAGCTGGGCGGCATTGTTGGTCCGCTGAATGCCCAGCACATTTCCCGGCAAGCCTGCGCACTGCTGCTGGCTCAATCCCACCAGGACGATCACGAACCGGTCATCAAGCATCCCGGCCAGACGCATGAAATCACGCAGACCCTTGCGCTCATCCCACACACTGGCAACACCCAGGATGATTTTCTTGTTTTCAAGACCATGGTCCTCCCGGAATGTACCGGGGGTGGGCTTAAAAATGCTCCGGTCGATCTTGTTGTAGTGAACCTCCACCGGGTACTGCCCCAGGAAGCTCTGACGCACCAGATCCGCCAGCCAATGAGATGGGGTGATCAGGGTCATGTTCTGCACCCCGGTAAAGCTTTCGCGCTTTGTTTCAAAATTATGGTAGCTGTTGTCCCGCAGGACACTGGCGGGATAGCTGCCCTTCTGGGGACATTCCCGGCAGTGATCCTTCCACCGATCGCATCCGGCCATGGTGAAATAGGCACAGTGGCCGGTAAAGGCCCAGCAATCGTGGAGCGTCCATCTGACCTGCAGCTGCTGATGCTTCTTGATCCAGTGGAAGAGCATTTTATAATTGATATAATAGCCGTGAAGATTGTGCAGCCACAGCAAGTCCGGCCGGTAATCCTCCGCCCACTTCAAAAAGGCAGCCGTGGCTGCGCGGGAGCCCAGACCATGGTCATCGAGCAGTCTGGACCGGACACCATGTACCTTCACGTCCAGATCCGAACCAATGCGAACCGCGTATTTTCTGTATTTTTCAGGCACAAAAGCATCCCGGCCATAGGCAATTTTACATTCATGACCCTGGGCCTCCAGCTCTGCGGCCAGATCCACACAGATTTTTCCCGTGCTGCCGATGCCGCAGACGGAATTGATAAACAATACCTTCATCTCAGGTACAATGCTCCTTCAGTACACTTTCCAGGTGATCCATAAACATATCCCGGGTAAAATGCTCCAGATAGAACTGCCGGGCATTGCGTCCCAGCTGCTCCTTGTTTTCGCAGTCCAGGAACTGCTCCACTGCCCCGGCAAAGCCCCGGGCATCTTCTGCCTTTGCACAGAAGCCGCAGCCGCTGTCCCGGATCACATTGGGAATTTCTCCGATGGCCGCCGCCACAATGGGCTTCCCCGCCGCCATATAGGTCTGGACCTTTCCGGGCAGGGTCATGGAAATAAAGGGATCGGCGGTCAGCGTCACGATCATGGCATCGGCCATGGCGTAATACTTCGGCATCTCCTCCAGGGGCTTGCGTCCGTGGAAGATCACATTTTCCAGCCTCATATCAGAAGCCAGCTTTTTCAGGTTTTCAAGCTCAGAGCCGTCGCCGACGATGTGCCAGCGCAGATTTCTGCGGTGCTCCAGAAGCTTGGCTGCCTCCAGCACCGTACCCAGACTCTGGGCAGCGCCCACATTGCCCGCAAAGACCAGATTCACGAAGCCGTCCTCCTCCCGGGCGGGCTGAACGCCGAACAGGGAGTCCGCATATTGGGGCAGATATTCCACCCGGTCACCGGAGATTCCGAACTGATCCTCGAAATACTCCGTAAACATCCGGGAGGTAACCAGAATCTTGTCCGCCTTGCGGTAAAGCTTCCGGGAAATCCA
The DNA here is from genome assembly GCA_017622295.1 of Oscillospiraceae bacterium. Classification (GTDB taxonomy): domain Bacteria; phylum Bacillota; class Clostridia; order Oscillospirales; family Oscillospiraceae; genus Faecousia. Next base: position 21,134 of record JAGARK010000044.1, read on the forward strand.
TCCGAACACTTTATAGATCGGAGAGGACTCCTTCACACCGCCGGCCGCCAGACTGGCGGGCCAGAGGTCCATGCAGTAAAGCACTGTCTTTTTACCGTGCTTTTTGCCATAGGCCAGCGCAGCGTTTACCATCATCACCGGGGAAGTCTGGTTGGTGTACACCACGTCAAAGTCTTCCTTCAGCCCCAGCACATGGAGCGTAGAAGAGATCGGATAGCTGAAATAATTCAGCAGCCGAAACACCAGATTCTGCCTTCTGCCGATGGTGAAGGTCCGGGTGATCTTGACGCCGTTTCGGACCTGACTGCGGTTTCTGCCCCGGCGGTATTCGTTATAAATATATCCCATGGGATAATTGGGAACGCCGGTCACCACATGGACGGTGTGTCCCCTCTTTACCAACTCCTCACAGGTATCCTCCAGAGGATAGGGCTCCGGCCAATAGTGCTGGCAGACCACAAGAATCTTCATAAGCGTTTTCCTTACTTTCCGGAAGTGACCATCTGATTCTCTTCCGTTTTTTCCCGGTTCAAATCGTCCAGCATCTCCTGCTTCAGCCGCTCCAGCTCCTGAAGCTTGTCGAAACCTTCGGTACTTTCCTTCTTCAGCATGATCCGGATGGTCATCAAAATCAGCTTGATATCCATCATGAACGAATAATTCTCGATATACAGCAGGTCCAGGCGCAGCTTATCGTAGGGAGACGTGTTATACTTGCCGTAAATCTGGGCATAGCCCGTCAGACCGCCCTTGACCTTCAGCCGGAAGTCAAACTCAGGGATCTCCCTGGAGTACATTTCCATGTGCTCCACCCGCTCGGGCCGGGGACCGACAATGCTCATATCGCCCTTGAGAATGTTGATCAGCTGAGGCAGCTCATCAATTCGGGTAGCGCGAGTGAAGGCGCCGACCTTGGTGATTCTGGGGTCATGGTCCGTGGCGGGGATGGAATGGCCTTCCTTTTCCGCATTCACGATCATGCTTCTGAACTTCAGGATATCAAAGACCTTGCCGTCCAGGGACATGCGCTTCTGGGTATAGAACACAGGTCCGCCGTCCTCGATCTTGATGGCAATGGCCACGCACAGCATAATGGGCGCTGCGACTACCATCGCCAGAGAGCAGACCACCACGTCAAATATTCTCTTATAAACCCGCTGGGGCAGCGTCATGCCTCTGCCCTTGACCAGCAGCAGGGGCGTGTCGAACAGATTGATGCTCTTGGCGCCACGGATGATGATGTCGGACACCTTCGGGGCAACATAGGCTCTGATGCCGTTGCGGTAGCAGAACTTCAGAATATCATTGCGCTTTTCGGCGGAGATGTCGTTGATGACCACCGCGTCATACTGAAGGATCTGCTCACAGATATAGTCCATGCCCTGCTCTACGCTGATCAGCTTTCTGATCCGATACTTGTCGGAACGGGTGTCCATCTTCAGCTTCAGAGTCAGCGCCTCGCTGCTGCCGTAGATCATTACCATCTTCTTGGGGACATACAGTCTGTGGTAGACCACGGAATAGCAATAGCAGCAAACCAGGGCAACCACCACCTCGATCACCAGCAGCACTATCATGGGCAGGGGATTGATAACCACATTGGCAATCAGGCAAAGCTGCCAATAGGTAATGAAATTCGCAATCGCCAGGGCAATGCACTGGGAGATCAGAACATTCGACAGACGCAGATAGCCGAACTTAAAGCCGTCGTAATTAAAAAACAGCACCAGCGTCAGCATCGCGTAAATGCCGACCAGGACATATTTTCCGTTGCCGTAGTAGGCAGGGAACGTACCTTCGGCATAGCCATGACGCCAAATAAAGTAGTAAAGCAGTGTTACAATCGTGACCTCCAGGAAGCCTTCGACACCGCGGATCGTACTCTTGACGCCATCCAGGTTTCTCTTATGTGTATACACAGGAATCTCTCACTCTCTTATTGTTCTCTCGACACGGATTGATATCATGGGCACTTATAGTCATCCCATTATGGTCATACAATCCTAGGGTATAGTTTAACTCATTCTTATGTTATTGTCAACAAGAGCACCCCGTCTTATCAGGGGCAAACATTTGTCTTTAATGGAAAATTAAGAATTTTGACACATATTTTGCGCTGCTGCCTGCGAAAGATTCCCAATTATAAAAAGCAGCCTCCGCGGATGGTCTCATCGGCGAAGGCTGCTTTATATTATGATTTTGCTTTGGCGTGTTCAACACACTGTCTGACGATCTGCTCCATCTCAGCCATGTGCAGCTGCATATCCTTGGCCAGCGCGATCTGGCAGCGGGTGCGAACCAGATTGTGCTCCTCATACTTGATGTTGAAGTAGGGATCGCCCAGAATATAGTCCGCCAGGAATCTGGTGGACAGCTCGGCGGTCAGCGTAAAGCAGCTCAGCGCCAGCGTGTCAATCTCAGCGGGAGTCAGGGTATCGGCGGTCATCTCCAGGAAGCCCTCGGCAAAGGAACGGAAAACCTCCAGGTCCACGCCTGCCTTTTCATACCCGGGGAAATCCTCGGAAACCTTGTTCGCGGCAAAGCGGATGGCATCACCGAAGTCGTGACCCACCAGACCGGGCATCACGGTATCCAGATCGATAACCACCAGTGCGGTGTTGTCATCGGGATTGAAGAGGACATTGTTGATCTTGGTATCGTTGTGGGTGACCCGCAGAGGGAGTTTGCCCTCATTGAACAGGTCCGTCAGCTTGCAGGCCAGATCCTCCACGCTCAGCAGATACGCGATATCCTCCTGTACCTCTGCCACACGGCCCACGGGGTCCGCCGCAATGGCCTGACGCAGCTGCTCATAGCGCTGACGGGTGTTATGGAAGCCGGGGATGGTCTCATAGAGCTGGGTGATGTCAAAATCGGACAGCTGCATCTGGAATTCACCGAAGGCCTTGCCGGCATTGCAGACCACCTGCTGGTCAATAACGGAGCTGTAGGTGACGGAGGGAATGAAATTGATCATTCTCCAGAAATTCTTGCCGTCGATGACATAGGTTTTGCGGTCAGCGGTGTGATGGAAATGCAGCGCGATCTTGCCGGTCTTCTTGCTGCGGATATGCTCGGTAACCTTGTCGATATTCTCCATCAGCTGAACGGGATTGCGGAATGCATAGGTATTGACGTTCTGAATCAGGAAGGACTTGGGCTTGCCGTTGGGCAGAATGAAACGCACCTCGTAGGTCTTGTTGACATTGCCGACCTGAATGGTCCGGTAACCGACGAAGGTACCTTCAATGCAGAACAGCTTACTGACCTGGGCCAGTTTTTTATTCATATCCATAGATATCGAAACCTTTCATTAATAAGACTCATTTACAGATCGTTGCCCACATTATCATTGGAGTCTCGGCAATTTCGGCGGGACAATGTCCCCCCCCTTTTCCAGGCAACGCTTTTATTCTATACTATTTCTTCGGTTTTGTCAATCAAACGGTGAAATACTGTCATTTTGCACCAGAAATTGTTTTGTGCCCCATCGCATTTGATAATTTTTTTGTCAATACATATACGAACCATCTTTTATGTCAATAAAAAAGCAACCCCGGCGGGCTGGTGAGCGTCCGCCGGGAGGAAAAATACGGGATGTATCAGGCTTTTTCCGGAAAGAGCTTTTCAATGGCCACCCGGGCGGCGTCCTGCTCGGCGCGCTTTTTGCTGCTGCCGGAGCCCAGGCCCACCACCTTGCCGTTGAGCTTCACTTCCACTTCAAAATGCTTGTCGTGATCCGGTCCGGATTCACCCACCAGGGTGTAACTAAGGACCTGATTCTTCTTCTGCTGTACCAGCTCCTGCAGAGCGGTCTTGTAGTCGGCGTTGTGCATTCTGGTCACAGGCACTTCCACCAGAATAAACTTCTGAATAAACTGCTTCGCCGCCTCCATGCCGCCATCCAGGAAGGATGCGGCGATCACGGACTCCACGGCGTCAGCCAGAATGGAATTGCGGCTGCGGCCGCCGCCCTGCTCCTCGCCGTTGCCCAGCAGCAGATGTTTGCCAAGGTCGATCCGGTTTGCCACGGCAGCCAGGGTCTTCTCGCAGACCATGTCCGCCCGCATCCGGGTCAGCTCGCCTTCCGGCCGGTCGGGGAAGGTCCTGTAAAGGAATTCCGCCACACACATGCCCAGAATGGAGTCACCCAGAAATTCCAGCCGCTCATTGCTCATCAGGCTGTTGTGCCAGCGCTCATTGGCGTAAGAGGAATGGGTCAGGGCGTTCTGAAGCAGGGTGATATTCCCGAATCGATAGCCAATGGCGGCTTCAAGATCCTTAATCATTGGCAATCTCCTTCATCTTCGCCAGCTGCTGCTCCAGCTCGGCGGAGAAATCAGCCTTGACAGCGTCCACGGCCTGTCCGATGGCGCTCTGGAATGCCAATGCATCGGAGGCGCCGTGGGCCTTGATGACGGGCTTCTTGATGCCTAAGAACTGGGTACCGCCGATGGTACGGTAGTCCAGCAGCTTCTTGAAAGCCTTGATATCCTTCATGACGAGAGCGGCAGCCAGCTTGCTGACGGCGTTCTTCTTGAACATCCTGGAAATCAGACTGCCCATGAACATGGCAGTGCCCTCGATGGTCTTGAGCATCACATTGCCGGAGAAGCCGTCGCAGACAACCACATCCACAGCGCCCATGGGAACATCGCGGCCTTCGACATTGCCCACGAAATTGATCAGGCCGTTGTCATGGGCCTTCTGCAGCAGCGGATAGGTCTCCAGCTGCAGCTTGGTGCCCTTGGAATCCTCGGTGCCGATGTTCAGCAGGCCAACCCTGGGATTGGCAACCCCCAGATTCTTCTTTGCAAAAAGGGAGCCCACCAGGGCAAACTGCAGCAGAAATTCGGGGGTACACTCGGCATTGGCGCCGCAGTCGCAGATAACGGTCTTGCCGCCTGCCTTGTTGGGGAACGCGGGACCCATGGCGGCCCGGCGGATGCCCCGGACACGCTTGACGATCAGGGTCGCACCGGTCAGCAGTGCGCCGGTGGAGCCGGCGGAAACGAAGGCGTCGCCCTGACCCTCGGCCAGCATCCGCAGACCGATGATCATGGAAGAATTCTTTCTCTTGTGGATCACGGAGCCGGGATCGTCGTGCATGTCCACCACATCGTCTGCGTTGGCGATCTCCATGCCCTCGGGCAGATTCTCGATGCCGTTTTTGCGCATGACGCTGAGGATCTCCTCTCCCCGGCCAACCAGCGTGATCTGGACTCCGGTGGCTTTTGCAGCTTCAATGGCGCCCAGCACTGCTTGCTCAGGAGCATTGTCGCCGCCCATTGCGTCAAGAATGATCTTCATATGCCACACCTCTTTCTTTAGATACCCTTGGAAATCAGCTCGTCGATGATTTCCAGGGAGCGATTGGCGATTGCCAGGTTTTTCTCTGCTTTCTTCCGGATCCGCTTTTCCAGCGGAGCGATGATGCTGAAATTGATGTTCATGGGCTGGAAATTTTCCACGGTCTCATCGCTGATGTACAGACCCAGGGCACCAATGGCGGTGGTCTTGGGGAACTCGGGAATGTCCCTGCCCTGCACCTTGGCGGCCATGGCCACAGCGGCCAGATAGCCGGAGGCTGTGGACTCCACATAACCCTCCACACCGGTCATCTGTCCGGCAAAGGCCACCAGAGGATTGCGGCGGTCGGCATAGTACTTATCCAGCAGCTTGGGGCTCTGGAGGAAGGTATTGCGGTGCATGACGCCGTAACGGACAAATTCCGCGTTTTCCAGGCCGGGGATCATGGAGAATACCCGCTTCTGCTCACCGAATTTCAGATGGGTCTGGAAGCCCACCAGATTGAATACGGTCTTCTCGGCATTGTCCTGCCGCAGCTGAACCACCGCGTAGGGCTCTTTACCGGTATTGGGATCCGTCAGGCCGACGGGCTTCAGGGGGCCATAGCGCAGGGTCTCAAACCCCCGGCGGGCCATGACTTCCACAGGCATGCAGCCTTCGAAGACATTGTTGTCCTCAAAGCCGTGAACCTCTGCCGCCTGAGCCGCGACCAGCTCCTTGTGGAATGCCTCATACTGCTCCCGGTCCATGGCGCAGTTGATGTAGTCTGGGGTCCCCCGGTCATAGCGGGACTGCCACCAGGCCTTGGTCATGTCGATGGACTCGGCAGTGACCAGAGGGGCAGCGGCATCAAAGAAGTGGAGGTAGTCAGTTTGACCAAAGTACCTGCCAATGGCGTCGCTCAGGGCATCGGAGGTCAGAGGGCCGGAGGCCACGATGACGGGACCTTCGGGAACCTCGGTCACTTCGGCTTCGATGACAGTGATATTGGGATGGCTTCTGACCTTCTCCGTGACCATCCGGGCAAAGCCCACCCGGTCCACAGCCAGGCAGCCGCCGGCTTCCACACGGGTAGCCTCGGCGCACTGCATGATCAGGCTGCCAACCCGGCGCAGCTCTTCCTTTAAGAGGCCCACGGCATTTTCCAGCCGGTCGCCCCGGAGAGAGTTGGAGCACACCAGCTCGGCGAAATACTCGGTATGATGGGCGGGGCTCTTCTTGGCAGGGCGCATCTCATAGAGCTCCACTTCGATGCCCCGGTTTGCCAGCTGCCAGGCAGCTTCGCTGCCTGCCAGACCCGCACCGATGACTTTTACTTTCATGCGTCAGCCTCCTTTTTCTTGGCAGAAGACTTCTTTGTGGTGGTCTTCTTGGCTGTTGTCTTTTTCTCTGCCGTCTTTTTTGAGGCAGTCTTCTTGGCGGTCTTCTTCTCTTCCTGAACGATCTCGCCCTCGGGCTCGCCGGGGACGGATTCGACCGTTTTCTTCTTATAATAGCCCCGCTTATCCTCCGGCAGGAAGTTCTCGCAGGTTTCGTTGATACAGAAGGGCTTCATTCTGCCCCGACCGGATTTCTTATACAGGGAGAAGCCGCACTTGGGGCAATCCTCAGCTGTGGGCACATCCCAGGTCATGAAGCCGCAGTCCATGCCCCGCTCACAGGCGTAGAAGGCAAAGCCCCGCTTACTCTTACGCTTGAGCATTCCGCTGGCACACTTGGGGCACCGGCCGGGCATCCGTTCCACCAGAGGCTTGGCGTTCTTGCACTCCGGGAAGCCGGGGCATGCCAGAAATTTGCCGAAGCGGCCCATCTTGATGACCATATTCCGGCCGCACAGCTCGCAGACCTCGTCGGTGGGCTCATCGGGTACCTTCAGGTGAACACCCTCCAGCGCAGCCTCGGCGTCAGCCAGCTCCTTGCTGAAGCCGCCGTAGAATTCACCCAGCAGCTCCTTCCAGTTGCGCTTGCCCTCTTCCACCTCGTCCAGCTTGGACTCCATGTTGGCGGTAAAGTCAACGTCAACAATGTCGTTGAAACGCTCCAGCATCAGGCCTGTGACGATCTCGCCCAGAGCCGTGGGAGCCAGGCGCTTGTCCTGCTTGACCACATATTCCCGGTCCTGAATGGTGGAAATGGTGGCCGCATAGGTGGAGGGACGGCCAACACCCTTTTCCTCCATGGCCTTGACCAGGGTCGCCTCGGTATACCGGGCGGGGGGCTGAGTGAAGTGCTGTTCCTTACTATATTTGTCAGCCAGCGCCTTGTCCCCCACCTGCAGATCAGGCAGCGGGGAACCGGCAGCCTCGGTCTCCTCGTCCTTACCCTCCTCATAGACGGCGATGAAGCCGGGGAAGCGCATGGACTGGTGGGAGGACCGGAATACATGGCCGGCACACTCGGTGTCGATGGACACGGTATCGTAGACGGCACAGGCCATCTGGGAAGCCAGGAAGCGGCTCCAGATCAGCTTGTAGAGCCGGTACTGATCCTTGTTCAAGCTATCTTTGATCCGCTCGGGATCCAGCTCCACATGGGTGGGGCGGATGGCTTCGTGGGCATCCTGAGCGCCGGATTTGGTCTTGAACACATGGAACTTACCATAATAATAGGGATCGCCGTAGCGATGCTTGATGAAGCTTGCGGCAGCGGCCATGGCCTCATCGGAAAGCCGCAGGGAGTCGGTACGCATGTAGGTGATCAGACCCAGGGTCCCCTCCCCCGCCACGTCCACGCCTTCATACAGCTGCTGGGCAATGGCCATGGTGCGCTTAGGGGTCATCCCCAGCTTCCGGGATGCCTCCTGCTGCAAAGTGGAGGTAGTGAAAGGAGGTGCGGCGGTGCGCTTCTTCTCCGCTTTCTTGACGTTGGTGACGGTAAATTCCTTGCCGGTGATGTCATCGATGACGGCCTGAGTCTCGGCCTCGTTTTCCAGCTCCCGCTTCTTCTCCTCACCCCAGTAATGGGCCAGGAAGGAGCCGGGCTTACCGATCCGGTTCAGGTTCACATCCAGCGTCCAGTATTCCCGGGGCTGGAAGGCACGGATCTCGTTTTCACGGTCCACCACCAGACGGGTAGCCACGGACTGGACACGGCCGGCGGAGAGGCCTCGTCTGACCTTTTTCCACAGCAGCGGGGACAGCTGGTAGCCCACGATGCGGTCGAGAATACGTCTTGCCTGCTGGGCGTCCACCAGATCATAGTCGATGTCTCTGGGATTCTGGATGGATTCCCTGACCACCTTCTGGGTGATCTCGTTAAAGGTGACCCGGTGGGCCTTGGAGTCCGGGAGATTCAGAAGTTCCTTCAGGTGCCAGGAAATGGCCTCTCCCTCCCGGTCCGGGTCAGTTGCCAGGTAGACGGTATCTACCTCTTTGGCCGCGGCCTTCAGTTCCTTGATCAGGTCTTCCTTGCCCTTGACGGGGATATAGTGGGGATCGAAATTGCCCTCCAGATCCACACCCATGGTGGACTTGGGCAGGTCCCGCAGGTGACCCATGCTGGCCTTGACGGTATAGTCAGGGCCCAGATATTTGCCAATGGTCTTCGCCTTGGAGGGGGACTCCACGATGACCAGATTGCTTGGTTTGCTCATGAATGATCTCCATTCCTTACTTATTCATCGCGATGCGTCTTCCGGGCAGACGCCTGACCACGCCCTTTACTTCCAGCATGGTCAGCATCGCCAGGACCCTTCCCGCAGGAAGGCCCGCCCGGGCGATCACATCGTCAACCAGACTGTCCACATCGCCAATAGCTGTAACGATGGATCTTTCCTCCGGGGACAGACCGGTCAGAATATTGTTTAAGTCAATATACGGCGAGTTTTCTTCATTGTCAATGGTTTTTTTGTCAACTTTTTGTTCGGCAGCCGACTTTTTTCCAAAAATCCGGGGTTTCTGGGCCACTTTGGCTGCCAGATGCGCTCCTTCTTCCGGCGCTTCACCGGCGTATGCCGTCTGCTTCGCCGGAGCATCTTCCCGGTGAATTTTATCCGGGAACAGGGCCTCATATTCGCTGAGTATGTCCCAGCCGGAACTAATTGCAATGGCACCGTCCCGCAGAAGGCGGTTGCTTCCGATGCAGCTGGGCATGTCGATGTTTCCGGGAACCACGAATACGTCCCGGCCCTGGTCCGCCGCCTGATGGGCGGTGATCAAAGCGCCGCTCTTTTCCGGCGCTTCCACCACCAGCACACCACAGCTCAGTCCGCTGATGATGCGGTTTCGTTTGGGGAAATTGTATTTCATCGGCGGAGTTCCCGGCGGGAATTCCGATAAAATGCAGCCGTAGCGTTCCGTATCCTCAAACAGGCTCCGGTTGGACAGCGGATACACGATATCCGCACCGCAGCCGAGAACACCCACCACGCTGCCGCCGGCCGTCAGAGCTCCCTTCATGGCCACGCCATCGATGCCGCTGGCCATGCCGGACACCACAACGCCGCCGCATTTTGTGATCTGATAGCCCAGCCGCTTGGCAACGGTCATGCCGTAGGGTGTGGCACTGCGGGTGCCCACCACACCGATGAGAGGCTGTCCGTCAAAATCCGGCAGCCTTCCTTTATAATAGAATACCAGAGGCGGGTCGGCAATATTCTGAAGCCGCCGGGGATAGGCCGCGTCCGCATAGGTCAGGATCCGCAGGTTTTTCCGCTCACAGTCCTCCAGAATCTTCTGAGCCTGACGCAAATTCTTGTCCGCCAGTGCGTCCTTTCCCTCCGGCGTCAGTCCCTCCACCCGGTCATAGCTCTCTTTATCGGCATAGAAAACCGTCTCCGGATCCTGAAACTGCCCCAGCAGCTCCACCTTCACCCGGTCGTGCATACAGGGCCTCGTGGCCAGCCATATCCAGTGAACCAGCATTTTCTATCCCACCTTTTCTCTCTTTATTCATTCTATTTTTAGCCCTGTCCAAATCGTCGCACCCAACCGCCGACTGCCACTGTCATTGCGGGGAGCCCGAAGGGCGACGGGGCAATCCCCTTCTGATGTGGGAAATGCGCAATACCGGGGAGATTGCCACGCCAATGTGCGCACCGGCTCGCAATGACGTGCATTATTGTTACAGTGTGCTAAACTGCAATTTACAGCATCTGTCACTTCATCTCCCACATGCAGATCGTTGCCGCAATGGCGGCGTTCAGGGATTCACATCTGGGATTCATGGGAATGATCAGCTCTGCGTCTGCCGCGTCCAGGATCTCCTGCCGGACACCCCGGCCTTCGCTGCCGATGACCACAGCCATTTTTCGCAGGTCGGCATTGCGGATATTCTCTGCCCGGTCGGAAAGGGCCGTCACCGCCACGGGAATGCCCGCCTCATCGCAGGCTGCCTTTGCCTCCGCCCAGGTGGTCTGGATCACCGGAGAACGGAACACCGCGCCCATGGAGGAACGGACCACCTTGTGGCTGTAGGGATCAGCACAGCCCTCCAGCAGGGCCACCGGGATTTCCAGGGCATCGGCCGTTCTCAGAATGGTTCCGATGTTGCCCGGGTCCTGAATACCGTCCAGCAGCAGCATGCCGGGTTTCGGCGTAAAGGCCGTCTTTTCCGGCAGACGGCACAGGAACAGCGCCCCCTGGGGCGTCTCCATGGGAGAGATGGACACCATCACATCCTCCGGCACCCGGATCAGCCGCACATGGTCAGGAGCCTCCGCCTCCACGCCCTCGGACAGGATCACCGTATCCAGTCCGGGGTAGTATTTCACGGCCTCCTGCAGCAGCTTCGTGCCGTCCGCCACAAACAGGCCTTCCTTTTCCCTCTCCTTTTTGGAGCTCAGCAGCTTCTTAACCTGCTGCAGCAGGGGGTTCTTTCGGGAAGAAATTTTCATTTCCGTCATCATATCTGCACCGCCTTTTCCGGGAATCCCGGACAAACACTTTCCATAATATATACTATTATACCAATTTTACACCCTTTTTCAAGACCGTTTTCCCCCATACTCCCGCAGCTCTTTCGACTCTTTTCACAAATTCTTCATGAAATACCATTTTACATTTGGTCAAAGTTGTGATATACTTGATAAAATTTAAAGGAGGGATGAAACTATGAGCTACACCGAAACCTGGTCCGGTAAAATCAACCGGAAACTCATCAACAAGCTCCGCGTCATCAATGTCGCCGCAGGCCGCGAAAAAGCCGATCTCGTCCTGAAAAATGCCACCTACGTCAACGTATTCTCCGGTGAACTGGAAAACAATGACATCGCCGTAGCCGAAGGCCTCATTGTGGGTCTGGGCCAATATGACGGCGTCACCGAAGTGGATATGACCGGCAAGGTGGTCTGCCCCGGCTTCATCGATGCCCACATCCATCTGGAATCCAGCCTGGTCAGCCCCAGTGAATTTGCCCGGGCCGTCATTCCCCACGGCACCACCACCGTCATCACCGACCCCCATGAGATCACCAACGTTATGGGCACCGACGGCATCGACTATATGATGGCCGCCACCGAAGGTCTGCCTGTGGATACGCTGTTTATGATTCCCTCCTGCGTCCCCGCCTCTCCCCTGGACGAAAGCGGCGCAGACCTGGATTACCGGGACATCGACAGCTTCTTCACCCATCCCAGAGTCCTGGGCCTGGCCGAAATGATGAACTTCCCCGGCATCATCTCCGCTGACAGCTCTACCGTTGCCAAGATTGTGGCCTCCCAGGCCCATCACAAAAAGATCGACGGCCATGCTCCCGGCCTGGCCGGCAAGGATCTGAACGCCTACATCGCCGCCGGCGTCTACTCCGACCATGAATGCGCCACCGTGGAGGACGCCATGAACAAGCTCCGTCTGGGCCAGTTCATCATGGTCCGGGACGGCACCGCCGCCCGGAATCTGGAAGCCCTGATCCCCCTGATCAAGTCCCCCAAATACTTCGACCGCTGCATGTTCTGCACTGATGACAAGCACCCCAGCGATCTGCTGGAAAAGGGTCATATCGACTACATCTGCCGGGAGGCCGTCCGTCTGGGCGCCGATCCCATTCAGGTGGTCCAGGTGGCCTGCCTCCATGCCGCCCGGTACTTCCTGCTGAACAACAGGGGCGCCATTGCCCCCGGATACCTGGCGGACTTCGCCATTGTAGAGGACCTGAAGGACTTCAATGTGGTCATGGTCTACAAGCGGGGCGATCTTGTCTATGACAAGGGCCAGGTGGACGATTTCGCCGTTCCCTTTGTCCCCTCCCATCTCTACACCCAGGCCCACAACACCTTCCACCTGCCGGTGCTCTCCGCCGCAGACTTTGCCGCAGAGGGTAGCAAAGCCGTCATCGGCATGATCGATGGTCAGATCATCACCGAGGACCGTGGCCGGGCCGAGGCTGTGGATATCGCACAGGACATCCTGAAAATGGCCGTTGTAGAGCGCCATAAGAACACCGGCCATATCGGCATCGGTTACATCCATGGTTACGGTCTGAAGGCCGGTGCTGTGGCAACCTCCGTCTCCCACGACAGTCACAACATCATCTGCGTCGGCGCCAATGACGAGGATATGGCCTTCGCCGTCAACCGCATTGCCCAGAACAAGGGCGGCATCGTGGTGGTAAAGGACGGCCAGGTCATCGCCGAGCTCCCTCTGGAAATCGCCGGCATCATGACCGAAAAGCCCCTGACAGAGGTCAACAACCTGCTGGAGCAGGCCAAGGATGCCGCCTACTCCCTGGGTGTGGGCAAGGGCATCGATCCCTTTATGACCCTGTCCTTCATGGCGCTGCCGGTGATCCCCACACTGCGCCTGACCACCCTGGGTGTCGTGGATGTCAATACCCAGCAATACGTATAACGCCAAAAACCCACTCCTTTCGGAGTGGGTTTTTCCTGTTATATACCTGCCAGGAAGCCGCCCCTGCGGCCGTTTTTCACTGCCAGGATCTCACCAACGATGGCGACGGCCAGCTCCTCGGGAGTCTCACCGCCCAGATCCAGGCCGATGGGAGAATGGATCCGGTCCAATGCCGCCCGATCGACGCCCGCCTCTTCCAGCTTGGCGAAAATCGCTTTGATCTTCTTGTAGCCGCCCAGCATACCGATGTACTTGGCATCATTCCGGGCCAGAACGCCGCCCAGCGCTGCACCGTCCACCATGTGACCGTAGGTGGAGACCACATAGTAAGGATCCCGGGGCAGCTGAATCTTCGCCACATCGCCGAAGGAATCCACTTTAATAAAGCGTTCAGCGCAGCGGATGGAGTCGCCGATGTCGGTTTCGTCCCGGGTGTCCACCAGGGTAACGGTGAAGCCCACCACGCTGGCAGCATGGATCACGGCATTGCCCACATGGCCGCCGCCCACCACCACCAGCTGCAGGGAATCATTGCGGCAGACCTCGATAAAGGCGGTCATCTCGCCGCTGCACTGGAAGCCTGCCTTGGCGAACTCACTTCCGAAATTATAGACCTTCACCGCATTTTCACCGGTTTTCAGGGCCTCCCGGGCGTCATGGATGGCAGCCTGCTCCCAGATACCGCCGCCAACGGTGCCGCTGATGGTGCCGTCTTCGTAAACGATCATCTTGCCGTTGGTGCGGGCCAGCTGATTCGACTTAACAATGGTGACCACTGCATAATCCCGTCCGTTTCGCAGGCTATCCGCCTGCTCCTGGAGCAAATCACAAAGCTTCATAATTACCTCCCTGTTTGTTACCAGCCGCTTTCCAGCAGCACACGGGGCAAGCTGTCCCGGTTGTTTTCATCCACAACGATCACCTGCACGTCCTCCCGGGCGGCAACCTGATCGAGAAAATCACTGTCTGCCATCTGCAGCACGCCATAGACGGGAACATTCCCCTCCAGCGTATCAATGACCTTCTGCCGGAATTTCATTGCCTCAGCCTCCGTGGGGCCCAGCTCATCCATCAGCACAAGATCAAAATCTCCCGCATTTTCCAGCAGATTACAGCCGATCCGGTCGAAATCCGCCGCGTCCAGATGCAGTTCGCCATTACTCCGGTAGAAAATCCGGTTTTCGTCCGTAAATTCCAGCTCCTGCGGGCGGATCATATGAACGGACGCCCCGTTTTCTGTTTTGATCCTCACCGTGCGGAAACCGCCCACTGAAATATCCCGCTCCTCCAGCAGCCGACGCAGAACGGTGGACTTTCCGATCCGTTTGGGGCCGGTCAGGAACAGATGCTTCGGGTGTTCTGCTGGTTTCGGCGGAATGGGACGGAAGTCCGCCTTGCCGGGCAGCAGCCCCTTGCCCTGACGATGGTAGGGCTTCCCTTCCACGGGCTCGCTGTAAAATCTCCTGTTGTTCTCAATCAGCTGCTCCAGCGTCACCGGGTGGAAATCATTGACATCCACGCCGGCATTCAGCACCCGGGGCATGGCACCCAGGATATCATGGAACTGGCCGCTTCCGTGCAGATGGCCGTGGAGCATGTAGCCGTTGGGCTTGGAATAGAGCATGGGATAATGGGACAGGAAAATGTGATGAACTCCGTCATCGATCTCCAGAAAATCCGACACCGATTCAAAATAACGATGCAGCAGCGGCGCATCCTCATAGGCCGTATCGTGATTGCCCCGGATCAGATGCTTGCGGCCATTGAGCCGGGACAGAATCCGGCAGGGCACCCGGCCGTCGTTATAGCCGATGTCGCCCAGAAGATAGACCGTATCGTCCTCCGAAACCACCGCATTCCAATTGGCTATCAGCGCCTCGTCCATCTTGTCCACCGAACCAAAGGGCCGCTTATCGGCCATGGGCTCATAGCGAAAATGGGTATCAGCAGTATAGAAAATCATGGCTTTCACGCTTTCTCAGTGTTTTCGGATATTTTATCACATTCCTGCTCAAAAAGAAAGCAGAACATGAAAAAGGCGACTCTCCTTTCGGAGAGCCGCCTTTTTGTAAGGAAAGCTATATGGAAGTATCCTGAAAGCATTATTTGGATTGGCCATTGCCGCAGCTGCATCCACCATTGCAGCCGCCGGAGCCGCAGGTCTCACTGAAGGGACAGCCCACGCATTTGACGCCCCGCTTCTTTTCCTTATAAATAAAGCGGACAGCCAGGCCGATGACCATCAGCACCACGACGATAATAATGGCGTTTTCCATATTACTTCTTGCCGCTCAGAGCGTACTCTGCGGCCAGATTGCTGTTGGTCTTCTTAATCAGATAAACCACAACGGCAACCATCACAGCAACTGCGATCAGGCCGGGCAGGAAGCCTGCGCCCAGAGCGCCGGTAGTGATCAGAGTACCGATCTGATAAACCAGGTAAGCAACGGCAAAGCCGGTAGCGAACTGCAGCGCCACACCGCCCCAGAACCACTTGCGGTCGTTGATCTCGGAGTTCATAGCACCCAGAGCTGCGAAGCAGGGAGGAGTGTACAGGTTGAACATCAGGTAAGCCAGAGCAGCAACCTTGGTGATGGCCATGACGCCTGCGACCTCAGCGCCGGCACCTTCCATCATAGCCAGCTCTTCGGTGTCGATCAGGTTCTCCAGGCCGACGAAGCAGACAGCCAGAGTACCGACAACGTTCTCCTTGGCGATAAAGCCGGTGACAGCGGCAGCTGCCAGCTGCCAGGAAGCAACACCGACAATGGGAATCAGCAGGACTGCGATGGGGCTTGCGATGGAAGCCAGGATGGAATCGCTGGCGACCTCAGCCTCGACAAAGCTCCAGGTGAAGGTCTGCATGATCTGAACAACGGTGTTGCAGACCAGGATGACGGTACCAGCCTTGACGATGTAGGCCCAGCCGCGGGAGCACATATCCTTGAATGCACGCTTCAGGGAAGGAACCTTGTACTCGGGCAGCTCAATGATGAAGAAGGACTTGCGGTTCTTGTGGCCGGCGATCTTGTTGACCAGCAGAGCGCCCAGCAGGATCAGGGCGATACCCACGAAGTACATCAGGGTGCCCACCCAGGAAGCATCCTCGAAGAATGCGCCTGCGAACAGGGCAATAACGGGCAGCTTTGCGCCGCAGGGCATGAAGGGAGTCAGCATAGCGGTAGCGCGGCGCTCCCGCTCATTGCGGATGGTGCGGCAGGCCATGACGCCGGGGATGGCGCAGCCGGTGCCGACGACGAAGGGGATAACGGACTTGCCGGACAGGCCTACCTTCTTGAAGATGGGGTCCAGAACGATGGTGGCACGAGCCATGTATCCGCAGTCTTCCAGCAGGGAGATCAGGAAGTACATGACCATGACCAGAGGCAGGAAGCCGATAACAGCGATGACGCCGCCGATGACGCCGTCAACCAGCAGAGCCTGCAGGATGGGAGCAGCATCAGCAACCAGTTCACCGACCCAACCCTGGAAGGATTCCAGCCAGGCAACCAGAGTGTCAGCCAGCAGGGGGCCAAAGGAGGACTGAGAAATATCAAACACCAGGAACATGACGGCGGCAAAGATCACCAGGCCACCGATGGGATGGGTCATAACAGCGTCGATCTTATCCTGGACGTTCTTATCCTTGGTCAGGACCTTACGGGTCTCGACCTTGTCAACGATCTTATTGACGAATTCAAAGCGCTTGCGGTCAGCCGCCTCAACTTCCAGCTTGCTGGTCAGATCCACATTGCCCTGGTCATAGGGAGCCTTCTGGGTCTTACCATTCAGCGCAGCAGCCGCATGAACAACCTCCTTCAGACCGTCGCCGGTGGTGGAGGTGGTGTCCACAACGGGGCAGCCCAGCTTCTCACTGAGCAGCTGGGTGTTGATTCTGGTTTCCTTCTTGTTGTTGATGTCATGCTTATTCAGGGCAACGACAACAGGAATACCAAGCTCCAGCAGCTGGGTGGTGAAGAACAGGCTGCGGCTCAGGTTGGTGGCGTCCACGATGTTGATGATGACATCGGGATTTTCGTTCTTAACATAGCCGCTGGTGATGCTCTCTTCGGAAGTGAAGGGAGACATGGAGTAAGCGCCGGGCAGGTCAACTGCGATCAGTTCCTGCTCACCAGCATAGGCCTTCTTGATCAGAGCCTCTTTCTTGTCAACGGTAACACCTGCCCAGTTGCCGACCTTTTCGTTGCGGCCAGTCAGAGCATTGTACATGGTGGTCTTACCGGAGTTAGGATTGCCCGCAAAAGCAATTCTCATTTTAATTTTCCTCCTCTTTCATTGGGTATCTTTAACAGGTAATTTTGCTACAAATTCTGGTTAGTTTGCGCTAATTTTGGTTAGTTTTCGCTAACCTCGCAGGGAAGACAATCAGCGGATTGTCTTTGGCTTTTCAGACAATCAGATCTGAATTGCCTCGGCCAACTGATCGTCGATGCTGTATCTTCCGTCCTTCACTGAGATCACACAGCTGCCTCTGCGGCGGGAAACCACCGTAATCGGCTCACCAGTGTAACAGCCCAGAGAAAACAGGAATGCATTCAGATCTTCGTCATCAGTATCGATCCGCTGAATGATGTACTCCTTGCCTTCCAGTGCGTTCTTCAAATTCATATTTTTCACCTGATTCAGATTCTCTACAGTCGATTAGTTTCCGCTAACCAACAGTCTGTAATAACGATTAGCTCTCGCTAACCGCTTTATTATAATATCGCTCCAGCTTTCATTTGTCAATACTTTTTTTGAAAAAACAGTATTTCATGGAAATTTTTGAAAATAATAAAAATTCCCTCTTGACAAATGAAGGTGGATGTCATATTATAATCGCGGTTAGCGGCTGCTAACTATTCTTTCCTTTCTTCGGTTAGCAGCAACTAACCAAATTCCGGGGAGGTGTTTTCCATGTCCGAAGATATTCTGGTGCGCCACGGCGCCCCTACCCTGGCGGGGATCAAAACCGCCAGTCTGTTTACCTGCCCCTGCACCAACCGTCAGGAGCTTCTGGATGATATTCGCCAAATGAACCGGCGTCTGCATCCCAAGGGCCTGCGGATTCTTCCCCTTCGCTTCTCCGAGAACAAGGCACTCATCTACATTTACCGGCCCAGAAAGCTGACCCGCGACCTGGCCGATTCCGATGCAGCAAACATCCTCCGCCGGGAAGGTTACGACACCGGCAGCTGCGAAAAATGCGTGGTGAAGCTGGTGCAGAAGCTCCGCCAGGACGGTGTTTTTCCCCATGAGATCGGTCTCTTCCTGGGGTATCCCCCGGAGGATGTGAAGGGCTTCATCGAAAAGGGTCCCGATTGCTGCAAAGCCAGCGGCTGCTGGAAGGTTTACGGCGATGAGGAGTCCGCAAAAAAGAAATTCGCCCAGTTTAAAAAGTGCACCCAGGTCTACTGCGACCAGTGGGCCAGGGGTAAAGGTATTGATCGGCTTGCAGTCAAAGACCGCGCCGCCGGATAATATATTGATTTTTTGATTGAAAGGTTGGAACATTCTATGAGCAAAATTGCAGTAGTATACTGGAGCAGCACCGGCAACACCGAAGCAATGGCAAATGCCGTTGCCGAAGGCGCCAGAAACGCAGGCGCCAACGTTGCCCTCTATACCCCCGAGGATTTTAACGCATCCATGGTCGATCAGTTTGACGCCATTGCATTCGGCTGCCCCGCCATGGGCGCAGAGGTTCTGGAAGAGAGCGAATTCGAGCCCATGTTCAGCGATTGCGAGAGCAAGCTCTCCGGCAAGAAGATCGCCCTCTTCGGCTCCTACGGCTGGGGCGACGGAGAATGGATGCGGACCTGGGAAGATACCTGCCGCAATGCCGGTGCAAACCTGGCCTGCGACAGTGTGATCTGCCAGGAAGCCCCCGATGACGACGCCGACGCTGATTGCAGAAGCCTGGGCGCCGCTCTGGTATGATGAGATAAAATAACACAATACCTCCTAAGAACAGCAGGTTCAAACCACAAAAACCGTCTGAATTCCCCCGGGAATTCAGACGGTTTTACCTTCTATTTCATCGAGCTTCTGCTGGATCCGTTCCTTTACAAGCGCTGCGACCTGGACGGTTTTCAGCTCCTTGTATTCATCATAATAGATAGGCTCCAGGAAATGTACCTGAGTGGTCACCGGCTTCAGCTGCCAGCTGTTGAATACCTTATAAGAGTCATACAGCACCACCGGTACGATGGGCGTTCCGGACCGCAGGGAGATCCGGAAGCAGCCAGGCTTGAAATCTCCCAGGGTGTTTTTCTGGTCCTTTCCATAACCCCCCTCCGGGAACAGGATATACCGCCGTCCCTGGGACACCTCCTCGGTAATCTGGTTGATGATGGTCAGCCCCTGCCGGGCGTCGTGGATGTTCATCCGTTTGCCCCGGAGCATATCGATGATCTCCCGGATGAAGATCATGTGGGATTTGGCATCATCCATCACCACCGTGCAGGGCTTGGAATGCACGGAAATAAGCCCGTAAGCATCATATTTTCCCTGGTGGTTGGGATAGAGCATATATCCCCCCTCCGCAGGCAGATTTTCCATACCAAACCCTTCCGTGCGGATATGACCGGTTTTCTGCATCCGGCTGACGATGCCTTTCGCATATTCATAGCAGTTTTCATCGGAGTATTCTTCCGGTTTCTGAATCCGAAGCCGCATTCCTGAAACATACTCCATAACTTTGAAGATGTTTCTGGCAATGGTATAATGCATTCGCCACATAGTCGTTCTCTCTTTCTTTTTTCTGCATTCTATCAATCCCATGTTGTGGTTATCGGCTTTAGTAAGCAAACCACAAAATATAGTTATCGGGCGACAGCAACCAATAAGCGGTCAAAAATACCGCCATGGAAAGATCTGCGGTTGAAGCGGTAGCAGAACTCGCTGAGATACATTTGCAGATGCTTGGT
>JAGARK010000045.1 GCA_017622295.1 Oscillospiraceae bacterium
CAGCACCACAGCGGCACCGGCCATGGTCAGGATACCAACAATGGTAAAGCCCAGGGTACCGTAGTCACCGGTCTGGGGCAGAGTGAAACCACGGGTGTTGGTGACCTCAATGGGCACCAGGGCATTGTCGCTGCCGTTATCGTCCAGCATGGTTACATCCTTGGCATCCACCACAGCGGAAGCGGTCAGCAGATAATGGGCAAGCTGCTTCTGGGGCATATTGTTCAGAACATCGGCAAGGTTGCCGTCAGTCTTGATATAACCCTTCTGGATAGCCTCCTTGATGATAGATTCTGCGAAACGGGGATCATTCTGAACCAGACCCAGCACGTCGCTTTCGTAGATATCGCACAGGACGGTGCTTTCCTTGGTAGTAATGACCACCTTGATCTCGTCCTTCAGGAGGGTGTATGCACTGTCCGTATGGGTTTCCTTCAGGAAATAGGTATCATTCTCGATACCCTTTACCAGGATCTTGTATACAGTCTCGGTGCCCGCGTCGGTCTTGACCTCATGGGCAACAGGGGTAAAGTAGGTGGCATTTTGTACATTGGAGGTTTTACCGGTCACATAGTATACACCTTCTGCCTCGTTCAGCTCGGCTACCACATAGTAACCGTCTGTGTCGTTGCGGAGGGTAAACTGGATCTCGGAGAAGTCACCGCGGCCGTCGCTGAAAGTCTTGATAAGATCCACACCGTAGGTGTACAGATGGCAGTCGTCCACCAGGGTATCATAGTAAGCGGAATTGGAACGGGACCAGGTCAGCACAACTTCGTTGGGGTTGCCGTCGTCACCATATACCAGGGAATTGTCGGAATCCATGGTTGCCTGATAGGTGATGCGCAGGGTGCAGTCGGAATAGCCGGAATTGACCATGCTTGCGCCGGGATAGACAGCCTTGGAGGTATTGATTTCTTCCAGACCACGGGAAGTCATGGCAACGGTCATAACGGATTCACCGGCGGAGGTATTGCCATAGGTGACGGTAAACTTGCCGTCCGCCTCGGTCCAGGTGGTCACCAGATCGGTACAGGCGTCGTCGGTGAAGATCTCAATGACCACATCGTTGCGGTTATAGGACACACCGGGGGCAATGGTATCCACGAAGGTGAAACAAGACAGATAAGTGGCTTCGCTGCTGATGGTGGGAATGCCTGCGATAATCTGATAGTCGATGGTGTCGCCGGCGGAGGCGGTGCCGGTATGGGCGTAGCCATCGGTGATATCGGTGGCGCTGCCGCCGTTGTTTCCGGTGCTTTCAATGTTCTCACGCAAAGTTTTCTCCAACTCAGGAATACCGGTGAGGTTTTTAGGCATCAGGGTAATATCGTACATCCACTCATAGCCGCCATCGGATACATTGGTGCCCTCGGTATTGGTCATGGGAAGGCTCAGCAGGAAGGGCGCGCAGCTGCTAACCACCTGTTCAGGGAGCAAAGTTTCCGCGAACAAGAAAAGGCCCTGCTCCATATTCTCGGCATAGGTATGACCGTACTTGTCCGTCAGGGGCATATTCACACCGCCGTTGTTCACCACATAACGCTCCATGGCGTTCTTAACCACGGTGGAATTGGCTTCCAGGCCAGCGGCCAGGGCATCGATCAGCACATCAGACTGATAGAAATACTTGCCAGAATCCAGATGGTCAGCATTGGTGTAGCGCTTGGCGCCGTTTTCCAGACCCAGGGCACGCAGGAAGTCAGCGCCCTTTACCTTGTCCACACCATAGAGTACCTGCACATGGCTGTCGGTGCGGCCGTCAGCAGTGGATTCGGAGAACTGGACGATATCGGCCACCTTCAGGTAGGTAAACTGTACCCCGGCAATGGCATAGCCGTAGCTTTCGCCGCCGTTGCCCAGGTCGGACTTGTTATCGGTATCGCCGTCACGGACAGCGCCGCCCAGGGTGTCGATCACGCTCTGGTCATAGACACCGGTGGATACATAACTGGAATCCCATACACCGTCCTTTTCCGATATGGATAGGTAATCCCTTGGGTGATGTATGTGGCGAAGCCACATACATTTCCCTCCGGATTTTCCCCCCATTCACACGGAGCGTGCGACTTTCACCGCACTCCGCGTTCCATCGTTATTGCAATGTTTCTTTTGATTCAATCAACCATCATAGAAATGTAGAAATACTTGTTTTATGTTGCGATTTTCTCAATATTCAGCAGAGTTCTCAGGTAATTCAGCTTCTTGAGCTGTTTTTCACTTAAATCCAGAATTTGCAGATATTTGGAAATGATGCTCGGTTCTGTTGCGTGAATCAGCTTGTGAACAGGTTCCAGAACCAACACCAAATTGCAATACGCATCTGTGCCACCTTTAGACTTTGGGGTTTTATGGTGGCAGTGGATGTCACTTGTACTGCAAAAGGATTTCCCAGTGATTGCACATTTGCCCCATTGGGCAGAGAAAAGCGATATGCGGTTATCCGCAAATTCTGCGCTTTTCCCGTGGAGCGGACTTCGCATCAGTTCCCACATGAGCCGGAGGTTGATTCCGAGTGAGTCATGAATCTCCTTTCGTCCTTCTGGGGTGTACGGATTGACCGTCCGCCGCTTTGCAATGGGATTTTTGTGCTGGACATATCCTATTGGATATATCGGCTCACCGCTTCCGGCTAAATACCGTATGGATGCGGATTTGCCATATAACCGATATTCAATATCTGTAAGTTTTCTACCGTGGCGAACAAGCCGGGAACCCCTTTGACGATGCAAACGATTTGTAAAGATGGTCATAACAGAACGGTTCAGACCATCACAATCAGTTGCAACCATCGTGGCAATTTTGTAGTAATTTTGCGTTCCCATGACCATGGAATTGTAGAGCTTGATTTCATCAATTTCTTCTTTTCCGGGTCTGGGTTTTGCCACATTCTTGGCTTGCTCTATAAATCTCTGCTTTTGCTTTTTGAGTGCTTTATCGCATATATGGGATTTTACGACCCTTTTATTACCCTTCGGATAGGTCTTGATTTTGAAACCAAGAAATTCCGAATATCTGCGCTTGACATTTACAACCCTCGTTTTCTCCGGGGATACTTCCAGCTTCAGCCGTTCCTGCAACCATTGCGTTATTGCAATCATTGCTTTTTCTGCATCGGTTTTTGTACGGCAGAAGATCCGAAAATCATCTGCATAACGAACGATTCGCATTTCTTTTAAGTTAGTGAGTTTCATTGCGGTATATCCGTTACTCAGGATTTCACAGCCTGCTTTATTCTGTCTTGTGCTGTATTTCCTTGTTACCGGGTGTTTTTGCCATTGGCTGTCAACCCAGTGGTCAAGTTCATTCAGCACGATATTGGCTAACAGCGGGGAGATAATTCCTCCCTGCGGTGTTCCTTTGTTTGGATATTCCATACTTCCATCCGGCATTTTTATGGGTGCCGTCAGAATTTTTCTCACAACATAAATTAGGTGCGTATCGTGTATGCCCATGGCCCATATCTGGCGAATCAGCTTTGCATGATTCACATTATCGAAGAAGCCCTTAATATCAAATTCCACGATGTAGTGTAAATGTGACCGCTGAATGAGGCGGTAGGTGCTTTGGATAGCATGTTCCACACTCCGCTGGGGACGGAAACCATAGCTGTTATCGCTGAATTTCGCTTCACAGATTGGCTCCATTACCTGCTTGATACATTGCTGTATGAGCCTGTCCCAGATACAGGGGATTCCCAGAGGTCTGGTTGTTCCGTTGGGTTTTGGAATGTCTTTGCGTCTTACCGGTTTAGGGCGGTATCCGTGCGGTGTTCCTGCAACGATATATCGGACTTTTCCAACGACCTCATCCGGCTGTAACCGTCCAATGTCCCGAATGTCCAATTTATCCGTTCCTGGTGTCCTGCTACCATGATTGCTTTTGATGTTGCGATATGCCAATAGGATATTTTCCCGGCTGAGAATAATATCCATTAAGTCTGTAAATGTTTCATTTGCCAAGCTTCGGGCATATAAATCGTCAAAAGTATTTTGCATATGGTAGTATTCTGCATGGCGCAGGTCATCCACACACAGAAGTTTTCCTTGTTTCTTTTCTGGCATTAGGCATCACTCCTTCCATTTCTGAATTGAGCGACCCTTTTTGTCTTACTCGTAATCCTAATTGCGATTGAATAAAAGATTGTTGCTATAACGACTTGAGGCCATTCCTCCATTCCCATTACAGGAACTTCATTGGTTCGACCTCTGCTTTTCAGCAATGGTTTGGGTGCTTATTATTCTTCGTCACCCTATACTTTCCATAGGAGAGTACCCATTACCTTTCCTCGTTCCGGTAATCCTATCTGTACATATACCTTTAGGTGCTTGCTCTAAGCCTGTTAGCTTGGATGCGCCTGTAACGCATCATGGTGTTTCATACTAACGATTTTTACTCCACCACACTAACTGTGATTCAAACACAGGCATACATTTCTGTATGCTCCACGATATAGACCCGTACATTCGCAAGTTCGTCAGTCCTGTCGGACATTCTCACCATGGGTATTTTATAGACCCCCGGCCTATAGGCTACATCGTCCACCGCTGGACGACTTTCCTCAGCACAGCATAATGTCACGATGCTTTTCAGCATTTATGCTTCTCTGTTAGGGCAGCTCTCAGCCGACTTCACCGGGCTCCTGACATATACAGCTTTCGCTTTTTGATATGCCAGCCGGAGGATTAGGGAAGGCGTTTCCGGGCGTTACCCCTTCATTCCACCTTTCGGATTACCAGTTCTCCTAAAAAGAGAACGATTTTTCTCGTTCTTTTATTAGTGCCTAACCTTTTCAGTTAGGAACGAGTCGCACCGTTTGTGATATCGTATTTGTAGATATCCACGCTGCACAGGCGGTCCTCGTTGATGGTTGCGTTCTCGGTGGGATCGCTGGGCATAGCAGCGGAGGCGCTGACGGGATACGTCAGCAACAGCATCAGGGACAGGCACAAGGCTACTGCCTTTTTCAGATTCTTCATAGTTTCGTTGTTTCCTTTCATAAATAATATAGAAATTGAAATGGGTAACGATCAGAGATTGGTGATGAAAAAAGCCAGGGACGGTCCCTGGCCTTGTAGAAGGCGGCTGCTGCGTCAGACCTTCTTTCTGCGGTATACGATCACGGCACCCAGGCAGCTAATGGCTGCTGCCAGTCCCGCGATACGAAGGATCATGCCGGAACTTGCGCCGGTCTTGGGAAGCTCAAACTCCGGTCCGTTGATCACCGTGACGGTGATGGTGAAAGCTGCATCCTGGGGCAGTTTCCCTTCAAAAGCGTGGTCTGCCTGCAATGCCAGTCCGTCCGGTGCCTTTGTTTCCGTCAGTCGGTAATACAGCGCCGGATGGAGGCCGTCGAAGGAAGCAACCCCATTTTCGCCGGAAGTAAGCCTGCCATCCGTCAGGTCAGCAGAGGAACAGCCGCCCTTGGCCATGGTTTCAGAATAGGATACAGGATACCATGCAGTTCCGTCCTCGCTCCATTCCAGAAGGAACTCCGCACCGGCCCTGGGCTCTCCCATCAGATCCAGCTTCAGGGCATCGATCCTGCCGGGACGCAGACGGTTGGTAAAGGTCACCGCTGCGGTCTCGCCGGGAACAACGGTCACGGTCTGGGGATTCTCCGTTTCATTCACATACAAAGAATCCTCCGGGATCTTCTCGTAGATCAGATAGTCGCCTTCCTCGATATAGCCGGAAAGAATGGTTCCATCCTCCCCGGTGGTGAAGGTGCCGATGAAAGTATTTTCGGAATCACCCAAACGGTAGGCATCAAACTCCCATCCGGCAACACTGCCGCCGTCCGGCATATCCTTGATGATCCTGAACTGACCAAGCTGGGTATTCTCGGAAACTACCGTCACGGTCTCACCGGCCTTGATGGTCACAACATGGGTGCTCTGGTCAAAGACCCAATCCAGGTGGGTTGCACTCTCGTCCACTTCCTCTACAAAGAAAGTGCCCGCAGATACCTCCACCTTGATCTCACCGTTTTCATCGGTGGTAAAGGGAGAACCGGGCAGCAGCTCCGTCATAGCGGCATTGGTGTAGATATTGTACTTCCAGCCGTTCTTATCGGCTCCCGTGTTGGTATCCTTCTGGATGACAAGGTATGCCTTGGGGATATTGGTAATGGTGACGGTTGCCGTCTGATCCGCAACCACATCCACATAATGATAGCTCATATCCAGGGAGTAACCGGGATGGCTGTTTCCGCTGTCCTCCTGCACCAGGTACCGGCCGGGAGCCAGACCTGTAAAGGTATAGGTGGGATCATTCTTGTCTTTCTTGGTGGTGCCGCTGCCGATGTAGTCATAGCTGCCATCGTCAAGCACCTTCCAGAGATTGACCTTCCAGCCCAATTCCACACCCTGACCGTTGGTGGTTGCTTTTCTGACTGTCAGGCTGCCGGTCCGCTGGGTATTTTCCGCATAGATGGTTCGGATCGCGTTATCCTTGGTCAGGGTCACATACCACTCAGTAGTTCCGCTGGGTCCATATCCGTCCGGGAATACACTTTCATACACATAGAAGGTAGACAGAGGCAGCGGGCCGGAACAGGCATAACCATTCACGGTAGGTCCAATGGTGTATTTCTGTCCGGTAGCCTGGTCTTGGGCAACAAAGTACGCGCCGTCCAGGGCATAGCCGTCTGTATCGTCCTTGTACACTTCAATATAGCCATCGGGATCTTCCGCCTCAGGCAGTTCAATGTGATAGAACGCAGAGGGCGAAGAAGATTTGCTGCCGGAGCTTGTCATGTACTCCACGGCACTGATCTCAGGGCCGCGGCTGTTGCCCACATGGATGATATAGTGATAAGTACCGCGGTTGGTGCCGCTGGCATTGTACATGGTGTAGGCGCCCGCATACACGGCAACATGGGTCAGACTGCCGCTGGAATTGGAGAACACGATAATATCACCGGGCACCAGGTTGGCATAAGCGGTGGTGGCATCGGTATACCGTGTGACACCGCTGCCGGACTGCGAAGCCAGATTTTTCAGGCCCGTTTCCCATGCCCACACGCTGGCGGTGGAATAAGAACCGTTATTCATGGTGGTGGCCTTGATCGCATCCGCTACCCAGGTGGTATCAATACCTTCAATGTTTGGAAGGTAGTTGTTCCAATAGTAGCTGACGAAGGAGGCGCACACCAAGCCCTGCTGCTCAAACAGGGCAATATTAGGTGCCTTGCCGCTTACTGTGCTGGAATCTGCCACGGTCTCGTCGCCGTTGCAGAAGGGGGAATAATCGTCATAGCCGATATTGGAAAGTACCTGGGGCGCATAGGTGTTGATATTGGAGGAAGTGTACTGCGCCACATACAGATATCCGTTATCCTTCAGGTAATCCACATCGTATCCGGTATAGGCCAGGGCCCGCAGAATGTAATTGTCGTACATTTCATCGGGAATCAGGCTCATATCTGCCAGCAGCATGATCCCATAGGGGTCAGCATCCAGCAGATCGTCGGGGAAGTCATTGTCCACGGGCAGACCGTAGGGATACGGCCAGTCGGGATCATAGGGGTTTTCCTCTACAATGGGGTCAGGGGTGATAAGGATACCCTCAGATTCTTCTTTGGCCTCGTTTTCCTCAGGAGGCTCCGTATCCTCCAGTGCTTCCGTTTCCTCCGGGGGGTCCACTTCCTCCACCGGCTCTGTGACTTCGGTTTCCTCCGTCACTTCCTCCGTATTCTCCGGGGGATCAGTCGGTTCCGTTGGCTCCGTATTGTCGGTAGGGTCAGTTACCTCCGTTGTTTCCTCCGTCACAGCCTCGGTAGGCTCTGTTGCTGCCGGATTTTCTGCCGGTTCCGTTTCCTCCTGAATGACCGGCTCCGTGGTGACAGTCTCCGCTGTTTCCGTTGTGGCAGCGGTGCCGTCCGTAGATGCTGCAAATGCGGAGAAGGGCAGGCTCATTACAAGAAGCAGCACCAGGAATACCGACAAAAGGCGCCGATACATAGGTTTCAATCCGCATCATTCCTTTCCTTTGATATTTTCCGAATGGTAATCGCTGGTCAGCAGCATACGAAACAGCGCCTTGCCCTTTGGGGTTATCACCGTCTGCTGACCGAAATGGCCGTTGGGAGCAATAAAGTCCTTGACCTTAAACAGGCCCCGGTTGGACTTCTTTGCATAGGGAAGCAAATACCCACCGGGACAGCGGTACAGGAAACCACCTTCTATCAGAAACTTGCAGAAGGCCCGTTCCCCAATATCCAGCTCCTTTGCGGTGGCGCGGATATTGGTACAATCCTCCGGGTGAAGGAAGGTATCAAAAAAGGCCGCCTTGGGCTCCATTTTCTGCACCTGCCGGGTCAGGCTCGCGTTCTTCTCATGCTCTGCCAAAAGCCGCCCCGCGAATTGCAGCAGCACATTGGGATCTGCCGCTGCCTGTTCCAGCAGGGAGCTTGTCATGTATCCGCCTGTCTGACGGATGGATGGGAGAACTTCCTCAAATACCCATTTTTCAAACCGCTGCGCGGTAGGCAGACGGCTATGGACGATCAGCCGGTAAACATCACCTTCCGGTATGAAGGTAAGCTCCTGCATCCCGCCTGCAGTAAGGGCGCCCCGTTTCAGGGCCCCCTTACAATGGACATAGACCGCATTGCGGGGCTTGGAATATCCCAGCGCCGCCGCAACATCGATCCCGCAAAAAAGCAGCCTGCCATCATCCGGGATGATACGCACGCTGCCGAACTCCTGATTACGGAAGGTCTCCATTTTCATCCTGTTTTCCATAATCGGTTACTCCTTTATTCGTTTGTCACCTCACGCATGGCTTCCCCTGGCTTGGTGGTCATAATCCGGTAGAGCTCGTTATCCTGGGGGAAGTCGTTGATAAATGGCAGGATCACGTTGCCGAAGATAAGGATACCTTCGCCGGGATTGGAATTGCTGATATGCCCAGCCTGTTTGCTGGAAATGTTCAGACGCTCGCAGAGGATCTTCCGGTCACCGCTTGCCTGGTTCAGCAGATAGATAAAATCGCTGTTTTCAAAGATATTTTCAATCTCCTGGGAAGCAAGCAGGTCTTTGACGTTCTGGGTGATGCCGGTGGGGATGCCGCCCCATTTACGGAAGCGCTTCCAGATCTCCACGGAATAGGACGCAGACTGGGGATCTTTCAGAAGCAAGTGGAATTCGTCCATATAGTACCAGGTGGCCTTCTGAACATAGGTGGGATTCAGTTGGCCAGTGCCGGTCTCCTTATCGTGCTGTACCTCATAACGGATGTAGCGGTTTTCGGTGACACGGTTCCACACCTGATCCTGAATGACCAGCATACCCAGACTTTTGAGCTGCTTGCCGATTTCCTTGATATCGAAGCAGACCAGGCGGTTGGTGATATCCACATTGGTTCTGCCGTTAAAGATATTCAGACTGCCATGTACATACAGCTCCAGGGCAGCAGCGATCCGCTGCGCTTCCGGCTCCGGCTGCTTTCGGATCTCATTGTAAAGATCCTCCAGAATGGGTACATTCTCCGGCCGGGGGTCTGCCATGTAGGGTCGGTAGACTGCCCGGACGCTTCGGTCGATCAGGGTCTTTTCCACCGGTTCCAGACCGTTACGGCCACCGGCTGCCAGCTCACAGAAGGACAGAATGAAGTCCGATTTCAGAGCCAGGGGGTTATCGTCCTCGCTGTAATTCAGGTTGATATCCATGGGATTTACCCGCTGATTACTGGT
Source organism: Oscillospiraceae bacterium (assembly GCA_017622295.1). GTDB lineage: Bacteria > Bacillota > Clostridia > Oscillospirales > Oscillospiraceae > Faecousia. The sequence continues at coordinate 9,698 of JAGARK010000045.1, forward strand.
AGGCGAGATCTTAATGACCTGACCGCCCAGCTTATAAACCAGGGGGAAATACTCCGCTTCCGGGTCACAGATAATGATATCGTCCCTTGTGGTCAGGAAGATGCTTCCTATGCACATCTTCGCGCTAAAGGACTTGCCGCTGCCGGGGGTGCCAAGTATCAGACCGTTGGGGGTCTTTAGCTGTTTGCGGTCGGCAAGGATCACATTGCCGGAAGTGGCATTGAGCCCCATGTACACTGCCTCGCCGCCCATGAAAAGTTCCTGGGTGGTGAAGGGCACCATGATCGCCAGGGCCGAAGTAGTCAGTCCGCGGTTAATCCTGATTTTGTTGACGCCCAGGGGAAGCGCGGACACAAAACCCTGTTCCTGCTGGAAGTCCAGCCGGGTAAGCTGACAGTTATACCGCTGGGCCACACTTGCGGTCCGCAGCAGCTCATTGTCCAGCTTTTGGCGGGTATCCGCGATATTGACGATCAGGAAGGTCACAAGGAACATTCTTTCGTTTCTGCTCTGCAGGTCACGGAGAATATTCTTTGCTTCGCCCGCGTAGGTGGCAATGTCCGTGGGGATGATATCCATATCGAAGCCCTCCCGGACTGCCCGCTTCTGGGCATCGATCTTCATACTGTCAATATCGGTGATTTTTCGCTTGACGGTCTTGATGGCTTCGTTCTGATCCATACTGCGGATATGGAGGCTTACCAGCATATTACTGTCTGTATCCAGCAGCTCAGCCAGGATACGGTCGTCCATTTCCGGGGCATTGATTTGAAGGAAGGATGCCGCGCAATACTTATTGCCCATGGCAAAACGCCTTGCCTGCCCAAACTGGAAGGAGGACGGGGCAATAAAGTCCTTCACATGGAGGCCGGAAGGTGCCAGCCAGTCCCAATCGAAGGAAAAACGGTCGCCGTCCGGGTGCATGATACCATGCAGCAGCGCCAACCATTCCCGGCCGTCCAGAGCTTTTGCCAATGCGCCGATCACCTTAAATTGGTTCAGGGCGTCCAGGATGATCCGGGAAAACCGCGTCCTTGCGGTTCGGATATCCTTCGCTTCAATGGTCAGGACCAACAGCTTTGTTTTTACAAATCCGTTGTTTCCTCGTTCCAACTGTCTGCGGAGAATTTGGGTGTACAGCTCCCGCAAGGGGTCAAACCGGTCACCCTGGGCCGCAATCTCGATACGCTTTACAAAATCCTCCCGGTTCATCCTTCTGCAGGGAAGGGACAGCTCCATACCGATGGTGCTGTCATGGGAATTGTAAAGGTCGCAGAGTGCTTCAAAGATGGAAGTCTGATCGTCCGGCTGGGCAAGCTGATAATTTACATCTTCAAACTCGATGCACCGGGACCAGGTAGTATCATCCAGTTTACACAGTCCATCCGGGTACATTTGCCGGAAGGGTAAGGTATCCTGGGCAGAGTGGGGTTTTCCATCCCCTCTGGCCGCTTCCATTATCCTGCGGATCTCTTTCTTCTCCCCAGCAGTCAGTTTACGTCTTGGCTTTTTTGCCGCCTCCGGCTGCTGCTTTGGACTTTTGGACAACCGCGCGTACCTCCTTATCTACCTGTATTTGCTGCTGGACAGCAGCATAGAAGTTATGGGTCTGATACGGTCTTTCCTTCGGCCGGATGAAAAAGGTCTGGATCATTTGCCCCAGGATCACTTCCAGGGGCTGCCCATGCCGTTCATACATGGCAAACAGGAAAAAGGGCAGCATCACAAGGATCATGCAGAGGGTGGCCGCACTGGAACTTACCGTATCTTTGAGTAAAAAGAAAAGCGGCAAGCCTACCAGCACTGCCGCCCCGAAACATATTAGCTGCCGGCGGGTCAAACCGAACAGCACTTTGGATTTCACCTTGGTCAGGTCTTTGGGAACAGTTACATACGCCATTATCTGACCTCCTTACCGGTTCCCGGAAAGTCGATGCTGCCGGGAGCTTCATTGCCCCACACATCCCATCCGGGAGACTGCTGGCGTGCGAATAATTCCACACGGGGAACATCTCCCATGAGCTCAACAATTCGTTTTCTCGCTTCATCAGGCTTTTTACTGTGTTCCTCTATGGGAGAAATGATAACCTGATGTACACGGCGGGAATACCGTTTTGGGCTGCCTTTGGTAGCGATCACACACAGCTCTGCATTGGCCCGTGTCCAGTAGCCCATCCCCCAAAAGAGGGTCGGAGCTTTCCGGTTCTGTTTAATCCAGACAAAAGCAACGCTTTTATACTGGAATCCCCAGGCATCCATAACACCCCAGGCCTCCCTCAGCATAGGAAAGGTGATCCATAGGAACAGGGCACAGTCTTTGGCTGCCAAATTTCCCACAGGCAGGGCCTTGATATCCTCAATGCTCATGGTGGGATAGTGACTTTCCGCACTGCGGCCTGATCCTTTCTTACTCCATACTTTGTAAGCCCAGGGCGGGTCCGCATAAATAACATTGTATTTCATCATGTGTCACCGCCTTAATGGGCACCAAACAGAGACTTGGAAAGGCTGCCTGTTTTGAACAGCGCGAAGCACAGCAGCACCGTATAACCCATGCAGGTCCAGATGGCCCCGGAAATATCGCCGCTGGTGGCGATACCCTGTACAAGGACAGAATAGATACCCACGCACACCATAATAAGAAATGCCTGGAAGCCCAGGGCAAACAGGGAGCGAAGGTAATTCTGGCCGGTAGTGCCCCAATCCCGGTTGGTCATGGTTGCAAGGGGGATCGGTCCGATGGAGGTAGTCAGATACACTTCGATCATGCGGCCGTATATGACCAGCATGATACAGATGGATAGCGCGTTCATGGTCAATCCCACAAATAGGGACTGGAACCACAGGCCAAACAATTCACCGGTGGGCAATGCTTCCAACTGTCCTTCCATATCCGTTATCACGCTGTTTATGTCTATGGAAGTGCTGCCGATAATGACGCCCGCGCTGCTGTTGACAACACTTTGCGCCACATCGAATACACCCATGACAATGTTCCAGGTGTTGGTCACGATCAGCACGGCACAGAAGGTCTTGAATATCCATTTGAAGAACATCCAGGTATCAATGTCGTGGAGATTATTCTTTTCTGTTACGAGCTGGATCAGCTCGTAACACATAACGAATGTCAGGATAACCCCGGCAATCGGAACGATCACCGTTTCAGAAAGATTCTGGATCATGGAAAAGACGCCGCTGTTCCAGCCCTGCGGCGTCTGTCCCACTTCACCGGCGATCTCGCCTACTTTGGTGTTCACCGTATCGAACATGCCCGACAGGTTTCCTGTGATACCTTCGACGAGCAGCCCGCGCAGCCACTCGTCAAGTTTGTCGAGTATGCCGCCCATAAGCGATTACGCTTCGGATCTTAACCGAACAGGCCACTCAGCAGAGGCACCAGGGTAATACCGATCAGGGCCACACCGCCGCCAGCCATAAGCTGCTTCATGCCCTGGGACTTGGATGCAGGGTTGTCCTGACCGTAACCTTCCAGCAGATTGATAACGCCCCAAATGCCCAGACCAGCGCCCAGAGCAACAACCAGGGTTTGCAGTACACCCACCGCAGAATTGAAAAATGCCATTTAATATCCTCCTAAAAATGTGATTTGTCATGTAGTTACGTTGATCTCGTACACATCGAAGCTGTCCGTGGGCTTTACCACGGTTCGCTTGCTTCTCATGTACCGTTCCATGTCAAAGACATTTTTAGGGTCGGCGTCGGCTGTATATTTGTAGTTGGGGTGCTTCGTCAGGTCGTACTTCTCGGAGAGAAACGGACGGACACCGCGCAGCATAAAAATACACTTGCCGCCGTCCATTACTGCTAATTCGTCCTGGGACATCAGCTCCTTTCCTAATTTCTGATAGTTGAGGCCATGGGAGATTTGACTGCCCCGGTTCTCAGATTGGTTATAAAGATCAATGGTCTCTTTCCCAAGCAGTTCTGAGATCTCTTTCAGGGTAGATTTCTCCTTGCCTCCCAGGAACAAGGTGCTGTCGCAGTTACCTACAATAGTATCTGCCGCATCCTTGTAAATGGTTTTTAGCTGACTCTGCGACTGTAATATGATCGCTGCCGATATTTCACGGCTGCGGATCGTGGCGATCAGCTTGTCAAAGTTCGGTATCTGACCGATATTGGCAAACTCGTCCAGGATCAGACGCACATGGACAGGCAGCCGCCCGCCGTAAAAGTCGTCCGCCTTATCGCAGAGTAAATTAAATAGTTGGCTGTACATCAGAGCACAGACAAAATTAAAGGTCGCATCTGTATCACTAAGGATAACGAACAGGGCGGTTTTCTCGTCGCCCAGGGTATCCAGCTCCAGCTCGTCGTATTCCATAAGGTCCCGAAGTTCCTTGATATCGAAGGGAGCAAGGCGGGCACCGCAGCTAATTAAGATACTTTTGAGTGTCTTGCCTGCGGCCATCTTGAATTTCTTATACTGCTTTACCGCAAAATGCTCCGGTTCCTTCGCTTCCAGCTCAGCAAAAAGGAGGTCAACGGGACTTTGGTAAGTCTCGTCGTCCTCCCGCGCTTCGCTGGCATTGATAAGATCCAGCAGGGTTATGAAATTCTTTTCATAGTCTGGTGCCTCGTACCAAATGTAGCCGATCAGGGCTGTATAGTACAGCCGTTCCGCTTTCACCCAAAAGTCCTCGCCGGATTTCTCGCCCTCGCCCTTGGTATTCATAATCAGAGCGTTTACCAGCTTCAGGATATCCTTCTCTGAACGAATATAGGCCAGGGGATTGTATTTCATGGACTTTTTGAAATTGATTAGGTTAAGGCACTTGATCCGGTATTTCTTCCGTCTCAGGAAGGTGCCAACCTCCGGCAAAAGGGTTCCTTTCGGATCGGTCACGACATACGAACTATGGGCTTGGAGAAGTGAAGGTTTGCAGAAAAACCTCGTTTTTCCGCTTCCGCTGCCGCCGATCACAAGAATATTCTTGTTTCTGGCGTACTTCGGCTGCTTGGGACGGCTCGCCATGGTCAGGCGCTCCGTCATGGTCATGGGGATATTCTGGAAAAAGTCCGGGTCGATATACGGGGCAATGTCAGCAGCGGTGCCCCAACGGGCGCTGCCGTACTCTACTCCATGACGGTACTTTTTCGCGTTCTTACTTCGCATATAAACCGCGATACGCAGGATCAGCGCACCGGCTATGCCAATCAGAAGATCCGTGGGATGGAAGCTCAGGCCCATCCGGGAAAAGGCGGCGGTAAAACCCTCGCCAATGGCAAGAAGTTTTGCGGACAGGTCCGCACCCGGCGCCAGCCGGAAAGCCTGAGACACCTTATCGAAGGGATACACGAACAGAAGGTAGGGCAAATTGGTCAGGATCAGTTTCTTGGGGTTCATAGCTCCACACCCCGATCCTTTACCTTGGCCTTTTCACGGTCAAACTGCCTGTTTTCCTTCTGCTGTACCTTCTCCTTTGCCAAAGCAAGACGCTTTCGTATGGACGGCTTGCGCAGCACCTTCTTAGCGGTAAACTCCTGGAATGCTGCTGTAATGGCATCCGCGTCCCGGCTTTTGAAAAAGACCAGGTACCGTGGATGGTCAGCAGCAGTATCCTTTTTCAGGGCAAAATCCACATGGTATTTCTTTGCCACCTGGGTAAATGCCTTGATATTCTTATCGCTGATCTCGATACTTGCCAGTCCTGCGTTCTGCTGGGCAAGGTGTTTCAGGGATTGCTTCCCCCGGTAGATCTTCGGCTGTTTGTTCTTTTGGGCGTCCAGATAGGTGGTAATGGCTTTTTCAAGCACCTGCTCACTCATTCTGGCACCGTCAACGATCAAAGCAACGGCCTTGCCGGTTACTTCCTCCTGCACTTACGGTCGCCCCCTTTGACCTCCCCCGTACATATCGTGCTGCACCAGGGCAGAATAGTAATTGCTGATGGTGGAAGGAGCGTTGTACAGGGCAGCCAGCAGATACTTCTTGATGTTGCGGACGTAGGTGGTGTTTTCCCTCATGCAGTCCATGACATACTGAATATGGGTGCTGTTCAGTTTCAGGAACCGGGATTTAACCACCTCTGCCGGAAAATCGTCGCCGGAAATGCGGACGGTTTTCCTTGCGGTGCAAACTGTATCAACGATAAGCTCCGTGATCTCGTCCAACTGTTCACGGTCCACCTTCGGATCGGACGCAAGAATCTCATAGTCAATGTTCTCCAAAATAATCTCACGATAGATTTCTCTGGATTCCATCCCATCCGTTCCCATCGGTGTCCCGGAGGGGGTAGGGGGATTTGATTGGATAGGAATTGATTTATCTATACTTGATGAATCTGTATTTGATAAATAGTTACTTGATATATCTATATTTAATTGTGCGGGGTTTCCCTGTATAGGGGCATCCAATGTTGGATCTACCTGTATTGGATTTTCCCGTATAGGTTTTTCCTGTATAGGTTCTGGCGGTTTAGGTTGGGGTGGCCTGGGTTGTTCCAGTATGGTGTACTCGATTGACCCAAGCTGACCGTTTGCGTTTCGGACACGCTCCCGGATCAGATAGCCGTGTGCCTCCAGCTCCCGCACTCCGGCGCTGATACTGTCAACGCCATCCTTGCAGATATGGGCAAGGCCCTTCATTGTATAATCCCAGCCCTCAGGCAGGGACAACATCAGGGACAGCAGACCCTTGGCCTTTAGGGACAGTTCCGTGTTCCGCAGATGGTGGTTCGACATGACCGTATAATCACGGGTCTTTTCAATGCGGAAAACTGCCATTCGTATGACCTCCTTCCTCGTAGAATAAAAGTGTTGATTTTCGTGGAAATGCCGTCCTCTGTCCGTTTTCAATTCCCCGGTGGGAAAAGATATGGGCGGCATCTTTTTCGCCGCATACAGAAGGAAGATTGATGCAAATTCCACCCTCATTCGTACAATTATCAGCGGCTTGCAGAAAATGGGCACAAAAAAACGCCACAGGAAAATTCCTATGGCGTTTGGGACAGAAAAAAGGCACTAATACTTTCGTATCAGCGCCTATTTTTCCGTCGGTATTTGATTCTTAACTTGACACCGCGTTCTCTGCCTCCGAAAAACATTGTATTACCGACTAATTCAATGTTTTCTTATGCGGAAGCAGGGAAACGGCTTGCTTTCTTTTTCAGTTTGTCAGTCAGTTCCTTGGCTTTCTTTTGGGTGATGAAGCGGGAGGACTGAACGCAGTCGATCAAAAGTTGAAGTTCCTGTGTTTCAAACTCACGCTCAATGATCCGCCAACCCCTTGTCCGCCCATCGTATTGGGTTTCGTAGCCATACTCCCCCAAAAGGCGAAGATCGGAACAGACAGTTTTTTGCTCCACAGGGATCTTGTGGTAGTTCTCCAAGTGTTCGATGATTTCTGCGACTTTCTTTGTGTGGGTTTCGTCGGTTTCTTCCAAAAGATAGTCCAAAAGGTAGAACAGTTTCAGCCTTTGGTTCTGCGATCTGCCCTTGCCCTTTTTCTTGTGCTTTTGGTTCTGCTCCCTTATTCGTGCTTCAATTTCCTCTCGGCTCAGTTCCCATTTCTCTTGGTCTGCCATAGATGTCCCTCCCGCATTGGGATTTTCTGCTATTGTATCATCTTTTCCCGAAGAAAGGAACTACACATTTTCAGTCAGGCAGTATTCCACCAACATTTCCACCATTTTTCTATCTTTTGGCGGAAGTTTGGCAATGCGAGCGGTCAATGCTTCATTGTCATCCGCTGTGGCTTTTCCTGTCAGGATGTAGTCGGTGCTGATGTCTAAAATATGGCTTAAATTGATTAAATTATCAATGCGGATGGCCTTATTACCTCTTTCAAGGTTAGATACCATTTGAATGGAAACATTCATCATTTCCGCAAGTTGTTCTTGGGTATACCCCTGCTGTTTTCTGCGGTTTTGGATACGCTTCCCAATGCCATTCAAATCAACTTCGCCCATATTCTCACCCCGTTTGTTAAACTTCGGGATAATTATATGAACTTTTAGATTAAATAATAAGCACTCGTGGATTGACAATATTAATCTATAGGTGCTATAATGTGTAGGAAAATCAAAAGAAAGAAGGAACGCAAATGAAAAAGGCAATTTCCCTGCTCTTGGCACTTGCGATGTGCCTGTCCCTGTGTGCTTGCGGTGGTGGCAACAGCGATACACCTGATACTACCGAAGCAACTCAGGCTCCCACCACAGAAGCCACCCAAGCACCCACCGAACCCTCTGCCAAGTTAGCATTGGGCGAATCCGCCATTACAGATATCGCCGGACTCAAATTGGATAGCAGTGAATTTTGCTACTATATGGAGGATACGCTGGACGAAACTTACCTGACCCCCACAGATGAAGCAAATGATTATTACGCTGCGAGCGTGGGTTATTGTTATGTTGCGATGACCTTCACCATTTCAAATATCGACCGTGGAGGAAGTTTGGATGTTTGTGCGGGCGGTTGGGACATTCTCTTTACCGCATCCTACAACGGACAAGAATACCCTTTACGCTCTTTTGTGCTGTGGGATAACGGCGGAAACCCTTATGTTTTCCAATTGGATACCGCAGTAATCACCGATAAGACAGGCAAAAGCGAGTTGCGGACTGGCGATTCTGTAAACTACATTTTACACGCTGGCGAAACTATCACCATTAGAACTTTTGGTATTATCAATGTCGATCCCGAATCGCTGACCGATGGCTATGAACTGACTATCAATGTTCCCAACTCCAAAGGCGAGTACGAATACTTTACTTACACCATCCCCGCTCGATCCTAAAAAACTACAACAGGGAGCCTCGGCTCCCTGTCTTTTTATATCATTCACACGCTGATGGAGAACCGCCGACTGCTGACCTGCTTGGTGTAAGCCTTGTAGAGGTCAGGCAGAACCTTTTTGAAGGAAGTGCTGTCGAAGCGGTTGGAGAGGACAGAAGTCCAACGAACGATGTACTGACCTGCGATCAGCTCCTCGACCTCTCTTGCTTCCATCTCTGCCTTGATGGAGTTGCGGATGGTATCGGCCTCGTTCTTCATTTCTTCGATCATCGCCTCGTACTTGTTAAGCAGTTCGATCTTGGCGAGCAGTTCAATTTTAGACATAGTTTTGATCTCCTTTGAGTTGTTTGATGTGTGTCGTCTTTCCGTGCTGTCAAGGCTCCTTTGTGTTTGATGTAGGACTTACAACAGGCCTTGTTGAAATTGGGTTGCCCTTATCTTCAAGAGTATTATAGCACTAAAATCTCGTGCTGTCTATTGATATAATACACTAAATACTGGTGCTATTTCTGTGTAAATTTAGCACTTGATTTTAGTGCTTTTCTGTGTTAGAATACGGATGATGGAAAAGGAGGCATTTTTATGGCAATCCGCTACAAGGTTGACATTCTGGCAGAATTGAAGAAGAAAGGCTATTCGTCCACTCGCATCCGTGAAGAAAAGTTGATCGGGCAGTCCTACCTCCAACAACTCCGGCGGGGGGAACTGGTATCGTGGAAAACTCTCGACACGATCTGCTCCCTCTTGGAGTGCCAGCCAGGCGATTTGATGGAGTATGTCCCCGCAGAGAGCCAAGAGTGAAAGATCGGAGGGGTGGGGGTACCCTTTCAGGAAAGCAAAAAACGCAGACCCCTATCCTCATTCTGCGTGGCTCACGCTCTCGCTAAATGGCATTTTTGTTTTGAAAGACGATTTCCCCGACTGTTCTCGACAGAGCCATACAGACCCCGCCTGACGGCCTATAACGAAAAAAACGGCCGAATGCCCCACAGCGGTGGGCATTCAGCCGTTTTTCATTTGAAGTCTTTGAGTAGGTCATCAAGAGCTAAATCCAATGCGGTTTTCAGGCTTTTTTCCATAATCCGCATCACTTCCGCTTCAAGGATGGACTTCTTTTTCTTCTTTTCTTTCTCTTTGTCTTTCTGTGATTTCATTTGATCTTCACCTCGCTGACGATCTTTACATTGGGAATTTCGTTCGCTTCCCTGCGTGCCTCGATCTCACGCACCATCTTTCTGTGTACGGAATAGAGGATTTGATCGGGAGTGTACCCATCAAGGTACATCGTATCGTAGTAGTCAGGGATTTTGCTGTCATAATAGTCTGCTAATGTCATTTTTACACCGCCTTTCTCTACTTTTTATGGCAGTTGGGCGGGGTAAATTAAAGAAAAAAGACCAATTAAGTCGGGCACTTAACACCAAAAGAATAGTAGTTAGTGTTAAATGCCTGACTTAATTAGCCTTCATATTCGCTCTCAACCGACTGCTGAATGAGCGAAAGCAGGTATTCAATTTTCTCATTGTAGATACCATTGATCTCGGGGATCGGCTGTTTGCGTGCCACTCCGCCGTGATCTGTCCGCATATTCGCAATCGCATCGAAGGAGTTCAGTCCGCTTTCAATATCGTCCCAATAGTCGTGCCAAGCCTCCACATACTCTGCGTGATCGCACAATCTCTGTTCGGTCTTATTGGCAAAGTAGTAGATGTAGTTCTTTGTGTAGCGATTGATAAGGTTGTTTGTTTCCAATCTGCGGGTGTAGTTTGCGATGGTCTGGCGGGACACATCCAATCCCATCTTCCGCATCCGCACTTCTTTTACCTCGTCCGGCATTGCCATAAAGACTTCATCTTCAAAGAAGTGGTAGTAGAAGTTCCGCAGTTTGGTGAAATCGGTGTTAGCATCGAAGCCTAACTCCATAATCGCAAACAGCTTGAATGGGTTGGTGATCTTGTGAATTGTGTAGAGCCGTTTCTCCGCCCATCCTGTCGAAGAAAACACGATGCCATACCTTGTCATTTTCCGCTCTAAGCCCTCTTTGTCCTTATTGCCAAACAGGGCGGACAGGTCAGGCTTGGAGTACACACATCCAACTTCTAACATTTTCATTGTCCTTTCTCGTTTTAAGTCATCTTCTTAACACTAATTAAGAAGATTTTACTGTTAAATGAATGACTTAATCTTATGCGACTTCTGCCAGTTCTTCGGCTTCCTCTGTCTCGGAGGTGTTGCTCTCACTATTCAGGAAAGCAACACCGCTAATCAGTTCAGGGGAGTTGGCCTTGTTCAGGTAGAAGATCGGGTCTTTACGGAAGTTGGGGAACTGTGCCACAAACCACTTGCGAACCATCGTGTAGCCATTGCCGTTGAGATCGGTGGCGAAGTCCTTCACGCACTCATATTCCTTTTGGAAAGCCTCACCATTGGGAATGCGGGAGAGGAACTTTTCCATACGCTTATAGGTCAGGTCTTTGAACTGATTGTGGGTGTATTCCTCGCCACTCTTGGTCTTGTACTTGGAGGGGGTGCGGTGGGTCTTGCGTTCCACTTTCAGGTCGGGGAAATCCTTCTTCAAGCGGGTCAGGATTTCGTATTCCTCGGTGGTGGGATCGTATGCCCGATCTGCGAAGTCCGCAGTCATAATCAGGGTCATCTTGGTGAAGTCGATGCGGTAGTTCATTTCCCGCTTGCTAATCTTTGCCATATCAATCATTTCCTTTCTTGTACTCTTGGTGGATTAAGCGACATTTGCCAGTTCGGTGGTTTCTTCGGTAGTGGGAGCCTCGGCGGGCTTTTCTTCGTCAGGCTTATTCACCTTGGAGAAGTCAGCGTTCAGGTATTCTTTCTTGTACTTGTCCAGGAACCACTTCTTCATCTTGCCATAGTAGCCTGCGGTTCCCTTGTAGAACGCCTTTGCGTTCTGGAACTCTTCCAGTTCCTTTTCGCCCTTGAACCACTTGATGAACTTTTCCATACGATCAACAGACAGGTCGGTGAACTTTTCCTTGTCCTCGTTCTTGCTTGCGGTACGCTGTACGATGGGGAAGTCAGGGAAAGCCTTGTGGAGTTCTGCCAGATAACGGAACTCTGCCGTGCCGGGGGTGTAAGCCAGTTTTGCGAAAGCCTTAGTCAGCACGATAGTGTTTTCCTTAATTGCACAACCATTCATCTTCTTCATAACATTTCCTTTCTTGTTGCCTCTTGGCAACTGCGTTTTGTCTTGGGATCGCTACCCTTTAATTTGAGTTTTGAGAGGTTTTTTGTTTCTTATCTCTCTCAATCTTTGTACCCTAATTATACAGAAAGTGGTATCCAATTCTTTGGATACCACTCTTTTGTGAAGAAGTTTTTTAAAAGATTTTTGGGGTAAAACTCACGCTAACTTGTAGCCTCTTGTTCCTATCACTTAACAGATCAAAGGAACTCGCAGAAACTTGTACAAACTCGTATTTTGCCCTTGACAAGGCAGGTCAACAGGAGGTACAATTTTGTTGACCGAAAGCCTCTTGGCTTTTGGAAAATCATTAAAAAAGTACGGCAAAAGGGTGCTTGAATGGCTAAAAGCCATCTGCGGAGAGGCCAAAAGTTGGCCTCGGAGCAGATGGCATTCAAGAGGTCAGCGGTTCGATCCCGCTTATCTCCACCAAAAGTCGTGAAATCTACTCGATTTCACGACTTTTTCTTTTTATAATCCTGACGTTTACCCTATATCGGGGTGATTTCCCAACCACCCCGATACACCTCATTTGCCCGATACACTTCGTCTTGAATTCATCTTGAATCAGGACGATTTTTTATAGTCCAATACGTTTCCGAATGTTCCCCTGCCGCTCTTGGAAAATGCCTCGCTGAACCGATCCACAGCTTCCTTGCGGATACTTTCCTGCACGTGGAGATAGTGTCGGATCATATCCATGTCTGCGTGACCCACAATACTCTGAATGGTTTCTACAGATACACCCAGTGCCTGCATCTGAGAGACATAGGTATTTTCCCCTTTTTCTTATGGAACATCCCATCTTGAAAACTGTGTTTTCCAGCTGTATTATGAAGATATAAAAAAGGAGTGAGTCCAATGTACTAAGTAAACCACCCCTTCAAAACTATAGAAAGTAGAGGTTACGTAAATGCTGGAATCCAACAACTTCTAAAACCCCTGACGAATTGGTGTCAGGGGTTTTCAATTTGTCTGTTCATGCTCCGGAAGGGGCATTTTTTGTTGCCCATTGTAAGATTGCATGATAGAATGATTCCAAACAGGAAGGAGCTGGCAAGCAACGATGAGCAACGAAAATTCATGGGACAGGCTCCTGCAGATTAAAACTGTCGGCCGCGATGAAACCAATGCCGATGAGTACCATCACCCCTATGAACCCACTCCGTACTGCGTTCTGGAACGATTGGTGGGCAGCGGATTCTTTGGGCCAGATGATGTGGTTCTGGACTATGGCTGCGGAAAGGGCCGGGTGGGCTTTTTCCTGTCCTACCGGACTCGGGCGAAGACCATCGGCATCGAATATGATGACCGGATTTATGAGAGCGCACTGGAAAATCGAAAATCCACCATTTCCAGAGTGAAGCCGGATTTTGTGCTGACCCGGGCGGAAGAATATGAAGTACCAACCGATGTCAACCGGTGCTATTTCTTCAACCCCTTCTCCGTGGAGATCCTTCATAAGGTGATGGCTCGGATCATCGAATCCTGGTATGAGCACCCCCGGGAAGTGTTTTTGTTCTTCTATTATCCGGCTGACGAGTACATTTCCTATTTGATGACCGTAGATGAGCTGGATTTCTACGATGAGATCGAATGTGATGATCTGTTTGTAGGGGATGCCCGGGAACGGATCATGATTTTTCAATTACCCGACTATCAAGAGGTGGAACAATGAAAAAGTGGATCATAAATTACAATCTTGAAATCCTGACTGTGATTTTGGCAATCATATGCGGCGTGAGTCTGTTCTTTTGGGGCGGTCTGACACTGGCAGGCAAAGCATTACTTGGGTTTATGGTTTTATACACCCTTCACGAGTGGGAGGAATCCAGATTTCCCGGCGGTTTTTATGACCTGTTCTTTGGTGGATTCGGAATCGAAATCACAGCAAGTGAAGCAAGAATGCACCTGCCCGTTGCCATATACATTCTGGTCATGCTGCTCGTTCCCTTTGCCTTGCAGCAGGTGACATTCCTTGTGCTGATTCCTTTGGGGCTGGGCCTTTTTGAGGGGGTGATCCATGTGGCAGGTATCAAAATCCACAAACTGAATAAGCCGTATACGCCCGGCATGATCACAGGACTCATCATGTTTGCCTACTCCATCTTTATCATCACACAAATCAACAAAGCAGGCGGCTTGCCCTCTTGGCAATGGATCGTCGGCTTTGTCCTTGCGTTTGTAGGATTTGCAGTTATGGAGCAATTCTTCCTGAGGACGGTTGGACTCACTTTCGGCGATTTCAGAAAAATGGCAATGGCACGTGTCTTGGGCAACAGAAAGTAAGCAGACAATCAGATTCCAATTACAGTTTGCCTGACTGACAGCAACAGCGAGTTGCTTGTGCATTCGTTAGCACCGCAGTATACTGGTTATGAGGTGAATGATATGAATACAAAAGACATTATTCTGGAACTTAGAACGAAACTGGGTTTATCCCAGGAAGAACTGGCAGAAAAGGTGTTTGTAACCCGGCAGGCAGTATCCCGTTGGGAAAACGGCGAAACCACACCAAACACCGAGACGCTGAAGCTGCTGTCCAAACTGTTCAATGTTTCCATCAATACACTGCTTGGCTCTCCGCGGCAACTGATCTGCCAGTGCTGCGGCATGCCCCTGGAGGATTCCAGCATCAGCAAGGAAACAGACGGTTTCTTCAACGAAGAATACTGCAAGTGGTGCTATGCGGACGGAGAATACATGTATCACGATATGGATGACCTGATCGAAGTCTGTGTCAGCCATATGGCAAGTGATGCTTTCACACCGGAACAGGTCCGGGCCTATATGCGAGACCTCTTGCCGAAACTGGGTTACTGGAAGAATCACACCAATTTGAATGGTGCAGATGAATTTGAGGCGTTCAAAAAGCTGCTGATCGATGAGATCAACGCACTGCACATTGAAGGGATGCCGAAGGTGGAAAAGCTCAATGCCCTTGTGGGCGGATACATCAATCTGGAATATCAGCTTCCAAATGGAACCCGTGTAAAATTCCTGGATGACGGAGCAACCTACCTGGGAACGCAGCTGGAAAGTGAACTGGAGAACGGCCGGTGTTTCGGAATCGCCGCCAATGTGGACTTCATTCTAGTATGCACCTACGAAGAGAACGGTGAGAGTCCGGAACTGATTGTATATAAAAAGAGAGCAACATGATATGATAACGCCCCGGGAAACTTTTCGTTTCCCGGGGCATTGTCTTACCGTTCCTTCTTCATAACAAAATTGGTCAACAGAATTCCTCTGCGCTCCACTTGCTGTTCTTTTGTAACTTGATATCCACGCTGTTCAAAGAAAGGTCTTGCTGTAATGGAAGCATGGGTCGTTAAAATACCTGTGGCTGAAGTAGATTCCAGCGCATCGCAAATGGCCGTGGCAATACCCTGCCGCCCGAAGTCTTTGTGCACATACAGCCGATCCAGATACCCGCTTTCGTCCATATCTCCGAACCCGACGATCACACCGTTCTTTTCAGCCACCACCGTATGATGGGCCAGGAAAGAATTGTTCCATGCATTCAAGTCCACCTCGCCCGTAGCCCAGGCATCCAGCTGTGCAGTCGTGTAATCCGCGGCATTGACTGTGTGGACAGTATTGTGGAACAGCTTTGCGAGTTCCGGACAGTCTGAACTTCTGTATTCCCGAATGCTTGGTTTCGCCTGGTAGTTGATATTTGCCTTTCTCGCCTGGGAACACAAATCTTTCTTCTGGAGGGTGTATTCTTTGCCGTCCTTGATGAAGTGGGTTCCGCACTGGCGGAATTCAAAGGACACATTCTGACGGATGCACTGCTCCCGAAGGGAAAGCACCCAGTCATAGTACATAGGTCTGGCAAAACGGTCAGATTCACCGCCGGCCACCACCAGTTCCACACCATCAAGATACTGCTCCAGATCAATGGCAGAAATCATGGGCTGGCAGATGATGTTCTTGTGCTTGATGGGAAGCTGTGAGAAAATGCTCAGCCGTTCCTCAGCTCTGCGCTGATTCTCCACGGTGCAGCCTACGATCACATTGTCCCAACCCTCGCCCCAGTCTTCCGGGATGCAGTCCATGAATTGTTCGATCCGCTTGGTCAGGAACAGGAACTGACAGTCAGACCGCTCCCGGATCATATCCCAGCATTCGCTCCGCCAGCAGTCAGCATCCTCAATCAGAAAGTCCGTGGAAAAGCAGAGGTACACCAGACCGGATTTCATCTTATATTTGCCGTTTTTCTTCCGTGTGATGGGCTTGCAGAAGTCATCCGTTTTGACGATTTGGTTCGTGTCCACGCCCCGCTTGACGTCGCCCTTGTGGATGTAGCAAAATTTACAGCCCTCACTGTACCGATGACAGCCACGCCATGGGTTCCAAAGTGCCATACTTCCCCTCCTCCCGTTTTTCTTGATTTTACCATACTCATTTAGGATTTACAAATCGTTTATGCATTTGTGCCCGGTTGTGGTATACTGATTTTAGAAACTACATGAGGAGGAATCAGTATGAAAAAATTCATTCCCTACGAGAAGCTTTCCAAGAAGGAAAAGCGTAAGATCGATCAGGCCAAGCGGCAGACCTGGGGCGAGCTGAATCCCGTTACCAGAAAGCCCGAAAACAGCAAGGCATACAACAGAAAGAGGACGCAGGATTGGAAGAAGGAACTTCCGAATCCTGCGTCCTTTGTTTTATTTCTTTAGAATGAAAGTATTGCATATATTCTTGGAACTGATATAATTATTCTGAACTCCGTTTTTTCTATGAATATGATATGAGGATGTGGTTTCCATGAAACAAACTTTTTTCGAGCAATTTGAAGAGTATTGTATTACCCCTGGTATTGATTCTGGAAAAGCTAGTTCCTACTCAAGGGCAATTCAATATCTTTGCAATTATTTGAATATTACCAAAATTGATAGACAAGCAGTCATTATGCTTAAAGGCATCGAGAATGCTGTAAATGATAAAAACTCTTTGGAGTATCAGAATCTGTTGACATTTTTAAAAGGACGGCGTCAAAAATCATATTTGGAAGGTGGCTTCATTAAGGCTGCTCTAACATATTTCTTTGCATTTTGTAAGGAGAATAACCTTTAATTTATTAGGGAACACCGCCCGGAATTGGTACAATCCAGTTCCGGGACTTCTATTTGCATCGTTGCTTTTCTTGCGCTATAATGGTCTCAAACAAACGGGAGGTACCCACCATGAAAGCTTTAACATACATCGAACACGGAAAATTCGCCCTTCTGGACAAGCCCAAGCCGGAGATTCTGGATCCCCGGGATGCGGTTGTTCGGGTTTCACTCAGCAGTATCTGCACCAGCGATCTGCACATCAAGCACGGCTCTGTGCCTCGGGCGATTCCCGGTATCACGGTGGGCCATGAGATGGTGGGTGTGGTGGAGTCTGTGGGTTCTGCCGTGACCACCGTCAAGCCCGGCGACCGGGTGACGGTGAATGTGGAGACCTTCTGCGGCGAGTGCTTCTTCTGCCGGCACGGCTTTGTGAACAACTGCACCGATCCCAACGGCGGCTGGGCGCTGGGCTGCCGTATCGACGGCGGACAAGCTGAGTTTGTCCGGGTTCCCTACGCGGATCAGGGGCTGAACAAGATTCCCGACTCCGTTTCCGATGAGCAGGCCCTGTTCGTGGGTGATGTGCTGGCCACCGGCTTCTGGGCCGCCCGGATCTCCGAAATTACCGAGGAGGACACCGTCCTCATCATCGGCGCAGGCCCCACTGGCATCTGCACCCTGCTCTGCGTCATGCTGAAGAACCCCAAGCGGATCATCGCCTGCGAAAAAGACCCGGCCCGCATCGCTTTTGTGAAGGAGCATTATCCTGATGTGCTGGTCTGCCAGCCGGAGGAGTGCAAGGCATTCACGACTGCCAACTCCGATCACGGCGGCGCGGATGTGGTACTGGAAGTAGCAGGTGCCAAGGGCACCTTCCGCCTGGCCTGGGACTGCGCCCGGCCCAACGCCATCGTCACCGTTGTAGCCCTCTATGACGAACCCCAGACCCTGCCCCTGCCGGATATGTACGGCAAAAACATGACCTTCAAAACCGGCGGCGTCGACGGCTGCGACTGCGCTGAGATTCTCGCACTTATCGAAGCAGGCAAGATCGATACTACACCTCTGATTACCCACCGCTATAAGCTGGAAGATATCGAGGAGGCTTACCGCATCTTCGAGAATAAGCTGGATGGTGTTATTAAGGTTGCGGTGGAGCCATAAAGGAGAATTGATATGAATTTCGCACATCGCTATGCCAAGAAAAAGCCGGATGCCGGAACATATTTTCTGGGAATGCTTATTGGGCTCTTCTTGGGCTATATCTTTCTGCAAATGCCTGGAAACAATGCAGAAATTACACGGGAGGAAGCAACATATCTTGTCGGAACATTGCAAGAATGTGATGCGAATTATCAAAGAGGACGTATTCATTCGATTGGTTTGACTCTATCTGATATGGAAAAGCAGTTTGTCCATCAGGTTTGTGCCTCAAAAACACTTGCAGATACTTTGAATGCAATTCCCGAGAACACAGAAATGACACTTCTTGTTCATCCGGCCAGTCACAATATATTAGAAATCCAGGTGAATGGAGATGTATTGTTGGAATTTAATCGTTCACAGGATCTCCTGGCTAACAATGCCGGAGGTTTTGGAATCCTCGGAATCGGCTTGATAGCTCTCGCTATCTTCTGTGGTATTAACTATGTAATATTAGAAATTAAACTCTACCGCAAGTAATGCTCTGAAAATTTCATTACGTAAAATGAGGAAGTGGTCACCCACTTCCTCATTTTTTCGTCAACTCATAACTCATATCCACAAGAAACTTGATTTTCTCATCCTCTGCCGTGCCGTCCAGTACAACTGTGAGCCAATGGGCCTTATTCATATGCCAGCCGGGGAAGATACCCGGCTCCTCCCGGTAGGAGCCGATCAGTCTGGTGTCACATTTCAGATTCACCACACTGATTTCGCACTCACCTTCAAGTCCCAGATTCTTTCTGGGGATATCCATGAGGACGGCAAACCACTTCTGGTTCTGCGTATGCCGGAAAACCTAAAAGTTCGGATACCGGGCAAAGAGATACTCTCCGGTGGTGCTGTAGGTATCCGCCAGGTAGGCGGCTAATTCTTGTCTGTTCATGCTTTCCGAGAAAAGTATTTGTCAATGGTGACCATTCGGCTCATCTGCTTCACGCTGAAGGGGCAGCGGTCTTCGCAATGGCCGCACTGGAGGCAGGCATCTGCCTTCGTTCCCAGCTTGGTATAGTGTTTGGCGGCGATTTCATCTCCTGCCAGAGCCAGATCGTAATACTTGTTTACAAGGCCAACGTCGATACCTGCGGGGCAGGGCTGGCAGTGATTGCAGTAAACACAGGTGCCGGAAATGGTATCGGCAGTGAAAGAACCGATGACCGAATAGTCCTTTTCTTCCTCCGTGGCAGTCAAGAATTTCAGCACCTGATTCAGGTGTTCCATAGTCTGCACGCCGGGCACAGCCACCAACACACCTGGGCGGTCAATGGCATACTGCAGGCACTGGTTGTGGGTCAGAGCCTGTCCGAAGGGAGAATGCTCTGCGCTGAGCAGCTGACCTGCGAAGAAGGGCTTCATGACAGAGATACCCACGCCTTCCCTGGCGCAACGCTGGAACAGGTCAACCCGCTCTTTCACCGAGCCGATGCCGTACTCGTCGCCCTTTTCAAAGTCGTAGGCGGGGTTGATGGAGAACATCATCATGTCAACCAGGCCGGTATCGATGATCCGGTTTGCAACGGAGGGCGTATGGGAAGAGAAACCGATGTGGTGCACGATACCCTGAGCCTTCAGCTCCTTTATGTAGTCCAGCACACCGATCTCTACCAGTTTATCAAAATCCTCATCGGTATCCACGCAGTGCAGGAAACCAAAGTCCACATAGTCGGTGCCCAGCTGCTCCAGTTCCCATAGGAAGGTTTTCTTAATGGTATCAAAATCCCGGCACCAGCCGTATTCTCCGTTCTCATCGTAGACCGCGCCGAAATGCACCTGCAGGAACACCTGCTCCCGGCGGCCTGCAATGGCCCGACCCACAGGGGCATAGGTGGCGCCGGCAGTGCACATGTCAAAAAAGTTGATGCCATGGTCAATGGCCTTGCGGATGATGGCTTCGATCTCATCCACAGGTGTGGTGCCGATACCGCCCAGACCCAGGCCGATGACGCTGAATTTCTCGTGTTCTGTTCCATGGGGAAGCTGTCTGTATTCCATAGTTCTTTCCTCCATTATAAGGTCACACTTCCAATATAGCTATATCCCGGCAGGTCGGTTACGTGGTCTGCTTTGAAGAATCGGAAGGAATCTTCGTTGCTCACATATAAATGCGCCAAGGCGATGCCTGCATCCAGTCGGCTGCCCTTCCGACTGCACCAAACGTGGATGGTATCGCCCTCATGGGCGAAGAACCAGGGCTGGCTGTTGACTGCGGAAGGCGCCAGACGGGCAGGTTCCAGTTTGGGATCAACCTTGTCCGTGATCTGCTCCATGGATTTGCGTTTGAAGCCCTTCATATCATGGCGCAACTGGTCGCCCTTTGGATGGCCGAATGCCAGCATGATGACAAATTTCATACCCTCCACATGGGTGGTGGTCTTGGGATTCATTCTGCCCATGCCAAGCCAGCAGACACCCAGTCCCAGGGTTTGCAAATACAAATCCATCTGCTGGAACAGGAAGCCAATGTTTTCCAGATATCCTTCGGTCTCCTCGGAGTAAACAGTGATCAGCTGAGGGGTGGTCCATGGGCAGATGCACTTGACCTTGTCCCGGCTGACGATGTCCATACGAACCTTGATTTCCGGATACAGAGGCTTCAGTTCGAATGATAGAATCTTCTCAATCATCTCAGCATCCACCGGCTTACCGGTAAAATTGCGGCAGGATTTGCGGTGGTAGATCATTTCGTTTAAGGTCATATATTTTCCTCCTAGATCAGAGTCATAATGCCCGCCAGCACAGCCGCAATGATCGGATATCCAATGACTGTGCCTACCCATTTCCGGATCAGGACGTTCTTCGGAATATAGGGCTGTAAATCTTCCGTACCGGGAATAACCCAGGCTTTTGTATGCCCGACCCAGTACCAGTCAATGAAGAAGCGGTCAAACAGGCCCATAATCAGCAGAATCACCGTCATCTGCCAGAAGCCATCCCAGAATCCGGTCGCACCGTTGATTCCATAAACAAAAGCGGGGGTCAGAGTCACCAATGGCAGAAACAGCACAATGCAGGAGATGATGAAGCTTTTTCTGATTTTCTCTTTTGTTGTAAGGCCCAGTTCCACGACTCTGGCCTGGACATCATCCTCATACAAAACTACCAGCCCAACAGGGCCATTGGCAATGCCGACGGCGCAATAAATCAGCAGAATAAAGCACATTACGACGCCTTCCAATATCAGAATCATGGTATGACCTCCTTGAAACATTCTGATTCCATTTTAACTTTCAGAATGTTAAAAGTAAATAAGAATGTTAGAATCCCGGTAAATCGCAAAAGTCTACTCATCCTTCTGGATCTAGTTTTAATTCGTTCTTTAGAACTACATTTCTAACTTTGGCGATTCTGTAGTTATTCATACACCCCGGATATACTATCTTTAGAATTAGTTACTTGTTCTAAAAGGAGGGGTAAAGATGGACATGATCGCTATCGGAAGTAAAATCAAAGAAGCTAGAGAACGAGCACATCTGACTCAGGAGGAACTGGCTGAGATTGTTGACATCAGCCCCACCCATATGAGTGTAATCGAGCGAGGTGTCAAAACACCCAAGCTGGATACCTTTGTCAGAATCGTAAATGCACTGAATCTCTCCTCTGATGCATTACTGCAAGATGGTATAGAGCATGCCGATAAAAGCATTATGGCTGAGCTTTCCGTAAGGCTTGGCCGTTTGTCCGAGAAAGAGCAGAACCGTATTCTGAATGCAATCCGGGCACTAACTGAATGAGTACCTTGAGAGTCGGGAAACCGACTCTCTTTTTTGTTTTCCTCCCATCCTTCGACAGACTTTCCTATTCTTTAGGGTTATACTAAGTTCTAAAGAACTACAAAATAGTTCTAATAGAATTATAAGAAAGGAAAGTACTATGAAAACAATTGAATCCACCCTGACCCGGCTCACCGACCTTTCCATCGTGGAGGATCTAAGGAAAGTCCTCCGGGAGAAAGACCGTGAGTTCCTGCCTGTGGAGGCAAAGTTCATGGAGGCCGTGAGCGACCTTGCTACCAGAATCGGAAAACATGCAGTTCAGGAGTTAATGACTGCCTGGGATCGACAGATCTGCTCCGATCTGGTCTATGCCGGTTACCTGGGTTTCCAGGCCAACCTCCACAATTTCCATAACCCCGTGGCCAGCCAGTTCACCAGACTGGATTATGAAACCTTCCTGCGGGAACATATCATGCAGACAATGCCATACCGAAATGAAGCCGAGGCTGCTGCAGCTGCCATCCAGGAGGCTTACACGGAAGCGCTGAATGAGTATGAGGATGCGATTCGGAACTACTATGTGTACCTGGAAGTCACCGGCCCAAAGCTGGCCCACTTCTGGGGATATCGGTTTGCAAATCAGTTCCTCCCCTGGGTGGAACCCGGCTATGTCAGCGACGGTGCCCAGACCAGTATGTATGCACTGGAGCTGCACCGGGATCTCGGATTCCGTGTCTGCTCTTGAAGTTTGATGACTGCTGCGGTATAATCCCATCAGGAACAATAGCTTTTGTCAGATCTCTGGCACCGGCAGCGAGTCGCTGTCGGGAAGCATTAATTCACCGTATTCGCTTGCGCTCAGACGAACTTCTTGCAGTATTTCAGCACACGTTGTGTGCCCACCGCGGCACATTTCATGTGCCCGCACCCCGAATACTGCTGCGCACTTCGCCGTACATCATTGTATTGTTCCAGACTGTGAGAGGGAGGGAAGTTTCATGATCGTATACAGGGAGCTTTCCTCCCTTGAACGAGACCTAGTCATCAGTGCCAAGACGCTTTATGCCGTCAGCAATAACATGCAAGCAAAATGCAAGTATCATGGAACTACCCAAAAAGCGGCAGCCCTGGTATCAAACGGAAGAAGCGTGCATATCTTTGCTGGCAGCAATGATAAAGAGAATTAACGCGCAGTATGAGGAATAACAAATGGCTTACGGATTAGATAAACATGATCTCAAAAAAATAATTACTGAGAAGGTTGAGCAAAATCCTGATCTCAAATACTACATCAACGATGACTATATCTATGAACTCGTAGAAAGGCAATAAATTTTTCAAGATATTTCTTAGCATTGGTTTTGTCGCCATATATTTGCTGAACAGTATGTTCCAACTGCTCGCGATCTGTGGAAATAATAACCTGTGTATTTGGTATACCGTTGAAAAGATGATGAAGTCGTTCCAAAACACGGATCATATATTCCGGCAAACAGCGATCCAGTTCATCTACGATAATAAGAACAGTATGATCCTGAGTGAGTTTTGTAAGATTCTCTCTTAGTAAACGCAAAACTTCTTTGAACTCAAACAGTTCATCATAGGAATGGTCATCTTCGATTTTCCCTTGAACATTCTTGGCTATATCAATGGTTTCCTTTGCAAACTGGATTGCTTTGTCGGGATCAATTTCGATTCCTGTCAGGCCTTTGAGTTTTTCGGACCCTATAGTAAGAAGCTTTTTCCCAATATGGACAAAAGTCTTCTTAATGATTTCATCAATAGCAGCCCGCTCTTGTTCACCTAGTAGTGTGATCTTTTCATCATATTGCTCAATAATCGTTGCAACAATGGCAATTAACGGTTCTTCGTAATAATCGTACTCCCAGCAGTTATAACGAAAGATGATGTATTTGTCCAGAACAGTGCCCTCCTGCCCTATGCGTTGAACTTGTTCTTCGAACCTATCAAGTACATATGATTTTCCGACACCCCACTGACCATTGATGGAATAGCACATGTTCTTTTTATTTTTTGCTAAAACGCTAACAATGTTATGAAGTTGGTCAATAAATCCCTGACGATCAAGAAGGTCTACTCGTTGGAGAGTGTCTTTCTCTGCTACTGCTGAATCCATCCACTTACACCTCGATTTCTCTGTTTGTTGATTTAGAATGTGTCTCCTTTGTTTTTTATTATATTTCAAATTCCTGCAATCGTCAATGCGTGTCAATAACCCTCCCCGAATCAGAACAATCCAGGTTTATTGCTTGGTCATTGACATTATTTCTAAAACGAAGCCATCTCTAAACCATTCTCAAATTGGTTAACTAAACAAAAAAATAAGCATCTATGTTAGGTACTAACTCCAACATAGATGCTTGTTTTTAATAATATTGAAATCAAATTAAGGTGTGGCCATAGCCTCAAGAATCTTCTCGATATTACCTTGTTGCAGATAAAACTCGTTTAAATGGTGCTTATTATATTGCATATAGGTGCCATTAGTCAGTTCCCTCAGCAGGTGTGTAAAGAACTGTTCCCAGCTGGAGAATTCACAGCTATCAATAAACGAGGAAGGATCTGCAAGGATATCTGTAGGCGTATGCTCGCCAAGGATTCCGGACTTAAGGATTAACCATTCAAAGGACTCCGGAAGGTAAAGCGTTGCTTTTCCTGGATGCAATTTATGGAACGAATAGACTTTTTCCATTTCTGCGCCAAATGCAGCACCATCCGCAACGACAAGGACTCTGGTATCTCCGGATTCCATAAGTTTTAGCATGATGTTTGATTTTCCATCTGCACTGTCACATTGAATTGCGTAACGACGTGCGATTTGAGAAAACATCTCATGTCCAGAATTAGAATCTTCGGTCAGAATAATGTCCGTTCTTTGCAGGTGATCAACAGGAGCCTCCAAGTACTCATAATGGGGGTAGGACCTGACATATGTCGTTCTAAACCTACTGGTAGTTGTTTTCAGTTTTAGAACCGCATCCACACTATAAGGCAACTGGTACAAATTCTCGCGAGTGATCAGAACATAGTAATTATCTGAACCCATGATGGCTCTGGCGAATGCAGGCGAAGAAACAAACCGGTTTCCTTCATCAACAAAGACGATACTGTTGCTTATTCTGGGAAGGCGGTCTTCCCAATCATAATCAGTCAAGACATGACATTCTTTCTCCGACTGCACTGTGACACCACTTTGCTTACCCAAACGCTCATAAGCCTGAAGCATTTCAATAAAGGTTGTTTTTCCCGTTGCACTATCGCCGCGAATGATCGTAATATTCCTCTGGATATCCAGCGTAAAAACGATTCTATTACTGCGGATCCGAATTGTATATGTTCCCTTCATACACCCTCCGCTTAAACATGCTTAGCTGCAACCAGAAGCAACTGATCCATATCCTTAACGATCACATCATCATTATCAATATAAATTTCAAATGGCGCAGGGAAATTCATCACATGACGAAGATTAATTGTCACATCACGCTTTTTGGCAATCTGAAGGATATACTTGGCACAATTATCTCCACAAGTTGATGCATTGAATACCTGATCAGGACAATTTTTGATTAACAGCAGTGTCTTTGTACCACCAGAAAGCATCAAAGGTGGAATCATACCCAACACAGGACTTTGAATCAACTGCTTATCAAGAACGTTAGATTTATCAACGCCCTTGATAACTGCTTTAGCGAAATCATCTTCAAGCCATTCTTCTTCGTATGTGTGTTTAAAGTATACTTCTGTATTATAAATTGCCTCAGGCATATCTCCAAAGTATATATGAAGCATATCATCAAACCTTTCTTGCAGTAATTACCATACCACAAACACTATTATAGTCTATTATACCCTTTTTGATGCTTAAGAGTCAATAGAAAGCTATTAAATTAACTATAGTAAGCTACTACGTTGTGTTACTACTTTTCTTACTCAATACTCTTTCTCTATAGCACAAACTATAACGCATAATGTACAAAACACTTAATTAGTAGGTACTACTATTAACGCAGTCCAACTATTGTTTGGATCAAAAGAAATTAGGCCTGTTGTTAGGAATCATCTAGCAACAGGCCCAATATTTATTTTTTGTTATCAATTAATGCTTTAAGACGTTTGATTGTAATCAGCAAATTCAGTAGCATTACAAAGGTTAGATAATAATCCAGGCCACTAATTACATACTGAAGCCACTCAGGAATGTGATTGCCCAGAATTGTTGCCGCCAAGGTAATAATCAGGGCAAACACGCACAGCACAATCTCAATCAGCACAATCGTGGATGATTCCTTCAAAACTATTTTATATTGTGCATTAGTATCTGTAAAACTTTGCTGGCTAACCAAGATTGCTAGAATAGCGAAGAACGCCGCAATCAGTATGGATAGGAATACCAAAATGCTTTCGGCTACTGTATCTGAAACCAATGTAACTTGGACAAGGGACAGAGCAAGCAATGCCGGAACACCCCAAAAAATCCATATATGTTTCGGAGCTTCAGAAAATATCTTCTTATAATCAGAAAACACTCTTCCAATATTCAAGAAGTTCGTTCCTGTGTGAAGCATATACGCGATTAATATCACCGAAGCAACGCAGAAGAGCGTCGCTGGTGAAGAAATAAAATCCCAGATATTCTTAATACATGTCCACACAATCATCACTCCTTATTACACATTGCACGGCAAGTGATCCAAGTACTCCTCTGCTACAGAATGCATATGGTCCAAGAAACCATCTAGCGACACTGTTCCATCTGCCATAAGAAGCTCATCCGGAAGACTTTCTTCGATAGACAAATCTTCCAATCCATGAAGATTTACCGTACGCGTACGACCGCCGATAGTAACCTCCATTTTGACCTCCGAGTAGTCAATATCATCAAACGTGTAAACGTTATAATGATCTGCTGCCACGTGTCTCAGCTTTCTCTTAAATTCTGAAGTCACCCCAATCGGCACAAATGCTCGTTCCTCTCGACCAATAGACTGCCCATACAGACGATCTGTTCTGTCTCCGCTCACTACATTACGTGCAAGCCTAATTTTCTTGATAATCCCTTTCTCAAACAACTTATTTAAATAGAAATCCGGGGCAAGATTCTGTGTCCTGAACGTCAATCGAAGATGACTAGAAACAAAATCCTGTAAATAATTAGAAGTCACGGTTTTAACACCGTATACACCTATCTCCTGAAAGAAGATAAGCCCTCTGGTCGGAGTAATTCCGTCTGCCGCCTTAGGGATAACAACCATAACATAAAATTCCTTTACGTCCGCTTCATCCCTTGTACGGCTATGTACCACTTCCTTAGTCTTCCGGTCTATTACTTCCGAGGCGAATCCATAATACCCAGAAAACACACTGAAAACGAGGTATCGATATCGGTCAGTTTCTCCCTTATAGGCAGGATTCATCTCGCAACGGAATAACTGCTGAATATCTTCCTTGTCTGCAGTTTTATCACTGCAAACCACAAAGTCTTCAAAGATTTCCAGTGCAGAAGGATAGACCGCTTCAGAGTCGTCAGCGTATTTGATGAGAATTTCTTCATCCAACGGTATGATCTTCTCTTCGCCTTTCGCCCGATATTTTCTAAAGCTAAACGAATATGCGCGAACACTCAGATGCTGCTTCTTGGCCACAAAATACGCCTTCTCTCTTTTCGATGTTTGTCATCTCATAACTGAGATATCTTGGTAATAGTATATCAAAGTTACAGATAATAGGCAATACTATGTATAACTATCAGTTATTTATATTGTAAAAGTTTTGTAAATATACTCATCCCGAGAACAAATATGCCCGAGCGCAAGGCTCGGGCATATTTGCTTTATCTCAACTCGCGAAATAACATAGCCCCTATCTTTACCCCCTCTATAAATCCTACCTTCTCGTGGTCCCTGCAGAGGGTACAGACAGCGTAGATGATCTCATCGATTTCCTTCAGGGGCTTACCGTTCATGAGGCGGTAGAGTTCCTCAAAGTTGGCTTTGATGACTGCGTTATCGAAGCCACTGGATTCGTTATTGGCATCGAACAGCACCTCCAGGACGCTCTCCGCATTGTCGGGATAGTTTGGCTGCCGGGTTGCCAGTTTGGTCTGCAGTGCGTTCAAAAACTCGTCCATTCTCATACATCGTCCTCCTCATACATATCCGGCAACATGATCCCACGGCGGGCTGCCAGCTTCTGCAGCTCCACCTGAGCTTCAAATCGATCTTGGGCATCCTGGACCACTTCCGTCAGCGTCCACCTGTCAGAAGGCCAGTCCTGGATCCCTGCAAGGTACTGAGTTCGGCTCTTGTCATCCAGGATAAAGGGCATCACATCATATCGCAGACATTCCTTAAACATAATGAGTCTGCCGATACGACCGTTGCTATCCTCAAAAGGAAAGATCTGCTCAAACCGGACATGGAAATCCAGTATGATGGACCGGTCCACCCGCTTCCGGGCTTCGTATTCCCGAAGCAGTTCTCCCAGACTGAAATTGATTTTCTTTGCAGGCAATAGCTGGCGGTTCCGAGGCTTCATCCTGTCGGTTCGATATTCCCCGGGTGTGACGCGCTCCTTTCGCTCATCAATGGTGCCGATCATCAGCATATAGTGAAGATTCTGTATGAATTTCTGTGTCAGAGGCTCCTGTATATGGTCTAAAATATAGTCCACACACATGCAATGGTTCAGAGTTTCGATTAAGTCCGACACTTTCAGCGGTTCGAAACTGCTTAAAACCTTCCCCTTTTTAAAGACCGTTTCGACCTGTCCCCGGGTCAGTCTATTGCTGGCCATCCGGCAGGAGGAGTAGGTCAGGTTGATCACCACGTAGTCGTACAATCCGTGGTAGTTCCTCTTTTTCTTCTGGTTTACTAATTTGGACGCTAAAGTAGACAATTCTTCGGTTTCTACAGGTGTATTGGGAAGCTTTGGGGGCTTCTTTGCGGTCGCCGGAATGCTCCAGATTCCATCGTTGCACTTAGCTTTTGGAATCCGGTTCTGGGCCAGATACCTCCGCACCAGGCTCTTGGAAACGCCCCATTTCTGGGCCGCTTCGCTCACTGTTATGTAGTTCATAAATCCATTCCTTTCGGCGCGTTCCAGGAGACCGCAACACGCACAACACTTGCCATTATGCGCAACACTTTCAACTGGAACGCCAACATAATCACAACGACACAACGTATACCAGCCGTCAGATAATGGATTTTTATTCGCAATTTTTAGACTTTATGGACTCATTATACCAAGAATATTCATTTCGTTTCCAACCGTAAAGCATGGCATTCAAGAGGTCATCGGTTCGATCCAGCTTTCTCCACAGCAAAACACCTGCTTTTGCCTCCAAAGTCTGTATCTTTCTAACTATACGACAATTTTGGTTCAGACAGTTCAATGCCGGTGTCAATAAAAAGGCCATTTTTCCCTTAGGTCTGTCGAAAGGCGGTCAAAATAGCTTACATTCCAGAATACTTCAAGGGAAAGAAAATTGTTTCTTCCAAGTTCAAGGCTTGCTTGTATGCTGTCTTTTTTATTTCAGAAAGCTAAGCACTCGCTGATTGAAGTCTTTCGCCTCTTCGTACAGGCCGTGGCCCCATTGCTCGTACATGTAAAGCTGTGCCTCCGGGATTCGCTTGGCAATCTCTGCGGATGCGTCACCGCCCAGACAATGATCCCGCTCTCCGCCAATCACCAGTGTGGTTGACTGAATCCTGGGTAATTCTTCAAAGGCGTTGTGGTTCAGGCATGCCTCTGCCTGAACCAGAAACCGGTCATAGGACTTCGGCTTGGTAACCTTGCCCATAATGGGCACCAGCCATTGGTTCTTCCGATAGTATTCATCGGAATAGATTCTGCGCACATTGCTGTCCATCAGGGCAGTGTGCTTACCCTGCTTCGCCTGCTCCATCCATTCTTCTACCGATTGGGTCAATATGGGATTGGGTCTGGCAGAGGTCACCGCCAGAACCAGCTTTTCCACTTTCTCCGGGTAATCAATGGCAAGATACTGGGCAATCATGCCACCCATGGAAACGCCCAAGACTGCCGCCCGGGATATGCCCAGCTGTTCCATAGCATCATACAGATCCCGGGCCATGTCCCGGGTGGTATGGCCCGGGGACAATTCGTTTTTCCGACTGAACATATAAACCGTAAAGTCCTTGGCAAACTGACGGTACATCAGTGCCATGGGGAGCGCCGTGCCTTTGACCGTCTGCAACCCATCCCCCAAACCTGGAAGCATCACAAGCGTTTTCGCGCCGTTTCCTAAGCGAACATAGTCCATATCCGCGCCGGCAATATGCAGTTTTCCGTTTTTTGCTTGATACAGCATCGCGTCACCTCTTATCGCTTGATTGCCCGCACCAAAAGCATCATGGGCCGTTTCATTTCCCCGGGCATCTGATCCCGCCACTGTGCGGGCGGCATGGCTTCCTCAACAGCTTCAATTACAAAACCGGTATGGAGCATGCCGTTCAGGATTTGCGTCAGGGTGTGGTGGTATTTCCTCACTTCGCAGCCCAAAAAATCCGTGGTTCGCTCGCCGGGGTAGTAGTAATCCGTGACCGGCCAGGTGCCGTCGGCGGCGAACTGCTGATGAACGCCGGCGGTGAAAGTGGGATGCTCGATGTTGATCAGAAATGTTCCGCCGGGTTTCAGCGTCCTGTGGACAAGGCGATAGATTTCTTCCAAATCCTCGATGTAATGCAGAACCAGATTGGATACCACCAGATCATATGTATTTTCCGGATAGTCAAATTTCTGGATGCTGCAGACCCGGTACTGGATCGCCCCGGAAGCATTTCTGCGTTTTGCTTCTTCAATCATCCGGCTACTCTGGTCGATACCCAGAATGGTGGATGCGCCCTGGTCTGCGGCGAATTTGCAGTGCCAGCCGTAGCCGCAACCCAGATCGAGCACTGTTTTTCCGGACAGCTCCGGGAACAGGGGCTTCAGCTGATGCCATTCGCCTGCACCGTCCAGACCATACCGGCTTCGGGACATTTTGGCATATTCATCAAAAAAATCGGGTTGGTCGTATTGGTTCATTCCTTAGCCCTCATAATCCGTTTCGTAACTTCCGGCGGGCAAAACATGACCGCAAATACAGGCTTCGTCCGACACAAGGGTACCGGTCTCGCCGGGCGCACCACCCATTTTCACAAACACTTCCACCCATTCCCCACATTGGGGACACTTAACCTCCGTTAAACGGGGTGTATGTTTGCCTTCGTGACATCCATCCAGCAGCATGGTCTCAGCCTCCTTTTGTTTTTTACTATATCATAATTTCGCAGTGCTGTCTACGAAGCGCAGGTTGCCCAGCCGGCAGTTTCGTGGTATGCTTTCCTCAGGAAAGGAAGTGGCACCCATGAACACCTATGTGACCGGAACCACCATCAAACAGCTTCGGGAAAGCATTCATCTGACCCAGGCGGAGCTGGCTGAAAGAATCGGCGTCAGCAGCAAAACCGTCTCCAAGTGGGAGACGGCGAAAGGATTGCCGGATATCAGCCTGCTGCAGCCCCTGGCTCAGGCGCTGGGCATCTCCCTCATCGAGCTGATGAACGGCGAGCAGATCCTCAACAAAAATGTCTCGGCCAATATGCTGCGGAGCCTATTCTATGTCTGCCCTATCTGTGGCAATGTCATCCACGCCCTGGGAAATACCGTGGTCAGCTGCTGCGGCCTTACGCTGCCTGCCCTGGAAGCGGAAGAGGCGGACGATGATCATGCGCTGACCATTGAGGATGTGGAAGACGAGCATTTTGCCACCATCCACCACCCCATGACGAAACAGCATTACATCTCCTTTGTAGCCTACGTTACCTCAGACCGGGTTCAGATGGTGAAGCTCTACCCGGAGGGCAACGCCCAGACCCGGCTGCAGCTGCGGGGCACAGGCTGTCTGTATTACTGCTGCAACCAGCACGGGTTGTTCCGAAAGAAGAAATAATTATCGTTTAATTTACATCGAAGAAGAAGCATGTCATTCAAGTAAGTATGACAGGTATCAAAGAAGGCAGCGCCGCATGTCATGAATGTATCTACCCTTTCACAAACCGTATTCCAGTCGAATTCCTCGTCCTTCTTTGGCAGACGCAGACAACCGAACCCCAGCTTGTTGATCATCATTCTGCCTCCTCGTCCAATGCTTCAAGATAGAAACTCACCGGGCGGAAACCGTCGTTGCAGGAAATCATGGCGGACCTGGGATTCTTCATCCAGCCGTCGTAAAAATTCCCGCCGCCGTGGGCCAGGGTCATGACGAAGGCCGAGATGCTGTCCCACGCACTGTCACAGAAGCCCGCGGGCTTCGCCCAGCCGTTGGCGATCCAGACCTGACCTTCCTGCACATCGCAGGCGTGTTCGATCGGGTTCTCGTATTTGGCCATCAAATCGGGGTAGCTTGTCTTTCGGATAGCAGTGATTCGGACTTTTTTCATAACAGGAACCTCAAATCTTTCTTCGCAGAGCAAAATGGACGCAGGATCGGAAGATAATACTGCCTTTCTCTGCGTCCTCTGTTTTTTAGAAAATAATCAGCAAGCCCACCAGAATGCCTGCTATGGTGGAAAAAGCGGGGAGTTTGCTGTGATACATCAGGATCGACTGGGGCAGGATCTCTCCAAATACCACATACAGCATTGCGCCGCTGGCAAAGCCCAGGCTCAACGTCAGACCCATGGGGCCGATTTCGCCCAGCATGTAGCCAAGAAGAGCGCCCAGGATCGTGGGGATGCCGGAAGAGGCCGTGATCAGAACAGCCTTCCACTTGGTCATACCGCCGCTGATCAGCGGAACGGATACCGCCATACCCTCCGGAATATTGTGCAGTCCGATCAAAACCGCCAGAACCCGCGCCGCGCCGCCCATGGCGCCGTTATTGCTGGCATAGGATGCGCCGATGGTCATGCCCTCCGGCACATTATGCAGGGCGATGGCGCAGGCCATGACGACGCCCGCCACAAAGAGTCCAAGCTTGCTGTCCTGCCGGGCGCGATGCTCCCGGAAATGGTCACTGTGGATCAGCTCATCCAGATCATCCGCTGTTTTGGGATGGTTCTCGTCGATATGGGGCACCTCCGGATTGGTTTTCCGGTCGATGAGATAATTCAGGAAATAGGTTGCCGCCACACCGAAGGCGATGGCTCCCACAACGACCCAGATGCCTACATTCGTTTCAATGGCTTCCGTGACCAGATCGAAGCATACCACACTCAGCATTACGCCGCCCGCAAAGCTAAGCAGCAGGCTGACCGTCCGTTTGGAATCCTTTTGCAGCATGGCGCCGATGAGGCCGCCCAGTCCCGTGCCGCCCACGCCCGCCAAAGCGGTGGTAATGACCAGGGTTTCAACAATTCCCATTTTCTCTCTCCTGTAAGCTATTTTTATATATGATAGCATAGCCGGGCTGAGAATACAACGGAATCTGACGCATTCTGAACTCAATTTCCAAATAATATAGCATTTCTTCCCTTTATGCGCTATAATGGCAGCAAACAGCAAAAAGGAGGCATCAGCCTATGAACCGTCCTTACACCATCTGCCACATGGTGACTTCCCTTGACGGTAAGGTCACCGGAAGATTTCTGTACACTCCCGAAGGTGAAAAAGCCTCCGATTGGTATTATCAGCTCAACCGGGACTACAAGGCTGACGCTTTTGCCTGCGGCCGGGTTACCATGGAAGGAAGCTTTACCGGAGGCTGGTATCCCGACCTGAGCGAATATGTTCCCGCTTACAGTCCTATGGATTACCTGGTGGACGATAT
Source organism: Oscillospiraceae bacterium (assembly GCA_017622295.1). GTDB lineage: Bacteria > Bacillota > Clostridia > Oscillospirales > Oscillospiraceae > Faecousia. Next base: position 43,451 of record JAGARK010000045.1, read on the forward strand.
GGGCAATTTCTTTGCCGTCGCCTTTGACCCCCACGGCGTTCTGGGCTGGAAAAGCAACACCATCATTGACGACGACCCCGGCTACAGCGGTGCGCGGATCATTGAGGTGCTGACCCATCAGGTGGATCTGCGGTATCTGCACTACCTGCAGGTCATGAATATCCCCTATATTTTCGCAGGCCAACTGGAAATCGACATTGAAGAGGCGCTATTCAAGCTGAAGGCTTACTTCGGCATCGAAAAGCTCCTTCTTGAGGGCGGCAGCATTCTCAACGGCGCCTTTCAGCGCGCCGGTGTCATTGACGAACTGAGTCTGGTCGTGGCCCCCATGACCGCCGAGGCAGAGGACAAGCCCCTGTTTACGGACGGCACCAGGGAGAAATACACCCTTGCAGCTGTGCGTCATCAGGACAGCACGCTGTGGCTGAATTACAGGAGGTAACCATGTTCCGAAACAAAGTAATCGTCATCACCGGCGGTGCCGGCGGCATCGGCAAGTGCATCGCGGAGGAATTCATCAAGGAGGGCGCCACAGTCTCAGTCATCGACTGCATCGAAGGTGACCACTATGTGGGCAACATCGGTGACAAGGCTGCTCTGGAGGACTTCGCCCGGAGCGTCATTGACAAATATGGCCGGGTGGACGTGCTGGTGAACAACGCCCCGCCCATAATGCGCGGCATCAGCCAGTGCAGCTATGAGGAATTTCAGAATGCCCTGGCGGTAGGCGTCACGGCACCCTTTTACCTCTCCAAGCTCTTCGCGCCTTACTTTGCCCCCGGAGCCAGCATCATCAACATCTCCTCCTCCCGGGACCGGATGAGCCAGCCCCAGACCGAAAGCTACACCGCCGCCAAGGGCGGCATCGCCGCGCTGACCCATGCACTGGCTGTCAGCTTCGCCGGAAAGGTCCGTGTCAACTCCATCTCCCCCGGCTGGATCGACACGGCCTACACTGTGTACGAAGGTCCCGACGCCATCCAGCAGCCTGCCGGCCGGGTGGGCAATCCCCTGGACATTGCCAATATGGTGCTGTTTCTGGCCTCCGACAAGGCCGGTTTCATCACCGGTGAGAACATCTGCATCGACGGCGGCCAGACCCGTCTGATGATCTATCACGGCGACCACGGCTGGTCCCTGACCCCCTGAAACGGTGAACCCCTCCATCGAACCGATGGAGGGGTGATTTTTGACTTACTTCCCTTTCAGGAGCCTTGAATATCCGTTTCCATACTGAACACACCGGGAGACACGGCTGAGGGTCGCGGAGGAAATATCCGACTCCGCCATGATCTGATTGTAGGTCTTCCCCTCCAGCAGCAGCTTCGCCACAAAAATGCGCTCTGCCATGTTCTCGATCTCCTTGACGGTGCACAGATCGTCAAACAGTGCCCGGCAATCCTCCGGATCGTCGATGGAGGCAATCAGCTCAAACAGGGCCTTCAGCTTTTCCTTCTTTTCAACTTGACACATGTAGTTCCCCCCTGTTCAGAATTTTTCCTGAGCGCCCCGGAGAAATACGCGGGTTTTTTCGCTCTGCGGATCGTCGAAGACCTGCTCCGGCGTACCCATTTCTTCAATCACGCCGTCGGCCATAAAAATCACTCTGTCCGCAACGCTTCGGGCAAATTCCATTTCGTGGGTCACCACGATCATGGTGTTGCCGCCGTTTTTGAGTCCCCGGATGACCCGCAGCACCTCCCCGGTCAATTCCGGGTCCAGGGCGGAGGTAGGCTCGTCAAAGCACAGGATCTGGGGATTCAGCGCCAGGGCCCGGGCAATGGCCACCCGCTGCTGCTGACCGCCGGAAAGCTGGTAAGGATAAGCGTCTGCCTTCTGGGTCAGTCCCACCTGCTCCAAAAGTCCCATGGCTCTCTTCCGGATCTCCTCCGGGCTGCTTCGCTTGAGCAACGTGGGTGCCAGAGTGATGTTCTCCAGCACGGAATACTGGGGGAACAGATTGAAATTCTGGAACACCAGGCCGAAATGGAGCCGGTTCTGGCGGACTTCCTCCTCCGAATCGCTGAGCAGCTGCTTGCCGTCCACCCAAATCTCACCCTCATCGGGGCTCTCCAGGAAATTCAGGCACCGCAGCAGGGTGGATTTGCCGCCGCCGGAGGAGCCGATGATGGCCAATACCTGGCCCTTCTCCAGGGAGAAGCTGATGCCCTTGAGCACCTCGGTATCGCCGAATCCCTTTCTTAAATTGTTCACTTCCAATACTGACATGGCTTTAACCTCTGAAATAGGACAGTTTCTTTTCCAGCTTACCGAACAGGATCGTCAGGGCGCCGCTGAAGATCAGGTAGAAGGCACCGGTGTAGAACAGGGGCCAGATCAGACCCTTCTTGATAAACTGCTCGCCGGCCCAAATGATCTCGTAAATGCCGATGATTCGGGCCAGGGAGGTATCCTTCACCAGGGTGATGATCTCGTTGCTCATTGGGGCCAGGATCCGCTTGAATACCTGAAGCAGCACCACCTTAAAGAAGATCTGACTCTTGGTCATGCCCAGAACCTGTCCGGCCTCATATTGTCCCTGGGGAATGGATTCGATGCCGCCCCGGTAGATCTCGGAAAAATAACAGGCATAATTGATGGCGAAGGCCACGATGGTAGCCGTGAACCGACCCATGGAGGGCAAGTCAAACATCAGGCCGGGTCCATAGAAAATGATGATCAGCTGGAGCATCAGCGGCGTACCGCGAATGATCCAGACAAAGGTGCGGGTCACCAGGCGCAGGGGCATCCACTTACTGAGAGCGTGCAGCCGGGTATCGGACAGCCGCCGGAAGGGCTGCCATTTGCTCATGGAGCCGAAACAGACCACCAGACCCAGGGGGATGGAAAACACCAGCGTCAGCACGAAGACCTTGATGCTCTCCCAGAAGCCACCCAACAGCTCCATTGTTACGGGTATGAACATGGGCAATTCCTCACTTACATCGTCAGAATACAGCCACAGCCCCCTCTGCTGAGGGGGCAAGGCGTTTATTGCTTTTTTACTTGACCAGAGTCAGGCCGTACTCCTCAGCCAGGGCATCCAGAGTGCCGTCGGCAATCTTTGCTGCCAAAAATTCGTTGAATTTTGCGGTCAGATCGGATTCCTTGCGGAAGCCAACACCGTAGAATTCTTCGGTCAGGCTGATGCCGGCAGCCAGGTCGGCGTAGCTGGTGCCCTCGCCGGTCATGGCGTTGGCCATAGTGATGTCGATGACACAGGCGTCAGAGGTGCCGGCGGCAACTTCCATTACAGCGGCGCCCTGGTCCTGGACGGCAATGTAATCGGTGATACCCAGAGCCTTCACGGCGTCTTCACCGGCGGAGCCGCTCTCCACGGCGATGGTCAGACCGTTCAGGCTGGCAGGATCGGCGTAGTTACCGACCACATCGGCCTTCATGACGACGACCTGGGCGTTGATGACATAGGGATCGGAGCAGTTGGTGTTCAGCTCCACTTCCTCAGTGATGGTCATGCCGTTCCAGATGACGTCGATGTTCTTGGTTTCCAGCTCATAGAACTTCTTGCCCCAGTCGGACAGAACAAAGAACTCGCACTCCACGTCCAGCTCTTCACAGAACATCCGGGCAAACTCAGCGTCGAAGCCGGTCCATTCGCCGTTTTCATCCTTGTAGTCCATGGGAGCGTAATCGGTGATGCCCACCACCAGGGTATCCTTCTTCTGGACATAGGCCAGATCGGAATCGGAACCGGAGCCGCCGCAGCCGGCGAAGCAGGAACCGATCATCAGCAGAGCCAGGAGCATAACAGACAGTTTCTTAAACATAGAAATCCTTCCTCTCTTTCCCCGTTTTCCGGGGAGTTGGTAATTTTTATAACCAGATTATACTTCACTTCGCTAAAGTTGTAAAGCATTATTTTGTATTTTTTTGTTTTTCGTCAATATGCACAAGAAACATACCTCTGCCCCATTCAATCCCTATCCGCAAACACGGAAAACCCCGGCGCGAATTCCTTTCCGCGCCGGGGCTGCTTCTTCCCGCTGTTAAAGATCCTGCAGGTCCGCAAAGGGGATGTCATTTTCCAGATTGTCCCGGGCCAAGTCCGTGTCGATGGCCCGGTAGGCCTGTGAGATGGGCTTCTCATGCCAAACCTTCTGCTGGGTTCCCATGGTTCCGGCGATAATCGGATTCGCCTTCTTCTTTCCGGTCTTAGCCTTGCCCTGAAGGGCTGGCACCGGCTCGCCCTCATTACGGGGATGGAGCTTTGTATAATCGGGCCGTTTCATGCCCTGCTTTGCCATAATCATCACCTCATGACAAGTTTTCCACGATTCCGTCAAAATATGACCGTTTTCCGATAATAACGCAAAACAGCCGCAGTCAAAAAAACTGCGGCTGTGTGATTTACAACTGAATGGTCCAGTCCTCATAGTCATAGGTACCGCTGCCGTGGCAGAGATTGCCCTCAGCCTGGAGCTCACGGAAGGCATCCCGGATACGGATCAGGAATTCCGGCTGCACATCCAGAGAATTGTGGCCCGGGAAAATCCGCTGTGCAGGCAGCACCGCCAGCTTTTCCAGGGAACGCAGGAACGCGGGAGGATTGGTGCTGGGATAATCAGCGTGGATGGCGCCCTTGAAGGCCAGGTCGCCTACAAAGAGGTAGCCCCGGTCAGGCTCCCAGAAGCACAGGTGTCCCGGAGAACGGCCGGGCATGTGGAGCACATGAATGTGGCGTCCGCCCAAATCGATGATCTCGCCATGGTGCAACAGCCGAGTGGGCTCTCCCCGGAAGATCTCATAGCTTTCCACGTCGAAATCCTCGGGCAGCGCAGCATCCTGTATCAGCATCTGACGAACTGCTTCCATATCCAGAGGGAAGTCCCCTCTGAGCCAGTCCAGCTCCGAGCCGTGGGCATAAAATTCCGGGAAGTGACAATGACCACCGATGTGATCCCAGTGGTTGTGGGTGGCCACAGCGGCCACGGGAAGCTCCGTCAGCTCCTGAACCGGCACGCTGATATCACAGATACCCAGGCCCGTATCGATCAGCAGCGCCCGCTCAGTGCCCCACAGCAGGTAGCAATGGGTCTGCTTCCAATGACGGTATTCGCTGATGACGCAGGTATCTTCGTCCACCCGTTCGACGGTGAACCAGTTGTTGCTGGATGGTGCCATAAATGCGCCTCCTTCTCTCTGTTAAGTGCTATTATACCACGTTCAGACCCCACTTGTAAAGCAAAAACCCGAATGCAGCGCATTCGGGTTTTTAATTTAATATGCCAGGGAGAAGGCGATCAGTACGATCACAAAAATCAGCATAATGCCGCCGACTACAGCCAGCATGGGCAGGAACATCATTTTCATGGCGTTCCAGAAGGTGCTCAGCTGCTCTTTCAGGGGGGCGGGAGGTACATATTTCGGACGCTCCGGCATCCGAAAGCCGCCGCTGACATTGGACATATCGGCGATGGTTCTGCCATCATCGATGTAGACGATCTTCTCCTTTTTCTGTTTGCCCATGGGATCACTCCTGCTCCAGCAGGTGGCAGGCTGCAAAGTGGCCCTCGCCGTATTGTCTGTACTCGGGCGTCACATGCTTGCAGATTTCCTTGGCATAGGGGCAGCGGGTGTGGAACCGGCAGCCCTTGGGAGGATTCGCAGGAGAGGGAATGTCGCCCTCCAGCTTGATCCGCTCGGTCTTGGCGGTGGGATCGGGGTTGGGAACGGCAGAGAACAGAGCCTTGGTGTAAGGATGCAGGGGACTCCGGAAAATATCCTCCTTGGTGCCGAACTCCATGACCGCACCCAGGTACATGACCAGGATCTTGTCGGAGATGAACTTGACGACGGACAGGTCATGGGAGATGAAGACGTAAGCCAGGTTCATGTCCCGCTGCAGCTTTTTCAGCAGGTTGATGATCTGAGCCTGAATGGAAACGTCCAGGGCGGAAACGGGCTCATCACAGATGACCAGCTTGGGGTTGACGGACAGGGCGCGGGCGATACAGATTCTCTGGCGCTGACCGCCGGAGAACTCGTGGGGATACCGCTCGAAGTAGTAATCCCGCAGGCCACACTTTTCCATCAGCTCCAGAACATAGTCCTTCACCTGATCCTTGGGCACAATGCCGTGGACCTCCACGGGCTCAGAGAGGATACCGCCGACGGTATCTCTGGGGGGCAGGGAGGAATAGGGATCCTGGAAGATGATCTGCATCTCCTTACGGATCTGGCGCATCTGCTTGGAATCAAAATGGGTGATGTCCTGGCCATTGAAGATGATCTGGCCGCCGGAAGGCTCATGGAGCTTCAGGATGGCACGGCCGGTGGTGGTCTTGCCGCAGCCGGACTCACCGACGATGCCCAGGGTCTCGCCGGACTTCAGCTTGAAGGAGACGTCATCGACAGCCACCAGTTCCCGGGTGACCTTGCCGGTGAAAGTCTTCTTCATGGGGAAGCACTTGCGCAGATGGCGGACCTCCAGAATGCAGTCGGGATCGAAGGGCTGCTTGAGGTCCTCTTCGATTCTCGCCTGACGCTTTGCCAGGTACTCCGCAGCCAGCGCTGCGTCATCATAGACGGGAGTCACATTTTCTTTTGTATCAGCCATTGTTCTTCTCCTCGTCATACAGATGACATGCGACAAAGTGAGTGGGGCTCACCTGCACCATGCCGGGGTAATCGCCGGAGCACTTCCTGGTGCACATTGCGCATCTTTCCTTGAAATAGCAGTAGCCCGGCATATTGATGGGGTTGGGAACGTTGCCGGGGATGTTGTACAGCTCGGTGCCGTCGTCCAGGTTCATGGTGGGCTTGGACTTCTGCAGGCCGATGGTGTAGGGATGCTTGGGATCCTGGAAGATCTCGTAGACAGTGCCCTTCTCGATGACCTTGCCGGCGTACATGACCACAACGTAGTCCGCCATCTCGGCGATGACGCCCAGGTCGTGGGTGATCAGCAGGATGGAGCCGTCGATCTTGTTCTTGATGTCCTGCAGCAGGTCCAGGATCTGAGCCTGAATGGTCACGTCCAGAGCGGTGGTGGGCTCGTCGGCGATGATCAGGCGGGGCTCAGCAGCCAGGGCCATGGCGATCATGACTCTCTGGCGCATACCGCCGGACAGCTCATGGGGGAAAGCGCCGTAGACATTCTCGGGGATGATGCCAACCAGACGGAGCATCTCCTCAGACTTGGCCTTAGCCATTTCCTTGGTGGCGCCGGGGATGTGGAAGAAGGTGACCTCGTCCAGCTGCTCACCGATGGTGAACACAGGGTTCAGGGAGGTCATGGGCTCCTGGAAGATCATGGCGATCTGCTTGCCGCGGATGCGATGGATCTCATGGATGGGCATCTTGGCGATGTCGTAGACCTTGTCCACCATCTCATACTCGGTGGTGCTGCCGGCCTTCAGGATGGGCTCGCCCTTCTCGTTGCGCTTATACTCATGGGACTTAAAACGGATGGAGCCGTCCACGATCTGGCCGGTGGGGCCCTGGATCAGACGCATGACGGACATGGAGGTAACGGACTTGCCGCAGCCGGACTCGCCCACGACGCCCACGACGGCGTTCTTGGGAACATCATAGGAAACGCCGTTTACTGCCTTGACCACGCCCTGCTCCGTAAAGAAGGAGGTGTGCAGATCTTCGATCTCCAGAATGTTCTCAGGGTTTTTCATCTCAGTGAGGAATTCGGATTCCTCGCACTTGCGGTTCTTGTAGGCCTCCAGACGCTTCATTTCCTGAGCGTTGGACTTGGCAATGGCCTTGATCTCCTTGTTGGTGAGATAATTGCGAGTGCCCTTTTCTTTTTTGAAAATACTCATAGCTTATCTCCTCGCTTTCGGGTCAAGGGCGTCACGAAGACCGTCGCCCACAAAGTTGAAGCCCAGAACAGCGATGACGATACAAACGCCGGCAGGCACCCAGACATTCAGATGATTCTGCAGAATGTCCTGGTTGGTGGAAATGATGTTGATCATGCTGCCCCATGCTGCGTAGGGAGCCTTGACGCCCAGGTTCAGATAGGACAGGGTTGCTTCGTAGAGGATCATGCTGCCCAGGCTCAGAGACATCTGAACGATCAGCTGGGGCATGACGTTGGGGATCAGGTGCTTGAAGATCTTGCGGCTGGTGGAGTAGCCCATGGCTTCCGCAGCCACCATGTACTCCTGCTCACGCAGGGACAGGATCTGACCTCTGACCAGACGGGCGGTGCCGGTCCAGGAAATGAAGGTCAGGTAGATCATCAGCAGGTAAATGCGGTACTTGGCGTCGATGTCGGAGGCATCCAGAATGGTGCTGATGATCAGCAGAATGGGGACGCCGGGCAGGCACATCAGAACGTCGCAGATACGCATGATCAGATTGTCGATCCAGCCGCCGAAGAAGCCTGCAATACCGCCCAGGATAACGCCCAGGATGGTGATCAGGAAAACGGCGATGAAGCTGACAGTCAGGGAAATACGGCCGCCGTACATCAGACGCACGAAGATATCATAGCCCTCGTTGTCGGTGCCCATGATATGCTCGGAGGAAGCAGTGGCCAGGAAATTGTCCTTCAGATACTTTTCAGTAGTCTGGCGGACGGTGTACTCCGCACCGCCTACGGTGTAGGTGGTTTCGGAAATGGCGTATTCGGTCTTGCCGCTTTCATCCAGCTCGATCTCACCCCACTTGGTGTCGTCGGAGTAATCGGCAGTGGTGTCCGCGAAGAACAGCGGACCCACAAAGCTGAACAGGAAGAGGCTGATGACCATCACAAGGCCCAGAATACTGAGCTTGGACCGGAAGAACCGGCGGACCACCATGCGGGTGGGAGACATGAGCCGGACATTTTTGTCCAGAGGCACTTCGGTATCGACAACTTCAGGCTCTGCCTGCTTGTTTTTCAGTTCGTCCATAATGTGCCTCCTTTACTCAAGTTTGACTCTGGGGTCAACCACGCCGTACATCAGGTCGGCAAGCAATACACCCAGGACACTCAGCATGGCCAGGAACATGTTGTAGCCCATGATGAAGGGGATGTCGCCGCGGTTCATGGCGTCCAGCGCGATGTTACCGATACCGGGCAGGTCAAAGACCTGCTCGGTGATGATGGCGCCGGAGAACAGGCTGGGCAGGAGGCCAGCCAGAGAGGTGACCAGGGGGATCAGGGTGTTGCGGAAGGCGTGCTTGTTGATGACGACCTTCTCCTTCAGACCCTTTGCCCGGGCGGTACGGATGTAGTCAGAGTTCAGAACCTCCAGCATGTTGGCTCTGGTCATTCTCATTCTGGCGCCGATGGACAGAATCACGATGGTCAGAATGGGGATGAAGCAATGCCGTGCATAGTCGATCAGCAGGGAGATGCCGGTATAGGATGCGGTTGCGTCAACCAGACCGGAAACCGGGAACCAGCCCAGCTTCAGGGAGAAGATGCTCTTGAGCATCTGGCCGAAGAAGAAGGAAGGCAGGCTGATGCCGATCATGACCAGCACGGTGACCACATAGTCCCGGAAGCTGTACTGATGAGTTGCGGCGGTGATGCCAAGAGGGATGGCGATCATGAACTCAAAAATGGTAGCGATCAGAGCGATGGCAAAGGAAATGCCCATATGCTCCACGATAACCTGTGCCACGGGGATGCCGTAGACAAAGCTGGTACCCAGGTCAAACCGGGCCAGAGCGGCCAACCAGGTGAAATAGCCCTTCAGGATGCCCTTCAGGCTGTCGTCTCCCAGGCCGTACATTTCGTACATGGCGGTGACCGTTTCCTCACTGACCGTCGCACCACCCTGGTTGATGGCGTTGATCTTGCTCTGAATGAAGTCAACGGGCATCAGCCGGATGAGGAAGTAGATGATCATGGAAACGCCCAGAAGGATCAGGATGGAATATGCGATTCGTTTCGCGATATACTTAAACATTTAATCACTCCGCTCTTACTTGGCGAATTCGATTTCCCAGATGCGGTCCAGGGGGGAGGAGTAGGGGTTCATCTCGGACTCCTCGGGCATGCTGGAGGAGTTGATGATCTTGGAGTTGTAAGCGTACAGAACACTACGCTGGTAAACGGGCAGCTCGATGGCCAGATCCAGGATCTGCTCCATGCACTGCTGGTACAGCTCGGCACGGACAGCCTTGTCGTTGGTCTCACGGGCCTCGTCGATCAGGTCGGACAGATCATCCAGGATGCTCATTTCTTCAGCGGAGCCGCTGGTCTTGATGTAGTTGTAGCCCCATGCCAGGGTGGAGGTAGCGGAGGAGTCCTTGTGGTAGACCTGATACATATCGGGGTCCAGAGCGGAGGACCATGCTGCTGCCCAGACTTCCAGAGAACCGGTGTTGATCTTGGTCAGAGCCTGGGTGTCACAGACGACCTCAACCTCCCAGCCCAGTTCGTTCAGCAGGTTTGCTGCGTCACGGAAGACCTTGTAGGTGGGGTGATCCTGCAGGGAGGAGCCTGCGATGGTGAAGGTGACCTTCAGGGAGCTGTCGCCTGCGCTGACGCCTGCTTCCTGCATGTACTTTTCAATGTTGCTGCGGGCGATGTCCTGATTCCAGGTGCCCAGCTGGGGATAATCGAAGCCGTTGTCGGTGCGGTCATCGCCGGTGGGATGTGCCCAGGAGACCAGGGACATGGGCCAGTAGATCTGAGAAGCGGTACCGGCACGGTAGTAGTCCAGTGCCAGAGAGGTATTCATGGCGCACATGATAGCCTTACGCAGGTTGATGTCGTTGATCTTGGCGGAGTTGACGCCGATGTAACCGTAACCCAGCTGGTCGGTGGTCAGGGTGATCATGCCCTTGGAAGCCAGCTTCTCCAGCTTCTCGTAGTTGTCGGTGGTCAGAAAGGGGGAGATGTAGTGGACGGTGCCGCTCTCCAGAGCAGCGATGGCGTTGTTGGAGGAGACGACCTGGTAACGGATCTTTTCGATCTTGGCGTTCTCCAGTCCCTCACCGACGGTGGTGAAGTTCTCGTTGGCCTTGAAGTAGACAACGTTATTGGTGTAGAAGGTGCTCTCGCCAGCCTCGCCGTTGGAAGCGTCGGTAGCCTTGTAGGCGCCGGCACCCATGGGGATCTTGATGTTTCTGGTGGACTGAATGGTGTCGGTCATGAAGTCGTAGCTTGCGAACTCAACGCCGAACTTGTTGTTGGCGATGTCAACTGCAACGGAGCTGCCCTCGCCGTAGTAGTGCTGGGGAGCGACGGTGAAGGAGAAGTTCCAGATTGCCTTGGGGTCAACGCCGTCGATGGTGATCTGCAGAACGTCGTACTCGCCCTCGTTGGCGACGGTGCCGTCCTCATTGTGGGCAGAAGCAATAACGTAATCGGTGCCACCCACGGTGATGGTGGAGCCTGCGGCATCGGTGTGGCCCAGAGAGACGATGCCCTCGATGGACTCAACAGCCAGGCTGCCGTCGCTTGCGACGTTCTCGTGCAGGATGACTTCCTTGGCCTTTGCGGTGTACTCGGTCATCAGAGTGTTGGCAGTGCCCCAGTACTGCAGAACGATGTTCAGCTGACGGGCGATGACGTCATTGTAGACGTAGTCGATGGCAGCTTCCTTGCTGTTGACGCTGGAAGGATACTGGGGAGTCAGGGTCTCGATGGTGGTACGGTCGATCTTGCCGTCAGCGCCTTCGGCGTACTTGACTTCCACATAGCCTTCGGTGTACATGAAGCAGAAGATCTCGTCCTTGAATTCCTCGTGGGACTTATAGGGCTCATCGGTGAAGGACTCCTGGGCGCCGGTGTAGTCGGACTCCAGCTCTTCCTTGAACAGCTTCAGAGCGTACTCGTAGTCAGCCAGCAGGTCCTCGTTGGTGATCTCGGAGGGGTTGTTGGAGATGGCGGACTTGTAGCCGGAGCTGATGGAGTGGGCAGCGATGGCGGACTTCATAGCCTCGTAGCCGACTTCGCTGGTGACGGAAGCCTTGATCTCAGAGTTGAACAGGTTGACCAGCTCGTTGACACGGGCCTGGGCTCTGGAGGTAGCCTGGGAGGAGATCAAATCGTCGCTGTCGGAGGAGCCGGAGCCGACGGTCTGGGTGCGGTACTCGCTCAGACCGATAATGTCAGTGGAGTACATGGTGTTGGAACCGGTGTAGACAGGATCCAGGTAGACATACATGTTGAACAGCACGTCTTCCATGGTCAGGGGATGGCCATCGGAGAACAGGATGCCGTTCTTCAGGACGAAGTTATAGGTAACAGTGCCGTCCTTGTTTTCGACGATCTCGTAGTCCTTAACGACAACGGCTTCGTTGTCGCCGTAGGCAACTTCGATTTCGCCATTAACGTAGTCAGCGCCCAGCATGCCGATCTGGGTCATGCTGACGATGGTTCCGTCAGCGGCAGCGGTGTAATAGAAGGGGTTAAACAGGCCGTCCAGCTGCTCGGTCATGATGACGAAGGCGTCAGCGGAAGAGCTTCCGCAGCCGGAGAACATGGCGGCCATACTGATGCACAAGGTCATGCACAGAATCAGGGACAAAATTCTTTTGCTCATGGTTTCGCTCCTTTTGATATTTTATTTGGAAATGTGTTTGTCCGCATTTCGTTATTGATTCACAAATACCACCGTCACACTGTTTTCTTCCACGGTGATGGTCAGCAGTTCAGGGGAATCGCCCACTGCTGCACAGCTGATGCCGGAGTAATCCAGCTGGGAGGCGTCACCCATACCGCACAGCAGGCCAATGACATAGTCATCCACGCCAAAGTAGCAGCCGGAGTCGATCTGCAGGATACTGCCCAGGATCTGAACATCCGTCAGCACGGCCTCAGAGGACAGGCTGCCGGTCAACAGGCCGAAGCTGGTACCGGCCATACGGGCGCCGGCCTTGATGGTAAAGGTAACGTTTTCGAGGGTCAGACCGGTGATCTCAGCGGTTTCGGTCAGGGCGCCGAAGAGGCCGGCGTTGACCTTTGCGTTGTTGGTCTGAATAACTTCAATGTTGGAGAAGGTGTGGCCGTTGCCCTGGATGGAGCCGGCGAAGCTGCCGTACATCAGGGAGGTGGGCCAGATTTCCTCGGCAAAGTCCAGGTCGGCATGGATGACATAGTTGCCGTTGACGCTGGCATTGTCCAGGAACTGCTCGACATTATAGATGTGGTACCACTCACCCTCGGTCCAGTCCACATACAGCTTCATGATATGGTCCTGAGCGGTGCCGTCCGTATAGTTGATGGTGCCGCTGTGGGTGATGGTCTCAGTCTCCACGGGCTCGGCGCCTGCGGCGTCATAGTAGACACCACTGAAGGTGTAGCCGGAGCGTTCGGGGAAATGATACATTTCGATGGCGCCGGTCTCTTCATCCCAGGCAGGGATCTTCAGAGCATCGGCGGTGGTGGGATTGAATGCATAGCTGTCCAGATACTCTCCGGAATCCAGATTATAAAACTCAATCTCAAACATGGGGACCCAGGCTGCATACAGAGTCACGACGGGCTCTGCGGAAGTATGGGCTTCTTCTGCGTTGACAGCCAGAATGTCGGATTCGAAATCCCATTTTCCGGCATAGGTATAGGTGCCGTCAGCCTGCTCGATACGCTCGGTGTACCAACCGGCCAGGAAATAGCCGTTGTTGACGGCGGTAAAGGCGTCATTGCCTCTGCGGGAATCATCGGGAGACAGCAGTGCGATTTCCGCATTGCCGTTGTTATCCGGAGTCATGCCGGAAATGTTGTAGGAGTCCACGATCACGGAGGTGTTCGTGGTGAAGATACCGCCGTTGGCGTCGTATCTGACGCTGACGTTGTAGCCTTCGGCGTCGTTGACCTCGTAGGGGTTTGCTTCCTCGGCACAGCCGGTAACAAACATCACGGTCACCAGAAGAAGGCACGCTGTCAGCAAAGCTTTGATTTTACGATTCATGTAACGCATCTTCCTTTAAATACACGCGGACGCTCCGGGTGCCGCAGCCGGTTTCCCGACTGCGGCTTATCGGAGTGTCATTCATTTAGTTCTGAGACTCTTCTGCCTCTTCGGTCTGAGTCTCTGCAGCGGGGGCTTCTGCCTCTGCCTTGGGCTTCTTCCGGCCCAGCTTTGCACTCAGGCTCTTGACCGCAGCACTCAGCCACTTCCAGGCCTTGACGCAGCCGGTTATCACGGCGTGGCCAGCCTTGTTCAGGGCAGCCAGCACAACGCTGTCGTACCCCTTCTTCTCGGACAGGACCACCTCAGTAACGCAGCCGCCCAGCAGAACTGCCAGGATCGCAATCAGGGCAACGGAGCCTGCGTCAACACCGGAGCCGGTCTGTTCGGGCTTCTCCGTCTGCTCGGTCTGCTCACCTTCAACGGGCTGGGTCTCACCTTCCGCGACCTCACCCTCCTCAGCGGGAGTCAGAGCGATGATTCTCTGCTCGGCGGAGATCAGGTCAGCGTAGTTGGTGACCAGAGCCTGCTGCTCGATGGTAGCGATCTTTGTGTAGGCGGCGCGGGCTGCCTCAACCAGTGCTGCATCGCTGTAGCCGACCTTCTCGGGGATGGACTTGATGGCCTTGATGGCTGCCAGAGTGGTTCTGTCGGGAGCGGCAGGGCCGTCGATGACCATATCGAAGTACTGACCCATGATGAAGGAGTCGTAATTCTGGCCGTTGACGGGGCGCACCATGGTGAGCTTTTCTTCCACGCAGCCCACATAGTCCACGAAGTTTGCACCGTACAGGACGTTGGAATACATGCCGCCGGTGGCGTTCCACATAAAGTAGGGCACGATTTCCATGGGCTCAATGACGACCTCATTGCCGACGTAATCGGTGTAGGTACCGAAATCGCCGCTGCCGGGGATATGCTCCAGGGAATCATAGTAGGCGGAGTCGAACTCCTCCTCCAGGATGGGAGCGGTGTGGCTGCCGAAGACCACAGTATGCAGATCCTCACAGCCGAAGAATGCCTTGTGGCCGATGGAAGTGGTGGCCACGGGCAGGGTGACCATCTGTACATCGCTGCCTGCGAAGGCGTAGGCGGTGATACGGACGGTGTCCTCATCGACCTTGACATTGACAGGATCGATGCCCGCGTAGGTGATCAGCTCCAGGCCGGATTCGGTCTGGCAGTACAGAGAACCGTCAATGACGTGGACGCTGTCGCTGATGTCGTAGGTGTTGATATTGGTTTCCACATCAGTGCCGTTGAAGCTGGTAATCTCGGACAGGCCGAAGGGTGCAACCTGACACAGTGCGAAGGGGTTGTCGCCCAGGGAGGTCAGATTCTCACCCAGAGTGACGGTGACGGGAGTCAGCTCTTCCTTCAGGAAGGCGTTAGTACCGACGCTGACGGCACCGCTCAGATCCAGCTCAGTCAGAGCAGTGTAGGCAAAGGCATAATCGCCGATGTTTTCGGTGACTGCCAGATTGCCGACGGTTGCCAGCTGCTCACAGTAGGCGAAGGTGCCCTCTGCGATGTCGGTGCCCTGTTCGCTCAGGTTCACGGTGGTCAGGCCGTCGCAGTAGACGAAGGCATACTCGCCGATGGACTCAGCCACAGGCAGATTGACTTCAGTCAGAGCCTCGTCTTCGATGAAGGCATAATCGCCGACAGTGGTGATGTTGCTCATGTCGATGTTGGTCAGAGCCACGCAGCCTGCGAAGGCGTACTGGGGAATCTCAGTGATGGCGGGATTCAGAACCACATCGGTCATCTCGCGGCAGTAGGCAAATGCATACTCGCCGATGGACTCGGCAGCGGCAACATTCACGGACTGCAGCTGAGGTGCATGGTAGGTGTAGATGTAGAAGCCGTCGGCGCTGACTGCTGCGTAAGCCATGGAGTCATCAATGCAGATGTAGTAGACGTCGCCGGAGAAGGCATAGTCACCGATGGACTTGGCAGTGGACAGGTCGATTTCCTTCAGGCTGGAGTTGTTGTAGAAGGCCATGTAGCCGATCTCGGCGTTCTTGCCCAGAGTCACGGACTCCAGGGAGGCGGCGCCGGAGAAGGCGTTGTCGCCGATGACGGCATTGTCACCGATGGTCAGAGAATTCAGCTTGGTAGCGAAGGTGTAGTAGAAGTACTTCTGCTCCGTTGCCTCCAGACCGATCATCTCTTCCTCTTCGGTGGTCTCGCCGCCCTCCATGGTCATGGAGGTGTTCTCGTCGGGCTCAGCCACAGTCTCGTCGGACTCGACCTCCTGGCCCTCAACGGGGACAGCCACGGCGCCGATGGCGTTGACCTCCTCGGTGTAGCTTTCAACGGTGAAGGCATAGTCCTTATTGATGCTGAAGGCGTAGTTGCCGATGGTAACATCGTTGCCGATGGTGATGGACTCCAGGCTCAGGCACTCGCTGAAGACGCCCTCTTCGATGGTCATGCCGTCGGGAATGGTGACGGAGGTGATGTCGGTGAAGGCAAAGGCGTACTTGCCGATCTCAGTCTGGGCAGTGAAGGCGGGCAGCTCGGTGATCTCAGTCTCGAAGAAGGCATACTCGCCGATCCTGGTCAGGCTTCCCAGCTTGACGGAGGCCAGGCTGTTGGAAGAACCGAAGGCATAGTCGCCCAGAACGGTGACGCCGGGCAGCTCGACAGAGGTCACATCGGTGTTGTGGGAGAATGCGCCGCTGGCCAGGGCGGTAACATTGGCGCCGCCGATGTTGGATGCGGTGAATGCACCCTCCACGCTGGGAGCCACAGCCACCAGGGTCTTGCCGTCAGCGGAAAGAATGTAGCTTGCAGACTGGGCCTTGTAGGCCTGGCTGCCGGACTTGACTTCCAGAGTCTCGATGTCGGTGTCGCGGAAAGCGAACTCGCCGATGTCATTGACGTCGGGGCCGATGGTAACGCTCTGCAGGCCCTCGGCCTCGTAGAACATACCCTCAGGCAGGACGGAAGCGTTGACATAGAAGCTCTTCAGGGAGTCGCAGCCGGTGAAGGCATAGGCGCCGTACTTGACCTTGGCTGCGGTGATGGTCATATCGGACAGGCTCTCACAGCCAGCGAAGGCATACTGACCGATGGACAGCAGGCTGTCGGAGGTGATGACACCTTCCAGGTCGGTATTGCCGGCAAAGGCATAGGCGGAAATGATGCACACGGAGCTCAGATCCACGGTACCCTGCAGGGCGCAGTTTTCAAATGCGTTCTGGTTGATGATCTGCAGATTGTTCTCGCCGCTGAAGGTGATCTTCTGCAGGGAGGTACAGCCGTAGAAGGCACCGTACTCAATGGCATTCAGGGTGGAAGGCAGGATGACCTCTTCCAGAGCGGTCAGATTTGCAAAGGCATAGGCACCGATCTTCTCGACACCCTCGGGAATCACGACCTTGGTGACGGTGTTTTCACCGATGTACCACTGCTTGGAGGTTTCCTTGTCATCGATCAGCAGCTCTTCGGGGGTCTTCTCAACATAGTCGAAGTTTGCGAAGGCGAAGTTGCCGATTTCGGTCAGGGACAGGTCCTCGGGGATCATGACCACGCCGCCGTTGCCGAAGTAGTGGGACAGGCTTGCGCCGCCGTTGGTGATGTAAGGATCCTTGACTTCCACGGAAACAGTTTCAGAGTAGTAGGTGCTTCTGCCGTCCATCATGACCTTGATGGTGACGGAGGCAAAGCCCTCTGCCACAGCGGTAACGTTGCCGTACTCATCGATCTTGACGATGCTGTCGTTGCTGGTCTCATACTCAACGGTGGTATCGTTGGGGAAGTAAGCGTCCAGCTTGTAGTTGAGGTAGACGGACTCGGAGGGGTACATGGACAGGTTGTAATTGCCCTCAAAGAACCGGATATCGCCGGTATCACCGATCTCCTTATCCTCGCTGTTGATCTGGTAGTAGGCCTTGGTGGTCTGGTAACCGGTCAGCTCGAAGACGTCGGCGACAGGCTTGTCATAGCGGCGGTAGTTCTCGTCATCCTCAGAAAGGACATTCACCTTAAAGGTGATGCTCTCATTGGTCTGGGGATCGCGGACCTTGACGACCGCGCTGCCGGAGGCGGTAGCCACGATCTTGTTGTTGACGATACGGGCAACACTGGGCTTGGAGGAGGTGAACTCCAGCAGCTCTGCCCACTCGGTGGTGGGATAGACCAGAGGCTCCAGAGAGAAGACCTCGTTGGGGCTCAGGGTGATGCCCTCTTCCAGCGCATCAAAGTAGAAGTCCGTATAATTGTCAGGCAGCTTGACTTCGTATGTAGCGTAGTTCAGCGCGTAGTCATAGCAGGTGATGACAAAGGAATTTTCATTGAGGGAATTTTCCTTGATGTCATAGATGTGATCTGTCAGTTCGAAGGTCACATAGGTGGTGCTGTTGCGCTGGGAGTAGACAGGCTTCATGAACTGCTCAAAGGACTTGAGCTCAGCAACCTCGTTGCCGTCCTCGTCGGCGCCCATGCCGACGTAGCCCAGCTGGGCAGACATGGCATGGTGGTTGTCATAGATGGCAGCCTTGGCGTAGAGACGATTCTTTTCCAGCGTCTTGTCGTACTCATAATAGAATTCCACATCCGTCAGAGTGGGAGCCTCAAAGTCCACAGTCAGGGGGAATTCGAAAACATTCTTCAGATTGGTTTCCTTGCCGCCGTCGCCGTAGTCCAGGTAACCCTCCAGTTTCACGGTGAAGCTGGTGTTGTTGGAGAAGTTATAGTCCATGGTGTCGAACTCGATTTCGACGTTGGCAGGATAGATGGAGCCGCCGTCGCCATAGGACTTGCGGACGTCGGTGTCCACGGTCTCGAAGACCACTTCGCCGGTGGTGTCATCGGTGATGGTGATGTCGATCCGTTCCGCACCTCTCAGAAGGCCGGCCCAGACGAAGCGCAGGGAGTGGATGGTGCCCTCCTGGTTGGACAGGGCGATGTAATCCTTATTGGCGGAGATGACCATGTCCTTGGGATTCTGCAGGAAGTAGTAAGCACCCAGGTAGCTGACATAGTCGCCCTCGACGCCGCCGATGGGGCGGGTGGCATAGGCGTCAGCCTTGGTCTTGTCCTCTTCGTCGATGCCCTCGTCCAGCTCATCGGCGTGGGTATCATAGTACTCCAGGTCAAACATGGGAGCCACGGTCCAGTCGCCGTAGTAAGCCAGGTAAGGCACGCTCAGATCGATATCGGTACCCTTGGTGGCCTTCAGAGTCAGGTAGCCTTCCACATACATGCCGTTGGCGAAGGACTCATCCAGATATGCCTTGTCGGCATCGCTCAGGGTGATGCGGACCTGAACATCAGCGGTGGACTGGGCATCCACAGAGATCTTGTCTCCCTTGACTGCCTCGCCGTTGACGCAGATGATCTCAACGGTGGCGCCTTCCAGAATGTAGGCCTCTTCGGTGACGGTGGTCTTACCGGAATTGGTCTTGGTATCGCTGACGCCTTCGGTCATGACGTAGGCGCCCAGCTCATAGGCCAGGCTCTTCCCGCCGACGTTGTTGACGGTGAAGGACATCTCGTAGACACCGTTCTTCTCGATGTCGTCGCCCAGCTCCAGCTTGGTCTTGTCCATTTCCTTACCATCTTCATCATAGGTGGTAATGTAGGCGGGAGTCTCGGTAGCGCTGACCAGGTTGGCAAGGCCTGCACCCTGCTTTCTGACAGCGTAGGGCTGGCCGTTGGTGTTCAGCGCGATATCCGCGGTGGACATCAGCAGCTTGTTGACCATTGCGGCAACTTCCACATTGTTATCAGCGATTTCAGGGAAGTTCTCCACAACATACTGACGCAGCAGGATCACGACGCCTGCCAGGTTGGGGCATGCCATGGAGGTACCGGACAGACGGTCGTAGCCGCCGCCGGTGACAGAAGACAGGATATTACCACCGTGACCGGTGATCTCGGGCTTGATCTCCAGGCTGGGTGCGGGACCCCAGGAGGAGAAGTCGGAAATGAAGGGACCGGAGGTCTGGGCCTTACTGATCTTCAGCTTGCCGCCGCCGGCAGCAGCCAGCATCTCACCGTTGTCCTGAGAGATGGAGCAGACAGCCAGCTTGGCGTCGCCCACGTTCATCTTCACTTCACCGGATACATTATTATAAATAATGATACCAGCAGCGCCCTGGGCTTCCGCGATCATTGCCTTCTCCTCGAAGGTATTGTCGCCGCGGCGTACCAGTGCGATCTTACCGGTAACATCCATGCCGGAGTAGTCCGCGCTGCGGCCGACGCCGGGGATCACGACATATTCGATCTCGATGGAATCCTTATCGCCCAGCAGAGTCTCACAGAAGTTGTTTTCCTCGGCTGCGCCGTTGTTGGATTCATCGAAGTAGATGATGGTTTCACCGTACAGCAGGTAGGGAGTCTCGGTGCCGCTGATGGAGGCAACGGACAGAACACCTGCATAGGTGGAGGGGGAACCGACGGTACCGGTATCGGGGTTGGTGGTCAGACCCAGGTTGCCGTTGGCGTCGGAGCCGTAAGCGGAGGAGTAGCTGTTGGAGGCAGCTGCCACAACGCTGATGCCGGCTTCGCGGATCTTGTCATAAACACCGTTGAGGACTTCCTCGTCGGATTCACGGCTGAAGCCCGCAGCGGTACCCAGGGACATGTTGATCACGTCAACGCCCAGGATCACGCAGTCCTCCAGAGCGGAGAGGATCCAGGAGCTGATGGCACTGTCATACACGTCGGAGAAAATCTTCATGGACACCAGCTGTGCGTTGGGAGCAACGCCGGTGATGGTGTCGTCCTTACCGACGATGACGCCGGAAACATGGGTGCCGTGGTTGTTGTGGGTGGAGTAGACGTCGGGGTCGTTGTCGGCATAGTCATAGCCGAAGGGCACTTTCTCGTTGATGTAAACATCGTCGACGCCCAGGCCGCCGTGCATCTTGCTGGCCGTGGTCTTGCTGACAACAGCAGCCACATCCTCATAGGTCATGCCCAGTTTCTCGGAGGTAAAATTCTCAACAGAGAAAGCGGAGTGGTTGGAATCCAGGCCGGTATCCAGAACCGCCACGACCATGCCGGAGCCGTCATAGGCGACGTCGGAGCTGTTGAAAATACCGGTCTCATAAACATTGACGGTATTCTCCACCAGTTCGGTCTCCGCCTTCTGATACTTCTCACCGATGACTGCCTTTTCGCCCTCGCCCAGGGACTGGCAGGTCGCCTCGAAGTCGCTGCCCTTGATGACGATCTCAAAACCGGTCAGCAGCGCAGAGTAATCTTCGCCGGTGGTGTAAGCGATTTCCAGTTCGTCCAGCCGGGCCAGAATCTCTGCCTTACGCTGGGCGATCTGCCGCTCGATGGAGGCTGCTTCCTCGCTGGACAGGGCATATTCGCCGAAGCTCATAGTCTTGTCCGTTGCTTCATAAGCATCCATCAGGTTGATGATGTCTGTGGTGATGATCACGGAGATTTCCTGGTCCGGATCAATGGTGGCAGGCAGCTGGAACATCACGGAGTCGTCAATAAACTTCGAGTAGTCCACCTTCAGATCCTCCAGAAGCTCGATGCCCGAGCTCTGATAGGAAGAGGCCTGAACCTGTGTTACGGGAATCGCACCGATGAGAACCGCTGCCGTCAGGAGGACAAGCAGCATCATCTGCGACACCTTTGCAATGCCTTTTTTGTTCATCTGTCTTCGCCTTTCGCTGTGTATTTCTGCAAATTCTTCTGTGCATACAGAATCCATTCTAGTGTACCACTTTCTTACATAAAATGCAAGGTTTTTCAATTCGATATATTAAAGTATTTCTAAATCTTTATGAAACCTTAATATTCTTCCGGGACCATTTACTTTCAAATTCATGTGTGCTATACTATTCAGGCAAAAATTCTCCTCCGGAGGTTAGAATATGACAAAAAGCACCTCTCAGCGCATCCGCAGGATCTGCGGCATTGCGTCGGGCGTTTCCATCGCCGTCGCCGGTGCCTGCCTGATCTGGGCCTGCCTCGGCATTTACCGCTCCGGTGACGGAGCCTTTTCCCGGGAAGCGGTTGCCGCCGCCTTCTCCCCCATCGCCATCCCTGTGTATCTGTGTCTGGCTTTGGTGATCCTGGGCTTTGTTCTGGAGCTGATCCTGCCTGCGGATGATTCCAAACGGGCCGTTTCCAAAAATCCAGCCATGACCCTGAAGCGTATGCGCGCCAAGTTGGATCTGGGCAAATGCGGCGAAGAGCTGCAGGCCGCTATCCTGGCCCAGGTGGCAAAGCGCAGAACTGACCGGATCATTCTGGCTGTACTGCTGGCCGCAGGCGGTGCGGTGTTCTTCTGGATCGCCCTGCAGCCCGATGCCTTCCACCAGAGTCAGATCAATGACTCCATGATCCGCAACATCTCCATTCTGCTGTGCTGCCTGGCTCCCGCCTTCGGCTTCGCCGTCGGTGCCGCATACCGCGGCCGCAAGAGCATGGAAGCCGAGATCTCACTGCTGAAGACTGCTCCCGCCGAGGCGAAGGTCTCCTCCGATGTCAAGCTCCCCTGCCCCTGCTGGATCAACAAGATCCGCAACGCCATCGCCGTGATTGCACTGCTGTTCCTGATTTTTGGCTTCTGCACCGGCGGCACCGCCGATGTGCTGACCAAGGCCGTCAATATCTGCACCGAATGCGTCGGATTGGGGTGATACATATGAAAGAGAAACTGAAAAAATGGATTCCCAGCCGCCGTAAGATCATCCAGCTCTACTGCGCGCTGCTGTTTAACGCCAATCTGAAGGGCTTCATCTCCGGCAACATCTACACCGGCTCTTCCAAGCAGTTCTGCGTCCCGGGTATCAACTGCTATTCCTGTCCCGGCGCTATCGGCGCCTGTCCCCTGGGCTCCCTGCAGGGCTCCTTCAGCGCAGACCACTCCACCATCTGGTATGTGGGCGGCATTCTGCTGCTGTACTCCATCATGTTCGGCCGGATGATCTGCGGTTGGTTCTGCCCCTTCGGTCTGATCCAGGAGCTGCTGTACAAGATCAAAACCCCCAAGATGGGCAAGAGCCCCGTGACCCGGATCCTGTCTTACCTGAAATATGTGATCCTGGTGGTCTTTGTGTTCCTGATTCCCATCATCTACGCCTTCAAGGACACTCCCCTGCCCGCCTTCTGCAAGTACATCTGCCCCGCCGGCACCATCGAGGGCGGCCTGCTGCTGCTTTCCAACAAGGTCAACGCCAGCTATTTCTCCATGCTGGGCCCCATCTTCACCTGGAAATTCCTGCTGATGATCAGCACCGTGGTGGGCTGTGTGTTCATTTTCCGGCTGTTCTGCCGGTTCCTGTGTCCCCTGGGTGCACTGTACGGCCTGTTCAATAAGATTTCCTTCTTCGGTGTCAAGGTGGACGATGCCAAGTGTACCCACTGCAATCTGTGCGTCAGCCACTGCAAGGTGGACATTCACCGTGTAGGCGACCAGGAATGCATCAGCTGCGGCGACTGCATCGGCGTCTGCCCCACCAAGGCCATCTCCTTCAAGGGAAGCAAGGTCCTTCTGAAGGAAAATGAGATCCCCGCCGCTTCCGACGAAGCGCGCAAGGCCCATGAAGCCAAGATGGCAAAGCGCCGCACCATCACCCGCGCTGCAACCGCCATCGTGATGGCCGCCGTGCTGATTTTCGCCATCGGCTACTACTGGATGGAAGACTCCGCCGCTCCCGCTTCCCCTGTGGTCTCCGACACCGAGCGGGGCAACGAGGTGGGTGATCTGTGTTACAGTGACAACCTGAGGATCATCACCCCCGATGGCATCACCGAGGAGACCATCGATCCCACCGCCACCGGCAAGATCACCGTCATCAATTTCTGGGGCACCTGGTGCACCCCCTGCGTCAACGAGCTGCCCTACTTCGACCAGATCGCCACAGACTATGCAGAAAACGTCACCGTGGTGGCCGTTCACTCCAGTCTGGGCAATGAAACCGCTCCGGAGTACATCGGCAAATATTACGCTGACTCCAACATCATTTTCGCCACAGACTATGCGCTGGACGAAATGGGTCTGACCGGCGGCTTCTACTCCGCCCTGGGTGGCCGCGGCACCTACCCCTACACCACCATCGTGGATGAAAACGGCATCATTCTGGCAGTATTCGTCAGCTCTGTTGCGTATGAGGATCTCCAGGAAGTGGTGGAAGCCCGGCTGAACGGCTGAGAAATAATATTCCCGCTGCGGCTTTCACCGCAGCGGGTTTTTCTTGCGAATTACAGTTTATCGGACAGGTGCCCGAAATGCAGAATGCAAAATTAAGGAGTTTTCTTCAAATACAGTTTAAATCCTGCGTTTTGCGCACACCATCATGCTGCATTTCGAATTTTGGATTGTGCGGCCTTCGGCAGCACGCCAAACTGCAATTTGCGCTCCATTTCTTGCCATCATGTTCTGATTATGCTATGATAAATAAACGGGCACTGCCCGAATTCGAAAACTGGAGAATGCTGTTTGAAGAACAACACCTTGGAGATTGTGATCTGATCCGAAAAAACAAAATTTTCAGGAGGATCACAATGAAAAAACTTATCATCCGCACAGAGACCTCTGACGATTACGCCATCGTCGAAAACCTGACCCGTGAGGCATTCTGGAATGTCTACCGCCCCGGCTGCGTGGAGCACTATGTGCTGCACTGCTTGCGGAGTCTGCCGGAGTTTATTCCGCAGCTGAGCCTGGTGGCAGAAGCAGAGGGCCTCATTCTGGGACACATCATGTACAGCCGGGCCAGCATCACCTGTGATGACGGCAGCTGCCTTCCCATCGTCATCTTCGGTCCCCTGTCCGTTGCGCCCGAGCATCAGCGCCGGGGCATCGGCAGCGCACTGGTGCGCCATTCCCTGGCGCTGGCGAAGTCACTGGGCTGCGGCGCGGTGGCCATCACCGGAAGCAGCGCCTACTACGGCCGTTTCGGCTTCATCCCTTCTCAAAGCAAGGGCATCTTCTACGACGGACTTCCCCGCAGCGAGCCCACACCATTTTTCATGGTGAAGGAGCTGACGGTGGGGTATCTTGCTGGCGTCACCGGCACCTATGCCGATCCGCCGGGATACTTTGTCCGTGACGAGGATGTGGACGCCTTCGACGCCCGTTTCCCGCTCAAAGAAAAGCTGAAGCTTCCCGGTCAGCTGGCATAACCCAATGGCGGAGCACCCCCGGAGAAAATCCGGGGGTGCTTTTCTGCCGCAGGCGCAATATTGACACCGGGTGAACGGGCTGGTATAATATTTTCATTGTTTCCGGTTCGTGAAGATCGGACCAAGGACCACGCCGTCCAGAGGCTGGGCAGGCGCGGTCCGGCACTGAAGACAGCTGAGAGTCTTACGCGGCACGACAGTTCCCCCGCACCGCCGCCATGAGCTCCCCGAGCTGCCTAGGGTCAGCAGAGGCTGACGTTTCTTTCTTCCATGAGCTGTCATACTTATGGAAAGGTGAAACAAAAAATGGCAAAAATCAAAGAATTTCTCAAACGCAAGGACATCGTCTTCTCCGGCAGGCGATACGGCATCGACGCCCTGGGCGCCATGGCACAAGGTCTGTTCTGCACGCTGCTGGTGGGCACCATCCTGAACACCATCGGCTCCCAGTTCGGCATCGCGTTCCTTAACAACGCCATCGTCACCATCAAGGATGCCTCCGGCGAAAACCAGATCAGCTACACCATCGGCGCTCTTGCATCCCTGATGGTCGGTCCCGGCATCGCCGTGGCCATCGGCGCCGCCCTCCGGGCTCCGGGGCTGGTCCTCTTCTCGCTGATCCCCGTGGGCTTCGCCGCCAACGCCATGGGCGGCGCAGGTGGTCCTCTGGCTGTCTATTTCGTGGCCATCGCGGCCTGTGAATGCGGCAAGCTGGTGAGCAAGGAGACCAAGGTGGACATTCTGGTGACGCCCATCGTGACGATTTTGGCAGGTGTCGGCGTTGCCGCCCTCATCGCGGCTCCCATCGGCGCCGCCGCCAGTGCGGTGGGTCAGGCCATCATGTGGGCCACGGAGCTTCAGCCCTTCCTGATGGGTATTCTGGTGTCCGCATTGGTGGGCATTGCCCTGACGCTTCCCATCTCCTCCGCAGCCATCTGCGCGGCTTTGAGTCTGACCGGCCTTGCCGGCGGCGCCGCCGTAGCAGGCTGCTGCGCTCAGATGGTAGGCTTCGCGGTCATAAGCTTCCGGGAAAACCGCTGGGGCGGTCTGGTTGCCCAGGGCGTGGGTACCAGCATGCTGCAGATGCCCAATATCATCAAAAATCCCAAGATCTGGATCCCGCCCACGCTGGCATCCATGATCACAGGTCCTCTGGCCACCTGTCTGTTCAAGCTGGAAATGAACGGCTCCCCCGTCTCCTCCGGCATGGGCACCTGCGGCTTTGTGGGTCAGATCGGCGTTTACACCGGCTGGATCAACGATGTGGCCAGCGGCGCAAAGGCTGCCATCACCGCCATGGACTGGATCGGCATGGCGCTGATCTGCTTCATCCTCCCGGCGGTACTCAGCTGGGTCTTCTGCCAAGTGCTCCGCAGATGGGGCTGGATCAGGGAGAATGATCTTAAACTCGATCTCTGAGAAAAAAGAATTGGGCGGCCAGTTATGGCCGCCCAACATATTCAGTATAACAAATCTCCTTCCCGATGTCAACGTTCAACTGTCTATATGGTACTCATTTCTGTGTTTTGCACAGGAATTTTTTATTCACTTTGTACAATCTTCCGTCTTGAAAAATCATTTTTCTTGTGCTAAATTATATCTACAAAGAGGTGATACCAATGTACAGGTAAAACCCAAGGTTCAGACAAATATAAACTGGGCCCACAAAGACAAAGGCTTTCAAAATATCTTCCGATAATATAAATTTTGAAGTAGCCAAAATGTATGCCAACGGAAGCAATACAAATTTTGTCACAGAAAGCCGGAGTCAAAAATCCGTAGAAAGAGAGGTTAATCAAAGATGTTAGATACCAAGAATTCAATGAAATGACCCTTGGCTGTAATGAGAGTTTCTTGAGACAAACAAGAAGCAGACAGTCAAGGGTCATTTCAATTTTTGGGCCTGCGCTCCCGTCCGGGGGCTTTTTTTGTTGCCTTTTTGGCTTGATATGCTATACTGTTAGCATATCAAAGAAAGAAGGAACCAACTATGGAACTTGTTCAGGGCCGGCCCGCGAACTGCACTGGGCGGCTGGAAAAGGAAATCCGGGTCTATGATTTCCTGGACGGGCTGGGTATCTCGTATCAGCGCATCGACCACGAGGCAACCATGACCATGGAGGCCTGCGCCGCGGTGGACGAGGTGCTGGACGCCACCATCTGCAAAAATCTGCTGCTGTGCAATCGGCAGTGCACAGCTTTTTATCTTCTGTTGATCCCCGGGGACAAGGTCTTCAAGACCAGTCAGCTGTCCCACCAGATCGGTTCCTCCCGGCTGTCCTTCGCCGCCCCGGAGTATATGGAGCGCTTTCTCGACATTACTCCGGGTTCTCTGAGCATTCTGGGTCTGATGAATGACACCGAGCATCAGGTGCAGCTGCTCATTGACGAGGACATCCTCAAGGGTGAGTATTTTGGCTGCCATCCCTGCATCAACACCTCCTCCCTGCGGCTGAAGACCGCAGACCTGATCCAGACGATCATTCCCGCCATGGGCCACGTGCCCAGAATGGTGACACTATAAATAAAGGACCTGTTCCCGAGAGAACAGGTCCTTTTTCGTTACTTCATCCACAAAAAGTCCATAAAGGTCGGAACCAGCTTTTCCCAGTCAGCCTCGCAGTGACCGGCGCCCACCTGACAGTGGAGCTTCACCGCCGCGCCGAGGGATTCGGCATGATCCGCCACCCGCTTGTTCCAGCCGTAGGTCTTGCTGCTGCGGTCCTCCCGGTCGGGATCCTTGACGCCCCAGGCCTCCCGGGTGCCCCAGGACAGATAGATCCGGGTATCGGGGCTGATGGCACTTTTGCGCAGATCACTCATCAGGGGCCGCATACAGAAACCGATGGCACTGGAGACGCAGGCGCCCTTGGAAAACCAACGGTTGTAGTGGGCCACCGCGTAAAGGGCCATCAGGCCGCCCATGGAGGAGCCGCCGATGGCGGTGCACTCTCGGAAGGGGATGGTCCGGTACTCCCGGTCGATGAAGGGCTTGATCTCGTTTACGATCCAGTCCATGGTGGCCTCACCTGTGGGCTCGAATATCTCAAACCGGCTGCCCTTGTTGGCAGGGTACGGCAGATATTCGCTGAGCCGCTCCTGGCCCTCATGACCGCACTCAATGCCCACCATGATCATCTTCTTGCCCCAATGGTCCAGAAATTCCTTCATGCCCCAGCTCTTGCCGTAGGTGGCGTCCTCGTCGGTGAACAGATTATGGCCGTCGAAGAAGTACATGACGGGATACCGTTCCCCGGTGTCGTGATAGTCATCGGGCAGGTAAATGTGCAGAGGTCTGTTTTTCCCCTTGGGGGTATAATTAAAATCGCGTTTGATGATCATGGCACTCACTCCGTTTCGTGATGAATCCATTATAGAGTCCCCGGACAGTCCCGTCAATATAAAAAGCGTCCCGAAACACTTTCGTTTCGGGACGTTTTGAATTCCAAAAATCAGATAGCGCGGGTCCACTCGGTAACCAGCAGGCCGGGCACCATCCACACCAGCTGATACAGCAGGACATTCAGGGGAGTCAGCAGCTCCACCGCACCCAGCACAGCCAGAGCAGCCATGATCAGCAGACCCAGAATGCCGCCGATGATGTGAATCGTCAGGCCCAGATTGCAGGCAGTCTTCAGAGCCCGGGCGCCGGTGACGGCGTAGGCCGCGGGAGCCAGACCGTCGTGGGTGGTCAGGGCCAGCACGGACGCTTCCTCCAGGTTGCTCTTGCGCAGCAGCTCCGCCTTTTCCTCCCGGGTGGGGAATGCCATGCGGCGGGTGTTGACGCCGAACTTCTCCTTCAGGAAGGGACCGGTGAGCATGAAGTCGTCAGCGGTGATCACCGGGGTCAGGCCGCGGTAGGCGCAGACGGTGGCAAGACCGGAGGCGGAATACTTCATGCGGGTATAGGTGATGGCAAACAGGCCGGAGAACTTGCCGTTGATGGCCACGTACACCGCCTGATTGACCATGGTGCCGGCGGGGATCTCAACCCCCATTTCCTGCAGGAACTGGATGGAGCCCATCAGCACCGTTTCGCCGCAGACTTCACCGCTGATGCCGCCGTTTTCATAGGCCTGAAAATCCTTCACAGGGTACTTGGGGCCGCTGCGGCTTTCCAGCAGCTGCCGGAAAATGGGCATCAGGCCGCCGCCGTTGACGCAGATCAGGCTGGTGGCATAGGAAATGATCACTTCGGGATCCCGGTCACCGTAGAACTTGACGCCGTTGAGCTTCACGGAGCCATTGGGGAAAATGTCATGGTCGGCCAGAGGGAATGCAGCCCGGGTACTCAGCTCCTTTACACCCTTCCAGCTGCAAAGCACGGTGCCCAGACTGTGGAACCGACGCTCCAGCACCGACATGGGCCGGGTGGCAGACACAAAGAAGCTGGCAGGAACCGCCACCAGCAGCGAAGCGCTGAAGATGCGCAGAGCCATAGACACCCCATGGAGCCAGCCCGCTGCCACGGCAACGATCACGCTCAGCACCAGGGCAATGAAGGCATAGGCATTCTGGCGCTTCTCGGGGGCGGAAGGCTCCTGATAATGCTCCATGAAATCCTCAACCTGGCCCTCGCCCCGGAGGATGCCGGGACGGCCGTTCCAATAATCGGCCACCTTCACCACACTGTCCAGCCGGATGGCCTTGCGCAGGGTGTCCATCTGGCCCATCTCAGTGCTGCGGCGGTGATAAGTGCTCCACAGCGCCATGGTCACCTCCAGGGTGAAGGCGGCGCAGATGGGAACCCGCAGCTCCTGCAGACAGAAAATGCCGTCGGCCACGCAGGCAATCAGAGTGATAAAGAGCATGGTGTTCAGGCTGAATTTGCCATGGAACAGATCGCTGATGCCGTCGAGGATCTGATTATAGCCCATCAGCGCACCCAGAAGCATGGCAAAAATCTGGCCGAAGACCATCAGGCGCATTCTGTTTTCGGGAATCATATCCAGCGCATACATGGAGCCGGCGGCGACAGAGACGCCGATGACCACCAGACAGAAGAGGATCGCCGCCTGGAGCTTGCCCACGCCGATCTCGGTGAGCTCATAATACCGCTTTTCGGGGCCGGCAATGAGCTGACGCTTCAGCTCCCGCAGCCGGGAACGGGGACGGAACCGGATGGGCTCCGGCGGGATGTATACGGGCTCAGTCTCTTGCCCGGCAATTTCCTCCGGTTCATCAGCGGCCTGGGCAGGCTCTTCTTCGGGAACACTTTCCGGCTCAGCCTCCTG
Source organism: Oscillospiraceae bacterium (assembly GCA_017622295.1). Classification (GTDB taxonomy): domain Bacteria; phylum Bacillota; class Clostridia; order Oscillospirales; family Oscillospiraceae; genus Faecousia. Next base: position 73,623 of record JAGARK010000045.1, read on the forward strand.
CGCTTCAGAAACTTCGGAAGCTTCTTCCGCTTCCTGGGCCAGTTCTTCGGGCAATTCTTCGGGAACTTCTTCGGTGGGAGGTACTTCCTCCTCCGGATCCCCGGAAGGAGCTTCCGGTTCCTGCTCCGCCGCTTCGGGCTCAGCGGGCTCCTGCACAGGGGCGGGAGGGGCCTCATTGCCGCCGAATTCCTTCAGAATGTCTTCCAGATCCAGGGTGCTGAACTCCTTTTCGTTTTCATTCATGGTGTTTCCTCCTGGGTTAACCCAGCCGCTGACGTACCGCCTCGTAAAGGAGAATGGATGCAGCAGCAGACGCGTTCAGGGACGTAATACGGCCCTTCATGGGGATGTGGACCAGCATGTCGCAGTTCTTGCGGACCAGCTGGCTCATGCCGTCGCCCTCGTTGCCGATGACGATGGCGGCGGGACCGGTAAGGTCCGCCTTGTACATGGGCACGGAGCCTTCGGCTGCGGTACCGAAAACCCAGACGCCCTTTTCCTTCAGCTCATTGATGGCGTTGTTGATGTTGGTCACCCGGGCCACCTTCATGTACTCCACCGCACCGGCGGAGGCCTTGGCTACGGTGGCGGTCAGGCCCACACTGCGGCGCTTGGGGATAATGACGCCATGGGCACCGGCGCACTCGGCGCTTCTCATGATGGCACCCAGATTGTGGGGGTCGCTGAGCTCATCGCAGATGACGATCAGGGCGTTTTCACCCCGGGAGGCAGCTTCCTCCAGAATATCGTCGATGGTGTAATAGTCGTGGGCGGCAACCAGGGCGATGATGCCCTGATGGGACCGGGTGGTGGACATCTGGTCCAGCTTCCGGCGGTCCACGGGGACGATGACGGCGCCGGCCTCCTTGGCCTGGGCGGCCAGACGCTGGAGCGCCCGGTCGGTGTCACCGTCTGCAACAAAAACTTTATCGATGGTACGTCCGCTCTTGAGAGCTTCGGTCAGAGCATTGCGGCCTTCAATCTGGCCTTCGACCTCCTCCACGGGAGCCTGACGCTCCGCGAAGCGGTCAGCCCGGCGGGCATGGTCTCTTCCCGGCACGCGACGTTTTTCGTTCATGGTATTCATCTCCAAATCAGTAATATCCAAGGGCTGTCAGCGCATACCTATGGATTATCGTATTATATCAGATTTTCCGCAATAAGACAACAGCTTTTTTCGGAAGGGCCAAAACGCAAAAAGCCGGAGAAGCTCAGGGCTTCTCCGGTTTTGTTTCTTCTCTTTCTTCTGCCATGGCCTGAAAGCACTTATTCAGATATACTTTCTGGGAAAGGGCAATGATGGTGTTGCGCAGCATGACCTTCTCGTCGGAGGAATCCATGCCCACATTGTCCAGCACGTCCTTCAGCTCGAAGACGAAATACAGCATGTTTTCCAGCTCATCGCAGAAATAGTCGTAGGCCCGCTGGGCAGTATAGGTCTGCTTCTGCAGCTCGATAAACAGAGCGATATTGTCAAGACTCAGCACGTTTTTCGCCAGAGCGATGAAGATCAGGTAGGCGATCTGCTCCCGGTCGTACTGCTTCTTCACAGGATTGGAAATCAGATGCTTCTTGACATAATTGGAGATCATGGAAGAGGAGATGCAGCCCTCCTGAAGCGGGTCCAGATACTGCGCGATGTATTTGGTTGTCTGCTCCAGATACAGTCCCACCGAGGGAATCTCATGATACCGGGGCAGCCGGAAATCCCGGACCGAGGACGCGATTTTTTCTTTACAGCGGTCTGTCATAGTTTTATCACCACGCTACATTATAGCGAAACCAAAACCCGATGTCAACCTGCGGCTTGACTTCATAAACGTTGTCTGATACAATATTATCGGTTTTCCAAAAACCGATATATTTCACCAGAATTCGAGGTTATTGCCATGCCTTTTATGATCGTCGCAGACTCCTCTGCCAATATTCTGTCCATGGGTGATCCCAATTACACCACCGTCCCCATGAAGATCGTCGCCGCCAGGGAATATGTGGACAACACCGCTCTGGACCTGGCAGGCATGGTTCAGGACCTGAAGCACCACAAGGGCAAGTCCGGCTCCTCATGCCCCAATGTCAGCGAATGGCTGGAAGCCTTCGGTGACAGCGAATGCGTTTTCGGCATCACCATCACCAAGCATCTGTCCGGCAGCTACAACGCAGCCCATCAGGCCGCTGAAACCTATATGGAAGAGCATCCCGGCAGAAAAGCCTTCATCATCGACTCCCTTTCCACCGGCCCGGAGATGATGATGATCGTCGACAAGATCCGCCAGTGCGAAGCCGCCGGCTGCGATTTTGAGACCACCAGGGCACAGGTTCTGGATTACTCTAACCACAACCACACCCTCTTCTGCCTGGAATCCATGACCAACCTGGCCCGCAACGGCCGCGTCAATCCCGCCGTAGCAAAAATAGCCGGTATGCTGGGCATCCGGGTGGTTGGCGACGTCAAGGGCGGTCAGATCACCCCCGTTCACAAGCCCCGGGGTGCCAGGAAGGCTACCCAGGCGCTGCTGGAAATGATCAAGGAGCGGGGCTTCAAAGACGGCAACCTGCTGCGGATCGCCCACTGCTTCGGTGGGGAGGCAGCCTACGCCCTTCGGGATGCGGTTCTGGCGGACTTCCCCAACACCCGCTTCATTCTGGAGCCCACCACTGCCCTGTGCAGCTTCTATGCCGAGGCCGGCGGTCTGATCATCGGCTTTGAGGGTGACTTCAACGCAGAAAACGACAACACCAAGTTCTGAGATACCTGCGGCGGCCCACGGGCCGCCGCTTTCTGCGCCCATTTTCCGGTGGAAAACCGCCGGCGAGTATGGTATAGTAGGTACCAGTAGAATGCATCTTACAGAAATAGGAGGCCCCATATGCTGCCTGAAGCTTTTCTTGAGAGAATGAAGACCCAGCTGGGTGATGAATATGATGATTTCCTCTTGAGTCTGGAGCGGCCCCGGGCGGTGGCGCTGCGGTTCAATCCCCTGAAGGGTGACGAACCTGCCCTGCCCTTCGTCGCAGCGAGCGTCCCCTGGGAGCCCCGGGGATTTTACTACGATCCCACAGCCCGGCCCGGTCTGCACACTTACCACGAGGCAGGCGTATACTACTTACAGGAGGCCAGCGCCATGGCCCCCGTGGCGCTGCTGGATCCCCAGCCCGGCGAACGGGTCTGCGACCTCTGCGCCGCTCCCGGCGGAAAAACCACCCAGATTGCCGGCCGGATGATGGGTGAGGGCTTCCTGCTGTGCAATGAGATCAATCCCAAGCGGGCAAAGATCCTGTCGCGGAACATTGAGCGCATGGGCGTTTCCAACGCGCTTGTGACCAACGAGCATCCCGCAGTGCTGGCCGACCGGTTCCCCGGAGCCTTCGACCGGGTGCTCATCGACGCCCCCTGCTCCGGCGAGGGCATGTTCCGCAAGGAAGAGGCCGCCGTCACCGACTGGAGCCAGGAGACCGTGGAAATGTGCGCCCGGCGTCAGGCGGAGATCCTCCACTCCGGTGCCCGGATGGTCCGCCCCGGCGGACGGCTGGTCTACTCCACCTGCACCTTCGCTCCCGAGGAAGACGAGATGGCCGTTGCGCAGTTTCTGGCAACTCATCCGGAATTTGAACCCGAGGTCATAGAAGCTCCCTGGTTTGAGCCCGCACCCAACGGCGGCTACCGGCTCTGGCCCCATAAGCTCCTGGGCGAGGGCCACTTCGCCGCAGTGCTGCGCAGAAAAGGCGACGAGGAATGCGAATTTACGCCTTCCCAGAGTGAAAAGCTCCCCAAGGAATGGCTGGCCTTTGCCAAAGAGCTGGGCATCACCCTGCCCGCGGGCAAGGCGATTTCCTTTGGCCGCAGCCTTTACTGGGCCCCCACCGGGATGCCGGAGCTGAAAAAGCTGAAGGTGGAGCGCCCGGGCCTGGAGCTGGGCATCATGAAAAAAGACCGCTTCGAGCCGTCCCACGCCCTGGCCCTGTGGCTGAAGGATTGTATAAACGTTCAGGACTTCGCCCCCGACAGCCGGGAAATGGATGCCTATATCCACGGCAACGTAGTTCCCTCCGACAAAAAAGGCTGGTGTCTGGTCACCGCCGGGGGCTACTCCATCGGCTGGGGCAAGGGCGACGGAACCGTGCTGAAGAATCACTACCCCAAGGGACTGCGCAGACTGGGATAGGTCACAGTACAATGCAAATTTCAAAATGCAAAATGCAGAATTATGGTGTGCACAGAGCGTACCATTCAAATTCTTTTCAAAAAACTCCTCATTTTTGCATTTTGCATTCAGCATTCTGCATTTCGGGCACCTGCCCGATGGCCCTTCCAGATTTTGGACTTTACATAATCCGGATGTTGTGCTATAATACACAAGCTTATGTAAAGTGAGTCAGTACACCCAACCCCCAAATCATCGCAAGGAGAGGATATTCCTTGGCCAGATATGAAATTCACGGCGGCACACCGCTTAACGGTTCCGTCACCATCAGCGGCGCGAAAAATGCGGCTGTGGCCATTTTGCCCGCAGCGCTGCTGGTCAACGGTACCTGCCGAATTGAAAATGTGCCCGATATTTCCGATGTCCGGATCCTGCTGGACATTTTGGGAGGTATGGGTGCAAAGGTCTCCCGTCCCGAGCCGGGCGTTGTGGAGATCGACAGCTCCGGCACCATCAGTACCCAGCCGGAGGATACCCTCGTCAAGAAGATGCGCGCCAGCTACTACCTGATGGGCGCCCTGCTCGGACGCTATGGCAAGGCCCATGTTGCACTGCCCGGCGGCTGCAATTTCGCATCCCGCCCCATCGACCAGCACATCAAGGGCTTTGAGATGCTGGGCGCCGATGTGGATTACACCAGCGATTATGTCGAGCTGACCCCCGGTGAGTTCGGCCTCCAGGGCAACCGCATCAATCTGGACGTGGTCAGCGTCGGCGCGACCATCAACATCATGATCGCGGCTGCTCTGATCCCTGGCCAGACCATCATTGCCAATGCCGCCAAGGAGCCCCACATCGTGGACCTGGCGAACTTCCTGAATACCATGGGCGCCCGGGTCTCCGGCGCCGGCACCGACACCGTCAAGGTCCGGGGTGTCGAGTCCCTCCACGGCGGTACCTATGCCATCATCCCCGATCAGATCGAGGCTGGCACCTACATGGCAGCCGTGGCCGCCACCGGCGGCAATGTCCTGGTTCAGAACGTCATCCCCAAGCACATGGAGTGTATTACCGGCAAGCTGCAGGAAATGGGCGTCCGGGTCATCACCTATGATGATGCCATCCGGATCCAGAGCACCGGCAAGCTCCGCCACACCACCGTCAAGACCCGGCCCTACCCCGGCTTCCCCACGGATATGCAGGCTCAGATCTGCGTGTGCATGTCCCGGGCCTCCGGCTACAGCCGCCTGACGGAAAGCGTCTATGAAACCCGTTTCTTCGGTTACTGTACCGAGCTGCAGAGCATGGGCGCCAACATCCAGATCAACAACAAGACCGCAACGGTCATCGGCGTTGATAAGCTCTACGGTGCCACCGTGGCCGCCCACGACCTGCGGGCAGGTGCGGCGCTGGTCATCGCGGGCCTGGTAGCTGAAGGCACCACCAATGTGGAAAACATCCACTTCGTGGAGCGGGGCTACGAAAACCTCATCGACAAGCTCACCGCCCTGGGCGCCCGGATCAGCCGCATTGATGAATGATCATACCAGAATCCCGGAGGATTTCCCTCCGGGATTTTTTGCGCCGGAGCAGATGTAAACTTTCTGTGTCACCCCCTTGTCAAGGAGGGGGCGTTGTGATAGTATAATCGGTAGCATGCTACATTTTTGAGAAACGATGATTAAAATGGCAAAAGCAGCTGGCATTTTAACCAGCGTTTCCTTTGGAGGAATGCATATGAAACACCACTACGGCCCCCGGCTGCGGGCTCTGCACTGGTGTACGCAGCAGCAAGTATCCGAGGCACTGGGTCAGATGGAACTTACCTGCGCCCAAGGGCATATCATGGGCTTTCTGGCCCACCGGGAAGAGCCCCCCTGCTCAAAGGATATCGAAGAATCCTTCCAGCTGAGCCACCCCACCGTTTCGGGACTGCTGCGCCGGATGGAGAAAAAGGGCTTCATCGAGCTGCGTCCGGATGAAACGGACCGCCGGTGCAAGCGCATCCACATCTCGGCCAAGGGCCGGGAATGCCACAGCCGGATCGAAAAAGCCATCCTGGAGACGGAGCAGCAGATCGTGCGGGATTTCACCCCGGAGGAACAGTCGCTGTTTTCCGAATTTCTGAACCGGGCACTGGCCAATCTGGGCGGCGTTCCCTGTCCGCCGCCCGCCATGAAGGAGGAATTGTAACCCCATGCTCAAACGACTTGCCAAATCCCTGCGGGAGTTCACCCCCGCCACCATCATCTCGCCCCTTGCCATGGTGGGCGAGGTATACATGGAAGTCCAGATCCCGCTGGTCCTGTCGAAAATCGTGGACCAGGGCGTGGAAATGGCCAATATGGACGCCGTCGTCAAATACGGCCTGATTCTGATCGCCTATGCTCTGTGCAGTCTGGCCTTCGGCGTTGTGTCGGCGGTCGCCGCCTCCTACGCCGGCTCCGGCTTCGCCCGGAATCTGCGCCATGACATGTTCTACCGGGTCCAGACCTTCGATTTCTCCAACATCGATAAATTCTCCACATCCAGCATCGTCACCCGCCTGACCTCCGATGTGGCGACCATTCAGATGACCTTCCAGATGATGATCCGTCTGGCGGTCCGCTGCCCCATGCTGCTGATCCTGGCGACGATCAAGTCCTATTCCATCAGCCCCCGGCTGTGCATCATTTACTGCATCGTGCTGCCGCTGTTGGCCTTCGGCCTGCTGTCCATCACCCGGGTGGTCCACCCCATTTTCCACCGGGTCTTTAGGACCTACGACAAGCTGAACAACGCCGTTCAGGAAAATGTCCACGGCATCCGGGTGGTCAAGGCCTACGTCCGGGAGCAGAAGGAGATCGAGAAGTTCACCGAAGTCTCCGGCAGCATCTACGCCGATTTCTGTAAGGCCGAGAAGATCCTGGCCTTCAACAACCCCCTCATGCAGGTGGCCATCTATACCTGCATTCTGGTCATCTCCTGGTTCGGTGCAAACATGGTGGTATCCTCCGGCAACGGCGCCCTTACCGGCGGCCTGACCACCGGTCAGCTGACCTCCATGTTCACCTACACCATCCAGATCCTCACCTCGCTGATGATGTTCTCCATGGTCTATGTCATGATGACCATGTGCCGGGCTCCCCTGCAGCGTACCTATGAGATCCTGGTGGAAGAGCCCACCCTTCACAATCCCGCAGAGCCCGCGACAGAAGTGGCCGACGGCTCCATCGATTTTGAGAACGTGAGCTTCCGCTACTCTGAGACTGCCCCCCGGGATTCGCTGGAGCACATTACCGTCCATATCAAATCCGGCCAGACCGTGGGCATTCTGGGCGGCACCGGCTCCTCCAAGTCCACCCTGGTCCAGCTGATTCCCCGGCTGTATGACGTGAGCTCCGGCTGCGTCAGGGTCGGCGGCGTGGATGTCCGGGATTACGATGTGGAGGCCCTGCGAAATGCCGTGTCCATGGTGCTCCAGAAAAACACCCTCTTCTCCGGCTCCATCAAGGAAAACCTCCGCTGGGGCAACCCCGAGGCTACCGACGAGGAGCTGGTCCATGCCTGCCGCCTGGCCTGCGCCGATGACTTCATCCGCTCCTTCCCCGATGGCTACGACACCCACATCGAGCAGGGTGGCTCCAATGTCTCCGGTGGTCAGAAGCAGCGTCTGTGCATTGCCCGGGCTCTGCTGAAAAAGCCGAAGATCCTGATCCTTGATGACTCCACCTCCGCCGTGGATACCAAGACCGACGCATCCATCCGCAAGGCCTTTGCCGAGGAGATCCCCGACACCACCAAGCTCATCATCGCCCAGCGTGTGGCCTCCGTCCAGGATGCGGACCTGATCCTGGTGATGGATGCCGGCACCATTGCCGCCATGGGCACCCACGACGAACTGATGAAGACCTCCCAGATCTATCAGGAGGTCTACCACTCCCAGACGAAAGGAGGCGACGAATAATGCCCCCCCGACCTCCCATGAAAGGCGGTCCCCGCAAGGCCAAGGACCCCAAAAAGACCATCGCCCGTCTGCTGAGCTATCTGTCCCAGTATAAGACCACCATGGTCATCGTCATCGTGTGCATCATCGTTGCCGCCATCGCCCAGGCCGCCAGTGCCAGCTCTCTGGGCACATTGGTGGATGACTACATCACCCCCATGCTCAGCCAGGCTACCCCTGACTTTTCGCCGCTGGTCAAATATCTGTGCCTGATGGCCTGTTTGTATGTTCTGGGCATCGTTTCCGCCTTCCTGTACAACTACCTGATGGTGGATGTGGGCCAGGGCACCCAGAAAAAGATCCGCGACGAAATGTTCCGCCACATGCAGACCCTCCCCATCCGCTATTTCGACACCCATCCCGCAGGTGACATCATGAGCCGCTACACCAGCGACATCGACACCCTGCGTCAGATGATCTCCCAGGCGGTACCTCAGTGTATCTCCTCCATTGCCACTCTGGTGGTGCTGTTCATCGCCATGCTGATCACCTCTCCCATCCTCACCGGCGTCATGATCCTGACCGTTTCCGGCATCGTCTTTGTCACCACCAGGGTGGTGGGCAAATCCGCAGGCTTCTTCATCGGCCAGCAGAAATCTCTGGGCGCGGTGAACGGCTATGTGGAAGAAATGATCCAGGGGCAGCGGGTGGTGAAGGTTTTCTGCCACGAAGACACCTGCAAAAAGGAATTTGACGCGCTGAACGACGCTCTGCGCCAGAATGCCTTCAAGGCCGGCGCTTACTCCAACATCATGGGCCCCGTCAACAACAATCTGGGATATATCCAGTATGCCATTCTCGCCATCGTGGGCGGTCTGGTGGCCATCTCCTCCGGGGGCCAGCTGCTGACCCTGGGCAATCTGGTGGCCTTTCTGGTGCTGTCCCGGTCCTTCAATCAGCCCATCTCCCAGGTCAGCAACCAGATCAACGCCATCGTCATGGCTCTGGCCGGCGCCGAGCGTATCTTCGAGCTGATGGATGAGGAGCCGGAGCAGGACGACGGTTACGTCACCCTGGTCTACGCCAATGTGGACGAAGACGGCACCGTCAGCGAAGCTCCCGCCCGGACCGGTAAATGGGCCTGGAAATATCCCCACAAGGATGGCTCCATCACCTATACCGAGCTCAAGGGCGACATCGTCATGGAAAATGTGGACTTCGGCTATGTCCCCGAAAAGACCGTTCTGCACGACGTCTGCCTCTACGCCAAGCCCGGTCAGAAGATCGCCTTCGTCGGCGCCACCGGCGCGGGCAAGACCACCATCACGAACCTGATCAACCGGTTCTACGACACCGCCGACGGCCGCATCCGCTACGACGGCATCAACCTGAAGAAGATCCGCAAGCCCGATCTGAGAAGGTCCCTGGGCTTTGTCCTGCAGGATACCAACCTCTTCACCGGCACGGTCTACGACAACATCCGCTACGGCAAGCTGGTGGCCACCGACGAAGAATGTGAAGCCGCGGCAAAGCTTGCCAATGCCCACGACTTCATCATGCGTCTGCCCCAGGGCTACAACACCGTCCTGACGGGCAACGGCGCCCAGCTTTCCCAGGGTCAGCGCCAGCTGATCTCCATCGCCCGGGCGGCGGTGGGCAATCCTCCCATCATGATCCTGGACGAGGCCACCTCCTCCATCGACACCCGCACCGAAGCACTGGTTGCCGAGGGCATGGACTCTCTGATGAAGGGCAGAACCACCTTCGTCATCGCCCACCGGCTGAGCACCGTCCGCAATGCCGACTGCATCATGGTTCTGGAGCAGGGCCGCATCATCGAGCGGGGCACCCACGACCAGCTGATCGCCCAGAAGGGCACCTACTATCAGCTCTACACCGGCGCGTTCGAACTGGAATAACATCACAAAAAGATCGGAATGGGTCGTCCCCCATTCCGATTTTTTTCATTGTGTTTTTTCAGGTTCTGACGTATAATTGACCAAACGAAAAAGGAGTGATGGTTTATGACCCTGTTTCTGACCAGCAGTCCCTGTGTCTGCAACGCGCCCCGGGCAATATTGAATCCGGAGAACAATTTTTTGAAACTCCTGCGCCTGAGTCTGCCGGAGCGGCCCCGGTGCCTGTTCATCTGCGCCGACCCCCACAGCTACGGCCGCACCGACGGCTTCGGCCGGGATATGGATATGGCTTTCCGGGAAGCGGGGATGGAATTTTCCGAATTCGCCGTGCTGGACGGCCGGAATGCCGACGATGCCCAGATGCTCATCTGGCAGAGTGATATGATCATCCTGGCCGGCGGCCATGTGCCCACCCAGAACGCCTTCTTCCAGGAGATCGGACTGCGGGATATGGTTGCAAACTATCAGGGTGTCATCATGGGAATCAGCGCCGGTACCATGAACTGCGCCGACCGGGTCTACGTCCAGCCGGAAGAGCCCGGCGAATCCGTGCCGGAATTCCCCCGGTTTGCCCAGGGCCTTGGCCTGACGGAGGTAAACGTTCTGCCCCACTACCAGATGGTCAAGGACAATATGCTCGACGGCAAGCGGCTGTTTGAAGATGTGACCTATGCCGACAGTCTGGGCGAGTGCTTCTTCGTTCTGGTGGACGGCAGCTATATTCTGGTGGAAGAAGACGGCAGCACTACCCTCTTCGGCGAGGCTTACTGCCTCCGGGACGGCAAGATGGAACAAATTTGCTCCCTGGGCGAGTCAATCATTCTGGAATAATCAAAAGCAAGGCATCACATCCGATGCCTTGCTTTTTTGCGTCAATATTTCTTTTTCAGGTGCAGATAGGACAGCCAGTAGAGCATCATGACCAGGCACACACCGCCGGCAGCCATGGGAACCAGCTCGTCATGGCCCAGGATCTTCAGCACGATGGAGCCCACCGCGGCGATCATCACAAACCAGTATCCCGCCCAGGACCAGGCTTTCATGGCGAGGTACTTGTTGCGCTCGTCATTGACCTCCACATCCACCGCTTCCCGGTAGGCTTCGTTGGTTCTGTATTTGATATGCCGGATCAGCTGCAGGACGCCCACCACGATCAGGGCCGTGCCCATGCCGCTCCAGTAGTCGTCAAGGATGCCGGCCAGATTGCAGCTGAAAAGAATGATGCCCACCACAATCCACACAATGCTCGCGATCATTCGTTTGTTGCTTTTCATAGGTTTTACCTCCTGTTCAGGTCTTCCTCTTCAAAGAGGAACACTTCTTCAATGGACATATCGAAGTACCGGGCGATCTTGTACGCCAGAAAAATGGACGGATTATACCGGCCGGTCTCCAGAGAACTGATGGTCTGCCGGGAAACCCCCAGGGTTTTGGCGAATTCCTCCTGGCGGATACCCCGGGACTTGCGAATCTCTTCAATTCTGTTTTTCATGTCATCCCGCCTTTCATGTAAAGTTTGCTTTACATCTGCATGATAGCACAGCTTCGCCCATATGTCAAGTTTACTTTACATTTAATTTTAAAAAATTCCCGCAGACAATGCTGTCTGCGGGAATTATGATGTCCGGAATCAGCCGCCGAAGGCGTCCAGCGCCAGCTTGAAGGCACCGTAGGCACCGGCGTCATTGCCCAGGGATGCAAGAGCAAACCGGGCGCCGGAAGCGGCGTGGAAGACGTACTTGTCGAAATAGGGACGGATGCCATCCAGCAGCATCTGACCGGCCTTGCTGACGCCGCCGCCCAGAACCACTGCCTCGGGGTCCACGATACTGCACACATCGCCCAGGAACTCGCCCATGCAGTCATAATACTGGTCCAGAATCTGCATAGCCAGAGGATCGCCCTCCTTGCCCCAGTCGAAGATATCCTTGGCGGTGATGATACCGCAGCGGCGCAGGGGCGAATCCTCCTGAGAAGCTGCCAGCGCCCGCTTGGCCAGCCGGACAATGCCGGTGGCGGAGCAGTACTGCTCCACGCAGCCCCGCTTGCCGCAGTTGCAGGGTTCCTCCTCGTTGCGGTTGAGCACCACATGGCCGATCTCCGCGCCGGAGCCGTGGGTACCATGGAGCAGTCTGCCCTCAACGACGATGCCGCCGCCGACGCCGGTGCCCAGGGTCACAAAGACCATGTTCTCGCAGCCCTTGCCGCCGCCCTTCCAGTATTCGCCCAGAGCGGCAACGTTGGCGTCATTGCCGGCCTTGACAGGGAAGCCTACGAGCGCGGAAAGCTCCTCGGCAATGTTGAACACGCCCCAGCCCAGGTTGATGCACTTATTGACAACGCCCTTGCCGTTGACGGGGCCAGGAACGCCGATGCCCACGCCGATGATATCCGCAGAGTCGATCATTTTCTGCTCGATAAACTGCCGAATGGAAGCGGCAATATCGGGAAGGATCTGCTTGCCGTTGTGTTCCGTGACAGTGGGGATCTCCCACTTGGCAAGCATGGTGCCGTTTTCATCAAAATAGGCGATCTTGACGGTGGTGCCGCCCAGATCAACGCCGAAGCCATATCTCATATTTGGTTCCTCCTGAAGCTGGAAGTTTTTATGTAACAGCTACATTATACTAGAACCGCGCCAAAATTACCAGAGGGCAGCGCGTCTTTTTTGAAAACTTCCGAAACTTTTCCCCGGGCTCTTGCGTTCGGGTCGGTCATCCAGTAAAATATCCATCAAAGAGATACCAAGAAAAGGAAAGGACGTGTTCAACACATGATCCAGGTTGATATTTCCAATGTATGGGGCCCCATATCCCTGCCCGACCTGCTGGGCATCGAAAAAGAGGTCTTCGAGGCCCACCGGACCCTGGCCGAGGGCACCGGCGAAGGCGCCGAATACCGGGGCTGGCTGGACCTGCCCACCCGGGGGCCCTCCCCGGAAATCACCCGCATTCAGAAAGCCGCCGAAAAAATCCGCGCCGAATCCGACGTATGCGTGGTTGTCGGCATTGGCGGAAGCTACCTGGGATCCAGGGCCGCCATTGAACTGCTCCAGGGCCCCAACCGCAACATTGGCCGGGCCAAAGGCGATCCTCAGATCTTCTTCGCCGGCAACAGCCTGTCCACCCGCCACTGGAATGAGTTGACGGGGCTGCTGGAGGGAAAGGATTTCGACCTCATCGTCATCTCCAAATCCGGCACCACCACCGAGCCCGCCATCGCCTTCCGGGGCCTGCGCTGGATGCTGGAGCGGCGCTACGGCACCGACGGCGCAGGCAGCCGCATCTATGCCATCACCGATCCCTGCTCCGGAGCTCTGCGCCAAATGGCCACCGAAAAGGGTTGGGAATCCTTTGTGATCCCGCCTGCCGCCGGCGGCCGGTTCTCCGTGCTGACCGCTGTGGGTCTGCTGCCCATGGCCGTAGCCGGCATCGACATCATGCAGGTCCTCTGCGGCGCCATGGACGCCAAAGAAAGCTATGATATGTATTCCTTCGAAAACCCCGTTTGGCTGTATGCCGCAGTCCGGAACCTGATGTACCGTAAGGGCAAGACCATTGAACTCTTTGAATCCTTCGAGCCGGGCTTCCGGGCCTTCGGCCTCTGGTGGCAGCAGCTTTTCGGCGAGTCCGAGGGCAAGGACGGGAAGGGCCTCTTCCCCGCCACAGCGGAACTCACCGCCGACCTGCACTCTTTGGGGCAGCTGATCCAGCAGGGACAGCGCAACCTCTTCGAAACCATGGTCCGCTTCGACGCCCCCGATAAGAAGATGACCATCATGGGCGATGTCCAGAATCTGGACGGGCTGAACTATCTGGAGGGCAAAACGCTGGACTTCGTGGACGAGCAGGCATATCTCGGCACCGTGGCTGCCCACTGCGACGGCGGCGTGCCGGTGATCACCATGGACTGCGGCGAACTGACGGCACGCACAGTGGGCGAGCTTTTCTACTTCCTGGAGCTCAGCTGCGGTATTTCCGCCTATATTCTGGGCGTCAACCCCTTCAACCAGCCCGGTGTGGAGCTGTATAAGCGCAATATGTTCGAACTGCTGGGCAAGCCCGGCTACGAAATCAAGAATTGAAATCTGTACGCGCTACGTAGACATTTCCGCTCATCAAATGATTTTCTTTTGCATTTTCACAAAAAAGGTGTTGCAAAATCGATGGTAAGCTGGTAGAATGTCCATACAGATAAAATCTGTGGTATAGCAAAGGAGGAAATTCCGATGATTCATGTAATTATGGGCCTGAAGGGCTCCGGTAAGACTAAGAGAATGCTGGATGATCTGCACCAGACCGTGGCCAACGCCGCCGGTGACGTGGTTTGCATTGAGTACGGCAAGACTCTGACCTATGATGTTAACTATCGCGTTCGTCTGGTTGACGCAAAGGAATACGGCATCAACAACGTTGATATGCTCAAGGGCTTCCTGAGCGGCCTGCACGCCGGCAACTTCGATATCACTCATGTTTACGTTGACAACCTGTACCGCACCATCGGCAAGCCCATGGGCGCCGGTATGGATGCATGTGACGAGTTCTTGGCATGGGCTGCCAAGTTCACCGAAGTCAACAACATGGAGCTGACCTTCACTCTGTCCGAGGATCCCGCAAACGCTTCCGAGGAAATGAAGAAGTACCTGTAATCCGCGCACCACATATTTTACATCAGACACCGCCGCAGAAATCTGCGGCGGTGTTTTTTTGTGTTGCATATTATATTTATTTGTATATAATGGTAGAATATCGAAATGTGTAGCAGAATGTAAAATTGAATTTTGCATTCTGCGGCCTTCGGCAGCACGCCAAACTGCAATTTGAATCTTACAAGGAGCAAAACCATGAATCAGAATCCTTTGACGGAAAATAAAATGGGTGTAATGCCCGTGGGTAAGCTTTTGTTCAACATGGCCCTGCCCATGATCCTTTCCATGCTGGTCCAGGCGCTGTACAATGTGGTGGACAGCGTGTATGTCTCCCGGGTGTCCGAAAACGCCGTCACCGCCCTGAGCCTGGCCTTCCCCATCCAGAATATCCAGATCGGTCTGGCCGTAGGCATCGGCGTGGGCGTCAACTCCCTGCTGAGCAAATCCCTGGGCGAAAAGAATCCGGAAATGACCAACCGCTCCGCAGGCAACGGCGTTTTCCTGAGCCTGGTGTGTATCGCCGCCGTCATGCTCTTCGGCCTGTTCGGCGTGGAGCCTTACTACCAAATGCAGCATACCTCCGCCGAAACCGCCGCCGCAGGCATCGCCTATTCCCGCATCTGCTGCGTCTTCACCCTGGGCGTATTCTTTGAGATCCTCTTCGAGCGTCTGCTTCAGGCCACCGGCCGGACCTTCCACACCATGATCACCCAGGGCGTCGGCGCTGTGGCAAACATCGTGCTGGACCCCGTGTTTATTTTCGGCGTGGAAGCCCTGCGCATCCCTGCCATGGGCGCAGCAGGCGCCGCCGTGGCCACGGTCATCGGTCAGTGGTTGGCTGCCGCGCTGGCACTGGTGTTCAATCTGAAGTTTAACCCCGACGTCAAACTGAGCGTGAAATACCTGAAGCCCGTTTCCGCCGCCGTTCGCCCCATCCTGACGGTGGGCGTGCCCTCTGCCATCATGAACGGCATCGGCTCTGTCACCAATTTCACCATGAACCAGATCCTGCTGAGCTTCCAGACCCTTGGCGAAACCGCTGCAGGCGTTTTTGGCATCTATTTTAAGCTCCAGAGCTTCTTCTTCATGCCCCTGTTCGGTATCAACAACGCCGCCATTTCCATCGTCGCCTACAACTTCGGCGCACGGAAACCCAAGCGCATCACCGGTGTTCTGAAAGTGGCCTGCGCCGCAGCTCTGGGTCTGATGACCGCCGGCTTCCTGGCCTTCCAGCTGATTCCCGAGGTGCTGCTGGGATTGTTCAATCCCTCCGACGCTTTCCTGGAAATCGGCTGCGCCGCCCTGCGGACCATCAGCTGGCACTTCCCCATCGCCGCCTTCTGCATCGTGCTCAACTCCAGCTTCCAGGCTCTGGGCAACGGCATCTACGCCACCATCGTTGCCCTTTTCCGTCAGCTTATCGCCCTGCTGCCCGCCGCATACCTGCTGAGTCTGAGCGGAGATGTGAACAATGTCTGGTGGGCCTTCTGCATTGCCGAAGGCGTCAGCGCCATGACCTGCCTGTTCTTCTACACCCGCATCTACCGCCAGAAGGTCAAGCCTCTGTTCGACAACTGATATTCAAGCCCGGAATTTACGTTCCGGGCTTTTTTATGCCCAAACCGCCCTGCCGGGTGGTTTTTCTGTATATTCGGCACATTTTGCGGAAAGCTATCGGCGGAGGGATGCCATATGAAAGAAAAAGAAGAAGAACAGAAGCCCGTCCCCTGGGAAGCGGCAGATCCCAAGCTGCCCATCATCCAGTCGGGACATTTCGAAAACCGGAAGCAGTTCTGAAAGAGGAATTGCAGTTTATCGTTCTGTTATGCACTGCACCTATGCCTTCCCCCGGGGGAAGCCCAGGGCCCTCCCGCGCCAGTTCGATAAACTGCAATTTGAAATCCGCTGCAATTACATACATGATTTTAAATTCTTGGGAAATACTAGCCGTGAAAAGGCGGTGACAAGCAGTGGATGAATTTGTATGCACAACGAAAATTATTTCTGGTCCCGGAGCAGTGGAAAAGCTGGCGGATTTCGGGGCCCGGCGGGTATTTCTGGTGACGGACCCCTTCTTTTTCAAAAACGGCACTGCTGCCCGGGTGGCGGCAGCAGCGAAGGCAGAGCAGATAGAGATCTTTCACGACGTAAAGCCAGACCCATCGGTGGAGCTGGCGGCTGAGGGCACAGCGAAGCTGCGCTCCTTCGGTCCGGATCTGATCGTGGCCCTGGGGGGTGGCAGCGCCATGGACTGCGCCAAGGCCATGGCTTTTTTCTCGAAGGGGAATGCAAAACTGATAGCCATCCCCACCACCTCCGGCTCCGGATCGGAAGTGACAGATTTTGCCATTCTGACCCACAACAAGGTCAAGCATCCCCTGGTAGACAGGCGGCTGCGGCCCGACGCGGCGATCCTGGACAGCGATTTGCTGGAAGAGCTTCCCCCCAGCCTTGTAGCGGATGCGGGATTTGATGTGCTGGCCCACGCGGTGGAGGCCTATGTTGCCACCGGGGCCGGAGTCTTCACCGACGCCCTTGCCCGGGAGGCCTTCGGACGGGCCTACGGTGCCCTGCCCGCCTCCTTCGCCGGACGCAAAGAGGTGCGGCTGACCGTCCATCAGGCGGCGACTATGGCAGGAATGGCCTTCACCCAGGCGGGACTGGGGCTGTGCCACGCCATGGCCCACGCTCTGGGCGGGCTGTTCCACATCCCCCACGGGCGGCTGAACGCCATTCTGCTTCCCAGTGTAGTGGCCTGCAATGCCCATGTAGCCGGGAAAAAATATGGAGATCTTGCCCGAAGCGCCGGAATGGGCGGCAGCGCGGATACCATCGCCGTTCGGAATCTGAAAAATAATCTGATCCGGCTGCGCCGGGAACTGAAGCTGCCGGAGACCCTGGCCCAGGCGGGGGTGGCGCCCAGCGCCGTGTGGAGTGCCGCCGGTGAGATCGTGGCTGCAACCCTTGCCGATCCCTGCTGCAAGACGAACCCCATGGCAGTGGAGGATTTTCTGGTGAGGCGGATTCTGGAGGAGGTCACCGGCCGTGTCTGAAACCCTCATCAGCGTGGGACTGGACGTGGGGACCACCTCCACCCAGATGATTTTATCGGAACTGGTGATCGAAAACCGCGCCGGAAGCTTCGCGGTACCGGAGCTGGAAATTGAAAGCCGGAGAATCCTGTACAAAAGCCCCGTGCATTTCACGCCGCTGCTGCAGGACGAATTGGTAGATGGCGACGCACTGCGAAGGATCGTAGATGCGGAATATGCAGCGGCGGGCATTCCCAAGAAGGACGTGGGCACCGGCGCCATCATCATCACCGGGGAGACCTCCCGGAAGGAGAATGCCCGGGCCGTACTGCATGCCCTGTCGGACTTTGCCGGGGACTTTGTGGTGGCCACAGCAGGGCCGGATCTGGAAAGTGTGCTGGCAGCGAAGGGCGCCGGGGCAGTGGAGCATTCCGCGAAAACCGGGAAAACGGTGCTCCACATGGATATCGGCGGTGGAACAAGCAATCTGGCGCTGATCGAAGACGGAAAAATCACAGCCACGAGCTGCCTGAACATCGGCGGGCGGCTGCTGAAAATCGCCCCCGACGGCCGGCTGACCTATGTCTCGCCGGTTCTGGATAGATTATTTTCTAAGCAAGTCGGAGATTATGTAAACCAGAGAGGAGTTCTGGAACTGGCCCGAACGCTGGTGCAGGCACTGGAAATGGCCGCAGGACTGCGGGAGGGGGCGGAATTACTCCACAAGCTGGTGACCAGGGAAGCCGGATCTTTGGAAGCGCCGTCCAATGTGGTACTTTCCTTCTCCGGAGGGGTGGCGGACTGCATCGAAACACAGCAGCCCTGGCTGGCCTTCGGGGATTTGGGACCGGAGCTGGGTCTGGCCATCCGGGAGAGCAGACTCTGTCAGGGCGAGTATATTCTGGGCCAGGAGACCATCCGGGCCACGGTCATCGGTGCCGGGTGTCACAGCGCACAGCTGTCCGGCAGCACCGTATTCCACCAGAATGTGGATTTCCCCCTAAAAAATCTGCCGGTGGTGGAATCGGTGGATGCTTTGACGCGGCTGGATGGGCCGGGGGTGCTGGTAGTGCCGGGAGAGGCTATGGATTTTGCCGGAATCCGGGATCTGGCAAAAAACTTAACGGCCTCGATAAAGGCACCGGTATATGTGGCGACATCCGGGGATATGGCCAAGGCCCTGGGCCAGGCCCTTGCCCTGAGGCTGGGAACGGACGTGAAAATCCTCTGCATCGACCGGGTTCGGCTGAAAGAGGGGGACTATCTGGATGTGGGCGCCCCCATAGGCCCCGCCCTGCCGGTGGTTGTGAAGACGCTTATTTTTAACCGCTAAATTACAGTTCATCGTTCTGTCCGCACCTTCACATGGCTCTCCCAGAGGGAGAGCTGGCACGCCGTAGGCGTGACTGAGAGGGCCCTCTCCGCCCCTTCGGGGCACCTCTCCCATAGGGAGAGGCGAGGTTACGCTGTGCGATAACCTGTAATTTGAAGAAGGGAGACCATATGAAACTACGAACCACATTATTGGGAAAAACATATTTATTCAAGGATCTGAAGGAAGTGCTTGCCAAGGCCAATGAGGAGAAGACCGGTGACCGGCTGGCAGGCCTGGCAGCCGAAACCGCCCAGGAGCGCATCGCCGCCAAGGTGGTTCTTTCCGCCGTAACCCTGGGGGATCTGCGGGAGAATCCCGCGGTGCCCTACGAAAAAGACGAAGTGACCCGAATTATTCAGGATGATGTAAATGAAAAGGTTTACACAAAAATCCGAAACTGGACGGTCAGCGACCTGCGGGAATGGATCCTCAGCGAAACCACCACCGGCGCAGACATCGCCAAAATCAGCCGGGGGCTGACCTCCGAAATGGTAGCGGCAGTGGCGAAGCTCATGAGCAATCTGGATCTCATCTATGCCGCAAACAAGATCACCGTCACCGCCCACTGCAACACCACCATCGGTCTGCCGGGGACCCTGTCCTGCAGATTGCAGCCCAACCACACCACCGATGATCCGGAGGGTATCACCGCCTCCACGCTGGAGGGTCTCAGCTTCGGCGCCGGCGACGCCGTCATCGGCCTGAATCCGGTGACGGATTCCCCGGAGCAGGTAGGCAAGGTGCTTCGGCGGTTCCAGGAGATCAAGGAGCATTGGGAAATTCCCACCCAGATCTGCGTATTGGCTCACGTCACCGCCCAGATGAAGGCCGTCCGGGCCGGGGCGCCCTGCGATCTGATCTTCCAGTCCATCGCAGGCAGCGAGGCAGGCAACGCGGCCTTCGGCTTCAATGCTGCCACCATCGCGGAAGCCCGGGATCTGCTGCTCCACGAGGGCACTGCGCAGGGGCCCAACGTGATGTATTTTGAAACGGGCCAGGGTTCGGAGCTTTCCTCCAACGCCCATCACGGCACCGATCAGGTAACCATGGAGGCCCGGTGCTACGGCTTTGCCAAGCGGTTCCAGCCCTTCCTCGTCAACACCGTGGTTGGCTTCATCGGGCCGGAGTATCTGTATGATGCCCGGCAGGTGACGAGAGCGGGCCTCGAGGATCACTTCATGGGCAAGCTGACGGGCATTTCCATGGGCTGCGACTGCTGCTACACCAATCACATGAAGGCAGATCAGAATGACATTGAGAATCTGGCCGCCCTTCTGACCATGGCCGGGTGCAATTACTTCATGGGCATCCCCCATGGCGATGACATCATGCTCAATTACCAGACCACGGGCTTCCGGGAAACGGCAGCGCTGCGGGAACTGACGGGCAAGACAGCTATTCCCGAATTCCAGCGGTGGCTGGAAAAGATGGGCTTTGTGGAGAACGGAAAGCTGACAGCCAAGGCTGGCGATGGATCCAGTCTGCTGTTTTAAGGGAGTGACGGGATGAACAAAGAAGAATTAACCGCCATGGTGGCGGAGATTTTACAGGGAATGGGCCGGGAGCCGGCGGTGAAGGGTTCCGATTACCGCAATACCGCCCCGGAACCCACAAAGAAAGACTGCGGCTACACCGACGGGGACTTCGTTCCGGATGTGACGACGTTGGATCTTCGCAAGCTCTATCTGACGGAAAACGCCGCAGATGCCGAGCGATTCAAGAAAATGAAACTGAAAACTCCCGCCCGCCTGGGCTGCGGCAAGGCGGGACCCCGGTATAAGACCCTGACCATGCTCCGCTTCCGGGCGGATCACGCGGCGGCTCAGGACGCGGTCTTTTCGGAAGTAGACACGGAGTTTGCCAAGGAAAACGACCTGCTGCCCACCAAGACCCGCTGTGACAGCAAGGATGAATACCTGACCCGGCCCGACCTGGGCCGCTGCTTCGATGAGCACAACGCCAAGGCCATCGCCGGTGTCATTGACCACCCTCCCAAGGTGCAGTTGGTGGTGGGCGACGGGCTTTCCTCCGCCGCAATCACCGCCAACGCCATGGACTGCCTGGCCGCCATCCGGGACGGTCTGAAGCTCAGAGGCACCGAGACTGGCAAGGCCATTTTCGTCAAGTACTGCCGCGTGGGCGCTGGGGACGCCATCGGAGACATCACCGGCTGCGAGCTGGTGTGTATGCTGGTGGGTGAGCGGCCCGGACTGGTGACGGACAAGAGCATGTCCGCCTATATCACCTACAAGCCCCGCACCGGGGTTCTGGAATCCAGCCGGACGGTGGTCAGCAACATCCACGCCCAGGGTACCCCCGCCGTGGAAGCCGGGGCTTATATCGCCGAGCTGATCGACACGATTCTCAAGCGAAAGGTATCCGGCGTGGGGCTTCATCTGGAGGCCACGTCATGATCCCTGTAAAAATTCTGGCGGTGCGGTATCTGGCCAACGCCGCCCCGGGCCTGGCTCAGAGCCTGGGAGCGCCCAAGGGCTACCCTTCCCTGGGGCTGCTGACCACTGACAGCGACGACGCCACCTATATTGCCCTGGATGAGGCCACCAAGGCGGCGGATGTGAAGGTCTGCTACGGCCGCAGCTTCTACGCCGGAGCTGCCAATGCCTCCACTCCCAACGCTGGGGAAGTCATCGGCGTCCTGGCAGGCCCTACCCCTGGGGCGGTGCGAAGCGGCATGGAGGCGGCGATCGGGGCCCTGGAACGGGTGGGCTTCGATGAGGTGTGCGGAGTACCTTATCTTGCCCACACGGTCAGCAGCGTCGGCTCCTTCCTCGCGAAGGAAGCAGGCGTCCGGGAGGGGACGGCTCTGGCCTATCTGATTGCGCCGCCCCTGGAGAGCCTGTACGCAATGGACGCGGCTTTGAAAGCCTCGGACGTAAAGTTATGTAAACTATACGCACCCCCCAGCGAGACAAATTTCGGCGGGGGCCTGCTCAGCGGCACCCAGTCGGCCTGTGACGCAGCCTGCGCCGCCTTTGCTGAGGCGGTGGCCGATGTAGCCAGGATGCCGAGATAAATGCAAAATCGAGGAGTTTCTTCCGGAGATAATTGAAATCGTGCGCTTCGTGCACACCAAAATTATGCATTCTGCATTTTGAATTTTGCATCGTGCTGCCATCGGCAGCACGCCAAACTGAAAGGAGAGATGGTATGGAACTGGACAAGGATTTGGCAGCCCGGCAGGAGGCGCGGCTTCTTTGTCGACAGGCGGAAACCGCCCAGCGGATTCTAGCCGATATGAGCCAGCAGCAGCTGGACAGGATCGTGGAGGCGGTGGCCAAGGCCTTCTCCGCCGCTGCCGTGGAGCTGGCGGAACTGGCCGCCGCGGAAACCGGCTTCGGCAATCCCGAGGACAAGACCACAAAAAACCGCTTTGCCTCCGATCGGGTGGCTTCCGCCATCCGGGGAATGAAGACCGTGGGGGTATTAAATGAGGATCCCCGGGAAAAGCTATGGCAGATCGGTGTGCCGGTGGGGGTCATTGCCGCCATCGTGCCCAGCACCAATCCCACCTCCACAATTTGCTATAAGGCCTTGATCGCATTGAAATCCGGCAACTCCATTGTTTTTTCGCCCCATCCCAAGGCCGTCAGCTGCACCCTCCGGGCAGCAAGAATCGTGGCCGCCGCCGCCGAAAAAGCCGGCGCACCCGCCGGGAGCGTGGGCTGTCTGAGCCTTGCCTCCATGGCAGGCTGTCAGGAGCTGATGGCAGCGAAGGAAGTCAAGCTGATTCTGGCCACCGGAGGCCCAGCCATGGTAAAAGCAGCCTACTCCTCCGGCAAACCCGCCATCGGCGTAGGCGCAGGCAATGGGCCTGCCTATATCCACCACTCGGCGGATGTGAAGCAGGCGCTGGGCTTCATTTTAAAATCCAAGACCTTTGACTACGGCACCGTCTGTGCCTCGGAGCAGAGCATCATCGTGGAAAAATCCATGGAACAGAAGGTTCGGGAAGAAGCCAAGGCTCAGGGGTTCTATTTCATGGACACCGCCGAAGCCGGGAAGCTGGCGA
The DNA here is from genome assembly GCA_017622295.1 of Oscillospiraceae bacterium. GTDB lineage: Bacteria > Bacillota > Clostridia > Oscillospirales > Oscillospiraceae > Faecousia. The sequence goes on from JAGARK010000045.1 coordinate 96,697, forward strand.
AGCTGCTGTTCAAGCCCAACGGGACGCTGAATCCCGAAATTGTAGGCAAACCCGCAGAAAAACTGGCCCAGATGGCCGGATTTCCGGTGCCCCGGGGGACCAGGATTCTGGTGGCCCGGGAACAGGAGGCAGGACCCACCCGGCCCTACTCCATGGAAAAGCTCTGTCCGGTGCTGGCATTCTTTGTCATGGACAGCGAGGACGCCATTCTGGAAAAGGCCGTGGAGGTGCTGACCCACGAGGGTGCGGGGCATACCTTCGCCATGCACGCCGAGGACCGGGAGGTGATCGCCCGGTTTGCAAAAGCCATCCCTGTGTCCCGGTTCCTGGTGAACACTCCGGCGGCCCTGGGGGGCATCGGCGCCACCACCAGCCTTTTCCCCGCTCTGACTCTGGGCTGCGGTGCCGTGGGCGGAAGCTCCTCTTCCAACAACATTTCGCCTCTGGATCTGATCAATATCCGCCGGGTCGCCTGGGGCACGGAGGAAGTACCGCAGCCCCAGGTGGATGCCCAGCTGGTAGAGCTGCTGGCCGAGAAGATTCTGGAACGCTTGCGGTAAATTACAGGTTATCGTTCCGGTTAGCATTTCCCCCTGCCTTCCCCCGGGGGCGGTGCGTCGCGCAGCGAATCTAATAATTGTGATTGCCGGTGGCAATCACACCTATTCCAATTAGATGGCCGAGCGTAAGCGAGGTCGGATGAGGAATGGCGTGCACGAAAGTGCGGAGTAGGCCTAAAACAACGCAGAAACTTGTAGTGTTTGCCCGCATTCCTCATCATCTCCGCGCTAAGAGCCGCCCTGCGGGCGCAGAGTCAAAAATCAAAGGTTTTTGCCAGCTTCCCCCCGGGGGAAGCCCAGGGTGCTCCCGCACCAGTGCGATAACCTGTAATTTGAACCATTAATATTTGAAAGGATGAAAAATTATGGACACCAATTCTCTGGGTATGATCGAAACCAAGGGCCTCATCGGGGCCATTGAGGCGGCAGATGCCATGGTCAAATCCGCCAATGTACAGCTGGTCGGCAAGGAGCAGGTAGGCGGCGGCCTGGTAACCGTCATGGTTCGGGGCGACGTGGGCGCCGTCAAGGCTGCCACCGACGCCGGAGCTGCCGCCGCTGAAAAGGTGGGCGAGCTGATTTCCGTCCATGTCATCGCCCGGCCCCATATGGAAGTGGACGCCATCCTGCCCAAGGGCAGAAGCACCGGCAATCCCTCCGGCGGCAAGGGCTGATGCTCTATACCGAAGCCATGGTCCGGGAAAATATCCGCAGCCGGGATGGAAGGCGGGTGTTTTTCCTGGCCAAAGGGGATACCCTGACCCCCGGGGCACGGGATTACCTGAGCCGGGAGCGGATCGAGATCCGTCCGGGGGAAACGGCCAAGATGGAGGAATTCTGCCTGCTCAGCGGGGCAGTACTGCGGGAAAAGCCGGAGCAGATGACCCATCTTCAGGGCAATGTTCTGGTAAGCAAGACCCATCCGCGGATCGCCTTTCGAGGTGCAATGGATTCGCTGGAGGCGGAACTTTTGTTATGTCAACTAAGCACAGGAGAAGCCTTGCGAAAGCAACTGCAGGAGATTCTGAATCTGGCCCGGATGCTGATCCGCTGTGAGGTGCTGGGTGAACCTGTGCCGGAAGGAAAGCTTTGCGGCCTGACGGAATCTGAGCAGCGCAGCCGCAGCCACCGGCCCCAGGATTACTACGGCCAGGTCCATTTTATGCCGAGCTTTACCGATGGGGCAGAGATCCTCTGGCTGAACCGGTGCCGCTGCGCCGCCCGGAATGCGGAACTGGCGGCAGCGAGGGCCTTTGTGGATGAGGACGGGGCTGTCCAGCGGGAGGATATTTTAAGAGCTCTGAACCGGATGAGCAGCATGATCTATATCCTGATGATTCAAAGTAAAGCGGGCGGATAGATTGCAGTTTGTCGCGCCGATTACGAACATCCCTTGTAGGGGCGAGCAGCCGCGCGTAGCGCGGCTCTTGGCCAGTCGCAATTCGCAACATTGGCGTGCCGGACAGCCAATGACCGCCCCTGCATTGATATTTGCAAACTGCACGGTAAACTACAATTTAAATGCATGACATGAGGTGAACAGATGGAAAACGGAAATATGGACACGCTGGTGGAGGCGGTACTGGATAAGCTCTTCGTCCCCCTGGAGGCTTCCGGGCGGCATGTGCACATCACCAAGGAACAGGCCATCGCCCTCTTCGGCTACGATCTGACGCCGGAGCGCCCCCTTTCTCAGCCGGGACAGTACCTTGCCAAAGAGCGCCTTAGCGTCATCGGTCCCAAGGGCGAGTTCCGGAATGTGGCCGTTCTGGGCCCGGCCCGCCGGGAGGCTCAGGTGGAGATTTCTTTGTCCGACGGTAGGGTGCTGGGCCTCCAGCCGCCGGTGCGGCTGTCGGGAGATGTGAAGGATTCCCCCGGCTGTATTCTGGAAGGACCTCTCGGCCGAATCACGCTGGACCGGGGCGTCATCGCGGCCCAGCGGCACATCCATCTGACCCCCGAGGACGGAAAACGCTTCGGCGTCACAGACAAGCAGGTGGTACAGCTGCAGACTTTCACAGGCCGTCCGGCCATCTTCCGGGACACGGTGGTGCGCATCAGCCCGGATTTTGCCGCGGCTGTCCATCTGGACTATGACGAGGCCAATGCCTGTGGCTTTGTCCGGGGGGATCTGGGGAGGATCCTCCCATGACCCGGGCCCTTCTGATCGGCCGGGAGCCGGGAAACGCCCTGGGGTACAGCTATGTGACGGAGGCTCCCTATGACGTGGTGGTCATCGGCTCTCTGACCACGGGCCAGCTGCTGCGGTTTCGGGAGGAAGCTGTGCTGTCCGCTCTGGCGGAGGGGAGGAGCGTGTATCTCTACACCCCCGGGCTGCCGGAAGCTCCCAAAAACCGGGCGCTGGCAGGTTCCATTGCGGCAGCCCAGCGGGAACTGAAAAGCTGGGGCGTGATCTTCACCGACGGAGCCCGGCGGCATCTGGTCACCGCGGAGGAGGCCCGGGAACTGTGTCGCAAGGGACAGCTCCCCGGCCCCGGAGCCGTGCTGACGCCTCTGGCAAAGGAAATAATGGAGGGACGGGAATGAAAATCGGAACAGTGATCGGCGCAGTCTGGGCTACCCGGAAGGCGGAGTGTCTGGGCGGACAAACCTTTCTGGTGGTGGACACCGGCCGGGATGATCTGGTGGCAGCGGACCGGGTCGGGGCCGGCGTGGGGGACAGGGTGCTTCTCGCCACCGGAACGGTCGCATCCCGCTACTGCATGGACGCCCCCATCGACGCCGCCGTGGTGGCAATTCTGGATGGGAAGCAGGACAGCTGAATGCCCTGTTGCATCTACATGAAGGAGGTAGCATATGTCAGCCCATGAGATTTTGATCGCCGTCATGGCAGCCTTTGCGGCGCTGGGCGCTCTGGACCGGATCTTCGGCAACCGGCTGGGCCTGGGAAAGGAATTTGAGGAAGGAATTCTTGCCATGGGCTCCTTGGCGATAGCCATGGTGGGCGTCATCACTCTGGCGCCGGTGCTGGCGGCGATACTGAAGCCTGTGGTGGTGCCGGTGTTCCGCTTTCTGGGAGCGGACCCGGCCATGTTTGCCGGCTCCATCCTGGCCTGCGACATGGGCGGCGGCGCACTGGCCATGGAAATGACCGCCGACACCGACGCAGCCTTACTCGGCGGCGTCATCACCGGCTCCATGCTGGGCGCCACCATCGTCTTCACCATTCCCGTGGCCATGGGCATCCTCAGCGAAGAGGACCGGCCCGCTATGGCCCGGGGGATTCTGTGCGGTATCGTGACCATTCCCCTGGGTGTGTTTGCGGGCGGGCTGGTCGCAGGCTTTTCAGTCTCCATGCTGCTGCCGAACATTCTGCCCATCGTGCTCATCGCGGCGCTGATCGCCCTGGGGCTGTGGAAGGCGGAGGATGCCATGATTCGGGGCTTCGCGGCCTTCGGCAAGGGCGTGGTGGCGGTGATCACCGTGGGGCTGGCGGCAGCGATCGTGGAGGAATTGACCGGCTTTACGGTGATCCCCGGCATGGCCCCCATTGCCGAGGGTTTCCAGACTGTAGGGGCCATTGCCATCGTGCTGGCGGGTGCCTTCCCGCTGGTGCTGGTGCTGACAAAGCTGCTGCGCAAACCTCTGACCCGTCTGGGGAAACTGATCGGCATCAACGAAACCGCCGCAGCGGGACTGGTAGCCAGCCTCGCCAACTCCATCGCTACCTTCGGCCTGGTCAAAGACATGGACAAGCGGGGCAAGGTGGTCAACATCGCCTTTTCTGTATCTGCAGCCTTCGTCTTCGGCGATCATCTGGGCTTCACCGCAGGCTTTGCCCCGGAAATGCTGCCGGCCATGATCCTGGGCAAGCTGGTGGGCGGCATCAGCGCCGTGCTGGTGGCCCTGTGGCTGACCAGAAAAGAAGGATAAATTGCAGTTCATCGATAATCAGCGCTATAAACTGAAATTTGACTTTTACCAGTTGACAAACGGTTGGTTTTCAGGCTATAATATGCAGGTATACGGAATAAAAGCTGTGAAGAGAAGAGTAGGCAGGCGAAGCCTTTCAGAGAGCCCTTGTTTGGTGCGAAAGGGCAGGTCGGGAACTGCTGAACATGGTCTCGGAGCCGGAGCGTCGATACTTAGGCGTTCCCGGGTGCGCCCGTTAAAGCGCCCAGAGTCGTCTTTAGTCTTCAATCCCCCAATGGGGCCCCCCGCAAAGGCGGATGGCCTTTGTGGAGAAGAGGAGATGCCAAGCCACTGGCGGAATTCCTGCTTGCAGGAAATGGAGCGGTGTGGCTTGTGCGTTGACGAGAAACAAGGTGGTACCGCGTAAATTTTACGCCCTTGAGTTTTTCTCAAGGGCGTTTTTCATTTTTAGGAGGAAAAAATATGTGCGAAAAGTGCAAGGGTAATTACTACATTACCACTCCCATCTACTATCCCTCTTCCAACCTGCATATCGGTCATGCTTACTGCACCGTGGCTACCGACGCCATGGCACGCTATAAGCGCCTTCAGGGCTACAACGTCAAGTTCCTGACCGGTACCGACGAGCACGGCCAGAAGATCGAGGACAAGGCCAAGGAGGCAGGCTGTACTCCCCAGCAGTTCGTGGACAACATCGTCCTGGGCGAGAAGGGCGTGCTGGACCTGTGGAAGCTGATGAACATCAGCTATGACCGGTTCATCCGCACCACCGACGACTACCATGTGGCCGCCATTCAGAAGATCTTCAAGAGGATGTACGATAACGGCGACATCTACAAGGGTTCCTACAAGGGCAAGTACTGCAAGCCCTGCGAGTCCTTCTGGACCGAGAGCCAGCTCAAGGACGGCAAGTGCCCCGACTGCGGCCGTGAGGTCATGGACGCAGAGGAAGAGGCATACTTCTTCCGTCTGAGCAAGTACGCAGACCGGATTCAGGATCTGCTGGAAAACACCGATTTCCTGGAGCCCCGCAGCCGCGTCAACGAGATGGTCAACAACTTCATCAAGCCCGGCCTGGAGGACCTGTGCGTTTCCCGTACCAGCTTCACCTGGGGCGTGCCTGTTGACTTTGACCCCGGTCACGTTGTTTACGTCTGGATCGACGCTCTGTTCAACTACATGACCGCTCTGGGCTTTGAGAACGACAAGCACACCGATCTGGCCGATTTCTGGCCCGCCGACGTCCACTTCGTGGGCAAGGAGATCGTCCGTTTCCACTCCATCATCTGGCCCGCTATGCTGATGAGCCTGAATCTGCCCCTGCCCAAGAAGGTCTTCGGCCACGGCTGGCTGAACTTCAACGGTGAGAAGATGTCCAAGTCCCGGGGCAACGTGGTGGATCCCTACCTGCTGAGCGAGCGCTTCGGCGTTGACGCCCTTCGCTTCTTCCTGCTGCGTACCTTCCCCTTCGGCTCCGACGGCAACTTCACCAACGAGATGCTGATCTCCACCATCAACGTGGATCTGGCCAATGACCTGGGCAACCTGGTTTCCCGTACCGTGGCCATGGCTCAGAAGTACTTCGGCGAGCATCTGCCCGCCCAGCAGCTGGCCAATCCCGAAATGGATGCCGAGCTGGTGGGTCTGGTTTCCGGCCTGCAGGCAAAGTACCAGGAGTCCATGGAGCATTTCGCATTCCAGAACGCTCTGGGCGACATCTTCAAGGTCATCTCCCGTGCCAACAAGTATATCGACGAGAACGCCCCCTGGGTCCTGGCCAAGGATGAGGCCAACAAGCCCCGTCTGGCAAGAGTTCTCTACAACCTGCTGGAAACCGTCCGTGTCTGCGCCGGTCTGCTGACCCCCTTCATGCCCGCAACCTCCGCTGAGATCGCGGTCCGTCTGGGCGGCGCTCCCATGGATTGGGATTCCCTGGGCACCTACGGTCTGCTGAAGGCAGATGTGGCACCCGTGGCAGGCGCACCCCTGTTCCCCAGAATTGATATGGAAAAGGAGCTGGCAGCATTGGAAGAGCTGAGCAAGGCTAATCAGAAGCCCGCAATCGAAATTGAACCCTATGCCGAAGAGACCGTGGATTTCGACACCTTCTGCAAGAGCGATTTCCGGGCCGTGAAGGTCAAGGACTGCCAGAACGTGAAGAAGAGCAACAAGCTGCTGCAGTTCACCCTGGACGACGGCACCGGTACCGATCGCCAGATCCTGTCCGGCATCGCCCAGTTCTACAAGCCCGAGGAGCTGATCGGCAAGACCCTGATCGCCATCACCAACCTGCCCCCCAGAAAAATGATGGGCAGAGAGTCCTGCGGTATGCTGATCTCCGCTGTTCACTCCGTCAACGGCGAAGAAAAGCTGAATCTGATCATGGTGGACGACGCCATCCCCGCCGGCGCAAAGCTGTGCTGATTCGAATCATAACCAAATGAAAAGAGGGCTTGCTGTCTGCATTGCGCAGGCAGCAAGCCCTTTTGTTATGTCTTTTTCAGATGCCCGACAGCAGCGTTTCCAGCTGAGCCAGAGATTCGATCTCGTAATCCGCTCTAATCTCCGGATCGGCGGGTTTGTGGCCGGGGTTTATCCAGCAGGTCAGGATCCCGGCGTTTTTGCCGCCGCGGATGTCGGAGGTCAGGCTGTCGCCCACCATCATGGCCTTCCGGGGATCAAACCCGTCAATTCTTGAGAAACAGATATCAAAATAGGCCTTCGACGGCTTATTGTGACCGATCTCCTCGGACACGAATACCTGCTCAAAATACCGGTACAGATCCGCGCTGGTCAGCCGCCCCGCCTGGACGGCTGCGGTGCCATTGCTGGCCAGAAACAGCCGGTATTTCCGAGCCAAGGCCTTCACCGCCGCCTCCGCTCCGGGGAGGAAATAATGCCCCACCGCCAGGTGCTTTTCGTAGCGCTCCGTGGTCTGCCGGGGATCAATGGTCAGGCCCAATTCCGCGAACAGAACGGAAAACCGGCGGAGCTTCACCTGCTCCCGGGTGATCTCTCCCCGTTCGAGCATCTTCCAGTGGTGGATGTTGATCTGCTTATATCGTTGGGTGATATGCTCATTGGGGGCCACGCCCAATTCCCGGAGGGTCTTGTCCAGCGCCACCGCCTCGGCTTTGTGAAAGTCCAGGATGGTGTCATCCAGATCCAGAAAGAGATATTCAATCATGTGGATTCCTCATTCAAATTGCAGCTTATCCTCTTCTTCTGACGATTTCGTTGGCAATGGCGGCAAATTCCGGAATGCTCAGAGTTTCGCCCCGGACGTTGGCGTCAAAGCCCGCCGCCTCGATCACTTCCGCCGCGCCCTGTTTTCCCAGCTCCGGGAAGCCGGAGGCCAGACCATTGCTCAGCTTCTTGCGCCGCATGGCAAAGCTTGCCCGCACCGTCCGAAAGAACACATCCTGATCCAGAATCTCCCAGGGCTTCTCCTTCCGGGTCCGCAGGGTGATGACCGCAGAGGTCACCTTGGGAGCGGGCAGGAAACAGTGGGGCGGCACGTCGAACAGGAGCTCAGGCTCTGCGTAATACTGGCAGAACACCGTGAAGGCGCTGTAATCGGCGCTGCCGGGCTTTGCGGCGATACGCTGGGCCACCTCCTTCTGAACCATGACCGTCACGGCCTCGAAGCATTCGGCCTCCAGCAGGGCCGTCAGGATGGGAGAGGTGATGTAGTAGGGCAGATTGGCGCAGGCCATAGGACGCAGCCCCTCAAATTTCTCCTTCACCAGCCCGGGAACATCCAGCTTCAGCACGTCATTCCAGATGATCTCCAGATTGTCAAATTCCCCCACGGTGATGTCCAGAATGGGCTTCAGCCGGTTGTCAACTTCAACGGCACAGACTTTTGCCGCATTCCGGCACAGCTGCTGGGTCAGGGGGCCGATGCCGGGGCCGATCTCCAGAACGCCCACGCTCTTGTCCACGCCGGACTCCAGAGCGATGTTCTCCGGAACCCAGGAGGCAATGAGGAAATTCTGGCCCTTGGCCTTGGAAAAATGGAAGCCGTGCTCAGCAAGCAGGGGCTTCATCACATTGATATCCGTCACATTTACCATAAAAAGTACCGCCTTTCTTTGTGCTAATCATAGCAGAAGAAAGGCGGTTTTGCAATTACAGAAATTACCCCAGGAAGTAAATCGTGCATTCCCGGTAGCCAAACTGGATGCATTCGTCCCAGGTATCAAAATACAGGTCCACCCGGTCGCCGACGATGTGGTCCAGAGAGCCGCAATCCTCGGCGGTGGCGATGCCATAGACGTACTCGCCGTCATTGGTCACGATGAACATACGGGTGCCGTAGGAGATGACACTGGGGTCCACCGCAATGGCGCCCACCCGGGCCTCGGTGCCGGTGGCTGTTCTGCCGGTGTAGCCCACACAGGTATAGGCGGTGGCGCCGGCAAACATGGAATGGGTATAGGTCAGCACCTCACCGGTGGGCAGAGTTATGGTTCCGTCACCGATAACAGGCTGTTCATCGGAAAGATCCACTGCCTCGCCGCAGCCCAGCGCGACGACCTCATCCACGGGCTGGCTGGTCACCTGCTGGCTCAGAACGGTACGCTCCGCCTCCTGTCCGTTGACATATGTAACCTTTGCCTGGCATAGCATCTCGCCTGCCTCGCCCTCGGTCAGCACCACTTCCGTCCCGGCGGGGATGGAGTCGTCGCTGCAATAGACCGTTTCATAGGGCACCTCAGCGGTGTAGGTCTGCTGCTGATGTACAACCCTGGCTACTGCAAGTTCCATGCCGTCATAGGTCTCGGTATCCAGCGGCAGCGAAATGGTATCGTCCTGACCCCAGGTAAGATTCAGCCGAGTCAGAAGCTCCTCAACGGTCTCACCGAAGGAAGCCTCCTGCATCACCTGACCGTAATAGTCGATGGTGACGCTCTGGCTGCGCCGGACGGTGATCTCGGAAACGCCGTCGGCAGCCTGGGTCGTATAGGTATCATCCGCGCCCAGCTCCAGGCCGGCCTCTCCCAGTACGGCTTCCGGATCCGTAGCAGTTGTGGTATGGACCAGGACCCGACTTCCGTCGGTGATCACATAGGTGGTCTGTGCGAATACCGTCTGAGACAGCAGCAACAACGCAATGGCCAGGGGCAAAAGAATTGCTGCTACACGGATAAACAATACTTTTCTCTCTAAGGCTAATCGTGTGAATTTGTGCATTGGATAATACCTCCCTTCGTTATAAATTGTCGGCCTGCGGATTGGCCGTTTGGTATCAAATAGTTACATTTTGTATCTTTGTATGAACTATTGTATTTATTATAGCAAAAACTTCTAAAAAGTCAAGCTTTTCTTGGTTTTGACCATTTTATGACAACTTTTTCAGTAATTATGTTAATTAAATTATGTAAACCAACGCCCTAAATATACGGTCGAATGCCGTTGCAAACCGCAATATCTTGGGGCAAATTGTTACATTTGTTGACATAATTTAGAAATTTATGTAACCGATGTTACTTGGTTGTAAATCTTGTCGTTTTCTGCGTTTTAGCCCTCCGGAACCCTAAACTTTCCCTCCCCCTTCCGCCGGGGAAAAACGCCAAAGGGATTGACAACCGCCACAATTTATGTTAAATTCTATCTGTCAAAAGCTGTGACGAAGACATGCGCTCCCGGTAAGATTCCCAGAGAGGAAGCCACATGGTGAAAGGTTTCCGTAACCCTGCCAGGCGCGATACCACTTCCGAGCCGCGTGTGCGGAAATGCCACGCCGGGTGCGCCCGTTAAAGCGTCAATGAGTGGCGGTTTATTTTATGTCAACCGCAACCAGGGTGGAACCGTGGAATACGATCTAGTATCCCACCCCTGATCTTTCAGGGGGTGGGTATTTTTTATACCTTCCCCGCAATCAGGGGAAATGTAAAATTCAAAATGCAAAATGCAAAATGAAGGTGTGCCTGCGGCGCGAATTCAATTCATCCGCGAAGCGGATGCCTCAATTCTGCATTCCGCATTCTGCATTCTGCATTCCCTCCATTTCGTAAGGAGGAATCACAATGGAAAACGAAAACCTGTACACCTTTGAAAACCCCGAGTACCGCAAGACCTTCTGGCACACCAGCTCCCACATCATGGCTCAGGCCGTCAAGCGCCTGTGGCCCGAGGTCCAGCTGGCCATCGGCCCCGCCATCGACGAGGGCTGGTACTATGACTTTGACGCTCCCTTCTCCTTCACTCCCGATCACCTGAAGCAGATCGAGGGCGAGATGAAGAAGATCGTCAAGGAGCGCATCCGCCTGGAGCGCAGCGAAATGTCCCGGGAGGACGCTCTGGCCTGGGCTGATGCTCACAACGAGCCCTACAAGCGCGAGCTGATCGAAGATCTGCCCGCCGACGCAATTATCAGCTTCTACACCCAGGGTGAGTTCACCGACCTGTGCGCCGGCCCCCACCTGGACCACACCGGCCGCATCCGCCACAATGGTTTCAAGCTGACCAAGTCCTGCGGCGCTTACTGGCGGGGCGACTCCAACCGCAAGATGCTGCAGCGCATCTACGGCATCGGCTTCCCCAGCAAGGACGAGCTGGAAGAGTACCTGAAGAAGCAGGAAGAAGCCCTGAAGCGCGACCACAACAAGCTGGGCCGTGAGCTGGACTACTTCACCACCGTCGAATCCATCGGCCAGGGTCTGCCCATCCTGCTGCCCAACGGTGCCCGCGCTATCCAGCTGCTGCAGCGCTGGATCGAAGATGAAGAGCAGAAGCGGGGCTATATCCTGACCAAGACCCCCCTGATGGCCAAGCGCGACCTGTACCGCATCTCCGGCCACTGGGATCACTATCTGGACGGCATGTTCATCCTGGGCGATCCCCACGATGAGGAGGCTGAATGCTTCGCCCTGCGTCCCATGACCTGCCCCTTCCAGTATCAGGTCTACCTGAGCAAGGCACGTTCCTATCGCGATCTGCCCATCCGCCTGGGTGAAACCTCCACCCTGTTCCGCAACGAGGACTCCGGCGAGATGCACGGCCTGATCCGTGTCCGTCAGTTCACCATTTCCGAGGGCCATCTGGTCCTGCGTCCCGACCAGCTGGAGGAAGAGTTCCGCGGCTGTCTGGATCTGGCCAAGTACTGCCTGGAGACCCTGGGCCTGGAGGAGGACTGCTCCTACCGTTTCTCCCAGTGGGATCCCGCCAAAGCCGGCATCAAGTACGAAGGCACCGCCGAGCAGTGGGAACTGGCCCAGAACACCATGAAGGAAATTCTGGACAACATCGGCATCAACTACGAGATCGGCATCGATGAAGCCGCCTTCTACGGCCCCAAGCTGGATATCCAGATCAAGAACGTCTTCGGTAAAGAAGATACCCTGATCACCATCCAGATTGATATGCTGCTGGCTCAGAAGTTCGGCATGGAATACACGGACTCCGACGGCCAGAAGAAGACCCCCTATATCATCCACCGTACCTCCATGGGCTGCTACGAACGCACCCTGGCTCTGCTGATCGAGAAGTACGCAGGCGCTCTGCCCCTGTGGCTGATGGGTACCCAGATCAAGGTCATGCCCATCACTGACCGCGCACACGAGTATGCCAAGGGCCTGACCCAGAAGCTGAAGGATCTGGGCATCCGTGCCGAGGCCGACTGCCGCTCCGAGAAGCTGGGTTACAAGATCCGCGAAGCTCAGATGCAGAAGATTCCCTATATGCTGGTCGTGGGCGACCGGGATATGGAGAACGGCACCGTCTCCGTCCGTACCCGCAAGGGTGAGGACCTGGGTGCCATGACTCCTGATGAGTTCATCGCCAAGTGCCTGATGGAAATCGCCACCAAGAGCAAGGAAGTCTGATCCCCGTTTCCGGTTCAAAACAAAAAAGAAAAGGCACCGAAATTCCAGCAATTTCGGTGCCTTTTACTGTCTGAAATCGAATAACTTTAGGGATTCAATCCCCAGTGCATCGCAGATGTCAAATACCACATCCAGAGATACTGCGCAGTCCGCCGTTTCGATGCGGCTCATGTGGGTACGGCTGATATCCACCAGCTCCGCCAGCTGCAGCTGCGACAATCCCTGCTTCTTTCGGTAGTAAGCGATATTCAACCCCAATTGCTTGTACTTTTCATACTGCTGTTTTTGCATAATTCCACCTCTTGAAATAGTATAACCGCTGCCCGTCGGTTATACGACAACTCGTCACGCCTATTTTATAACTTAACACGTTATATTTGTTGTGTTATACTTAATTCGCAAAACTCAGCAGGGCCTCTGGGCCCGCAAGAAAGAGATTGGATTATGAAAAAAACTTTTTTCCGCATCATTGCCGCAATCCTTACTGCCATACTATTGGGCGCAATATTTGTTTCCCGCGAGCTGGATCTGAAACTCCTGACCGCTTTTCTCTTCTACATTTTGGCTGTCATCCTCCTGATAAAATAAAGATTTAAACAAGCCGCTCCCCGTGGGAGCGGCTTGTTTTATTCCCGCGAGTGTGGTAGAATAAATAAAATATATCCATCCAACCGTTTCCCAGATACAGGAGGCTCCCATGGCCAGCACAAAGACACCAGCAAAGCAAAAAAACGACGTTAAGAAAACCACAAAAACTCCCACCAGAAAGGCTCCTGTCAAAAAGCCGAAGGACATGACCAAGGTCAAGATCACCACCTCCGACAAAGCCACCGCCGAGCTTTCGGCGAAGCTTGATAAGGTCCCCCGGGGTAATGAAAAGCCAGCTGCTTCCCGCCGCAAGACCATCGCTCAGCGCACCGTAGCCTTCAAGTCCCGTAATTGGCTGCGGATCCTCTCCCTGCTGGCCCTGATCCCTCTGGCAGGAATCGCCTATCTCTTCACCGCAGTCATTCAGGGCTACAGCTTCTCCGCTCTGGTTGCCATGTGCCTGATGGGCATCATCCTGTTCTACAACACCATACCCCTGATCGGCAGGGTATTCCCCCGGTTTTCAAAGGTGGTGACGCGTATTTTTACCGTAATACTGTGCATCGGCCTGCTTGTCGTAGCTGTTACGGAGTGCATCATCATCCGGGCCAGCTTTGGCTCGCCCGACGAAGAGGTCCCGTATCTGGTGGTCCTGGGCGCCAAGGTCCGTACCGACGGTCCCTCCGTGTCGCTGCAAAACCGCATCGACGCAGCCTATGATTATCTGACAAGGAATCCGGCCTCTGTGGCCGTGGTCACCGGCGGGCAGGGTGCCGATGAGCCCATCTCCGAAGCCCAGTGTATGTTTGACGAGCTGGTAGCCATGGGCATTGCTCCGGAGCGCATCTGGATGGAGGATCAGGCCACCTCCACCTGGGAGAACCTCCATTTCTCCCTCGACCTTATCGAAGAAAAGACCGGCACCCGTCCCGGGAAGCTGGCCGTCCTGTCCAGCGAATACCACATGTTCCGCGCCAGCCTGTTCACCAAGGCCTGCGGCGTGGAATTTGTAGGCGTCCCCGCCCACACCACCCGCCCTTCCCAGATGATCAACCACTTCATGCGGGAAGTAGCCGGTGTCTGGCACTATATCCTGTTAGGAGGACAATACCATGATTGACCGCAATTATGCCGATTACGCCTGGGAACAGGCTGCGGCTCTCCTCGCCATCGACTCTCCCTCCGGTTACACCGCAAAGGCCGCCGCATGGGTCCGCAATGCCTTCACCGGGCTGGGCTTTGATGCCCGGATCACCACCAAGGGCGGTGTGCTCATTGACCTGGGCGGTACCGATGCCGCTGACGGTCTTCTGCTGGAGGCCCACGCCGACACTTTGGGCGCCATGGTGGCCGAGATCAAAGGCGACGGCCGCCTGCGTCTGACTCCCCTGGGTGGTATGCGGGCAGAAAACGCCGAAGCAGAAAACGTCCGGATCTACACCCGGGGCGGCCAGGTCATCGAAGGCACCTGCCAGCTGTGCAACGCCTCCGTCCACGTCAACGGCAGCTACGGCGACGCCAAGCGCAGCTGGGACACCGTGGAGATCGTGCCGGATGAGGATGTTAATTCCGCCGCCGAGACCCGTTCTCTCGGCATCGAGGTGGGCGATATAATTTGCTTCGACCCCCGGACCCGCCGCACCACCTCCGGCTATCTGAAGAGCCGGTTTCTGGACGACAAGCTCAGCGTGGGCATCCTGCTGGGTCTGGCAAAGTATCTGCGTGACAACGCCATCACCCCCGCACGGAGAACTTACGCCCATGTGACGGTCTATGAGGAAGTGGGCCACGGCGGCTCCGCCTCCGTCCCCGCCGGCATCACGGAGGCCATCTCCGTGGACATGGGCTGCGTAGGCGCAGGACTGCAGTGCACCGAGCGTCAGGTTTCCATCTGCGCCAAGGATTCCGGCGGTCCCTACAGCTATGAGGTCGTCGGCAGGCTCATCGACGCCGCCAAGGCCTCCGGCGCGGACTTCGCCGTGGATGTATACCCCTTCTACGGCTCCGACGTGGAAGCCACCCTGCGCTCCGGCGTGGACATCCGCCATGGCCTCATCGGCCCCGGTGTCTACGCCAGCCACGGCTATGAGCGCAGCCACATCGATGGCGTACTCAACACCCTGAGGGTCATTGCAGGCTACCTGGAGGTGTGACCATGGACGACAACAGAAGGAAAAAGAAATCCTCTCCCCTGAGCTGGCTCACCGCCGTGCTGGCCGTCCTTTTCCTCAACGGCGGCGCGGAGTTCCTTGGCATCGTGCTACAGCTCCTGATCGTGCTGGCCGTGATAGCAGCCCCCTTCCTGATCATCTTCGCCATCGTCCGGGCATCGAAGGGCCGCTCCGCCGGCTCCAGACAGGAGCCCGCCTTTGACGACTGCTCCAAGCCCATCTGCTTCCACCGGGACAAGGGTGAGCATCATGTCCGCAAGGGCCGGGAGATCGACCCCTGGGACCGTCCCGACATCGATATCCGCAAATACCAGCGCAAAAACTAACCCCGGGAGGATAGAAAGAAATGAAAAAGAGAATCATCATCGTCATTCTGATCCTGATCGTCGCTCTGGCCGCCGCAGGCTTCTTCGGCGTGAAGTATTACAACGACACCTACATCACCATCGACGGCCAGCGGTATCAGCGGGATATCCGGTCCATCAAGCTTGAGAATTTCTCCGTCGAGATCATGGAGCAGCTGCAGGAGCTGCCTGATCTGCAGGAAGCGGACCTGCGGAGCCTCCAGCTGACCCCTGATGTTTACGAGGCCTTCCGCACTGTTCTGCCGGATTGCGACATCGACTGGTCCGTGCCCTTCCAGGGCAATTATATCCCCTGTGACGCTGCAGAGCTGACCGTCAGCACCCTGTCCGACGCGGACATCGCCATGCTGAAGTATCTGCCGGAGGTCACCACCATCAATGCCGAAGACTGCACCGATTACGAGGCCCTGTTGGCTCTGATCCAGGCCCGTCCCGACCTGACAGTCACCTACAACGTCACCATCGGCGGCGAATCCTGGTCCCAGGATACCGCCGAGATCACTCTGGATTCCGCCGACCCCACTGAGCTGGAAGTAAATCTTGCCTACCTGCCCGCCGTTCAGTCCGTGACCCTGAAGGAGATTCCCGCCGATCCCGACGGCATGCTGAAGCTTCAGGAGGCCTATCCCGAAATCACCTTCTCCTGGCAGATCGAGGTCTGCGGCGTCGTGGTCGATGCCGCCGCCACGGAGATCGATCTGTCCGGCATCGTCATGGAGGATACCCAGGAGCTGGAAAGCAAGCTCAAGTACATGCCCAATCTGACCAAGGTGGACATGTGCAACTGCGGCATCTCCAACGAGGAGATGGAAGCCCTGAACAACCGCCACGAGAACACCCTCTTCGTCTGGCTGGTGGAGATCAAGGGCAAGGAATTCCGCACCGACGTCACCGAAATGATGCCCGTCAAGCACGACCTGTGGGTCAACGACCACGACTGCTACAATCTGCGCTACTTCACGGAGCTCATTGCTCTGGATCTGGGCCACATGTTCATCGACAGCTGTGAATTCGTCCGCTACATGCCCCATCTGAAGTACCTGATTCTGGCAGACACGGATGTTCACGATCTTTCTCCTCTGGAAAACCTGAATGAGCTGATCTTCCTGGAGATTTTCATGTGCCCCATCCGGGACTACACGCCCCTGACCACCCTCAGCGCCCTGCAGGACCTGAACATCAGCTACACCTACGGCGATTACGAGGTCATCGCCCAGATGACCTGGCTGCAGCGTCTGTGGTGGGGACAGGTTCAGGAAAGCCGCATCTCCGACGCCCAGCGCGATTATCTGCGTTCTGTGCTGCCCAATACGGAGATCGAATTCCAGCCCCAGTCCTCCACCGGCAAGGGCTGGCGCCTGGGCCAGAATTATTTCGACATGCGCGACATCTTCGGCATGGCCTATATGACCACCTGATCCCATCAAAAAAGTCGAGCCTGATGGGCTCGACTTTTTTTGTTATTGGATTGTAAAGGACACCGTCACCGGTTCCAGATCCCCGGCGGATACGGTCAGCACGGCCTCGCCGGGTTTCCCGGCGGTACGCACATAGGTGCCGCACATGCCGCCCTCGGCACATACCACATCGGGGCCTGCCAGCTCCAGCGGTCCTTCCAGCGCCAGCTTCACCGGCAGCTGGGCATAGGTGGCGACATTGCCGTTCGCATCCAGTATCCGGATACGGACCGCCGCCATATCATAGGTATCCCCCTCGCGCAGGGCGATATGGCTCACCGTCACCTCCGTACGAAGCTGCGTATCGGGGCTGCAGGTAACGGATTTCACCACCTGACCATCCCTGATGGCGTCAAAACGCCAGACGGTGGCTTCACCGCCCCAGTTGCCCACATATTTTCCGTAGAGGGCTACGCCGTCCTCCAGGGTCATCCGGTAGCGCAGCATGGCATAGACCATCCGCAGCTTGTCCATCAGCGGCATCCCCACAAGGCCGTATTTCGCCGCAGACAGCAGGGCCTTTTTCAGAAGATTCGCCTTCTTTTCCGGGTAACCCTCCTGGGTCACGAGCAGTTCGCCGATGGAATCGGTCAACTCCATGGGGCCGTGGGGCAGCCCCTTCCAGCTGCCCTTGTCCAGGCTGGAAACGTAGACGCCGTTTTTATAGAGCTTTACCTCATCTGCGTTGGTGAACACCGCCACCTCGCCGAGATTTCCGGCGGGATAATCGCCGATATCCATGGACGAGCCCACCGCCAGAATCGGCCGCTTCTCCTGCTGGCTGGCATAAAGATACGATGCCAGCTTGGGATTGCGGAAGGCATCCATGACGCCGTGGTAGCAGACCCGGTCGCCGGAGCCGAAATCCTTGTGGGTAGGGTAATCGAACATACACCAGCCGAAGCAGCCCACATGTCCGCCGTCCCCGGCAGCGGCATCCTGAACCCGTGCGTGGCGCAGGGCATGCTCCTGCCGGCGCTGCCAGGTGTCGAAGGATTTGGCGGGGAACATGTGACCGTTGTGCTCCGTGATCATCAAAGGCTTTTCCGAAGCTCCCATGACCCGCTTCTTTCCCTCCGCGCCGGGGTTGTCACCGGTGTGGGAAAAATCGTTGAAAGCGTACACATCCTCCAGCAGATGGCTCCGCTCGAAATTTCGCACGCCGGAGGTCGCCCGGCTGGGGTCCAGCTCCCGGGCCGCAGCATTGGTGCGGCTGTAGAGTTCGTCACAATCGGCGCTTTCGTTGATGCGCACACCCCAGAGGATAACGCTGGGGTGGTTGCGGTACTGGAGCACCATCTCCCGGGTATTTTCCACCGCCTGATCCTGCCAGCTTTCATCACCGATATGCTGCCAGCCGGGGATCTCCGTGAATACCAGCAGACCGATCCGGTCGCATTCGTCGATGAAATACTGACTCTGGGGATAGTGGGAGGTCCGGACCGCTGTGCAGCCCAGCTCTTCCTTCAGGATTCGGGCGTCCTCCCGCTGGAGCCGCTCCGGAGCCGCATAGCCCACATAAGGATAGCACTGATGCCGGTTCAGCCCCCGGAGGAAAATCTTTTCTCTATTGAGGTAGAAGCCGTCAGGTCGGAAATGAGCCACCCGAAAGCCAAATTTTACCTCCCGGATATCCTGCACGTTTCCATAGCCATCCAACAGCTCACAGTGCAGCACATAGCGGCAGGGTTCCTCCAGGGTCCAGGGCTTCACCCCGGGCACTGTCAGGTCCGCAAAAGCGGAAAACTCCCGGGTCAGAAGGCTTTTTCCACCCTCTTCACAGACCGACACGCGGCAGATATCTGCCCCCTCGGTGGTCAGCTCCACGTGAACGGTATCAGTGGTGGGGGTTGTGACGTATACGTCCGAGATCAGCGCCTGCTCCCGCACATCCAGCCAGACCTCCCGGTAGAGGCCGCCATAGGTCAGATAGTCGATGGCAAAGCCAAAGGGCGGCACCTGGGGATTTTCCCTGGTGTCCAGCTTTACGGCGATGAGGTTCTCGCTGCCCCTGACCACCTGGTCGGTGATCTCCACCCGAAAGGCGGTGTAGCCGCAGCGGTGGGTGCCCATCAGCCGCCCGTTGACATAGACCTCCGCAATGTGCGCCGCTCCATCAAACTGCAAAAACAGCCGCTTTCCCTGATGCTCCCCGGTGATTTCCAGCTTCCGGCGGTAACCGCAGATCATCTCATAGCTGCGGTGGTCTCCATAATGCAGAGGCATTTCCCGAACCGTATGGGGAAGCCGAACCGTTTCGAAGCTGCCCTCTCCCAGCAGGAAATCCCCGGACCATTCCTCGGTAAATTCCCAGTGATCGCAAAGGCTGAGCATATCGATCCCTCCTTGTACTCTTTGGGTTCATAATATCTCAGGCATAGCGGAATTGCAAGAGAAACACGGCGCTATTTAGCGAAAAAGGATATCCCCCCGGCTTTGACAGAACATCGAGCCCGGTCTCCTATTACGCAAAAAGAGAAGCACCCCGAAGGGGTGCTTCTCTTTTTGGTGCCGGTGACCGGGCTCGAACCGGTACGCTGTCGCCAGCGGTGGATTTTGAGTCCACTACGTCTACCAATTCCATCACACCGGCAGGTGCTAATATAGTATAGTACACTTTGCTGCAAATTGCAAGAAAAATGTTTGCCGTGTCTCCCGGCTTTTCTGACAAAGGACCCGAAACACCTTGACTTATATCCCATTTTTTGAGATAATGAACAATACAAATGATTGGGAGGCCTTTCCGCAATGAAAAAACAAACCAAGATCATCATCGCCCTCGTGCTTCTTGCGGTGGTGGTGGCCGGTGTCTTTATCGGCGTCCGGAAATATCAGGAATATTTCGACCGTACCTTCATCATCATTGATGAGGTGAAATATCGCCGGGATGTCACCTCCATAGACTTGTCTGAGATTGGAATCACCGAATTCGATAAACTGCTGGAGCTGTCGGAGCTTGAATCCATCGACCTGACCGGCACCGGCATTTCCATCGAGCAGCACGACCGGCTTCAGAAAGCGCTGCCCGCTTGTCAGATCATCTGGGAGGTTCCCTTCCAGGGCGGCCTCGTGGACTGGTCCGTAACCGAGCTGGAAGTTCCCGACCTGACCGACAGCGATCTGGATGTGCTGGCCTATTTCCCCCGGCTGACCACCCTCCGGGCAGACAGCTGCCGAAACTATGCCGTCATCACGGAGCTGCTGGAGCGCTATCCTGAGCTGGATGTTTCCTACACCGTGGAAATCCAGGGTAAGGTCTACTCCCTGTCCGACGGCACCGTGGATGCCGCCGATCCCGCTTCCATCGACGAGCTGATGGAAAAGCTTCAGTATCTTCCCGGTGTCACCACCGTCAACCTCACCGGCCAGCTTCCCGCCAAAGAGGAGCTGCTGAAGCTGCAGCAGGCCTACCCCGAAGTTACCTTTGTTTTCGATTTCGAGATTTTCGGTCTCACCGTCAACACCATGGATGAGTTCCTGGACCTTTCCGGCATCAGGATGTCCAGCACCGAAGAAATCGACGCCATCATGCCCTACTTCTACAACCTGAAGCAGATCGACATGGTCGGATGCGGCCTGAAAAATGCCGACATGGACGCACTGAACAAACGCTACTTCTATACTGACATCGTCTGGGATGTCAATGTCTGCGGCGTCACCCTGCGTACCGACGCCAAGCACTTCATGCCCGTCCAGTACCACTGCGGCAGCGCCACCGGCTACCAGTGCTACAATCTGCGCTACTGCACCAAGATGGAGGTCGTTGACCTGGGTCATTACGGCACCAACAATGTGGACTTTGTGGAGTACATGCCCAACCTCAAGTGTCTGCTGATGTGCGAAGCCTTCGTCAATGATCTGACCGGCATCGGCAACTGCACGAGCCTTGAATATCTGGAGCTGCAGTGCTGCCTCGTTTCCGATTTCTGGCCTCTGACCAATCTGACCAACCTGCGTGACCTGAACCTGGCTGATGTTCCCTGGGCGGATATCACCCCCCTGACCCAGATGCCCTGGCTGGACCGTCTCTGGTTCTCCAAGAACAACCTGAATCAGGAAGGCAAGGAGGTGCTCCGTGAGGCGCTGCCCAATACCATGGTCGTTTTCTACAGCACCGGCCATACCACCAGCGGCTACCGCCACACCCCCCGCTATTACATGCAGCGCGACATCCTGGGCATGTATTACGGCACCAACTGATCACTACATAAGAATCCCGCGTGTCCTGCGACACGCGGGATTCTTTTATTCTTCTTCGATCACATACAGATTGGAGCCATAATCTCCCTGGGTGCGCTGGTTTTTGTCGTATCCGGTGCCCCGGAACAGGGGCAGCAGGGTGATGCCGGACATCAGGGCAGCGCCCGTCACATGATAGAGCTCCACGCCGTCCTCCAGCCCCAGGTGCTTATCCGCCGTCCGAATCACAGAGCCGTTGGGATTCAGGTCCACCGGCGCAACATGCTTCAGGAGCCCTGCGAACTGGCCCACCCGGATTTTCTGGGGCCGGGTACGGAAGAGATAGCGCTTGCTCTTGTCAAGGCCCTTCAGCCGCAGCTGCTCGTAGCCGGGTGCAGCGTCCATCCGGCCATGGAAAACCCCGGCGATGACCGTGGTATCTTTGGAGACCTGCCAGCCGTTTTTCAGCCGGCGGAAACCGCCGAACTGGAACACGGCGCGGTACTTTTTGTACAGCTCGATCTGAGCCTTGATCTCCTGAATCTCAATACTCACCAGATGCTTCAGATCCAGCTCATAGCCCAGGCAGCCGAAGAAGGCCACATTGCCCCGGGTGGTCAGGGGCGTATTGCGCAGGGTCTGGGCATGGGGCGCGGCAGAAACATGGGCGCCGAAGGTGGACTGGGGATACAGATAGCTCAGATTGCCCTGAATGGTCAGCCGCTGGATGGGGTCTGTATTGTCCGAGCACCAGACCTGGGGGCCAAAGCAGAGCATACCCAGATCGAACCGATTGCCGCCGGAGGAACAGCTTTCCAGCAGGACATGGGGCCGGGGTTCAAAAATCCGCCGCAGCACGTCATACAGGCCCAGAATGCACTCATGCGCTTTCACACCCAAGGCCACACTGTGCCGGTTCATGTCCCATTTCACATAGGAAATATTGGCACTGTCCAGGATCCGCGTCACATTTTCCACAATGTAGTCCCTTACTTCCAGTTTTGTCAGATCCAGCAGTAGCTGATTGCGGCCGGTGATGTCCGAGAAGCCATCGTTGTGAAGCACCCAGTCGGGATGAGTCCGGTAGAGGTCCGAATCCTCATTGACGGACTCCGGCTCAAACCAGAGGCCGAAATCCAGGCCCAGCTTGCCCAGCCGGGCGGACAGCCCCTCCAGGCCCTCAGGAAGCTTTTTCCTGTTCACATTGTAATCGCCCAAGCCCGCTCTGTCATTGTCCCGGGCGCCGAACCAGCCGTCGTCCAGCACAAAGAGCTCGCAGCCCAGGTCCCTGGCCCGCTTGGCCAGATCCAGCAGCTTGCGCTGGTTAAAATCGAACATGCAGCCCTCCCAGCTGTTGTAGAGCACGGGCCGCTCCTTTTCCCGCCAGTATTCGGGGATGATGCGGTCCAGCACAAACCGGTGCATCCGGGCGGACAGGCCGCCGAAGCCCTCATCGCTGCAGCACAGCACCGCCTCCGGGGTCTCGAATTTCTCCCCGGGGGCAAGGTTTTTGGTGAAATTGGCTGGGCTGATGCCCTGCATCACCCGGGTCAGACCCTGCAGACTCCGCTGGGCGGAAGCATAGTGATTGCCGGAATAGATCAGATTGAAACCGTAGACCCGGCCATGATCCTCACCCGCGTCGGGCTCGCTCAGCAGGAATCCCGGATTGTGCCGGTTGGAGGAAGCGCCGGTGGTGCTCTCATTGACCACCCGTGCAGGGCCCACCGGGGTAGTATGCTTGCCCATTTCGGCGATCCAGCCGCCGTCGAAGGTGGTCATAACGTACTCGCCCGGCAGGTCCAGACAGAAGCTCATCAGCTTGTGCAGCTCCAGCGAGGCCTCTCCCTCATTGACCAGCACCGCCCGGCGGGTCAGGGCCGTGTCGAAGAGGGTAAAATACAGATACAGCTTCACGCCCTTCTGTGCCATGGTGATCTCTAACGTCTCGCCGCCCCGGGCCATGGGCAGACCGGATTCCATCACCGGCTGCTGTTCCAGCACCCGGTGGTTTACATAACTAAGATCTCCAGACTTGGAATCGAACTCCACGGGGCTCTCCCGGAAGTCGCCTCTGCCGCTGCCGCTCCAGGCCAGGGCCATGGCATCCGGGCAGCTGGCGGTATCCGCCGGGTTCAGCAGCAGACTTTCGCCCCAGCCCAGTCCCGGGTTGCAGGAGAGCGCTTTGACGTCCTCGCTGTCCACGGGAGCTCCGAAGTGGATCTGCTCCAGCAGGCCGTAGCGATTGACCCGCAGCAGGCAGGAAAGGTTTTCATTTTTCAGATGAAATAATCCATTGTTGCATTCGATCATATGTAACACCCCTTTTTAATATTGTATCCGGGGATTTTTTGCGTGTCAATGAGATTTTTCGTGACGAAACCAGCCGGGCGTGGTAGAATGGGTGGTAAGAAGATAACAATTGCAGTTTAGCGCGCAGATGCGCGAAATGAGGAGTTTTCTTCAAAACAATTTAAATTGTGCATTCTGCATTTTGAATTATGCATTGTGCTGCGACGGCGCACGTGAAACTGCAATTTGAACAGTCATCAAAGGAGTGTTTTCAATGAACAAGACCCGCTGGTATAAGGATTCCGTATTTTATCAGATCTGGCCCCGGTCCTTTAAGGACGGCAACGGCGACGGCATGGGCGATCTTTACGGCGTCTACGAAAAGCTGGACTACATCAAATCCCTCGGCTGCGACGGCATCTGGTTCTCCCCCATCTACCCCTCTCCCGGTGCGGACTGCGGCTATGACATCTCGGATTACATGGATATCGCTCCGGAATTCGGCGGCATGGAGGCCTTCCGGCTGGTGCTGGAGGGCGCCCACCAGCGGGGCATGAAGGTGCTGATGGATCTGGTGGTCAATCACACCAGCGATGAGCACGAGTGGTTTCAGAAGAGCCGCCGCCGCATCGAACCCTACACCGATTACTACATCTGGCGCCCCGGAAAGCCCGGCGGAAAGCTGCCCAACAACTGGGACTCCAATTTCGAGGGCAAAGCCTGGACCTGGGACGAGGTCCGGGGGGAGTATTATCTGCACCTCTTCGCCGTCAAGCAGCCTGACCTGAACATGGACAACCCCCTGGTCCGGGAGGAAGTCAAGAGGATCATGAAATTCTGGCTTGACATGGGCGTGGACGGCTTCCGGGAGGACGTCATCACCTATATCTCCAAGGCCGAAGGCCTGCCCGATGATCATCTCTTCCCCATCTACAAGGGCATGCCGAAATACAACCACGGCCCCCACATCCACGAATATCTGGCCGAATTCAAGCGGGATGTGCTGGACCACTATGACTGCTTCACTCTGGCAGAGGCGCCGTTGGTGTGGCCCGACCAGGCGCTGAAATACATCGACGAGGAGAACGGCCAGATCGACGCCATGATCCAGTTCCAGTGCCAGTGCGCCGACTGTCTGTTCACGGACTACATCCCCACCAAATTCTCCCTGAAACGCATGAAGCGGGCCTTCTCCAACTGGCAGTACAAGCTCCGCCACCGTGCCTGGAACATGCTGTATCTGGAAAACCACGATCATCCCCGGATCATTTCCCGCTACGGCAGTGAAAAATTCTGGAAGGAGAGCGGCAAGACCCTGGCTGCCTCCTACCTCTTCCAGCAGGGCACGCCCTTCGTCTATCAGGGTCAGGAGATCGGTATGCTGAACTGGAAGCCTGAAAGCGCCGATATGTACGAGGATGTCCAGACCTGCTACAATTACGCCCATTCCGCCCTGAACAAGACGCCCCAGCAGCGGCTTGAGCGGCTGTGGCGGTCCTCCCGGGACTCCGCCCGGACCCCGGTGCAGTGGGATTCCAGCGAAAACGCCGGCTTCTCCACCGGCGAGCCATGGTTTTATGTAAACCAGAATTATCGGGAAATCAACGTGGCCCAACAGGAAGCCGACCCGGACTCCATCCTGAATTTCTACCGCAAGGCCATCCATCTGCGCAAATCCCTGAGCGTGGTGCGCCACGGCAACTACCGGGAGCTGTTCCGCTACAATTCCAAACTCTATGTCTACGCCCGGGAAATGAAGGGCCAGAAGCTGCTGGTAATCTGCTCCTTCTCCAACCGGGATCACATTCTCCCCACCCCCACGGGTTTTGATTTCAGCAAGGCTCAGCTGATCTTGAACAATTACAGCGACGACGAGCTCCAGCTGAATGTTCTCAAGCCCTACGAGTGCCGGGTTTATCTCTGGACCTAAGAAAAACCGCCCCAC
Source organism: Oscillospiraceae bacterium (assembly GCA_017622295.1). Taxonomy (GTDB): domain Bacteria; phylum Bacillota; class Clostridia; order Oscillospirales; family Oscillospiraceae; genus Faecousia. The sequence goes on from JAGARK010000045.1 coordinate 121,977, forward strand.
GGGGCGGTTTTTTATTTCGCCAGCTGTGTGTCATAGCCCATGGCGACGAGCTCGCGGAAGGCCTGCCAGGCCTCCTCGGGAATCTCCTGGGGCAACTGCCAGCCCTTCTGGGCATAGAGCTCCATCCGCTGGAAATCGCCCACGATGACGGAAATGGCGGCGTTCTCCGACATGCCCTGTCTTTCCGCATCCGCCAGATATTGCTCGATGGTCACCTGAGGCGAGGTGACGGAAAAGCTCTGATCCGGCCAGTATACGCCCATGGCTGCGACAATGCGCCGCTCCATAAAGGGTTGGTGGACGCCAAGAATATGGCCGTGGGGCACACCCAGTTCCTCAAGCAGAGCTTTGGTGAAGTGGATGTTTTCGGCGGTGTTGGTGGACTTATCCTCCTTGATGATGGCCTCTGCCGGAACGCCGCATTCCAAGGCAACTTTTGCAAAACGCTCCGCTTCCGGCTCCGTGAACAGCCGGGTGGTATTGCGGCCCAGTCCGCCGGAGAAGAGCACCTTCGGGGCGAGGCCTGCCTTGTAAAGCTCCGCCGCACGGCGGGCAATGTTGTCATTAAAATTTCCGAAACCTACGATCACATCGGCCTTTCCGGGCTGCTGATGGAGCTTCAGATAACTCCAGATCACCTGAAGGGGTGCCAGGGCCTGCAAATTTTCCATAATTCATCCTCCGCTGTTTTTTGTCATTATACCATGCCGTCTCCCTGGGGGCAACAAAAAATACCCGCAGCCGAAGCTGCGGGTATTCGGAGCACATCTTAGCCCTTGACAGCACCCATGGTGATGCCCTTGGTGAAGTACTTCTGGAAAATCAGGAACACGATGATGATGGGCACGGATGCCAGTGCAGCACCGGCCATCAGCAGACCGAAGTCTGTCGAGTTCTCGCCCTGCATGGTGGCGATACCCAGAGAGATGGTCAGGTTCTTGGTAGAAGTCAGCATGATCAGCTGCATGAAGTAATCATTCCAGCTGTTGATGAAGGTGAAGATGGCGCAGGCACCGACACCGGGCTTAATCATGGGGAACATGACGTCGGTGAAGGTACGCCATTCGGAGGCGCCGTCAATGCGGCAGGCTTCCACCATTTCAGTGGGGATGCCTTCTGCAAACTGCTTCAGCAGGAAGACGCCGAAGGGCCAGCCCACAATGGGGAAAATAACTGCCCAAATCTTATCATACAGACCCAGGGCATTCATTTCCCGGAGCATCGGGATCAGGATGACCTGCTTGGGGAGCGCCATAGCGCAGACAATCAGGCTGAACAGCAGTGTTCTGCCGTAAAAACGCTTTTTAGCCAGCGCATATCCGGCCATTGCAGAGGTAATGCAGGTAATCAGCATTGCTGCGACAGACATAAATACAGTGTTCACCAGCCAGCGGATCGCAGCAGGAACAACAGGTCCCTTGATGATGATGGTCTGGCCCAGCGTCACAATGTACTTACCCAGTCTGAGTCTGAGCGCGGGAATGGTCAATTCGAACAGTTCCGCAGAGCGTTTGCTCATCAGATTCTTGAAGTTGGTTATCACCCACTCGGTGGGAACCCAAACAGGCTCAGTGTTCATAATATCCTGCTTGTTCTTAAATGCGCCGGTGATGATCCAGTACAGGGGGAAGGCAAACAGGAATGCCAAAATAGCAATTACAACGAAGGAGAAGATGTAATATGCCCGATCTTTCTGAGCAGGATTGTTCAGACGATTTTGCTTTTTCATATCAACACTCCCTCCTTACTTTTCTTGACCCAGCTTGAACTGAGCTGCGGACAGGATAGCGATGATGATTGCCAGGACAACACCCATTGCATTGCCATAGCCATAGCGGTACAACTTAAATGCATTGTGGTAGATATAGTACATGATGGTCATGGTGGAGTTGTTGGGACCACCGGAGGTCAGCAACTGGATCAGTGCGAAGCACTGGAAGGAGTTGATGGTGGTGATAACCAGGATGTACAGAGTGGTGGGCATCATCTGAGGCCACTTTATCTTCCAGAAAGCCTGGACAGGAGTTGCGCCATCCACTTCGGCTGCTTCCACCAGAGACTTGTCCACGTTATCCAGAGCGGAAACATACAGGACGATGGGCTGACCCACAGAGGTGGTCAGCAGAATCAGGATGATACATCCCAGAGCATACTTCGGATCACCCAGCCAGTTAATGTTCTTCTCCATCAGGCCGGTAGAAGTACCGATGTAATTAAAGATGCCATAATAGTTATTGAACATCCACTTCCAAACCATGGTAACCGCGACAGAGCCGGTGACCACGGGCAGATAGAAGATGCAACGGAACGCGGAAGTAGCTGCCACATGCATCTTAGAGATTGCGGAAGCCACCCAAAGGGAGAAAATGCAGGTAACGGGAACAGACACCAGAACAATAATCATCGTATTCCACAGTGCCTTCCAGAAAACGGGATCCTGGAACAGTTCCCGATAGTTACCAAATCCTACGAAAATATCTTCGCGATTACCCATGGTTGCGTCAAAGAAGCTGGTATAGACGCACATCAGCATGGGATACAGAACAAATCCGACAAAGAACACCAGAAACGGCAGCATAAATGCATATGCTGCAATATTCTCCTGAATCACAAGGCGCCGTGTCGTTTTGCTCACTGTTACTTTCTTGTTTGCCAAAAAGATCCCCCTCTCGTTTGAAGTAATAAGTAAGTGTGAATAGTGAATAGGCAAAGAGGCTTCTTCACTATTCGCAGTCACCTTTTACAAATCAAATGCCCCTCCCCTCACCCAAAAGAGAGGGAAGGGGCACTTTTCAAATGGCGTTAGTATGTACCGTTCAGCCTATTAGCCCAGCAGAGCATTTGCCGAAGCAGTGAAGTCTGCAGCAGCCTGAGCAGCGTCGGTGCCGGTAGCAATAGCCTGCAGGGTCTCGGCCCACAGGGTACGAGCCTCGGTCCAACCGGTCATGACGTTGTAGTAGTCACCCAGGTTGATCAGGAAGGACTCGTAGGTCTTGATCAGCTCAGCGTTCTCAGCATCGGCGTAAACGTCGGTTGCGGAGATACGGGGAGAAGAGAAGCCGGAAGCCTTAACAGCATTGATAGCATTGTCTTCGGTCATGAACTTGATGAAGGTCTTAGCAGCCTCAATCTTGGCCTCGTCGCCGTTGTTGAAGACACCAAAGCCCCAGATACCGCCGCACAGCTCAACCTTGCCGTCGTCGGTGGGGAAGTTCATGGGCAGGACCTCGAAGGAATCGCCGATGACTTCAGCTCTCTGGTTGTAGTTGGACAGGTTCCAGCAGGTAGCCATCTTCAGGACACCCTGTGCGAACAGGTCAGCCTCAGCGCCGCCGTTGATGGAAGCGTCATACTCAATGCCTTCCAGATCGACCAGCAGCTGCAGAGCCTTTGCGATCTCTTCGGAGTCGGTGGTCCACTTGGAGTGATCAGCAGTGGTGAAAGAGCCAGAGTACAGGTTGGAGATCAGAGCACGGTTGCCCTGGTCGCCGCCGGTGCCGTTGCAGAAGACAGCGCCGACAGTGGAGCCGGTGTGGGCATAAACAGCATTAACAGCGTTAATGAAGCCCTCGGTGGTCCAGGTGTGGTTCTCTTCGTCGATGTACTGCATTGCGCCAGCCTCTTCGAAGACGGTCTTGTTGATAGCCATGCAGTGTGCGGTCATGCAGACGGGGAACTCGTAGTAAGCGCCAGCGTTGTCGTGGCAGGCAGCCTCAACAGCGGGGATCATGTCAGCCTTGACCTCGTCGGTCCACAGGTCGGACAGGTCGACCATGACGCCACGGGCGCCCCAGCCAGTAACCAGACGCTCGGGGCCTTCGAAGACCAGGTCAGGAGCGTTGCCGCCTTCGATAGCGGAGTCGATCTTAGCATCGCCGTCGCCACCGTATGCCAGGTACTCGACCTTAACGGTGATGTTGGGGTAAGCAGCGTTAAACTGAGCCAGCAGCTCGTTAACGGTAGCCTCATCGCCCCACTTGCCAACGGGGAAGGTCCACAGAGAGATCTCTACGGGTGCGTCAGCAGCAGGAGCCTCAGCAGCGGGTGCGTCTGCAGCGGGTGCGTCAACAGCGGGTGCATCGGCCTTGGGAGCCTCGGTAGCTGCTGGAGCGGTCTCGACGGAGCAAGCGCACAGACCCAGAACCATGACCAGAGCCAGCAGCATAGCAATAAGCTTCTTCATTTTGTTTCCTCCTATATAATATACATATATGCAATCACGGATCTTGCCGTAAAAGCCAGTGTTTCATCATTCCCCACAAATGTGGGGAATGAAAAAGGGACGTCCCTTTTTCGAAATATTAGCTTAATTTTTTGTTTACATATCCATTTACAATATACCTTATTGCCAAGCGGTTGTCAACAATGTTTTTGGAAATTACTTTCATTTTTATATCATTTTGTAAGTCCTTTACAAGGTAAACGTTACCATTTTAGTGATTATAACGTAGAATTCCTGATGACAATTTTCTTCCCTTGTGATATACTGATTTCGATAAACTACTTTCGTTCCACAGGAGGTATATATGAAAAAACACATCGTTTGTCTGGGCGATTCCAATACCCACGGCTACTGCGCCGACCCGGCTGACTGCGCCGACCATGGCGGCCGTTTTAACGAAAATGAACGCTGGACCTGCCTGCTGCAGAAGGCACTGGGCGAAGAGTACCTGGTGCTGGAGGAAGGCCTGTCCGGCCGCACCACCGTTTTTACCGATCCCCTGCACGAAGGCATGAGCGCGCTGGATGTGGTGTACCCCATCCTCATGAGCCACGAGAGCGTAGACCTGCTGGTCATCATGCTGGGCACCAACGACACCAAGGACCGGCTGTCCGCCAGTGCCCCCTGCATCGCCCTGGGCCTGAACAGGCTCATTGACAAGGTCAAGACCGTCCCCTGCTGGGGCGACCACAAGCCCAACATCCTGATCATCGCCCCGCCCCATATCGGAGAAGGCATGCTCACCTCCTCCGTAGCTTCCACCATGGGTGTCACCTGCCCCGCCAAATCCCGGGAGCTTGCCAAAGAATACGCCCCCATCGCCGAAGCTCAGGGCTGCGCCTTCCTGGATGCCCAGGGAATCGCCGAATTCAACGAAGTCGATTACATGCATCTGACCCGGAAGGGCCACAGTCAGCTGGCCGCTAAGCTCGCCGGGCTTATCCCCACCCTTGTGTAAATTATGAGAAGTTTTTTTAATCCCGACAATTTCCTCTGGCGCTGGTTCGGCAAGCTGGCGGATTATGTGATGCTCAGCTGCGTCTGGATCCTGTGCTGCATCCCCATGGTGACCATCGGTGCTTCCTGCATCGCCCTCTATGACGCCACCGCCCACTGCGTCCGGGGCAACGAGGGCGGTACCTACAAGCGCTTCTTCCGCACCTTCAAGCGGGAGCTGGGCCGGGGAATTGTGATGACCATTTTCTGGGCGGTGCTCTGCTGGCTGCTGAACGCCGGCTATCAGGTCGTGAGCCAGCTGGCCGACACCGGTAATGTATGGGCCGTGCTGTCCATTGTGTATTTCTGCACCCTGTTCATCCCCCTGGGCACCGCCTGCTGGGCGGTTGCGCTGGAGTCCCGGTTTACTTACAGCTTCGGCGACCTCCACCGTAATGCCTTCATTTTCACCTTTGCCCATCTGCCCCACACCTTCGCCATGGCAGCGCTGCTGGTGCTGGCCATCAATGTGTGCATCAACCTCTTCCCGCTGATCATGGTGATTCCGGGTCTGCTGACGTACCTGCAGTCCTTCTTCGCCGAGCGGGTCATGAAAAAATACATGCCCTCTGAAACATAATAAAAAATCAGCGCCCCGAAGGCGCTGATTTTTTATTTATAGGATTTGTAGAGGAGGCGGATGGAGTTGATCACGCACAGCATGGCCACGCCGGAGTCGGCAAAGACCGCCATCCACATGGAGGCATGGCCCGTCAGGCCCAGCACCATCACCGCCAGCTTGACGCCCAGGGCGAAGACCACATTCTGCCAGGCGATCGCGGCAGTCTTCCGGGCAATTTCGATGGATTCGGGGATGGCGCTGACATCGGAGGTCATAAACACCACATCCGCCGCCTCGATGGCCGCGTCGGCGCCGCTGCCCATAGCGGCGCCCACATCGGCGCCGGCCAACACCGGCGCATCGTTAACGCCGTCACCCACAAACATGGCCGCGCCGTGACACTCCCGGATCCGGCGCATCGCTTCCAGCTTTTCATCGGGCAGGAGCCGCGCGTAGACCTCGTCGATGCCGGTCTGTCTTGCAACCTGTTCCGCTGCGGAAATGTCGTCGCCGGTCAGCATGGCTGCGGTGAGGCCCTGCTTCTTCAGGCGGCTGACCGCCTCTGCCGCGCCGGGCTTCAGCGTATCTGCAATGATGAGATGGCCCCGGTAGATGCCGTTTTCCGCCAGAATGACCCGGGTGCCGCCGGTTTCCAGCTCTTCAGGCAGCCGGACGCCGTTTTCGTCCATCAGTTTTTCATTGCCGCAGAGGATAACCTTGCCCTCCATTACAGCCCGAATGCCCCGGCCGGGGATCTCCTCCAAACTCTCAGGGGCGGTGACCGTCAGCTTCCGCTCCCGGGCCGCCTCCACGATGCTCACTGCAATCGGATGGGTGGAATGACACTCGCAGGCTGCCGCCAACGTCAGCAGCTCTTCGCCGCCGTGGATTTCCTGAACCCGGAAATCGCCCCGGGTCAGGGTTCCGGTCTTGTCCATGACCACAGCCTTGACCTTACCCATGGCCTCGATGGACACGCCGCCCTTAAAGAGGATACCCTTTTTACTGCCGGCACCAATGCCGGAGAAGAATGCCAGGGGTACGCTGAGCACCAGGGCGCAGGGGCAGCTCATAACCAGAAATGACAGGGCCGTGTAGACCCAGTAGTTCCAGTCTCCGGTAAGCAGAGAAGGCACAACGGCCACAAAAATCGCCAGACCCACCACGATGGGGGTATACACCCGGGCAAACCGGGAGATGAAGCGCTCAAATCCGGGCTTGCTGGCAGCGGCATTCTCCACGCTGTCCAGGATCCGGGTGACCATGGACTCAGCCAGGGGCTTTTCCACCCGCATGATCAGCTGGCCGACGGTGTTGATACAGCCGGAAATAACCTGATCTCCCGCCGCTACGCTGACGGGAACCGGTTCACCGGTGATGGGGGCCGTGTCAATACGACTGGTACCATCGGTCACGATGCCGTCCAACGGAATCCGGTCGCCGGGCCGCACCAGCAGCAGATCACCAGGGCTCGCCTCCCCGGCGGGGATCACATCCACCTGCATGCCATGGATCCGGTTAACCACCTCGGGCCGGAGGTCCACCACCTCCATGATCTGGCTGCGGCTCCGTGCCACAGCCTGCTCCTCGAAGTACTCACCCACCCGATAGAACAGCATAACGCCCACGGCTTCTGCAAATTCTCCGATGCAGAAGGCGCCGATGCTGGCGATGGCCATCAGGAAATTCTCATCAAGGACATGGCCCTTGGTCAGGTTCTTCACCGCCGCGACAATGATTTCCCGGCCCAGCACCAGATAGGCCGCCACAAAACCGATGAAGGAAGCAATATCCAGCCCCAATCCGCCGAGAATCAGGCTGACAACAAACAGCGCCGCACCCAGCAGGATGGTCTTTTTGTCATCACCGCCGGATTCAGCGTGGTGATGCTCGTGATGATGGTGCTCCTCGCGGTGGTGATGTCCGCAGCTGCATTCTTCATGGTCGTGATGGTGGTGACCACAGCTGCATCCCTCGTGGCCGTGATGGTGGTCATGACCGCAGCAGCCCTCATGATGCTCATGATGATGCGCATGGCCATCCTCCCGGGGGAGGATCTCCACTTCACATTCCACCGTCCGGGCAATTCCCGTCAGCTTTTCGATGAGGCTGTCGGGGTCCGACGCCTTCAGGCGCAGCTGGCGGGTAGCAAAGGTGATGGTGGCTTCCTCCACCTCCGGCAGGGCGTTGAATTTCGCTTCGATCTTGGCCGCACAGTTGGCGCAGTCCAGATTTTCAAGGATGTAAACCTTTTGTGCCATGGTTGTTCCTCCTTTTGTTTCGACATATGAGCAGTTGTTCATTTGTTGAGATTAGTATACCCCCATTTCCCGCCCTTGTCAAGGGGAAATGGGGGATTTTCAAATTGGTATTTATCGAACTGACTATCAATAGCGGATGCTGGGGCGGGCATTGCCCCTACAAGGGTGTTTGCAATCAGATCGACTAACTGAAATTTACGCATCCCGGATGACCCAGAGATTGCGGATCTGGCCCTCGATCTCCTCATAGGTCCAGAGCTTTTCGGAATTCTCCCGGCTGTTGGGATCGTTGACGCGAATCTTGCCGTCCTCCCAGCCCGTCAGCACGATGTAATGTCCCGTGGTGGTGAAGTCCCCCGCCCGCATGGAGCAGATGATGGGATTACGCACCTCCAGATTGTCTGCGATCCGCTGCTTCACCAGCGGGATCTCCGTCACATCCAGCCCAAGCTTCACGCCGCCCTCGCTGATCAGCGTCCAGGAGCTGCCGTAGCCCGCTTCATAATAGCCGTTGTCAGCGGCGAAGGTCACGATCTTATCCGGCGTAAAGGCCTCGTCGCCGCCGGTGACATAGTAGCCCGCCATGGCAAGGCACACCGGACCGCAGCCCGTGATGCCAACCACATCGCTGCCGTATTTCATATAGCCCCAGCGGGAATCCCACTGCAAGAACAGCGGCGTCCCCTGGCTCAGATCAAAATCGAAGGCCGAAACCGCAGCTTCCTCCCGGAAGGGGTAGTTCAGCACAAATTCCTCCGTTTCCGGATTGCGCTCCAGCAGGGCGATCAGGCTTTCCGGGTACTCGCCGTAGGAGATTCCCATTTCGTCGGCATAGGCTTTCACCTTCAGCTCCGCCTCCGAGCGCTCCTGCCAGTAGAAGCTGATGTGGCGGTAAAGGCCTTCCAGTTTTCCGAGGCTGAAGATGCAGATCAGGGCCGCCGCCAAAAGCGTCACAGTGCATCCAAGACATTTTCCTTTTCTGATCATCATGGGTGCCTCCTTTCTTTTCTCCGATTATACCACAGGAGCTCTTAGGAAGTCTTTTTTATCGGCTTAAATTTCTATTAAAATTGGGCACACCTTTCGGCGTGCCCATGCTGATTATCGGATTTTTTCGCCGTTCAGCACGGCTTCAACCAGCTTATCGCCGGAGTAGCGCAGCTTCAGCAGAAAGAACGGTGCATCCTGCCACAGCAGCTCCAGAAAAATCTGATCGCCCTCCCATTTGGGCAGCTCATTCAGAAATTCCCGGCTGACCCACCGCAGATCACCCTCGGGACAATCGGTCAGCTCTCCCTCAAAGCCGTCGGCGGTGAACAGGTACATAAACTCCCCCTCCGCTTCATCGCTGAGGAAGGTCACCACGCCCCGGCATTTCCAGTCCGTCAGCGTCAGGCCCGTCTCCTCTTTGGCCTCCCGCAGGAGGCATTCATCGGGGGATTCGTCGGCCTCGAATTTGCCGCCGATACCGATCCACTTGTCGTGATTGATGTCGTTTTTCTTCTTCACCCGGTGGAGCATCAGCACCTGATTGCCCCGGAGCACATAGCACAGCGTTGTGTTGATCATGCCTTCACCCTCTGGATCACCCGCACCGCCAGGTGGACATTCTGAACCTCCACCTCGCTGTGGCCATCTTCCCGCTCACCGTCCAGGGTCCAGGGCATGGCGGGATCCGCGTAGACTTTGATTTTCTCGGCGCTGCGGAAGGTGATCATGGCGCAGTTGTATTTCTGGCTCTGAACTGCCTTGATGCACTCGGAGATTTCCAGCAGGTCCACCGGCGCCCGGACCAGCAGCACCTCCAGCTTGCCGTCGGCCATGTCCACCAGCTTGGGGTCCAGCGTCAGGATGCCACCCACAGAGGTGGAATTGCTGATGGCGCCAAAGAGAAAGTCATCCTCCACCACCTGTCCATCGATCTCCATGCGGACATGCTCCTTGCGGATCTGGGACAGCTCGTTGATACCTTCCAGCACATAGGCCGTATGGCCCAGGGCGTTTTTGATGCTCTGGGGGGTGGCATAGCTGGACTTGGTAAAGGCGCCGAAGGAAGCAATATAGGAAAAATAGCGCTCGCCGAATTTGCCCACATCGTAGGGAACGGGCTCACCCTCCACAATGTCCCGGGCTGCCTGGAGGATATTGGTGGGGATCTTCAGGCTGGAGGCCAGATCATTGGTGGAGCCGGCGGGAATATAGCCCACGGGGATATCCACGCCGCTGCGCAGCAGGCCGGAAACTGTCTCGTTAAAGGTGCCGTCACCACCGCAGCAGACCACCAGATTCATATCCGCCGCCCGCTCCTGCACCACCCGGGCAGCATCGCCCTGGCCGCTGGTCATATAAGTTATCACTTCGTATCCCGCCCGGTTGAACATCGTGATGATGTCCACCAGATACCGGACTGCTTTGCGCATACCGGAATAGGGATTCATAACAAAGAGCATTTTCTTCATTGGGTTACCTCGCTCTGGATTTTTTCTTTCGCATCCACATTATAGCACGCTGTGAAGATTTAACAAGTCAAAGGCAACACATTTGTTGAAATCTTTCAAAAAAATTCACATTTTGCCGGCAACAGAACAAACCTCCCCGGGATAGGGAGGTTTGTCAGTTTACATAAAACTTTTGATCACAGAGATCAGGATATCGCCCGCCACAACCCGGTCTTCAGCGGCAAATCCTCCGGCAAAATTATCGGAATAGAGCACCTGGGCATTGGGCGGGAATTCGTCATCCCCCTCCCAGACCAGGATCTGCATCTTGTAGCCGCCGATCAGATTAAACTGATAGCCGGCATCGCCGTGCTTCAGGGCCTCGGCGCCCATCTTCTCGCAGGCAGCCTTGAAAGCGGCCACCCGGGTACCGAAGGTGAAAGCCGCCCGGGTCAGCACCCGGCCGGTATAGGGCTTGATGTACATCTCGCCCCAGGGCATCTCCCGGAAGGTTTTCCAGGTACCGCACCAGGCCTCATCCTTACTTTCCAGCAAGTAGCGCAGCAAGAAGGTCTGCACCGGCCGGGGAGGCAGTGCGCCACCGTCGCTGGCGCGGATAGCATAATCCGGATGGGAAATGGCATAATCCCTGCCCATAAGGTTTACATAAAACTCATTTCCATCCCACTTCACGCCGCCGAGTCTGGCAGTCACATCCGCAGGATTCAGGCTGCGGAATCGCTCCTCATAATGGGCAAAGGGGACTTCTTCCTTGTGATTTTCGATTTGCATAGTTGTCTCCTGTGTGTTAGCTTTCAAATTGCAGTTTGTCGATCCAATTGCAAACACCCTTGTGGGAGCAAGCATCGCTCATCCGCGCGTAGCGCGGCTCTTGGCGAGTCGCAATTCGCAACATTTGCATGCCGGACGGGCAATGCCCGCCCCTACATCCGATAGTCAGTTCGATAAACTGCAATTCACATTTCCTGCACGCTGCTGGGGAACAGGCTCCGGTCCGTATGGGGGATGAAGCAGGCCGCCACGAAGGAATCCATGTAGCCGGGATAGGTGCTCAGCTCCAGATAGGTCATATTGGCCGCCACTTCGGCGCACTTTTCAATAGCCTGGTCGCTGACTGCCAGGGCATAAGCGCCGGTCAGGGAGGAGTTGCCGATGTAGCTGTACTTCTCCAGCTCCACATCCGGCAGCATGCCGATGTTGATGGCGTTTTTCATATTGATGCCCGAACCGATGCCGCCGGCCACATACACATGGTCGATGCACTCGGGGGTCATGTCCACAGACTTGAGCATGGTATCGATGGCGGAGAAGATGGCGCCCTTGGCCCGGATAAAATTGTCGATGTCCACTTCGTTGATGGACACTTCCCGTCCGGTCTCGCTCTCCTCGGGGAAGGCCAGCACAAAGCGGCCCATGCCGTGGGCGTCCCGCTTGACGCGGCTTCCCTCCCGGACGAACTGGCCCCGGGCGTTGATGATGCCGCAGCGGTAGAGCTCGGAAATGATGTCAATGATACCGGAGCCGCAGATGCCGACACACTTCTGACCCGGCTCGCCCACAATCTCCATGGAGGGCTCCATGGTGTCCTTATCCAGGGTCACGGCTTCCATGGCGCCGTCGGTGGCGCGCATGCCGCAGGAAATGTCGCCGCCCTCAAAGGCGGGGCCGGCAGAGCAGGCGCAGCTCATCAGGAAATCCCGGTTGCCGAAGACGATCTCGCCGTTGGTGCCGAGATCAATGAACAGGCTCATCTCGTCCTTATCCCAGATCATGGATGCCAGGGTACCGGCGGTGATGTCGCCACCGACGTAGGAGCCGATGTTGGGCGCAATCATCACAGGGGCCAGGGGGTTGGCAGGGAGCTTCAGGTCTCCGGCCAGCAGCCCCTTCCAGCTGAAGAAGCTGGGGATATAGGGATCCATCCGGACGCTCTGGGCATCCACGCCCAGCAGCAGGTGGTTCATGGTGGTGTTGGAGCCCACGGAAAGCCGCAGAATGCTGCGGGCGGAGATGCCGGCAGACTTGCAGAGGTTGGCGATGATGGGGGTCAGAGTCTCCTTGACGATGGCATCCTGGAGCTTCTTCTTGCCGCCGCTTCTTCCCTGCTCGATGATGCGGTTGATGACGTCGGCGCCGTAGCGGATCTGGCCGTTGCCGGAGGAGCCCTTGGCCAGGATCCTGCCGGTTTTCAGGTCGGTCAGGACCATGGAGACGGTGGTGGTGCCGATATCAATGGCGCAGCCAACCACGTCGGTGTCCTCGGGACCGCAGATTTCCATGCAGAAGAACCGGTCGCCCCGGTGCTCGCCCTTGACGGTCACCTTGAAATCATGCTCTCGCAGGGTGGAGGCCAGCTTGACCATGACGGTGAAGGGGATATCCACCTCCACATCCGTCAGCTCCTCTTGGATTGCCCAGGTAAGGCGTTCGTTGTCGGGCATGGTATCATCCTCGCTGGGAGGGGTCATTTCCAGGCTCAGTGCCAGAAAATTGTTGTCGAAAACAATGCCGCTCTCCTGCATTTCCCGCTGGGCATTCTCAAAAATTGCCACTTCCTCGGGGCTGGAGAGGTCGGCGGTCTTCATCCGGGACTGGTAGGCGCTGGCGATATCCGGCACGAACACGGTGCAGTCGCCCATAACCTTGCTGTTGCAGCTCAGGCGCCAGCCGGCATTATATTCTTCGTCGGAGATGTGACGGCTCCTGAGGGATTCCAGCTGGCCTTCCACCAGCTTGACCCGGCACTTGCCGCAGGAGCCGTTACCGGAGCAGGGCGCGTCGATGGCCACATTGGCCCGGCGGGCCAGTTCCAGCAGATTATCACCGGCGTTGCATTCGATTTGAACGGGGCTTCCGCCCTCGATTTGGAAGGTTACTTTCATAAGAATAGTTTCCTTTCAGGGTATTTCTAATGATGCGGCGGAGAAATCCCCGCCGCACCGGGTTATGCATGTCATGATCGGATGCCGTAGGGGCGACCCTTGCGGTGGCCCACAATCCGGCAATTACAAATTCGCTGTTATCGGTTGCACGATATTGTACTTTTCTGTCGGGCGACCGCAAGGGTCACCCCTACATTTACAATTGAGCTGCTTACATCAGCGGCTCCAGGCCCAGGACGGGATGACCCTTTTCGGACAGCCAGCCGTAGAGCTCTTCGCAGTCAGTGGTAACGGTCTCATCGGCCACCATGTCCACAAAGTTTTCGATGCCGTAGAGTTCCTTGGCAGTCTTGTTCAAGCGCTCGCCCACATCATCCTTCAGTTCCTTGGGCATCCAGACGATACGCTCGATGCCGCCCTCGGCGGAGCAGAACTTCTTGGAGGAAATGAAGTGACGGCCATGGCCCATGTAGCCGGGGGTCTGAACGCCGCCGCCGGTACAGGAGGCCAGCTCACCGAAGGTCATACCGGAGGGGGTCATGCCCTTGTACTCACGGTTGACCACGATCACGCCGTTGGAAACGGGCTCGATGCCGCAGATGCACTCGAAGCAGCCACAGGAGGTCATGGGATCTTCCAGGATGGAGTACAGGGTGACGGACTCCACAGCGCCGTGGGTGGCGTCCTTGACCATCTTGTCAACGCTCTCGAAGCGGCCGGTGCGCTCGTCCAGGCACTCGCCCTTGACGATGGGCTGGCAGGGACCATTGGGGTCCAGCTCGTTGGTAGCCTTGGCATCCAGCCAGGAAACGGCGCCGCAGAGGCCCAGACGCTCGGGAGTGACCACGCAGCAGTGAGCGGGGGCGAAGGACTGGCACAGAATACAGGTATAGTAGCGGTCCACGGACTCATCGGTCATGGAAGCCAGACGGTCATCGCGCTGTGCATAGCGGGGCATTGCGATCTCGTCACGGAACTTGCCGGCCTCCACAGGCTCGGTGATGATGGTCACCTGGCACTTGTCCACAACAGCGTCAAATTCGTTCTTGACCATGACGTACAGCACTTCGGCGAAGTCCTTCAGACGCAGGCCTGCCTCGAAGGCAGCGTTGGAGACACGGACACGGACCTGATTGCGCTGGCCGGTGTGCATAACGCCTTCCATATAGTTGAACCAGGCGTGGAACTTACGCTCGATGACAGATTCGAAGTCCACCTGCATCTTCTTGCCGGCGACTTCCACATAAGTAACCAGAGCCAGCTCCCTGGCCTCGTCCAGGTCGGGACCGACGATGGTGATCTTATGGTCTTCGACTTCGTTCAGTTCCTTCATCACCACCAGCTCTGCGGTAGGATTCTTGGAGGACCAGCACTCGTTGTGCATATCGGCCTTACGGATGATCTCACCCTCGAATGCGGCGGCGAAGGCCACGGGAATGGGCAGCTCGGTGACCTTGATCTTGATTTCCCGGAGTTCCAGAGAGGTGGCCACGGTCTGGTCATGATCACAGACGGAGACCAGTGCACCGGGAACCTGATTGTCGCCCAGGTCGATGTCCACAATGACGGGGAAGCCCAGAGCGATGGCACCGGCACCGGCGGAAACCACCACGGCATCGATGGCGCCGAAGGTGTTGACGAAGGCGGGAACACGATTCTTGGTGTACTCCAGCAGACCGGCCAGGTTGCCGGGCTGGACATTGCCGAAGATCAGAGCGGCACGGATAGCCACGGTAACGACATGGATAACAGAGGTCACATCATGGCCCAGGGGCACCACGCGGTACTCCAGACCCATCTTGACGCCGCCCTGGTTGCACTGCTCGATGACGTCGCCCACCAGGAAGGTCAGCAGGCCCTTGGACTGGTAATCCTTGACCACCTTGGAAACACTTGCAGCATCGTCAGCCTTTCCCAGAACGACAGCAACGCCGGGGATATCGCCGGTAACCAGGGGCACGCCCAGGGAACGGATGATGGGGTCGGGGACAAAGCCGATGCCGGTCTCGTTCTCATAGGGGTTGCCTCCACCGATATACTTCAGGCCCTCGATGATCTCAGCGCCTACCGCGGTGGCAAGGCCGGCGTTCAGGGCCTGGCCCATATCCACCTGATTGGTAATCAGGCTCTTCATCACGCCCACGCAGGCGGGCAGATCCCCCAGAGTCTTGACCTTGACGCCGGTAGCAGCGTAAATGGTGGGGAAGAAATAAGCGGTGTCGGGGAAAGCGATTGCATGGTCAGCGCCGTACTTGGCGATGGCATCGTTGACAGCAGCCTCGGTCAGTCCCGCCACAGCATTGGAGCCGCCATAAATCAGATCGGTTAATACACTCATGTGAATTCCTCCCAAAAGAATCATTGTAATTTATATAGAGCCGAATTGGCAGAATATACGAGTTGAAAGCTATGTAATAGAGGGTGGGGTTTTATACTTGTCGAAATCCGGTTCTCCATAATAGAAGCGAATACAAGCCAAAGACCTTTTGGTATAATCAAGGTAAAGGGGCATGAATCGTCCTTCAATCTTAATTTGAATCATTGGAGGACTTTTGGCGCAGGGTGGCAGAATGCTGATGCATTTCATATGGCCCCAAGAATATTGCTTTGCGGAAAAGATGGTTTGGACGCGGATTCCGCTTTCATCAATGGTTTCGGATCGCTTGCCCATAAGGAAAAAGACAAATGCCAGCGCAAAACACATGGCGGAAATGAGATATCCGGGAACTTCCTCCGGACCTTCCGCAGGAAAAACGCGGTCCAAAAACAGAATAAACAAAGAAAAAGCAAACGCACCGCCTGAAGTAACATACGCTTCCTTATGTAGCAGTGTAACGGAAGGACTAGTCATATGCAGCCCCTTTCTACGACATTCTGGTCAATAATGGCGTTGGAGCGCCCCAGGCTTCTCCTTGAGGAGAAGCTGGCACGGCGTAAGCCGTGACTGATGTGGTGGGCAGCAGGCAGTTTCAATTACCGAAGGATTCCGGCGAATCCGCACTGTGGTAACACCACATCCGCCCCTTCGGGGCACCTTCTCCTCAAGGAGAAGGCTTTTTCTCATAAATTGGAAGCCTGTTCCATATATCGACACAAACAGAATCGAAACGCTGGTTTACATCTGCATTGGAATATCTAAGAACAGTTAGTCCCATCGATTGCAAATAGGCATCGCGTAATTCATCTGCCTGTTTACCCTGAATTTTATAGTGCTGAGAGCCGTCCAACTCAATGACCAACCTGGCTTCAGCGATATAAAAATCAACGATATAATTTCCGATAACCTTTTGACGATGGACCATGCAAGGGAGCACTTTCAGAAAATCATACCACAGATGCCGTTCTTCCTTGGTCATATTCTTTCGAAGCGTTTTCGCGTTAGCGGTAAGTTTTGAATTGTATATTGGATTCATAAAACCGCCTGTACAATACTAATTATACAAAAGAATCCCAATGATGGCAACGGGTATTCACAAAAACAAAATGGCTGGGAGGGAGTAACCCTCCCAGCCATAAATGCTTGGGATATGTTCAGTTACGCACAGTCCCGATTGCTTACAGATCCAGGTAGGAGTCGGAGTACAGGACGTGGTTCTTGAAGATGTCGCAGGACTTGATGGTCTCCATCAGGCGCAGGTCATTGGGGTTGACGATAGCGGAGGTCAGACCCTGCATCATGCACATTGCAACCAGAGTTGCGTCCATGATGGGACGGACGTGCTTGGGAGCGCCGTTGGAGTTGTTGGACAGACCGCCGGTGGACTTCAGGCCCTTGTCGGAGAACATCTTGATGGCCTCCAGGACTTCCATCTGCTTGTCCTGCATGCCCTTGACGACCAGGAACAGGGGGTCGAACCACAGGTCATCGGAGGTCATGCCCAGGGACAGGCCGCGCTCGAGCATGTTGTCGCAGTGCATCTCGCGCTCAGCGTTGTCCTTTGCGATGCCGTCAGCGGAGCACAGAGCGATACAGATGGCGTCGTTGGCAGCAGCCAGGTCGATGTAGCCGATACGGGAGCCGGCGTCAGCGGAGTTGACGATGGGCTTACCGTTCTGGCGGTTGTAGACCTTGATACCGGCTTCGATAGCCTTCATGTTTGCGGTGTCCAGTGCCAGAGGAACGTTGTTGAAGTTCTCCTGCAGCAGCTTGACAGCCCACATCATGCGCTCGGGACCGTCCTTCTCAGCGGGGCCGATGTTGACGTCCAGGTAGGTAGCGCCGGCAGCGATCTGCTGTGCAGCACGCTCCAGGATGGGCTTGGGATCGCGCTCGTCCATAGCCTTGCGGATGGAGGGAGCGATGCAGTGGATGCGCTCGCCGATGGTGACGAAGGTCTTGGACTCGGGGTTGTGGCCCTTGTACTTGACGCCCATGTCGACGATCTCGATCTTGGGAAC
>JAGARK010000046.1 GCA_017622295.1 Oscillospiraceae bacterium
AACCCCGCTGTTGAAAAGGGTCTGCAGGAAGCAGTCCAGCGCGGCCCCCTGGCTGGTTACCCCATGGTCGGCCTGAAGGCCACCCTGTACGATGGCTCCTACCATCCCGTCGACTCCAACGAAATGGCATTTAAGCTGGCTGCTATCCTGTCCTTCAAGGAAGCAATGCCCAACGCAATGCCCACCCTGCTGGAGCCCGTCGGTTCTCTGATGGTCACCATCCCCGACAGCTACATGGGCGACGTCATCGGCGATCTGAACAAGCGCCGTGGCCGCGTTATGGGCATGAACCCCGATAACGAAGGCAATACCGTCGTCGAGGCCGAGGTTCCCATGGCTGAGCTGAGCTCCTACGCCATCGACCTGCGCGCCATGACCCAGGCCCGTGGTTCTTTCACTCTGGAATTCGCCCGTTACGAGGAAGTTCCCAAGCAGAACCAGGCCAAGATCATCGCCGAGGCTAAGGCTGAGGAATAATTGAATGATGATAAGGGCGGCCCCCGGCCGCCCTTATTTTGTTGCATGAATAAACCCTTTACGGTATAATAACTTCAAATTACAGTTTATCGTACTGGCGCGGGAGCGCCCTGGGCTTCCCCGGGGGGGAAGCTGGCAAAAATCTTTGATTTTTGACCTGCGCCCGCAGGGCGGCTCTTAGCGCGGAGATGATGAGGTATGCGGGCGGAAATCTATCAGTTTCCACATTGTTTTAGGCCTACTGCGCACTTTTCTGCACGCCATCCCTCATCCGACCTCGCTTACGCTCGGCCACCTAATTGGAATAGGTGTGATTGCCACCGGCAATCACAATTATTAGATTCGCTGCGCGACGCACCGCCCCCGGGGAAGGCATGGGTGCAGTGCATAACAGAACGATAAACTGAAATTTGAACTTCCAAGGAGGTCCCTATGAAAAAGAACACCCTTTCCATCCTCGCACTGATTCTTTCCCTCTGCGCTCTGCTCTTTTCCCTGATCACCATCGGCCAGCTCAAGTCCCGGATCGAAACGCTGGAAAGCTACACCGCATCCATGGCAGCCCAGGTCCAGCAGCTGTCGGGCCGGAATGACAGCTTTTTCTCCACCTCCGACGATGCCCTGTTCAGCAGCCTCATGGTGGAAAGCTGGAGTCATACCTCCGGCAATCTGACCATCACCGCCGGTCTGGCCCAGGTTCTGCTGCCCCAGGTCGCTGCGTCCACCCCGGACAGTTCCCTGACCCTGAAGCTCAACGGCGAGGATCTGGGCACCCAGTCTCTGGAACTGTTCCCCGACGCGACCGGTGCCGCCTTTGATGGCGACCTCCACGGAATCTCCTTCGAGCTGCCCGATTTGACCGAGGAAGACCTGCTGGAGCTGTGGCTGGAAGTAACGGTATCCGGCAGAAGCTACCGCATTCTCGGCGCCGAATGGTTCCTGGAAAACGGCCAGCTGCTGATGGTTGCAGGCTGATGCGCCCGCTCCGATGTTTCCGGGGAAACATCGGAGCTTTTTTATCTTTTTAAATCATTTGTTTTCCGGAATCTGGTATTTCCTGAAAACCCGCATTTTTCACAAATTTACGTCCGGAATGGATTTTTTTATGTGAATACTATGAAAAGTTGTAAATTTTGTATTTTTTAGATTGATTTTATGGGGAGTTTGGCATACAATAGTGGAGCGAGCGGCGCATTGCCGTTTGTGCATCGAAGAACTCCCGAGGTGATGTTATGCTGAATATCGTACTGGTGGAGCCCGAGATTCCCCAGAACTGCGGCAACATCGCCCGCACCTGCGCCGCCACTGGCTGCTGCCTTCATCTGATCAAGCCCCTGGGCTTCGACATTTCCGAGAAGGCCGTCCGCCGGGCGGGGCTGGACTACTGGCATTTGGTTGACGTCAGGGTCTACGAAAATCTGGAGGATTTCTTCGCCCGGAATCAGGTGGAGCAGATGTGGTGCCTGTCCACCAAGGCGCCCCGATGCTACATAGAAGCACCTTACCGGGACGGCTGCTACCTGTTCTTCGGCAAGGAGACCAAGGGGCTGCCGAAATCCTTTCTGGAAGCGCACCGCCACAGCTGTGTGCGTATCCCCATGCGTGCCGAAGCCCGAAGCCTGAACCTGAGCAACGCCGTGGCCATCACGGTATTTGAAGCCCTGCGGCAGCTGGATTTCCCCGGGCTGCAGGATCACGGTAAAATGTACGAATAAACTTTAGACATTGGAGGAATCGCAATGAATTACAACAAGAAGTCTATCGAAGATATCGAAGTAGCCGGCAAGCGTGTGCTGTGCCGCTGCGACTTCAACGTCCCCACCAAGGACGGCAAGATCACTTCCGACAAGCGTATCGTTGCCGCCATGCCCACCATCAAGTATCTGGTGGACCAGGGCGCAAAGGTCATCCTGTGCTCCCACATGGGCAAGCCCAAGGGCGAGTGGAAGCCCGAGCTGAGCCTGAAGGTCGTTGCCGCTCGTATCTCTGAGCTGCTGGGCAAGGAAGTTATCATGGCTGAAGACGTGGCCGGCGAAGACGCAAAGTCCAAGGCTGCCGCTCTGCGCAATGGCGACGTCATGCTGCTGGAGAACACCCGTTACATCAAGGGCGAGACCAAGAACGATCCCGAGCTGTCCAAGGCTCTGGCCGACCTGGCCGACGTCTTCGTCAACGACGCTTTCGGCACCGCTCACCGCGCTCACTCTTCCACCGCAGGTGTTGCTGACTACCTGCCCGCTGTCTGCGGCTACCTGGTCCAGAAGGAAGTTTCCATCATGGGCAAGGCTCTGGCCAATCCCGAGCGTCCCTTCGTCGCCATCCTGGGCGGCGCCAAGGTTTCCGACAAGCTGAACGTCATCAATAACCTGCTGGAAAAGGTCGATACCCTGATCATCGGCGGCGGCATGGCCTTCACCTTCCTGGCTGCCAAGGGCTACTCCGTCGGCAATTCCCTGCTGGACGAGAGCAAGATCGACTACTGCAAGGAAATGATGGCCAAGGCTGAAGCCAAGGGCGTCAAGCTGCTGCTGCCCATCGACACCGTCATCGCTGACGGCTTCCCCTCCCCCATCGACGGCCCCATCGACGTCGAGACCGTCGCTTCCGACGCCATTCCCGAGGGCAAGGAAGGCCTGGACATCGGCGAGAAGACCCGCGAGCTGTTTGCTGATGCCGTGAAGAACGCCAAGACCGTCGTCTGGAACGGCCCCATGGGCGTCTTCGAGAATCCCACTCTGGCCAAGGGCACCATCGCCATGGCACAGGCTCTGGCAGATTCCGACGCCATCACCATCGTCGGCGGCGGCGACTCCGCAGCAGCCTGCGAGCAGCTGGGCTTCGCAAACGAGATCACCCACATCTCCACCGGCGGCGGCGCTTCCCTGGAATTCCTGGAAGGCCTGGAGCTGCCCGGCATTGCTTGTCTGGAAGATAAGTAATCTAGAATTAATTCGCAGCGATTAAAGAATCCAACGTCATTGCGAGCCAGTGCGCACACTGGCGTGGCAATCTCCTGAATCGATGGGGGTTGCCACGCCGGGGCATTGCCCCTCCTCGCAATGATACTCGTATTGTGCGCACACCCCATAACTTCGTCAATTCACATCGATTCTTTCGATGCACCTATATAGTAGTAAGGAGATTCGAAACATGAACAGAAAGTATCGTAAGACCGTTATCGCCGGTAACTGGAAGATGAACAAGACCCCCTCCGAGACCAAGGAGTTTATGACCCAGCTGAAGGCTATCATGCCCAAGGGTCGTTGGTGCGATGTCGCCCTGTGCGTCCCCGCCGTCTGCATCCCCGCTGCTGTCCGCGCCATGCGTGAGACCCGCGTTGGCATCGGCGCTGAGAACTGCAACGCCAAGGCAAGCGGCGCCTACACCGGCGAGATCGCCTGCAACATGCTGACCGACGCAGGCTGCAAGTACGTCATCATCGGCCACTCCGAGCGCCGCGAGATGTACGGCGAGACCGACGCCGATGTCAATGCAAAGGTCCTGGCCGCTCTGGAAAACGGCCTGATCCCCATCATGTGCTGCGGCGAGACCCTGGAGCAGCGTGAGGCCGGCATCACCACCGAGCACATCACCATGCAGATCAAGCTGGGTCTGGCAGGCGTGCCCGAAGACAAGATCCGCAAGGTCATCATCGCCTACGAGCCCATCTGGGCCATCGGCACCGGCCTGACCGCTACCCCCGAGCAGGCTGAGGAAGTCTGTGAGATGATCCGTACCGTCGTTCGCAAGCTGTACAGCTCCAAGAACGCCCGTGCCATCTCCATTCTGTACGGCGGCTCCATGAACGAGAAGAACGCCTACGAGCTGCTGGCTCAGCCTGACATCGACGGCGGCCTGATCGGTGGCGCTTCCCTGGTTCCCGAGAAGTTCGTCAAGATCATCGAAGCTGCCAACCAGCCCACCGTCTAATCAATAATAATCAATGGACTGTGGCTGTGCCACAGTCCATTTGATTATTTCAATGCAAAATGCTGAATGCAGAATGAACATATCACTCTGCGATTCTTAAAATCGTGCCGCAGGCACACAACAATTTTGCACGATGCATTCTGCATTTTGCATTACAACACCTCAGGAGGTGTACCAATGAAGACTTTATACCTTCCCGCAGCGGACACGCAGACTGCACACACCGCTGCGGAAATCATCAAATCCGGCGGTCTCGTGGCGATCCCCACGGAAACCGTCTACGGCCTGGGCGCCAACGGCCTGGATGAAAACGCGGTGCTTAAAATTTTCGAAGCCAAGGGCCGCCCCCAGGACAACCCCCTGATCCTCCACATTTCTGACCCCGCCGAGATCGAGCGCTACTGCCACCACATCCCCAAGGCCGCCTTTGATCTGGCGGAGGCCTTCTGGCCCGGTCCTCTGACCATCGTTCTGCCGGCCAAATCCATCGTCCCCAAGCGGACCACCGCCGGTCTGACCACCGTGGGCATCCGCTGCCCCGACTGCACCGTGACCCGGGAGATCATTCGTCTGGCAGGGGTCCCCATCGCCGCCCCCTCGGCCAATATCTCCGGCAAGCCCTCCACCACCACTGCCCAGCATGTCCTCCATGACCATGACGGCCGCATTGACGCCGTTGTGGACGGCGGTCCCAGCCGGGTAGGCGTGGAATCCACCATCGTGGACCTGACGGAGGAGCGGCCCCGGCTGCTGCGCCCCGGCGGAATCGGCCCGGAGCAGCTGATGGAGGTTCTGGGCGATCTGATCGTGGACAAGGCCGTCACCGCCCAGATCGATAAGGACGATGTGGTCAAGGCTCCCGGCATGAAGTACAAGCACTACGCCCCCCAGAGCGAGGTCGTCATCGTCGGAGGCTCCCGGGAAAAGGCAGCGGAGTACATCCGCCATCACTTCGAGCCCGGCGACCGGGTGCTTTGCTTTGAAGAGGAACTGCCCCTGTACGAAAGCTGCAATCCCCTGTCCTACGGTCAGGAAGCAGACGTGAGCACCCTCTCTGCCGGTCTCTTCGCGGCCCTGCGGGAGCTGGACGACCCCAGCATCCACCAGGTGTACGCCCGATGCCCCGTGGGCGGCGGCGTTGCCTATGCCGTCCAGAACCGGCTGAAAAAAGCCGCCGCCTTCCACATCATCGACGCGGAGGAAGAGGAATGATTCTGGGAGTCACCGGCGGCAGCGGCAGCGGAAAGAGCACCCTGTCCCGCATTCTGGAAGAAAATGGATTTCTGTTCCTCGACTGCGACGAAATCTACCACCAGCTTCTGAAAACCGACGAAGCCATGCTCCGCGCCATCGAAGCGCACTTCCCCGGGACGGTGGAGGACGGCACTCTGAACCGCAAAAAACTGGGCGCCATTGTCTTTCAGGACGAAAAGGCCCTGCTGGCGCTGAACGCCATCACCCACGCCGCCGTCAAGGCGGAAGTGCAGCGGCAGCTGTCAGCATGGCCCGTCAACGCCGTTATCGATGCCATCGGCCTCTTCGAGGGCAAACTGGCAGAGCTTTGTGATCTCACCGTTGCTGTGATCGCCCCCACGGAAGACCGGGTGAAACGGCTGATGCACCGCGACGGCATCACGGAAAGCTACGCCCGCAGCCGGATCGCCGCCCAGCGCGACAATGACTGGTTCCGGGAGAAATGCGATCATGTGCTGGAAAATGACGGCGATCCCCACCTGTTCCGCTCCAAATGCCTTGCTTTTTTAGCCGGAACAGATATAATGAAAGAAAACCCCAAAAAGGAGAATAACACTATGACTACTGAAGAACTGCGTCAGTCCCTGCTGATGGCTCCCAAGAACGGCTACACCAAGCTCACCGCCGAGCAGCGTGCCGAGATGGAAACCTACTGCAAGGGCTACGCCGCATTTATGGACGCCTGCAAAACTGAGCGTGAAGCCACCACCTGGACCGTCATTGAGGCCGAAAAGCGCGGCTTCAAGGCACTGGTTCCCGGCATGGAGATGAAGGCCGGCGACAAGGTCTACCGCAACAATCGGGACAAGAGCATCATGCTGGCTGTCATCGGCGAAAAGAGCCTGAACGAGGGCTCCAACATCTGCGCCGCTCACGTTGACTCCCCCCGCATGGACATCAAGCCCAATCCCCTCTATGAGGATTCCGAGATTGCCTACTTCAAGACCCACTACTACGGCGGCATCAAGAAGTACCAGTGGGCCACCATTCCCCTGGCTCTTCACGGCGTGGTCTACCGCAAGGACGGCTCTGTCATCACAATTACCATCGGCGAGGACGATTCCGATCCCATCCTGATGATCTCCGACCTGCTGCCCCATCTGGCTGCGGACCAGGTCCAGAAGCCTGCCGCCAAGGTCATCGAGGGCGAGCAGCTGAACGTCATCCTGGGCTCCGAGCCTCTGGAGGGCGAGGGTAGCGATCTTACAAAGCTGCACATCATGCAGCTGCTGAACGAGAAGTACGGCCTCATCGAGTCCGACTTCCTGTCCGCCGAGCTGACCATCGTTCCCGCGGGCAAGTGCCGCGAGGTCGGTCTGGACCGCAGCCTGCTGGGTGCCTACGGCCACGACGACCGGGTCTGTGCCTACGCCGAACTGGAAGCTCTGTGGAACATCGGCACTCCCACCAAGACCGCCGTATGTATCCTGGCTGACAAGGAAGAGATCGGCTCCGTGGGCATCTCCGGCATGCAGAGCACCGCTTTCGAGACCTTCATGTACGATCTGTGCCAGTCCACCGGCGCCGACCTGTACCGCTGCTTCGAGAATTCCTTCTGCCTGTCCGCAGACGTTTCCAACGCCTTTGACCCCAACTTCCCCGAGACCTGTGACCGCCGGAACAACTCTCAGCTGAACTACGGTGTCGCCATCTGCAAGTACACCGGCTCCCGTGGTAAGGGCGGCGCCTCCGACGCATCTGCCGAGGCTATGGGTCACGTCCGCACCACCCTGGAAAATGCCGGCGTCATCTGGCAGATCGCCACTCTGGGCAAGGTCGATCAGGGCGGCGGCGGCACTGTGGCTGCCTACATGGCAAACCGCAACATCGTCACCGTGGACGCAGGCGTGCCCGTCATCAGCATGCATGCTCCCATCGAGATCGTCTCCAAGCTGGACTGCTACGAGACCATGCTGGCCTGCAAGGCCATCTACCTGGCTTAAATCCATACCCCAAAGCGGCGGGAGCATCCCCGCCGCTTTTCTGTTCACAGTTCTTAAACAATTCCTCTATTTACTTTTCCACCTTTTGATGGTAAAATGAACGGATAGAAAGGAGGCTGTGCCTTGAACCAATTTCTTACCGAACTGAAAAACTTCCCCAAAAAAGGCGACTGGGTACTGCTTCTGCTGTGTCTGATCACCTCTTCCTTTGGCTGCGTGTGTATTGCCAGCGCCACCTCTGCTGACAAATTCGGCGGCAATTTCCGATATATTGCCATTCAGCTGCTGTCCACGCTGCTGGGCGTGCTGATGTTCGCCATCATGTCCTCCATCGATATCGAGACTATGTCCGAGCACCGTTCCTGGCTGGTGGCCTTCAACTGCTTCGTGCTTCTGCTTCTGATCCCCTTCGGCACCGATAACGACACCGGTAACCGAAGCTGGCTGGATATCCCCGGTCTGCCCTTCATGATCCAGCCCGCGGAAGTTTGTAAGATCACCTTCACCGTCATATTGGCGTCGGTCATGAACTCACACCAAAACCGAATATCCCATTTTTCTTCGGTCATTCACATGGTGTTCCACCTGGGTCTGGTCTTCGGTCTGAACATGCTTCTGTCCCGCGACGCAGGCGTTTCTCTGATCTACGTCTTCATCTTCATCGGCATGGCCTTCGCCGGCGGCGTCAGCCTGCTGTGGTTCGGCCTGGCCATCGGCGCCATCGCCGCGGCCTTCCCGATCCTGTGGCAGTTCCTGGGCACCTACCAGCAGAACCGAATCCTGATCCTTTTCGACGAGACCATCGACCCTCTGGGCATCAACGAGCGTTATCACTACAAAATCAACCTCCAGTCCCTGACCGGCGGCGGTCTGACGGGCCAGGGCCTTTTCAACGGCAACCGTACCCAGGGCGGCGCCCTCTTCGCCCAGCATACGGACTATATTTTCTCCTCCATCGGCGAGGAGCTGGGCTTCTTCGGCTGTGTTCTGGTCATGATTCTGGAATTTGCCATCATCGCCCGGTGCATCTACGTGGGCATCCGCAGCCAGGACTATATCCGCCGCCTGGTTTGTTTCGGTGCGGCCTCTGCGCTGGTTTTCCAGGTTATGATCAACATTGGCATGTGCATCGGCGTCATGCCCGTTATCGGTCTGACTCTGCCCCTGATCAGCTACGGCGGCTCCTCCGCCCTGACGATCTACGCCATGCTGGGTCTGGTCTCAGGCTCCTACGCCCGACCGGAATCCCTAAGCCACGAGCGATATATTCAGCCATACCGCTCTTACAGACTGTAAAACCAAAGTCCACCCGCAAGGGTGGACTTTTTGCGCCGAATAAAACAAATTTAGGGTTGACAATCAGTAAAATCGTGGTATAATATATCAAGTATGGTATGGAGGCTTAGCTCAGCTGGTTAGAGCGCATGCTTCACACGCATGAGGTCGAGGGTTCGAGTCCCCCAGTCTCCACCAAGAGGATTTGTGTAACGGTAGCACACCGGACTCTGACTCCGTTTGCGGGGGTTCGAATCCCTCATCCTCTGCCAAAAAAAGACCACCCTACGGGTGGTCTTTTTTATTGGCAATCGGATTGAGATTCGAACCTATTAAATGCAGATGTCCGGTGGACATCTGCTTACCGCCAATCTCGACGGCGGCAACACCTTTATTTTCATTCCCACGGGAATGAAAATGCAAGTCGAATCCCTCTCACCCTTCCCCGAAAGGAATCGCATCTATGACCTACCCCAACATGACCCCCGGCATCTTCCTTTCCCGGCCCAACCGCTTCATCGCCCATGTGGAAATCGACGGCCTGAGAGAAATCGTCCACGTCAAAAACACCGGCCGGTGCCGGGAGCTGCTGCAGCCCGGCGCGGAAGTTTGGTGCCAGGAAAGCGCCAATCCCGCCCGGAAAACCAGATACGACCTGATCACCGTCCAAAAGGGCTCCCGCCTGATCAATATGGACTCCCAGGCCCCCAACGCCGCCGCAAAGGAATGGCTCTCCTCCGGCGGACTGGGCCCTATCGAAAACCTGAAGGCCGAAACGGTTCAGGGCGACTCCCGGTTTGACTTCTCCTTCACCAAAGACGGCATTCCCTGTTTTCTGGAGGTCAAGGGCGTGACCCTGGAAAATGACGGCGTCTGCGCCTTCCCCGATGCGCCCACAGAGCGGGGCGTCAAACACCTGCAGGGGCTGACGCGGCTTTGCCGGGAGGGCTGCGGGGCCTATGTCCTTTTCGTGATCCAGATGGAGAACGTCCGATATCTCCACCCCAACGACGCCACGGACCCGGCCTTCGGCGCAGCCCTCCGGGAAGCCGCCGCAGCAGGCGTCCATGTCCTGGCGGTGGACTGCCGCGTTACCGAAGACACCATGACCATCGGCAAAATGGTAGAGGTGCAGCTGTAAAAACACGCCCGTTATCCCTATTTGTGGAATTCGGGGTATTTACAAATCGACAGCTTTCTGATATGATTAAAAGGGAATATTTTGTCCTTCAAAAAACTTCCACGGAGGAATTCTCATGAATTATGACGTAATTATCATTGGCGCCGGTCCCGGCGGTATCTTTTCCGCCTACGAGCTGACCCGGCTGAATCCCGAACTGAAGGTCGCGGTTTTCGAAGCCGGTCACGCACTGGCAAAGCGCCACTGTCCTATCGACGGAGACAAGATCAAATCCTGCATCGGCTGCAAGAGCTGCTCCATCATGAGCGGTTTCGGCGGCGCAGGCGCCTTCTCCGACGGCAAATATAACATCACCAACGATTTCGGCGGCACCCTGTATGAGTACATCGGCAAAAAACAGGCACTGGATCTGATGCACTATGTGGACGACATCAACATGGCCTACGGCGGCCGGGGCACCAAGCTCTACTCCACCGCCGGCACCAAGTTCAAGAAGGCCTGCATCCAGCACGACCTGCACCTGCTGGATGCCTCTGTGCGGCATCTGGGCACCGACATCAACTATGTGGTCCTGGAAAATCTCTACAACGAGCTGCAGCACAAGGCCGACTTCTATTTCGACACCCCCGTGGAGTCCGTCGAGGCTCTGGAGGGTGGTTACCGGATCAACTGCAAGGACGCCTCCTACGCATGCCATAAGTGCATCATCTCCGTCGGCCGCAGCGGCAGCAAGTGGATGGAGACCGTGTGCAAAGATTTGAAAATCCCCACCAAGTCCAACCGTGTGGACATCGGCGTCCGTGTGGAGCTGCCCGCAGAGGTCTTCTCCCACCTGACCGACGAACTCTACGAGAGCAAGATCGTCTACCGCACCAAGCAGTATGGCGACCGGGTCCGCACCTTCTGCATGAACCCCAGAGGCGCCGTGGTCAACGAAAACACCAACGGCATCATCACCGTCAACGGCCACAGCTATGAAGATCCCGCCCTGCAGACCGAAAACACCAATTTCGCCCTGCTGGTGGCCAAGCACTTCTCCGAGCCCTTCAAGGATTCCAACGGTTATGGCGAATCCATCGCCCGGCTGAGCAATATGCTCGGCGGTGGCGTCATCGTCCAGCGCTTCGGCGACCTGATCCGCGGCCGCCGCTCCACCCCCAACCGGATGGAAGGCTCCTTCATGACCCCCACCCTGAACGCCACCCCCGGCGATCTGAGCCTGGTCCTGCCCAAGCGGATCCTGGACGGCATTATCGAAATGATCTACGCCCTGGACAAGGTCGCTCCCGGCACCGCCAACGACGACACCCTCCTCTACGGCGTGGAGGTCAAGTTCTACAACATGGAAGTGGAAGTTGACGAAAAGCTGGAGACCATGTATGAAGGTCTTTACATCATCGGCGACGGCTCCGGCATCACCCATTCCCTGTCCCATGCCTCCGCCAGCGGCGTCCATGTGGCCCGGAATATCGCCAATAACGTCTGATCGCAAAAGAACGTGGTTCCCTTGGGAACCACGTTCTTTATGCTTGCTTTTTGCTGATCAGCGCGGCAATGGCATTGAGGATCATCGATCCGATCACCAGCACAATGGCAGCCAGTGCGACAGCGCCGACGGTATCCTCAACGGCGGAAAAATCCCGGATCCGGCACAGGTACACCATATTCACCAGCTGCAGCAGTAGCGACAGGCTGCACAGCAGGAAGCTGCCGGCGCAGCAACCCGCTGCGTTTTTTCTTCGCACCATGGCGACCACTGGCAATGTCCAGGCCAGCAGGCCCAGCACGATGCTGGCCAAATTGCAAAAGATGCTCACATTCGTCATCCTCCCTTTGCATATTTCGCCTCATTTGTACCGCTATTCTCTCCTTGGAAAAAGTATACCAGAGAAAGTATAAACCGTCAATGGATTCACCCCCGGTCCGGCGTCTTTTGCAAACAATTGGCAGTTGAATTTGGACTGTGTCCACCGAGCGAAAACATAAATCTTCTTCAGAACTTCATACAAACTTAATAATTACCCACTTTTTTATTTTACAAATAAGTTTTATTATATTATCAAACGATTCAATTATTCTTTTTCATTTTTTCCTCTCCTCTATATCTTGTTGCAGAATCCGTAGGCATAGGACCTACGGGTTTTGCATTTCCGGAAAAAACGCTGTCAAGACACGAATAACACCCCATTTTCAGGCAAGCTTGCGATGCTTATCCCAAAATGGGGTGTTTTTCTATCTTAAAATACCTGTTCATCACAGGTCCACATCCAGCCGGGATTCCAGCATCAAATGCTGCCCGGTGATTGGGTGGCTGAATTCCAGACTCTTGGCGCACAGGGCCTGATGCTCCCAGCCGTAACCCATGACCTTCTCACCGCCATACTGAGGATCTCCCAGAATCGGGAAGCCCATATGGGCACAGTGTACTCTCAGCTGATGGGTTCTGCCGGTGATGGGATGCAGTTCAAGTTTACATAACTTTTCATTTTGCTCCAGCACCCGGAATTCCGTTATCGAAGGCTTGCCGTCCGGCCGGATTTCCCGCAGAAGACTGGGCAGCTCCTTCCGGGCGATAGGGGCGTCAATGATGCCGGATTCCTCC
Source organism: Oscillospiraceae bacterium (assembly GCA_017622295.1). Taxonomy (GTDB): domain Bacteria; phylum Bacillota; class Clostridia; order Oscillospirales; family Oscillospiraceae; genus Faecousia. The sequence continues at coordinate 12,623 of JAGARK010000046.1, forward strand.
TTCGGCCCTCCCAGTGTCAGGGCATGGTAAGTCTTTTTCAACTCCGCCCCCTGAACAAGGGCATGGATATGGGCATTTTTCGTCAGAAGCACAATGCCAAACGTATCCCGGTCCAGCCGGGTCACGGGATGGAATGCGCTCCGCTGCCCGGTCCGGACGTAATAGCCCAGCACGTAATTCGCCAGTGTCCCGTCAAATCGGGACCGGGATGGGTGGATCAGCATTCTCGCAGGTTTATCCACCGCCAAAAGCCACTCATCTTCATAGAGAATGGAAATCTCCCCATCCTGGGGCGGATAGTCCGGCTCCTCCTCATCCAGCGCTGCGGTAATCACGTCGCCGGGCATCACGGCGTAATCGTTATGCTCCGGCTTTCCATTGACGAAGATCTTCTCCTGCCACTTGAGTCGGTTAACCAGTCCTGCAGACATTTTCATTTCCCCCCGCAGAAAAGAGGACAGCCGTCCATCCCGGATCGCGATATGCTTCAATTCCATGTGATCACCTCAATTCGAATTGGAATGTCTCGCACCGATAATAAATACCCATTGCAGGGGCGAGCATCGCTCGTCCCTGCGGTACACGGTTACGAATTCGCCCAAGCTTCGGCGACAAGCGCCCGCAGGCGCAGCGCAGCTCTTGGCGGGTCGCAATTCGCAACACCTGTACCGGACGGGCAATGCCCGCCCCTATATCCAATATTGGTACCTTGTGCGACAAACTGAAATTCATTCTTCCGTTGACATAAAAGCAAACAGACCCTGCCGAGAGACTCAGCAGGGTCATAATTGCGTAATTAAAATTACAGAGCAGCCTTAGCAGCCTTGACAACAGCCTCGAAAGCAGCTGCGTCGTTGATAGCCATCTCGGACAGGCTCTTGCGGTTCAGGTCGATGCCAGCCTTCTTGACGCCGTTCATGAACTTGGAGTAGTTCAGACCGTAGGGAGCGACAGCTGCGCTCAGACGGCTGATCCACAGGCGGCGGTAGTCACGCTTCTTCAGCTTACGGCCGGTGAAAGCGTAGTTGCCGGACTTCATGACCTGCTGCTTGGCCATCTTGAAGTGCTTGGACTTGGAACCCCAGTAGCCCTTAGCCAGCTTCAGGGTTGCATTTCTTCTCTTGCGCGTCATCATTGCGCCTTTAACTCTTGCCATTTCTAGTTATCCTCCTGTTCGCTTACTTGTAGGGAATCATCTTCTTGATTGCATCCACATTGGTCTGGTCAGCGTAGGTGGTTGCACGCAGATGACGGGTTCTCTTGGTGGTCTTCTTAGTGAGGATGTGGCTCTTGTAAGCGTGAGCTCTCTTAACCTTACCGGTCTTGGTCAGGTTGAATCTCTTCTTTGCACCGCTATGGGTCTTCAGCTTGGGCATAGTAGGTTTCTCCTTCCGTAAATCGTGATGATTCTAAATCTTTATTTGCTATTCTTGGGGGTCAGGAACATCGCCATGAAGCGACCTTCCAGCTTGGGATTCTTTTCCATATTGGCGATCTCAGCGCAGCTTTCAGCAAAATCCATCAGCAGCTTCTCGCCCAGGTTGGTGTGAGCCATTTCACGGCCGCGGAAGCGGACGCTGACCTTGACGCGGTTGCCGTCACCCAGGAACTTCTGAGCAGCCTTGACCTTGGTATTAAAGTCGTTGGTGTCAATGCTGGGGCTCATACGGATTTCCTTGATCTCCACGACCCGCTGGTTCTTCTTGGCTTCCTTCTCACGCTTCTTCTGATCGAAGCAGAACTTGGAATAGTCCATGATCTTGCAGACGGGGGGAGTTGCGTTGGGAGAGATCTTCACCAGATCCATACCCTGCTCTTCAGCCAGGGCATTGGCCTGTGCGGCAGACATGATACCCAGCTGGGCGCCGTCATTGCCGATGACACGAATCTCCTTGTCGCGGATTTCCTCATTGAGCTGATGTTCTAACTTTGCGATGGTAAGCACCTCCAATTAACAACAAAAAAGCGGATGCCAAAGCATCCGCATAATTCCGCAATGATCCCCGGAAGGGAAAGTGGAATATAAACCGTTTTGCCTTTCGCTTACGGTGAGGCGGATGTTCAGCCTTCTTTATTACCCGGGTATTTTATCATGCCCCATACCAATTGTCAAGACATTTTTTCAGGAAATCTCAATTATTTTCTGCGGTACAATTTGCAGTTTAACGTACACACAATATGGGTGCTGCACAGCAGTAAACTGGAATTTGAAATACATTTCCCCTCCCGGGATGGAATATCTTATGACAGTTCAGGGCAGAATCATTCCACTGCGGATACAATTGTCCCCGGCGCTCCGGTGAAGGCAGACAGCACCTCCACCTGGATCCCGTGTTCCCGGGCCATCTCCACACTCCGGTCATGGAGCACCTGCGCCCCGTTTTCAATGAGCCGCAGCATCTTTCCATAAGAGATCCTCCCAAACCGGATGGCCTCCGGGAATCTGCGGGGATCCCGGTCGTAGACACCATCCACATCCGTGAAGATCTGGCAGCGGTCTGCCTGCAGGTATGCCGCCAGGGCAACCGCCGTGGTATCCGAACCGCCCCGGCCCAGGGTCGTCACGTCCCCGGTATCCGCAATCCCCTGAAATCCCGCCACGACCACCACTTTCCCGGCATCCAGCTCTCTTCCGATCCGCTGCGTATCGATATCCAGGATCCGGGCATTTCCATAAATGCCGTCCGTGCGGATCCCTGCCTGCCATCCGGTGAGGCTCACCGCAGGACATCCCAGCGCTCCGATGGCCATGGCCATCAGTCCTGCGGACATCTGCTCCCCCGCCGCCAGATACGCATCCATTTCACGGGCCGAACCCCGGGGATTCAGCTGCTCCGCCCGGGCGATCATTTCGTCGGTGGTGTCTCCCTGTGCCGAGACCACAACCACCACTCTGGCCCCCTGCCGGGCCAGTCCCGCCACCCGGATGGCTGCCGTCTGGATTCTCTGAGCCCCCAGCAGCGACGTTCCTCCGTACTTCTGAACGATGAGCATATGCTTCCCTCCTCGGCCCATTGTATGTCAGGGCAGAGCGAACCGTGCCGAGAAGCAAAAAACCGCCGCCCAAAATGGGCGGCGGCGGAAAGTCATATCAGCCGGCCAGAACCTCGGCCTTTACAACGCCGGGCATCTGGTTGAGGATATTGAGCAGATCCTCCAGGGGAACCGTCATGTCGATGGTCTCCGCGGAGATGGTCGCCAGAGCGCTCCCGTTGGTGGGAACGATGGAGTTGACGGTCTGGATATTGGCGCCGTTCTGGGAGAAGATCTGCAGGATTGCAGCCAGAACACCGGGCTCATCGTGGATCAGGAACTGGAAGGTGATGATCCGGCCGGTCATCATGTTCTGGAAAGGCAGAACGGAGTCCCGGTATTTATAGAACGCGCTGCGGCTGATGTCCGTCATCCGGGTAGCCTCGTTGACGGTGGAGGCCTCACCGGTAGAAAGCAGACGCTTCGCCTCCGCGACCTTGACAAACACCTCAGGCAGCGCAGAAGCTTCCACGATATAGTATTTCGGTTTCTTCGTCATAGAGACCTCCTCGTAACATCAAATAATCTCGACTGTCCGCATATCAGCGTCAGTTGTCCGTATGTATTGTAGCACACTTTCACGAAAAAGCAACCCCAATTTGACAGGATATTCCAAGAAAGGAGGACACCGGTTGGCCGCGTCCACACGCCGCGTCATCTTATTAATCGTAATTTTTCTTATCAGTTTTCTTGCCGTTCGCTATCTTCTCCCGCTTTTTCTCCCATTTTTTCTAGGAACTGCGCTGGCTCTGGCTGCAGAACCTCTGGTGGGTTTTCTCTCCCGGAAAATCCGTCTGCCGCGGACTGTCTCCGCCGGCATCGGGGTGAGCATGTCCTTTTCCTTTCTGGCTCTGGCAGTGATGGTTCTGTGCGCCTTCGCCCTGCGGGAGCTGCGCCAGCTGTCTGGGATCCTGCCCCGGCTGGAGGACTCCGCCCGTGCCGGAATGCAGACGCTGACCGACTGGCTCCTGTCTCTGGCCCGGCGGGCTCCCGACGGTCTGCAGGCCGTGATGACCCGAAAGATAACCGAATTGTTCTCCGGCGGCTCCGCCCTGCTGGAGAAGGCCACGGGGATCCTGCTGAACCTGGCCTCCGGCATTCTTGGCAAACTCCCCAACAGTGCCCTGAACATCGGCACCGCAATCATCTCCAGCTTCATGATCTCCGCGAAACTGCCCCGGCTGAAGCAGGCGCTTTTGTCCCGTCTCCCGGAAAAGCGGCTCCGGTCTGCCGGGCGGTTCCTGACGCAGCTGAAAGAGACCGTCGGCTGCTGGCTGAAGGCCCAGCTGAAGCTCTCCGGCGTGAATTTCCTCCTGATCGCTCTGGGATTCACCGTTCTGCGGATTCCCTACGCCCCGCTGTGGGCCGCCTTGACAGCGCTGGTGGATGCCTTCCCGGTGCTGGGCAGCGGCACAGTCCTGATTCCATGGAGCCTGGTCTCATTTGCCCTGGGGGATCGGCTGCGGGCCTTCGGCCTGCTGGGGGTCTATGCCGCGGCGGCGGTGACACGCTCCGCGCTGGAACCCCGGCTTGTGGGCCGTCAACTGGGCCTGGATCCGCTGGCAACCCTCGTGGCCCTGTATGTGGGGTATCGCCTGTGGGGCCTTGCGGGAATGCTTCTTGCCCCCATGCTCGCCGCCGCTGCCGTCCAGTTCTCCTCCGCCCCGAAGCAGTAGGCTGCGAATTACAGTTTATCGAACAGTTGCAGGAAACATACTTTTCTTGCTTCGCCAAGAAAAGTATCAAAAGAAGGCGCCATAGGAGGTGGCTTTTCACAAAGCCGCCCCCTCCTATGTACCACCCCTCCGAAACCTGCGGTGCAGCAGAATTTCTACTAAGCTCGCGAATGTTCCGATTCGCGGCCTGCCGAATTTGGTACTGAGCAGCTGCGAAAGAACCGGGAGGGCGGGGAGAGCGAAGCCCCCGCCGTCGGTAAAACGCGGAGAATTGCAGGTTTTGCCCGTTAAGGTGCTCCGTACTACTTCGGTGCGCGCCGGGGTTTTCTTAAAGGGGCGGCTTTGATTGCGGGAGCAATCAACTCCGCGCCCTTTAAGCCGACTGCTTTGGTTACTTTCTTGTGCGGGACAAGAAAATAACATTACATCCGTTCGATAAACTGTAATCTGTCGAACAGTCCATGCAGTACGAACAATGATAAAAGCCAAGCTGCAATGCAGCTTGGCTTTCATTGTATGCGTTGCGGCTGTCCGCCGACCCGTAAACCGAATAACAAGAAATCCCCACACCATCGGGTGTGGGGATGACTTTGTGTACATTACCGGACGTATTCGATCACAACGCGGCGGTTGGGTTCGGTACCGGTGGAATGGGTGGTGATGTTGTCCATCTCCTGCAGAGCAGCGTGGATCACATGACGCTCGTAGGCATTCATAGGCTCCAGAGTGGTGCGGCGGCGGGCCTTCAGGACCTGCTGTGCCTTCTTGCGGGCATAACGGCGCAGGCTGTCTTCGCGCTTCTGGCGGTAGTCCTCTGCATCGATGTTGATGCGGATATGACCTTCCACATCGCGGTTGATGGTGTAGTTGGCCAGGTGCTGGATGGCATCCAGGGTGTCGCCGCGGCGGCCGATCAGATAACCCAGATCGGAGCCGGTCAGTTCTACCTTGTAGTTGTTGTCGCCTTCCTTCCATGCGTGAGGCACGGCATCGCTGCCCATCTTCTCCAGCAGACCCTTCAGGAACACTTCGATCTTTTCCTCCACGGAGCCGGGCTCTGCGGGGGCATAGACCTTGGGTGCGGCAGGAGCCTTGGGAGCGGCTGCCTTGTGTTCTCTGGGCTCACGCTGGGCCTTGGGAGCAGCGGCCTTCTTCTCGGGCTTGCTCTGGCGGGGCTTTTCAGCCTTGGGTGCTTCCTTGACAGGCTCAGCCTTGGGAGCGGCAGCTTTTACAGGCTCGGCCTTGGGTGCTTCCTTAACAGGCTCAGCTTTGGGTGCAATGGGCTTTCTGGGCTTGGAGCGGGATGCGCTGCCCAGAGCGCTCTTGGGCTTTTCGGGAACGACCACGGGGTCGGGTGCTTCGTAGGTCACCTGGACCTTGGCAGGCTGGGCGCCAAAGCCCAGGAAGCCGGCCTTGGCCTGCTGCATGACCTGAACGGAAACGCTGTCACGGTCCAGGCCCAGCTGCATCAGAGCGGACTCGATGGCCAGGTCGATGGTCTTACCGCTGGTAACAATCGTCTTTTCCATTGTTTATTCCTCCGCATTGCTGCTGTAGCGGTTGG
>JAGARK010000047.1 GCA_017622295.1 Oscillospiraceae bacterium
GCGGATTCTTCCGTGCGTGAAATGAGCCTTCGGGTGTTTTACTTTGCGGAAGACGGGGAGGATGGCGTCATCGTCTGGGGCGAGGAGGACACATATTACCGGATGGAGCGGTAAAAGGAAGGAGGCAGCACGAACGCAGTGCGGAACAAGAATCTTGCGCTTCTGCTGGCGTCGGTTCTCTGCCTGAACCTGGCGGCCTGCGGCTTTAACGGCGGCATCACCGGTACCGATTAGCGCACATGGGGCATTGTGGCCGACGGCGGCACCATCACCCGCGGCGGTGAGGGCACCGACATCCTGGTATGTGTCCACAAAGCAGACGCCACGTTTTATTACGACGAGGAGGTCCAGACCCTGTTCGCCTATGTGGACTATCCGATCACCCTTGCGGACAACGCGTGGGGGATGTATCAGGGCATAGACTTCTCTGATTTGAACGGCGACGGCAACAGCGACGTGACCATTCTTTCTCCACAGAGACTGAATTCTATGTGGCGGATTGGTATATGGTTTTCACCAAGAGCTATATGGTTTACCTGCCCGAAGGATATGACGGCCTTGTTTTTGCCGCCGAGCTGGAGGAGGACAACTATGAGGACTTCATGAAGCGGAAGCAGCAGAGTGACCCTATGGCTGAGAGCTATATTATGGATGGCGACTCGGAAGAACCTTACAACTACCTGTTCTTCCGCATTTGTGACTGAATCAACAGATAGAGAGGAAATGAAAAATGAAAAACTTTCGCAATTTTTGGGTGCTTACACTTTCCGTACTGTTCCTACTGAGCCTTTCGGCCTGCAAGCGTGCATCGCCATCCGACACGTCAAACTCATCGACGCCGGCGGAACCGGCACCGAGTGCAGCAGAGCGTACCCAGACCGATATCCTCTATGCCGTTTTCTATGCCGATGAGGTCAAAGAATACCCCATCGAATATACCGGTGCCCAAAAGACTGCCGAGGAACTGGCCCAATCACTCAGCGAGCTGACTGGGCTGGACTTTACCATCACCGCCAGCCAGACCGAGGACGGCTGGATCGTGGACTGGGCTGCGGATTCTACGCTGGTTGCAGGGCTGGACGACCGGGAGCAGAAGGAGGAGTTCTTCTTCTTTGACTATGATTCCCAGTGCTGGTTCATGATGGACAGCCTTTGGCGCACCCTGACCGAGAATCTGGACGCCGAAAATATCTATTACACCATGGATGGTGGCCAGGAGCTGGTCTTGGAGAACCTGTCTTCTTCCATCAACACATTCCCCTCGGACGTTCCCTATATGGGGTCTGGCTTCTATGCCGCCCATGACGATGTGCGAGGCGATGAGGGATCCACCGAGGACGGAGAGGCTTCCTACAATACTTACTATGATGAATCCACCGGCCTGCTGCTGACGTATCCCGATGTGTTTTCCTCGGAAGGCACCTTGGATGAAAACGGGAAAATGAATTTCTATACCCTGTGGGATACCGGGATGCTCTTCTGGATCGAGTCCAACGAATCGGGGTGGACCACTGACGCATTCTTGGAGACCTTTGATGCCCGTGCGAGGATGGAGTTGCAAGGAAATGTGATCATCGCCTGCGGCGAGGGGACAGACGCCTACGGCAATGTCGTTCCGATGGCATGGTATTGCGTCGTCGACCCCGGCTTTATCGCCAATGTGGAGGTGCATTGCACCGATTCGGACGAGGCGGACTATTGGTATGAGGAATTCCAGAATGACGCATTCTGGATCGAAAACGCCCGGGGAATCTATGGGGAAGGTTAAGGCGCGGAAGCAGCGGCTTTATGGACGAAAAGAATTACAGAAAAGGAGAAAAATATATGAAACAAAATAGACCTGACGAGACCGGTTTTGAAAAGATGAGCGATGAGGAGCTGTCCCGAAAGGTGAAACACTATGAGAACATTGAGCGCATCGGGGGAAAGCTGATCATTGTCATGATCATCGCATTATTTCTCGCGGTGTTCCTGCAGGACAATATTCTGATCGATCTCGGTTTGATCGCGTTCATCGTCCTGCTCTCGTTCCTGCTCCCGATGCGGGCGGAAGGAAAGAAAAATGCCCTTCTGACACAGCAACTCGGCAGTTTCTTTTACGGGGAACTGGCGCGTATGTTCGGCCCCGCGCCGGAAAAGCCGGAGATGCCCATTGACGAAGCGTTCCTGAGGCGTATCGATCCGGTGCGTAGTCCCTGGGAGGATTGCGAGATCTCGAATTTCTACGAGGGTGCCCGCAATGGCATGCGGTTCTCTGCCGCCAACGTGACCTTGAGCCGCAGAGTGGAGTCGGATCACCCGGATGATGATTTTACCTATCCCCGTGCCGCATTTTATGGCATTGTGCTGCGATGCAAGGATATCTGCGGGCCCGTTGCCGATCTTGACCTACGGGACCGGTCCGAGTTTGAGTTTGCCACGTGGTTGAACGGCACTCCCAAGCATACCGAGTATCCAACGCGAAAGGGTGGCGGTCTCGACGATCCCGTCGCCTTCACTAATTATTATTCCGCCCGCACTGCAGACGGTACGGAGGCGGATGACGCGGTGACACCGCAGATTCGCGAGCTGATCGGCATGCTGGAGGCCTTCGCTGCCAACAGCAGGGTAGCCGCCCTCAGTCTGCACAACGGTGAACTAACGCTGGCGCTTCACACAAGCTATAAATTTGCGTTCATTCCCCCAAAACAGGATCTTAAGAATATCGATGGGATACGCATGAGCTACACGGCTACGCTTACCACCATGGCAGCACTTCTCGACCTCATTCGGGGATCCTTCGCAAAAATATGACCCTTTTCGCAGGTTGAATCAAGAAAAAGAGAAAGGTGGAATCGGCTATAAAACCGGTAATTGTTTTTTTGATTGCAGTTCTGGCCATCGTGTTCTGGTGCATCAGAACGGTCAATGACTTCAAGAAAAAAGAGATCCGTGTGCAGGAGGGCCTCTCCGGCATCGAGGTTGCGCTGACCAAGCGCTATGATATGTTGACCAAAATGCTGGACACCGCCAAGGGCTATATGGGTCATGAAAGTGAGCTGTTCACAAAGGTCATCGAGCTGCGCCGCGGCATGAGCGTTGCGGAGATGAATGATGCCCAGCGGCAGATGGACGTCCTGAGCGGAAAGTTTTTTGCCGTGGCAGAGAACTATCCGGAGCTGCGCTCCAGCGATGTTTTCGTTGAGCTTCAGCGGGGCATCCGCGACGCGGAAGAGCATTTGCAGGCGGCACGGCGGTTGTATAACAGCAGCGTCACCGCCTACAACACGGCCATTGCCATGTTCCCGGCCAAGCTGCTGGCAGGCC
>JAGARK010000048.1 GCA_017622295.1 Oscillospiraceae bacterium
CGGCAATGCAAAGGCATTCATCAACGGCACTTACCACGGAACCAGCACCAAGCATCTGCAAATGTATCTCAGCGAGTTCTGCTACCGCTTCAACCGCAGATCTTTCCATGGCGGTATTTTTGACCGCTTATTGGTTGCTGTTGCCCGATAACTATATTTTGTGGTTTGCTTACTAAAGCCGATAACCACAATTCCAATTTATTGAACGGAAAGGGCGCACTTCTATACACCTTTTGGTGTACCGTGCGAGCATCCCTTGCCTCTCCCTTTGGGAGAGGTGGCCGAGCGCAGCGAGGACGGAGAGGGTAAATTATGACCATACCAAAAGACAACAGCCAATTAGAAAATGCCCGGCGGCTTCGCAGCGAGATGACACCCCATGAACGTAAGCTCTGGTATCTTTTCCTCCGCAAATATCCAGTGAAAATTTACAAACAGCGGATCATCGGCAGATTCATCGTGGACTTTTACTGTGCTTCTGCCAGACTGGTCATTGAATTGGATGGATCTCAACATTATGAACCCCAGGGTTGGGCTTATGATGCTGAGCGTTCTCACTTCCTGACTGCTCTTGGCTTGGAGGTTTTGCGATTCTCCAACCGGGATATCGACAGGGATTTTCACGGCGTGTGCGTACAAATTGACCTTGCCATTCAAAACCGGCTGCAAGGCCCTCTCAGTCACCTGCGGTGACAGCTCTCCCAAAGGGAGAGCCAAGGCTTCGGGCAACCCTGTCACATATACTGACACAAGAAGTGGAGCGTATCGATACCGATACGCTCCACGAACTGTTTTACGGACACCCGCCAAAGGGGCGTGTGCTTTTTGACACAATGTGCATAATCTACAATCGGGCACAGGATAATTTGGTCAATCCTATGCGGTGGACAGGGCGTGGACAGCGTGGTATAATATACAGAACATTTGATAAACGAAGGAGTATTCCCGATGAGAATAAGATCCCGACTGATTTTGATGCTGCTGGTGTTCAGCCTGCTCCTGTCCGCCTGCGGTGCGGCACCGGCTGAAGCGCCTTCTGAAGCTGCCGCGATTCAGGCCACTGAGGCCCCGGTGCAGACCGAGGCTCCCACTGAAGCGGTTGAGCAGACTCCCGCTTTTCTGGAGAAGCTGCATTACCGCCCCCGGCGGTCCAAGACCGTTCTCCCCGAGGAAGATGAAGCCACCGGCACTCTGAAATTCTATCTGAACGACCGGACCGTCTATGCCGGCGCTCCTGTGTCCGACCTGCTGGAGCTGGAGTTCCACACCTTTACCGATTTGGCTGAAACTCTGGAACCCTGGCATACCTCCGGCGTTATCCGGGCAGAATTTGTCCAGACGGTGGAAAAGGAAGAAGAGGACGATCAGAAAGAAAAGGAGACCGAAAATGCATTTGTCTACTTTGTGGTCCTCAATGCAAGCGATGAGCCCTGCATGATCTCTGAGGGCGTCATCTATTCCGTTACCGCCACCTATCAGGATGCAGGCATCCGTTTCGGCACCGGCCATGAGGATGAGCCCTTTGTTACCGGCGTTACCACCCTGGAAGAACTGACGGAGGCCTATGGCGAGCCCACGCATACCGAAAAACGCCGAAAAAACTATGAAGAGATTTTCTACTATCAGCCCTTCAACAGTGTCTCCTTCATGTTCAAAAACGGTATTCTGGAGCAGGTCAATGCCTACTACAGCGCCAATGTCTATGGCGAGCTGGCAGCGGATATCGATTTTGAACTCACCGGCACCCCCATGGAAAACGACGCTATGATCATGATGTCCCAGTATCTGGACGTGAAGCCCTACATGACGGTTCCCGTTGTTGAAGAGGAGCCGGAGGAGGACACCGAGAAGGAAAAGAGCCAGACTGCCGCCACCGAGCCGGAAGAAGCCGAAGAAGAGGTCGAAATGCAGGCCGAACTGGGAAAGGATACCGGCATTTTGAAGGAGTTTGACGACTCCTTCCAGCTCAATGGCAGCACCATTACCCTGGGCTGCCAGATCAACGAGCTGCCCAGCCCCTTCCTGGAGGATCTGAATGATCTGAGCATTCCTGTAGGCAGAAATTACTACATCCGGACCGGCCGCCATGACCCGGAAGAATTCTTCGTGCTCAACAAGAACGGCCAGTATAACTCCAGGTCCGATACCCTGACCGTCAAGGGCGTCATCGTGGAGAATAAGAATTACTGCAACTGGGGCTTCGACAACAGCGCCTTCCACAGCTTCAACTGTATGGGTGTGACGGAGGACTCCACCATCGACGATATTCTGGCGCTCTTCGGCGCACCCCGGGAGCTGGTTGCCTCCAGCGGTGAGCGGACCTGCTTCCTGTGGATGCACTATGAGACCGAGGCCGGAGATTACATCCACATCCGGGTGGATCCCGTTCTGAACCAGGTGATCGAAGTGCACCAGGTCAAGCATTTTGACGTTGAGTATACCTATTAATGAGGCTGTCCCCGGCGCTTATTGCGCCGGGGACTTTTTTGTGCCGCCGGTTGACACCCGGAAGAAGCTGGCATATACTGATTTATATATCATGAGAACGGAGGGTGCTTATGCTTTACGGACTGACGGAATATGTTCCGCAGCTGACTGTTTACGATAACCTGGAATTTCTGATCCGCATTGTGCTTGCGGCGCTGCTGGGTATGCTCATCGGCGTGGAGCGTGCCCGGCGGCAGAAGGAAGCGGGTACCCGGACCCACTGCATCATTGCGGCCACCGCAGCGGGACTGATGATCCTGTCCAAGTATGCTTTCGGGGATGTGGGTTCCGGCGACGGAGCCCGGATCGCAGCCCAGGTGGTCAGCGGCATCTCCTTCCTGGGCGCCGGTGTCATTTTCCGTTCCGGCCGGTATTCCATCCAGGGTTTGACCACGGCAGCCGGCATCTGGGGCACTGCGGCGGTGGGCATGTCCATCGGCGCAGGGTTATATTGGCTGGGCCTGATCCTGGCGGGAGGCCTGGTGCTGATCCAGATTCTGCTCCACCGCCTGTCCGTCGGTGATTCGGCCACGATTCAGGAGATGACGGTGCGGATGCTCGATGACGCCGCGGTGAAAGCTTCGTTTGATGAAATTCTCCAAAGCCATGGCGCGGCGGTGCTGGAAAGCAGCCTGACCCGGGAAGGGGCGTACATCAAAATGGAACTGACGGTCCGGCTGGAGGAGCCGGTGACCCACGAAGAGATTCTGAACCTTCTGACTACCTGCCCCGGCATGACCCACATCAGCGTACAATAACGGGAAAAGGCAGGCGCATTCGCGTCTGCCTTTTCTGTTGGACTTACTGCAGACCCTGCTCGTAGGCCTCGATCATCTTCTTGACCATCTGGCCGCCGACGGAGCCGGCCTCGCGGGAGGTCAGGTGACCGTTGTAGCCGTTGGTCAGGTTGACGCCCACCTCGGAAGCTGCCTGCATCTTGAACTTGTCCATTGCCTCGCGGGCTTCGGGGATGTTGATCTGGTTATTGTTCTTCATACCAATCTCTCCTTTTGACATTTTCCCGGAAAGATCCGTCGCTTTCCGGTGGAAAACGTCTTTTCTTTCCGCATCACTATCTTTTCCCGGCGGAGAATTTATATGTCCGCCTTTTTGCGGCAGGGTTGGAAGGGATTTCTTTTGTCTGCCAATGTGTGGAAATGGTAATGACATCCAAAAGCCGGATGCAGTTTTTGTACATAGTGCGGAACTTTCAGGAGTGCTGTTGACTTTGGAAACATCGTGTGGTGTACTAATTTCGTGAGCTTTTCAAATTGCATCATGTGTTGCGAAACAGGGGGATCTATGAAGATACTGAAAATCGGCATCGTCGGCGGCGGAGGCATGGGTAAAGTCCATTATGCCAACTGGAAGGAAGTGGAGGGGGCGGAAGTGGTTGCCCTCTGCGGCAATACGGACACGGCAGCGCAGTGGGGCGTAAGGGCTTTTGACGCCATTGAGAAAATGACGCCCTTTGTGGATGTGGTGGATATCTGTACGCCGACCTTCATGCACCGTGACCAGGTCATCGAAAGCCTGGAGCTGGGCAAGGATGTGATTTGTGAGAAACCCATCGCCCTGAGCTGTGCTGATGCCAGGCAGATGCTGGACACCGCACAGCGCTGCGGCAGAAATCTGTACATTGCCCAGGTGCTGCAGTTTACCAGGGAAGTTCAGGTGCTGCAAAAGCTGGTGGAGACGAAGGAATACGGCGAAGTTCTGGATGCCAGCTTTGAGCGATTGTCCGCTGCACCCCGCTGGGCCTCCGGCGGCTGGCTCTTTGACGGGAGCAAATCCGGTCTGCTGCCCTTTGATCTGCACATCCATGATCTGGATGTGATCGTTTCGCTGTTTGGCAAGCCCGACACCATCACCGTGCATTCCTGCAGGGGCGGCGGAAAAGCCTATGCCGAGCATCTGCGTATCGGTTATGACTACGGCGACAAGCATGTCAACGCCGAAGCCGCCTGGTTCAATGCGGACAGTCCCTGGACTGCCCGTTGGCGGGTGTATTTTGAAAATGCTCTGGTAATCAATGATGGTACTTCCATGATCGCCTACAGCTTCGATGCTCCGCCCAGAGTTTTTGACACCAAAGATGAGGTGCAGGTTACTACCGGCATCAATGTGCCGCCCTGCGGCTGGTACTATAACGAGCTGAAGCATTTTGCCGATTGCATCCGGGCGGGAATATCTACGCCCCGTGTGCCCCGGGAGCAGCTGCTTGCCGTTATGGAGATTCTGGAGGAGATCAGCAAGCGGATATAAAATGGCATCAGGTATAAGCAAGCGCGCCCACAATAACGGTGTCATCCTGAACGGGCAAAGGGAGTCGAAGGATCTTGGAACCGATTGTACTGCAAATGCGAGGCTTCCTCGACTTCGCTGCGCTCGGAATGACAACACGGTTACCTGGTCCCTTTTACCGACATGCTTACCCATGCCGATAACCACAAAACGGTATTAAAAGAGCCTGCAGTCTGACCGGGACTGCAGGCTTTTTGTTGGAGGCGTATCATAAAATAACGCACAAAATATAAAAATAATCAAATCTCTTTGGGGAAAACTGTGCTATAATGAAGCAAAGCGAGGAGGCGGTATGCGTGGAACATATGGTATCCGGGAGGGATTTCCCTCTGATCCGGGAAAATGATGGCGCTGAGCGGCGTGCGTTTTTTGAGCAGCTGCTCTGCGGCGGCCTTTCAGACCGGGAGATCCGCCGGTGGGCGGAAAAACTGGATCTGGATCTGGGGGCCGAAGCCTATGCCGTTGCCATCGTCTGCGCGGTGCCGGAGTGTCGCGGCGAGGACTATGGCCAGCCCGGTGCGCGGATCCGCGATGGCCTGATCGCCCATTTTCTGAAATATCCCCAGTATGTCCTGCTCGGCCGGGATCTGGGAACTTTTACAGTGCTGCTGATGAGTGATGGGGTGCTCATGGATGAGTGCATCCGGCGATGTGTGGAGGCAGTTGGGGCACTTTATGAGACCCATGATCCCCACCGGCGCTGGCATCTGGCTGTGAGCAGCGCTGCCGGAGCGATCACGGAGCTTCCCGGCTGCTATGAAGAGGCTCAGCGGCTGTGGGCTTACCGGTATCTGCTTCCGGAGCAGCATGTTCTGCTGGCGGATACGGTGGCGTATCTGACCGGAACGGGCTCCGGCGATGTACCGGAGGGGCTGGATGTGCGGCAGTTGGAGTCCGGCGCAATTGCGGCCCTTCTGAAAAGCGCGGGAACAGAGGAAGTCGAGGGCTTTGTGGATCGGTGCATTCGGGATTATCGAGGGGCGCTGAGATCCGGCCCCTTCTGCCAGTATCTGATGCTGAGCGTCCGTTTTGGGGCAGAAGCCTTTGTGCAGTCCCTGGGCGTCTCCCGGCAGGAGTATCTGGATGGCCTGGAAAAAGGGGGCATGGTGGGGCGGAATGTGACGCTTCAGGAGCTGGAGGGGTATCTGTCAGAGCTTTTGCGCCGGGCACTTCAGCTGCGGGACCGGGCGGGCGCCGGACAGCGGACGCTTGCCCGGCGGGCGGCGGACTATATTGATGCCAATTTCTGCCGCGGGGATTTCTGCCTGAATCTGATGGCCCGGGAGTTAAATTTCAGTCCCAACTATCTGTCCGCAGTGTTCAGCCGGGAGATGGGGCAGACCGTCGTGGATTATCTGACATCGAAGCGGATGGAGCGGGCCCGGGAATTGCTCCGGACCACAAATCTCCGCTCAGGACAGATCGCCGCGGCGGTGGGGTATCGGGACTGCCGGTATTTCAGCGCCCTGTTCCGGAAGGTCCATGGCTGCACTCCCGGAGAGTACAGGGCCGGCAGATAAGGAAAGCGCTTACCTCCCGGGGAGGTAAGCGCTGTTTTTATCCACTGCTGCGGCAGGTCAGCTCCCATTCCAGAGGAGGGGAGTGGGGCGGTTTGCCGGAAAGAATGTCCAGCAGCAGCGCCGCGGCGGTTTTGCCGGTACGGTGGAATTTGTGTCCCAGGGAGGTGATGGGTACCGGACCGATCTGGCTGTAAAAGCTGTTGTCAAAGCTGACCACAGCCACATCGCCGGGAACGGCTTTTCCCAGTTCCAGGAGCCGCCGGATCAGCAGATGGGCGATCTCGTCGTTGTAGCAGACCACTGCGGTGGCCTCTGCCAGACGGTGGAGGATAAAACGGTCCAGCAGCTCGCTGCCGCTGCCGCGGAGCAGGGTGGCCCGGTCCTCAGTGCCGTACCAGAAAAAGGCTTTGTCCCGCAGGGGGATATCGTGATCCCGCAGGGCGCTGACCACACCGTGATAGCGCTGGGGTCCCTGAATATCGTCGCTTTTAAAAATACCGGCAATGCTTCGGTGGCCCTTCTCCAGCAGATACCGGGTCAGCTGATAGCCGCCGGCATAGTTGTCGTCAAACAGACAGGGAATACCGGGCAGATTGCTGTAAATGCCGTGGAGGAACAAGATGGGAACGCCCTTGTCGCAGAGTTTTTGGTAGAGGTCGCTGTTGGGGGTGGGCAGTGCAGTTTTGGAGCCCTCCACCAGCAGGGCGCTGACCTTCTGCTCCGTTAGCCGCAGCAAAATTTCCCGCTCCCGGCTGACCTTGTTTTCCGTGGCGAAGACCAGCGTGGTGTAGCCCGCTTGAGAAAAACAGCTCTGGGCGTCGTGGAGGATGGAAGGGAAGATATAGTCATCGAGGAAAGTGGTGACCACCGCGATCTGGCGGGTATCTGCGGCGGCGCTCTGCTGCCGGATGTAAGAGCCGCTGCCCTGGCGGCGCTCGATGAGCCCTTCTTCTTCCAGCAGCTTCAGGGCATGCCGAACGGTCTGGCGGCTCATGTGGTAGCGCTCGCAGATCTCCGCTTCGGTAGCTAGCTTTGTGCCTCCCTGACGCAGGAGAAGCTGGAGCTCGCTGCGCAGACTGGCCGCAAGTTGTTCGTATTTGGCGGACAAGTTCATCATTCCTTTCCGGTCTGTGAGGATTGGGACAACTTTTTATAATTTGTCTTATTATAGCAGTTTCTGACCGTGATTAATAGTACAAATTTTTATTTTATCCTTGCACAAAACAGCGGAATAGGACTGATGTGTGCAAGTTGACAATTCCGTTTTCTGGAAATGAGCGAAAATTAGAATAATATAACAAACAAAATAATAAATTAAAATAAGATAATAAACAAAATAAGCCTGAAAAAATGAAAAAAGGCAGGATTTGTATGTATTTTGATTGCCGGGCAACAAATGTTGTGTTATTTAATGATACAAGATTGTGCAAACTGCACCAATTCCTATTGACGGAGGAGGGGATTCATGGTACAATTCCAATACATGGTTCTTTCTTTCGTTCGCCGGACGGAGGAACCATAAAATTTCAAAGAAATGAGGAAAAACAAATGAAAAAGCTGATTGCTATGCTGCTGGCTCTGGTCATGGTTATGGCTCTGGCTGCCTGCGGCGGCGCTCCCGCTGAGGAACCCGCTCCCACCCCCGCTCCCGAGGCACCCGCTGCTGATGCACCCGCTACTGAGGCTCCCGAGGCAGAAGCTCCCGCTGAAGAAGGCGGCGAGGCTATTGTTGTCGGTTTCGCACAGGTCGGCCACGAGTCCGACTGGCGTACTGCCAACACCAAGGACTACCAGACCGTCTTCTCCGCTGAGAACGGCTATGACCTGATCTTCGTTGACTGCGACAATGACAACGCTGTCCAGATCGAGGCTGTCCGTTCCTCCATCCAGCAGGGTGTTGACTACATCATCCTGGCTCCCATCCAGTCCGCCGGTTGGGAATCCGTCCTGCAGGAAGCTCAGGACGCTGGCATCCCCGTCATCGTTGCTGACCGCCAGGTCGACGCTGACGCCTCCATGTACGACGCATTCATCGGCACCGACACCAAGGTCGAGGGCGTTCTGGCCGGCAACTGGCTGGCAGAGTACCTGAACGGCGCCGAGGCTAAGATTCTGGTCATCGAAGGCACCATCGGTTCCTCCGCTGCCATCGGCCGTACCGACGGCTTCAACGAGGTTGCTGCTGAGCATCCCGAGTGGACCATTCTGGACTCCCAGTCCGGTGACTTCACCCAGGCTGGCGGCCAGGCTGTCATGGAATCCTACATCAAGTCCTACACCGACTTCAACGTCGTCGTCTGCCAGAACGATAACGAAGCTTACGGCGCAATGGACGCAATGGACGCAGCAGGCATCACCTACGGTGTTGACGGCGATGTCATCATCATCTCCTACGACGCAACTCATGACGGCCTGCAGTACACTCTGGACGGCAAGATCCACTGCAACGTCGAGTGCAACCCCATCCAGGCTCAGTATGTTGCTGACATCATTCAGCAGATGGAAAATGGCGAAGAGTTCGCAACCTACACTCTGGTTGAGGACCAGGCATTCGTCGCTCCTGGCATCGAGAGCGAGTACGCTATCACCATGACTCAGGAGATCCTGGACGGCCGCGCATACTAATTAGAAGGTACTTACTACTGTAGATACTTTTAATTGAGTTTACAGGGGAGGGAGAAACTCAACGAGTTTCTCCCTCTTTCTGGTATATAGAAGAAAACTGATCCGCTGCGGACAGTGGAGGGAGGATGTTGGCATGAAAAATAACGCAGTACTGGAGATGAAAGGTATCTGCATGACATTCCCTGGTGTGAAAGCTCTGGACAATGTTGACTTTACACTGAAGAAAGGTGAGATCCGCGCGCTGATGGGAGAAAATGGCGCCGGCAAGTCCACCCTGATCAAGTGTCTGACCGGTGTTAACAAATTCGAGGCCGGTGAAATTTATATCGACGGAATTGAGGGTTCCGTTGTTAACAGAGATACTTTGGATGCACAGAAGAAGGGCATTTCCACTGTGTATCAGGAAATCAACCTCTGCCCCAATCTTTCGGTGGCAGAAAACCTGTTCATCGGCCGCGAGCCTCTGACGAAGCTCGGCACCGTTAACAGAAGAAAAATGAATGCACAGGCAGCCCAGCTCATGAAGGATCTGGAGCTGGATATTGATGTTACAAGAGATCTGGAAGAATACTCGCTGGCAATGCAGCAGATGATCGCCATTGCCCGTGCGGTTGATATGGAATGTAAGGTCCTGATCCTGGACGAGCCCACATCGTCGCTGGATGACAACGAGGTTGAGAAGTTGTTCGGCATGATGCGCAGGCTGAAGGAGCAGGGCGTTGGTATAATTTTCGTCACCCATTTCCTGGAACAGGTTTACGCCGTGTGCGACGGCATCACCGTCCTGCGCAACGGCCAGCTGGTGGGCGAATACGACATTGAAGAGCTGCCCCGCGTCAAGCTGGTGGCGGCCATGATGGGCAAGGATTTCGACGATCTGGCAGCCATCAAGCAGGAGGAGATCAAGGACTTCTCCGGCGAGCCTCTGGAGATTGATGCCAAGGGCCTGAGCCACGCCGGCACCATCAAGCCCTTCGATCTGGAGATCCACAAGGGTGAGGTCGTGGGCCTGACCGGTCTGCTGGGCAGCGGCCGAAGCGAACTGGCCCGCGTTATTTATGGCGCTGACCGGAACCAGTCCGGCACCCTGAAGGTGGACGGTAAGGAGCGCAGGATTAAAAATCCCATCGACGCCATGGGGCTGGGTATGGGTTTCCTGCCCGATGACCGTAAGGCCGAGGGTATCGTGGGCGATCTGTCCGTCCGGGAGAACATCATTCTGGCCATGCAGGCAAAGCTCGGCCCCATGAAGAAGATCCCGATGCATGTGCAGAACGAGATCGCCGATAAGTACATCGAGCTTCTGCAGATCAAGACCGCCAGCCGCGAGACCCTGATCAAGCAGCTGTCCGGCGGCAATCAGCAGAAGGTCATTCTGGCCAGATGGCTGGCCACCGATCCCGACTTCCTGATTCTGGACGAGCCCACCCGCGGCATCGACGTGGGTACCAAGACGGAGATCCAGAAGCTGGTGGTCCAGCTGGCCCAGGAGGGAAAGAGCCTGATCTTCATTTCCTCCGAAATCGAAGAAATGCTCCGTGTGTGTAATAAGATGGCCGTGCTGCGCGACGGTGCCAAGGTCGGGGAGATCTCCGGCAACATGACTCAGGAAAGCGTGCTCAGTGCCATTGCCGGAGGTGACCGCAATGAATAAACTCAGAAATATTACGAAAAAGCAGCTGTTCCTTCCGATCATCAGTATGATCCTGGTTATGCTGATCAATGTGCTGTTTGACATCATCGACGGCAATGCCGCCTTTGACTTCTTCGCCATTTCCATGAAGAACGGCGTTCTGTACGGCCGTATCGTGGACATCCTCAACCGTGGCAGTGAGATCGCAATCCTGGCTCTGGGTATGACGCTGGTCGTGTCCGCTTCTGCCGGTACCGATATTTCCGTGGGCTCCGTCATGAGTCTGGCCGGCGGTATGTGCTGCATGATGATCGCCGGCTTCGGTGTTACCAGCGTCTCCACCGTGGCGGAGCTGGCGCACCCCATTTGGTTCGGCATCGTCTGCGGCATTCTGGTTGCCATTCTGGCCGGCGCCTTCAACGGTTTCCTGGTGGCCTACATGAAGATCCAGCCCATGGTCGCCACGCTGATCCTCTGGTCCGCTGCCCGCGCCCTGGCTCTGCTGCTGTGCAACAACATGATCGTGTACGTCCGCATGGATGAGTTCAAGGTCTTCGGTTCCTTCCTCGGTCCCATCCCCACGCCCATCATCATTGCCGCCATCTGTATCGCCGTGCTGGCCGCAGTGCTGAAATTCACCGCTCTGGGTACTTACATCCAGTCCGTCGGCATCAACAAGCGGGCTTCCCGCATCGCCGGCTTCAACTCCGCAAACATCATCCTGATGTGCTACACCATCTGCGGCCTCTTCGCCGGTATCGCCGGCATCGTCAACACCTCCAGAATCTACTCCGCCGATACCAACAACATCGGCCTGAACCTGGAAATGGACGCCATCCTGGCCGTTGCACTGGGCGGCAACAGTCTGGGCGGCGGCAAGTTCAATCTGGCAGGCTCCATCATCGGCGCCTACACCATTCAGGCAATCACCACCACGCTGCTGGCCCGGGGCGTTTCCACCGCGCAGGCACCTGTTTTCAAGGCAATCATCATCATTCTGATCGTTGTGATTCAGGCACCTCCCGTCAAGGAATTCTTCAAGAAGCGTTCCGCCAGAAAGTCTGCTGTGAAGGAGGCTGTCTAATATGAAAAATCCCACTCTGCACAACATGAAGAAACCCAGAATCGGCAGCCACACCATCATGCTGATGATCACCATCGTCCTGTTCATCGTCCTGTACGGCGCAGGCTGTGTGATGTATGCAAATAAGGAATTCGGCCGTCTGCAGAATTTCCTGAACGTGCTGATCAACAATGCCGGTCTGCTGATCGCGGCCTGCGGCATTACCTGCGTCATGCTGACCGGCGGCATCGACATTTCCGTGGGCTCTGTCGTGGCCATGACCTGTATGTTCATGTCCGTGGGCCTTGCCGAATGGGGCATGTCCTCCGGCGTGCTGATTGCCATGATCCTGTGTATCGGCCTGGTCTTCGGCGCGGTTCAGGGCTATTGCATTGCCTACCTTGAGATCCAGCCCTTTATCGTCACCATGGCAGGTCTGTTCTTTGCCCGCGGCATGACCGCCGTGATCTCCAAGGAACAGGTCAGCGTTCCCTTCGACTCCTGGTTTGGCCAGCTGTCCCAGATCAAGGTGGAGATGCCTTTCCAGATCGGCGCCTACCTGAACAAGAAGGGCGTGCTGATGGTTCCATATGTCCGCATCACCGTGGTCGTGGCCCTGGTGATGGTGCTGATCACCTTCCTGATGCTGCGCTACACCAAGTTTGGCCGCAGTCTCTATGCGGTGGGCGGCAACCAGCAGTCCGCAGCCCTGATGGGTCTGAACGTCAAAAAGACCAAGCTGCTGTCCCATGTGCTGTGCAGCTTCTACGCCACCCTGGGCGGCCTGTGCTTCTGCCTGAATACCATGTGCGGCACGCCTACCCAGGCTACCGGTCTCGAAATGGATGCCATTTCCTCCGCAGTCATCGGCGGTACGCTGCTGACCGGCGGTGTCGGCAACGTCATCGGTACCCTTTTTGGCGTCATGATCAACGGCACCATCTCCTCCCTTGTCAAGTTTAACGGCAAGCTGGTCGCCTCCTGGGCAAACATCATCACCGCGATCCTGCTTTGCTTCTTCATTCTGCTGCAGGCAATCTTCGCAAAGATCAAAGAGCGCAAAAAGTAAAATCAAAAACCCGATTCCATCAAGAATATCTGGGGGTAATACATATGAATTACAAAACCTGTCTGGGCATCGAGCTGGGCTCCACCCGTATCAAGGCGGTGGCCATTGATGCCAACCATATTCCTGTTTCTTCCGGCGACTACACCTGGAAGAGTTCCTACGAAAACGGCGTCTGGACCTACGACCTGGCTGAGGTCTGGAAGGGTCTGAAGACTGCCGTCTCCGGCGTTGAAAACCGGGAAAACATCGCCGCCATGGGCGTTTCCGCCATGATGCACGGCTATCTGGCCTTTGACAAGGACTGGAATCTGCTGGTGCCCTTCCGCACCTGGCAGAATACCATCACCGGTCCCGCCGCTGCAGAGCTGACCGAAGCCTTCAACTTCAACGTTCCCCAGCGCTGGTCCATCGCCCATCTGTATCAGGCAGTCCTGAACGGCGAGGAGCATGTGGGAAAAATTGCCCACATCACCACCCTGGCAGGCTATGTCCACTATATGCTCACCGGCGTCAACGCCATCGGCATCGGCGAAGCCTCCGGTATGTTCCCCATCGACTCCGAGAAGAACTGCTACGACGAGAAGATGCTGGCCACCTTCAACGAGCTGCCCGCCGTCAAGCGCCAGCCCTGGAAGCTGATTGATATTCTGCCCGGCGTTCTGATGGCCGGCGAAAGCGCAGGCACTCTGACCGAGTCCGGCGCTGCGATGCTGGATAATCTGCTGACTCCCGGTATTCCCTTCGCGCCCGCGGAAGGCGACGCCGGCACCGGCATGACCGCCACCAATGCCGTGGCCCCCAGAACCGGCAACGTCTCCGCTGGCACCTCCATCTTCTCCATGGTGGTTCTGGAACACGCTCTGGAAAAGGTTTACGAAGAGATCGACCTGGTGACCACTCCCACCGGCAAGGCAGTTGCCATGGTTCACTGCAACAACTGCACCAACGACTCCAACGCCTGGGTTTCTGTCCTGAAGGAGACTGCAAACCTCTTCGGTGCCGAGCCTTCCACCGGCGATGTGTACACCAAGCTGTACCAGAAGGCCCTGGAAGGCGATGCTGACTGCGGCGGCGTGCTGGTCTGCAACTACATGGCAGGCGAAGGCGTCACCCACATGGACGCCGGCCGTCCCATGGTGGTCAGAAAGCCCGACTCCAAGTTCACCCTGGCCAACTTCTTCCGCGCCACCCTGTATTCCACCATGTCCACCCTGAAGATCGGTATGGACATCCTGGCTGAGGAGAAGGTCGCCATTGACTCCCTGACCGGTCACGGCGGCCTGTTCAAGACCCCCGTCGTGGGTCAGAAGTTTATGGCTGCCGCCTGCAACGCCCCTGTCACCTGCATGGAGACTGCCGGTGAAGGCGGCCCCTACGGTATGGCTCTGCTGGCTGCTTACATGCTGAATAAGGCAGAGGGCGAAAGCCTGGAAGCTTATCTCAATGCCCATGTCTTCGCCAACGCCAAGGGCACCACTCTGGCACCCGAGCAGATTGATGTGGACGGCTTCAACACCTACATCGCCCAGTACAAGAATCTGCTGAAGGTCGAGAAGACCGCGGTGGACGTGCTGTAAGGAGAATGCTATGTTAGAAGAACTGAAAAGACAAGTTTGCGAAGCCAACCTGGAGCTTCCCAAGTATGGCCTCGTCACCTTCACCTGGGGCAACGTCTCCGGCGTGGACCGGGAAAAGGGCCTGATGGTCATCAAGCCCAGCGGTGTCAGCTATGAGAACATGACCCCCGAGGATATGGTCGTGGTTTCTCTCGCCACGGGTGAGCGGGTGGAAGGCAAGTGGAAGCCTTCCTCTGACACCGCCACCCATGTGGCCCTGTACAATGCCTTCCCCAACATCGGCGGCGTGGTCCACACCCACTCCCGCTGGGCAACCAGCTGGGCACAGGCAGGCCGCGGCATTCCCGCCTACGGCACCACCCACGGTGACTATTTCTACGGCCAGATTCCCTGCACCCGGAAGATGACCCCCGCCGAAATCGGCGGCGAATACGAGCTGGAGACCGGCAATGTCATCATCGAGACCTTTGAAGGAAAGTCCCCCGATGACATCCCCGCCGTTCTGGTCCATTCCCACGGCCCCTTCACCTGGGGCACCGATCCTCATAACGCAGTGCATAATGCCGTTGTGCTGGAGGAGCTGGCCTTCATGGCCTTCCACACCGAGGCAATTACCCCCGGCAAGGAAACCATGCAGCAGGAGCTGCTGGACAAGCACTATCTGCGCAAGCACGGCAAAAACGCCTATTACGGACAGTAAAAACACAATTACAGGAGGACAATAATATGAGCTACAATTTCTGGTTTGTCGTTGGTTCCCAGTCTCTGTACGGTGATGACGTTCTGAAGACCGTCGCTGAGCGCGCCGAGGAAATGGCCGCTGAAATGAGCAAGAGCCTGCCCTACCCCCTGATCTATAAGGTCACCGCCATGAGCAACGGCCAGATCGCCAATATCATCAAGGAAGCCAACTACGATGACACCTGCGCCGGTATCATCACCTGGTGCCATACCTTCTCCCCCTCCAAGATGTGGATCAACGGCCTGGCAGCCCTTCAGAAGCCCTACTGCCACCTGGCTACCCAGTATAATAAGGAAATTCCCAACGATGACATCGACATGGACTTCATGAACCTGAACCAGGCTGCCCACGGCGACCGTGAGCACGGCTTCATTGCCGCCCGTCTGCGGATGCCCAGAAAGGTCATCGCCGGCTACTGGAAGAATGAGAACGTCCTGAACCGCATCGGCAGTTGGATGAAGTCCGCTGTGGGCGTTGCCGTTTCCAAGAGCATGAAGGTCATGCGCTTCGGCGACAACATGCGTGAAGTAGCCGTCACCGAAGGCGACAAGGTCGAAGTCCAGACCAAGCTGGGCTGGCAGGTCAACACCTGGGCCACCGGCGACCTGGTCAAGGAAATGAACGCCGTTACTGAAGCTGAGATCGACGCCCTGATGGCTGAATACGAGTCCAAGTATGAGATCGCTACTCCCAATGTGGCTGCCATCCGCTACCAGGCCCGTGAAGAGATCGCCATGAAGAAGATGCTGGACCGCGAGGGCTGCAAGGCTTACTCCAACACCTTCCAGGATCTGTACGGCATGGAGCAGCTGCCCGGTCTGGCTTCCCAGCACCTGATGAGCCAGGGCTATGGCTACGGCGGCGAAGGCGACTGGAAGGTCTCCGCCATGACCGCCATCATGAAGGCTATGGGCGAGGGCGGCAACGGCGCCTCCGCATTCATGGAAGACTACACCTACCATCTGGTGGAAGGCCAGGAGTACTCCCTGGGTGCCCACATGCTGGAAGTCTGCCCCAGCCTGGCTGAACCCGGCTCCAAGATCACGATCGAGACCCATCACCTGGGCATCGGCATGAACGAGAAGGATCCTGCCCGTCTGGTCTTCGAAGGCAAGGAAGGCGACGCCATCGTCGTTTCCCTGATCGACATGGGCGGCCGCCTGCGTCTGATCGTGCAGGATATCCACTGCGTCAAGCCCATCATGCCCATGCCCAACCTGCCTGTGGCCCGGGTCATGTGGGTGGCTGAGCCCTCCCTGACCGAAGGCGTCGAGTGCTGGATCACCGCCGGCGGCGCACACCACACTGTCCTTTCCTACGACGTCACTGCCGAGCAGATGAAGGACTGGGCAAGAATGCTGGATATCGAATTCGTCCACATCACCAAGGACACCACCGTCGAGGCTCTGGAAAAGGAACTGTTCCTGAACGACCTGGCATGGAAGCTGAAGTAAGATTCGCATAAACTCCGCTCAACAGGCCGCTGCAATGCAGCGGCCTGTTTTTTTGAAAATAGTGCGAAAAATACTGGAAAACCTGTTGAATGTCCGCTATAATGAAAAAAGTGACCTGAAGGAGGAGAATACGATGAAACGATTCTTATGTACGCTGCTGGCGCTTTGCATGGCGGTGGTGTTGCTGCCCGCCAGGGCTCTGGCGCAGGAACAATTGCCCCAGAGCCTGTCCGGAGCCTGGGTCAATCCTCTGTATGAAGGTGTGGTTGGGGAGGACGATGTGGCGGTGGAATACCCCCATGACGCCCGCAGAAACCCCGATGTTCCCGATGTGATCTACCATACGGACATCACTGCCGCCGGTGAGCAGATTCGGGAATGCATCGAGCGCCGGGAGGAGGTTTTCTCCGTGGGCTTCCAGATCCCCTACGAAGACTACACCAATGATGGCCTGGGCGTCCTCGCGGCGCAGATCATCGAGGCGGCCAGTGTTCATACGGGCGTTCCCACCCAGGGCGACTATATGAGATGGCAGTATGGCGGAGCGGGCTTCGGAGCCCAGGGCTACAGCCATAACGACGAGAAGACTGCGTACAACTCCGTCATTACCTTCAAGATGTTTTACTACACCGATGCAGCCCAGGAGAAGGAAGTGTCGAAGAAGGTTGAGATGCTGCTGCGCAGGCTGGAGCCAGAAGGCAGTGATTATGAAAAGCTCACTGCCGTTTACGACTGGATCTGCGACAATGTGGTTTATGACTATGACCATCTGCACGACCCCAACTGTCTGACCCAGTATACCGCCTACGGCGCGCTGATTGACGGCACCTCCGTCTGCCAGGGCTTTTCCCTGCTGCTGTACCGGCTGGCGCTGGAACTGGGCATCGACTGCCGCCTGATTACCGGCATTGGTATTACCCCGGAAGAGACCGGTGCCCATGCCTGGAACATCCTGAAGCTGGATGGAAAGTACTATAATGCGGACGCCACCTGGGACATCAACTACGCGGAAAATGACGACTATGCCTACTACCTCATCAATGAGGAGAATTTTGGTGTCGATCACATCCGGGATGAAGAATACTCCACTTCCGCATTCCTGTCTGCCTACCCGATGGATGAGGAAAACTATGATCCTTCCGCCGGCAGCGATGTTCCTGATGATGATCAGGGAGACCATAATGAGCGCCCGGAGAAGGAGCACAAGGGCGACGTCAACGGTGACGGCGCAATCGACGACAGCGACGTGGCCCGGCTGTTGTGGCATACGCTGTTCGCCGAAAGCTACCCCATCATCGGCGATGCCGATTTCAACAGAGACGACAAGGTTGACGATGCCGACGTAGCCTATCTGCTGTGGCATACCCTGTTCCCCGATGCATATCCGATTGGATAAAAAAGGAAGAACCGCCTGAAAAGGCGGTTCTTTTTGCGAAAAAAGCAAAAAAACTATGGAAATCTGCAAAAGAATCCTGTATACTTAGAATAGCAATCCTATACAGAGGAGGAAAAACGATGAAAAGATTCATTAGCATCCTTCTGGTGCTGGCAATGGTAATGGCATTTGCGCCTATGACCGTTCTGGCAGCCGAGGAAAAGACCACCATCAGCGTCATCGCTGCTGAGTACGGCAGTGAGACCGCAAATTGGTGGGCAGATTTTGAGAAGATTTATGAAACCAAGTATCCCGAGGTGGATCTGGTTGTGGATGTCCTCGGCTGGGGCGATATCTACGCTGAGGTCGATCAGAGAATTGCCGAAGGCAATACCCCCGATATTCTGAATCTCGACAGCTTTGCAAATTATCAGGCTTGGGGTATGCTGCTGCCCGTCGAGGACTACATGTCCGAGAGCACTTACACCAAGTTCTATGAGGATTTCCTGAACCAGTCCAAGGTTGATGGCAAGATCTGGGCAGTACCCGACCTGACCTCCGCCCGGGCCATGTACTACAACAAGGACATGCTGGAAGCTGTCGGTGCAGCGGTTCCCACTGACTGGAATGAAGTGTGGGACGCTTGCGAGAAGATCAAGGATTATTACGGCGATGCTGTGATCCCCTGGGGCTTGGATGTGAGTGAAAACGAGGGCCAGGCGGCCTTCGGCCTGTACACCTGGAACTGCGGTCCCGGTGGTTTTACCGACGAGAACGGAAACTGGGCACTGAATTCCCCCGAAAATGTGGAGATTATCGTCTATATGGTCTCGTGGCTGTATGAGAAAGGTCTGACCAATGGCACCGACCTGTCCCGCTACGACATCCAGAGTCTCTTTGATGACGGTCAGGTTGCTATGACCATCGCTCCCGATTCCTTCCGCTTTATGCTCGATGGCGCAGAAAACGGTGTGAACTATGGCGTTGCGCCCATTCCTGCATTTGCCCATGACGGCGTTTCCCTCGGCGTCATGGACCGGATGATGTGCTTCGACAACGGCTACTCCGAAGAGGAGCTGGCCGCGGTCACCGCCTTCTTCGACCTGTTTTACGAGGATGAGATTCATCTGGCCTGGACCCAGATGGAAGGCTTCCTGCCCGCCACCTCCACTGCCGCTGCCCTGCTGGCGGAGATGGATCCCGCTATGGCGGTCTGGGAAGATGTGCTGGCAAACTGCGAGTTCTATCCTGTTAACAAGGCTGAGTGGAGTGATGTCCGCAATGGCGTCATTGAAGTGCTAGCCCAGGTTATTGAGGGTGGAGATGTGCAGCAGCTGCTGGATGACCTGCAGGCGCAGGTCACCGGAACCTCCGCTCCCTCCGAGCCTTCCGACAAGACCGAGCTGAGCGTTCTGGCTCCTTATTACGGCGACAAGAGCGCCGACTGGTGGGCTCAGTTTGAGGTGGACTTTGAGGCCGCCTATGAAAACATCGATCTGGTTCTGAATGTTGTGTCCTGGAATGATATCTACACGATTACCGATACCTGGATTGCCAACGGCGATACCCCCGACATCCTGAACATCGATAGCTATGCGAAGTACCAGGCTGAGGGTCTGCTGCTGCCCGTCGAGGAATACATGTCCGAGAGTACCTATGCCCAGTTCCATCAGGGCTTCCTGGACCAGTCCAAGGCTGATGGCAAGATCTGGGCCGTTCCCGATCTGACTTCTGCCGAAACCCTGTATTACAATACCAGAATTTTTGAGGAGTTGGGACTTGAGGCTCCCGCCACCTGGGACGATGTAAAGAATGCCTGCGCTGCCATCGAAGCATACATGGGCGATGAAGTCATCCCCTGGGGTATGGATGTGGGCGAAGTCAATGGTCATGCTGCATTTGCCTTCTATACCTGGGCAAACGGCGGCGGCTTTGTGGATGAAGCCGACAATTGGGCGCTGAATTCCACCGAGAATGTGGAAGCGATTGAGTATGCCGTGGACCTGTACGAAAATGGTTATGCCAACGGTACTGATCTGCCTGTGTATGATATTCAGAATCGTTTTGCCCAGGGCGAGGTGGCCATGATGATCACCTCCGGCACTGCCTGGACGGGCGATCTGGACTATGGTGTGGCGCTCATTCCCGCCAATGAGGGCAAGACTTCCTCCTCCATCGGCATCATGGACCGCATGATGTGCTTCGACAACGACTACACGGAAGAGGAGCTGGCTGCGGTCACCGCATTCTTCGACTTCTTCTATGACGACGAGCGCCATGTCGCGTGGACCCAGATGGAAGGCTTCCTGCCTGCCACCTCCACCGGCGCAGCGCTGCTGGCAGAGCAGGATCCCTCTATGGCCGTCTGGGAAGAGGTTCTGGCAAGCTGCAAGTTCTACCCCGCCGATAAGGCTGAGTGGGGCGATGTCCGCAATGGCGTCATCGATGTATTTGCCCAGGCCTTCGAGGGCGGCGACGTACAGCAGCTGCTGGACGAACTGCAGGCCCGCATCACCGGTGTCACCATTGAGCCCGGCGATATGGACGGCGACGGCGTCATCGACGACAACGACGTTGCCCGGCTGCTGTGGTACACCCTGTTCAATGATGCCTACGAGATCAAGGGCGATGCCGACTTCAACGACGACGATGCCATTGACGACGCTGACGTTGCATACCTGCTGTGGCATACTCTGTTCCCCGATGCATATCCCATTGGTTAATCTTTCAGGAACCGCCCGCAAGGGCGGTTCTTTTTTTATGTACTTCAAATCACAGTTTGGCGTACAAGATTATCGATACCGGATGTAGGGACACGATACGCACCCCCTACAAGGCTGTTCATAATCGGGGTGACAAAGTGAGATTTGAAACAGTTTTCCCTACCGTATGCGGCGAAAAGATCGGGCAAAACAATAAAGATTTGATTGAAAATTGCAAAGAGGTAGGATATAATCAGAAATGGAAAAATAAGTGGGAGGAATCACTATGAAGAAAATGATAAGCATGCTTCTGGCGCTGGCGATGGTTTGCTGTCTTCTGCCTGTCACGGCTTTCGCCTCGGATATCGCCTCCGGCGACTGCGGCGAGAAAGTGACCTGGAGAATTGAATACGACGGCGCGCTGTTCATCACCGGCACGGGGGAGATGGACGACTATGAGCAGGGAACCGCGCCCTGGTATGAGTACCGCGACAGCATTACCTGCGCGTACATCGAGCATACCGTGACTTATGTTGGCGACTATGCCTTTGCCGACTGCCCGAATATGAAGGAAGTGACCTTCCTGGGCGATAAGCCTGAGATCGGCTCCCGGATCTTCCAGAATAACCCTGTCGTGTACGTTTACTATCCTGCCTATTGTGATGGCTGGGAGTATTTCGATTATCTCTATGGTGCGGAGGACACCAACTGGATCTCTTACGGCGGCTGTGAGCATGAATTCGAGACGTATACGGAGCCTCCCGCCTGTGAGGGCAGAGGTTTTACTGACTATACCTGCAGCCTCTGCGGTGAATACTACCAGAGCGATTATATTAATAATCTGGGCCACGAGTTTGATGGTGAATATGTGCTCGGCTGGGAGGCCTCCTGTGAGGGAGACCGCTGCTGGTTTGACTACTGCATCAGAAACTGCGGCTGCGTGGATATGAAGTTTGATGAGGGCACCGCACTGGGCCATAACTATGTAGACGGTGCCTGCACCCGCTGCGGCGTGGAAGAACCCCAGACTGGCGGCACAGCCTATCCCATCACTGGCACCTGGGGCGATAATCTGAGCTGGTCCCTGGATGAAGACGGTCTTCTGATCATCTCCGGCAATGGCGAGATGGAGGAGGCGGAGTGCGACAATGAGACAGGCGAGTGGTCCTTTTCCTGGTGGGATTACAGGGACGATATCACCGCCGTCGTGATTGGCGATGGTGTCACCAGCGTTGCCACCGGCGCATTCGGTAATTATACCACAATAACCAGCGTATCTCTTCCCGATACGATGCAGACCCTCAAAAACGGCGCATTTCACAACACTGGCATTACTTACATCTATGTCCCGGACAGCGTGACGACGATGGAAATGTCGTCCATCAACAGTTGCGCCAATCTGGAGTATGCGCGGATTCCTGGCGGACTGTATCTTGGTGAACTGTTCTACAACTGCGTTTCTCTGAAGAGCGTGGAGTTTGGCGGCGACTGCGAGAGCGGCATGTGCGGCTTTTACAACTGCGACAGCCTGACGGATCTGGGTTGGTATACCCAGAGCACCATTGGCATTAGCGATTTCCGCGACTGTGATGGTTTTACGGATCTGGTGATTCCCGACTGGATCACGGATTTGGACATGTGCGCGTTTGCAGAATGCGACAATCTGGAAAGCGTGACCATTCCCGCATCTGTAACGAGCATTGACGCCGGCGCCTTTGATGACTGCCCTGCACTGGCTGAGATCTGGTTCGAGGGCGATGCGCCTGTCCTGGACGGCGGCATTTTCGGAAATGTGGTGGCTACCGCCTACTATCCCGCCGGCAATACCACCTGGACCGAGGCCGTCATGGCTGAATTCGGCGGCAGCATCACCTGGGTTGCCTATGAGCAGACAGCCAACCCCACCTCCGGCACCTGCGGTGAAAACCTGACCTGGGCCCTGGAAGACGGCGTTCTGACCATCACCGGCACCGGCGCGATGTTTGATTACGCCGAGTGGTGGGAAGAAGACGGCGAATTGGCTCCCTGGCCTCAGGATAGCATTTCCTCTGTGATCATCGAAGAGGGCGTTACCTCCATCGGCGCCAACGCGTTCTATCTGAGCAATCTGAATTCCGTTTCTATTGCTGACAGTGTTACCTCCATTGGTTCCAATGCGTTCTATTATTGCGCCAGCCTGACCGAGGTCACACTGCCCCGGAATCTGACCGAGGCGGGCAGCAACGCCTTCTCCTGGACCGGACTGTACAGCGTTACCATTCCCGGCAGCCTGAAGACCATCGGCAGCGGTATGTTCGGCTTCTGCCAGCAGCTGCAGAGCGTGGTGATCGAGGAGGGCGTGGAAGAGATCGGCAGCGGCGCCTTCTCCTGCTGCGTCAGCCTGACTGACATTACCATCCCCGATACGGTGACGATCATTGGCTCCATCGCATTTTCCGAGTGCCATTCTCTGAGAAACATCACCATCCCTGCATCGGTCATCTCCATCGGCGATATGGCATTCTATACGGACACCGGTGACATGATCCTCGAAAGCGTTAAATTCTGCGGCGATGCGCCCGTGTTTGGTGATGACGTGTTCCTGTTTACCACCGCGTTCTGCTATTATCCCGCTGGCAACGATACCTGGGCTTCCGTCATTGAAAACACCTATGGCGGCGCGGTTGAATGGATTCCCTATGAGGTGGTGGCCGAATTCCTGCCCGGTGATCTGGGCGGCGACGGCATCGTGGATGACAGCGACGTTGCGCTGCTGCTGTGGCATACCCTGTTCCCCGACAGCTATCCCATTGTGGGTAACGCTGATTTCAACGGTGACAGCGTCATCGATGACACGGACGTAGCCTACCTTCTGTGGCATACTCTGTTCCCTGAAGCATACCCCATCGGCTAAATACTTTAGAACCGCCCGAAAGGGCGGTTCTTTTTTGGAAATAATTTAAAATAGTATGGAAATGTGTGTATATTTATTGTATAATCAGAATCGAACTAAATCTATGGGAGGAATAACCATGAAACGATTTGCAAGCATCCTTCTTGCTCTGCTGATGCTGGCGGTACTTCCTGTGACTGCGATGGCAGGCGGCAATGAGTATTATGAGGAAGGCATTTTGGTCCACAACCCCGACGAACTGGAAGAAGCGCTGGTGGAACCCGGCGATGATGTCCTGATCGCTTCGGATTTCGACTGGAGCATCGGCGACAAGGTTCTGATCATTGACAAATACGGCAATGAGAAGACCGACTACGGCAGAGATATCCCTGATATCAAGATCATGGGCGACTGGACGATCCCTGCGGACTGGACTGTTATCTGCTATGAGACGCTCTATATCAGCAGCGAGGCCTATATGTGCACCATCACTGTTGATGGTAATTTCGAGTTTATGGCCAACGGTTCCTTCAGCGGTCAGTCCTACTATGACCATCATCTGGTGATCAACGGCAGGCTGGCAACCTCTCCCGATGGCAACGGCAATCTGTCGGATTTCAAAGAAACAGTCATCAACGGCACCTTTGAGAGCCTCAGCTCCTGGTGCAGCATGGGTGTTGTGAACGTGGGCAGCGGCGCTGTCGTGACGGCCAAGAACCGGATTTCCTTCAATGGCCTGATCCTGGCCGACGGTGTCAAACTGAACGCGGATATCAGCCTGTACGGCGATATCACCGCCAACGGCAGTGCTGTATTTGACGGCACCGTCCAGGTGTTCGAGGATTCCACCTTCAGCGGCAGCCTGAACTTTGTGAAAGTCCAGATCGCCAGCTCCACTACCACCGACAATACTGTGATCACTATCCCCGGCGGCAGTCAGGTGTACATCGGCGATCTGATTTATGTGGACGGCCATGAGATCAACGTCGCCGGTGAGCTGACGCTGGGCGGCAAGTATCATTCCTTTGAAAACAGTGTGATCCGGCTCGATGGCGGCGTTCTGAACATGGAGCCCTGGATCCAGTTCTCCGGCGAGGATGAGAATTCTTCCATCACCGGCAGCGGCACACTGAACCTGTATGCGGAATACAACAGCGATTTCGATACCTACAACGGCTACCCCAGACTGTTCGGCAAGGACGCCGATGATGGAATCTCCGAGTTTGTCGGCTCCGGCATCACCGTCTGGTGCAACTGGTCTGACTGCAGCCATACCTGGAGCGAACAGGGCACCGTCGTGGAGCCCGACTGCTCCAATCAGGGCTATACCCTGCGCAAGTGCACCGTCTGCGGCACCGAGAAGAAGACCGACTATGTGGAGCCCACCGGCAAGCATACCCTCGGCTATGCGCTCAATCAGTACAGCTCCAACGTGATCGATGTGACCTGCACCGGCTGTGGCATTGTCAACCGGGTACACATTATCGCAGAGCCTCCCCAGGTGGAGTTCGCGGGTGAACCCGTTCAGGTCGCTTTCGTCTACTGTGACGGCGAGCTGCTTGCTCCGGACGATCTGCCTGAAATCGTTTACACCGACAATGACAAGATCGGCACCGCAACAGCATCCATCGAACTGAACGGCATCACCATTTCCTGCACCTTCGAGATCGTGGGTTGCGTCCACACTGTGGGAACTCCCGCCTCCTGCCAGGCTCCCGCTGTCTGCGGCAAGTGCGGTGAATCCTACGGCGAGGTGGGCAGACATACCTGGTCCGATACCATCAGCCGTAACGATACCAACCATTATTATGAGTGTACGGCCTGTGGCGCAGCTTCTTCCGAGGAAGAAATGCACAGCATTCTGCCTCCTGAGCTGCTGGAAGCTTTCTACATTTACTGGGAGACCCATTATGTGGAGGACCTGAGCATTCTGGAGCACATGTATGTGGACGATGCAGCAGAAGCTGCCGGTGACTGCCTGATCTGCGGCATTGCTTCCGCAGCGGTTCCCGGCGACACCGACGGCAACGGAGTGGTGGATGACGCTGACGTTGCTCAGCTGCTGTGGTACACACTGTTCCCCGACGCCTACACCGTCAGCGGCGATGCCGACATCAACGGTGATGGCAAGGTCGATGACGCGGACGTTGCCTATCTGCTGTGGCATACCCTGTTCCCTGAAGCTTATCCTCTGAATTGAGATGAATAAAAAGGAGCGCTTTGTCGCTCCTTTTTTGCGCCCGGGTTGCAAATTGCAGTTTGTGAGTGAGCAAATCAGAAACCCTTGAAAACACTGGCTTTTTCGGCGTTTTTCGGGGTTTCGACCTGCCTGTTTCCCTTATTTTTTCCCTCACCGGAAAAATAAGGGAAACTTTTTCTATACGCCGCTTGCGATCTTA
>JAGARK010000049.1 GCA_017622295.1 Oscillospiraceae bacterium
ATGTGGTAACGAACACCGGGAAGGTCCTTGACACGGCCGCCGCGGATCAGAACGACGGAGTGCTCCTGCAGGTTGTGGCCGACACCGGGGATGTAAGCGGAAACTTCCATACCGTTGGTCAGGCGAACACGAGCGATCTTACGCAGTGCGGAGTTGGGCTTCTTGGGGGTGGTGGTACGAACTGCGGTGCAGACGCCACGCTTCTGGGGGGAGGGCAGTGCGGTAGCCTTGTTCTCCAGGGTGTTCAGACCTCTCTGCAGAGCGGGAGAGTTGGACTTGTAGGTAGCCTGCTTACGGCCGCTACGAACCAGCTGATTAAAAGTAGGCATTTCATTTCTCCTTTCTTTTATTCTCGCCATCTCGGCGGGTTCTATTCCTCAGGGCTTTCCCTGAAAGAATCGGGTTAATCGACGGCTGCTGCCGCCGCTGCGCCGACCTCAATCCCGCAGGCCTGTCCCAGTTCGGATTTGCTTCCGACCCAGGCATAGGCAACGTGATTGTTGCGGCACATGGCCTCAAGGGGCTCGGTGATGGCAGGATCTGCATTCTGCGCCAGAATCACATAGGTTGCTTTTCCGGCATTCAGCGCTTTGCGCAGCTGTTTGGTACCAACCACAACCCGGTGGCCGGCCAGTTCAGCGAGCATTTTGCAGTCCCCATTTCGTGCTTTATTTTGAGTGTCCATACAAGATGTTATTATAAGCATTTTTTCTCAAAAGTCAACAGGAAATCAGTAATTTTTTTTGCTTACCTGACACTTTTTTTGCCCCCAAATTTCAGGCCACTTCCCTGCCCCGCCGGAGGATTCAAATCGCAGTTTATCGGACTGGCGCGGGAGCGCAACCGCCCGCAGGGCGGCTCTTAGCGCGGAGATGATGAGGTATGCGGGCGGAAATCAATAAGTTTCCACATTTTTTTAGGCCTACTGCGCACTTTCCTGCACGCCATCCCTCATCCGACCACGCTTACGCTCGGCCACCTAATTGGATTAGGTGTGATTGCCGCTGGCAATCACAATTATTAGATTCGCTGCGCGACGCACCGCCCCCGGGGAAGGCATGGGTGCAGTGCATAACAGATCGCTAACCTGCAATTTGGCTTTTCAATGCAGCAAAATGGCCGCTGCTTACGCAGCGGCCATTCTACAATATTACTTACTGGATCTCAGCGTTGACCTGATCCTCGGGAATCCGGGGCTCGGGAGTCACGCCGGGCTCGTAATCCCGGTAAGCCTGCAGGCCGGAACCTGCGGGGATCAGCTTACCGATGATGACGTTCTCCTTCAGACCGACCAGATGGTCGACCTTGCCCTTGATTGCAGCATCGGTCAGGACCTTGGTGGTCTCCTGGAAGGATGCAGCGGACAGGAAGGAGTCGGTAGCCAGAGAAGCCTTGGTGATACCCAGCAGCACAGCAGAGGCGGTAGCCAGCTTCAGCTCGGTCTCACCGGCGTCGATCCGTGCCTGGACCTCGGCATTGGCATCTTCGAATTCGAAGGTGTCGATGACGGTGCCGGTCAGCAGTGCGGTATCACCGGGCTCCTCAACGCGCATCTTGCGCATCATCTGACGGATGATGACTTCGATATGCTTATCGTTGATTTCAACGCCCTGCTGGCGGTACACAGCCTGGACGGACTGGACCAGGTAATCCTGTACGGCTTCCACACCGGAGATACGCAGAACATCCTGGGGATACAGTGCGCCGTCGGTGATGGGCTCGCCCTTCTGGACAACCTTACCATGGGTGACCTTCAGGCCCACGGAGTAGGGAACCTGGTAGGTCTTGACCTCGCCGTCATCAGCGGTAACGGTGATGTTACGCAGAGCAGTACGACGGGTATCGTCGATACCCACAATACCGGTGATCTCAGAGATCTGAGCCATCTTCTTGGGACGGCGGGCCTCAAACAGTTCTTCGACTCGGGGCAGACCCTGGGTGATATCGTCACCTGCAACGCCGCCGGAGTGGAAGGTACGCATGGTCAGCTGTGTACCAGGCTCACCGATGGACTGTGCGGCGATGATACCGACAGCTTCGCCCAGATCGACCTCCTTGGAGGTGGCCAGGTTCATGCCGTAGCACTTTGCGCAGACACCGGTACGGGCGCGGCAGCCCAGGATGGTGCGGATATAGATCTTCTCGATGCCGGCGGCCTCGAACTTGGCGGCGTCCTCGGGCATCATCATGACGTCCTTGGAGTGCAGCAGCTCGCCGGTCTCGGGATGAATGACATCATTGACAGGATAACGGCCGCGGATGCGGTTGCCGAAGGAATCCACCACGTCGCCGTTCTTGTCGTAGACGGCACCCACCCAAATGCCATCGGTGGTGCCGCAGTTGTGCTGGCGGATGATGACGTCCTGAGAAACGTCGACCATTCGGCGGGTCAGGTAACCGGAGTCGGCGGTACGCAGAGCGGTATCGGTCATGCCCTTTCGTGCGCCTCTGGAGGAGATGAAGTACTCCAGAACAGACAGGCCTTCACGGAAGTTCGCCTTGACGGGGATCTCGATGGTACGGCCTGCGGTATCGGCCATCAGGCCTTGCATACCGGCCAGCTGACGGATCTGAGCCATGGAGCCTCGGGCACCGGAGTTTGCCATCATGAAGATGGAGTTGAACTCGTCCAGGTTGCCGGACAGGGCGTCGGTGACTTCCGCGGTGGTCTTCTCCCACTGCTGAACCACCAGACGGTAACGCTCCTCATTGGTGATGAAGCCCATGCGGTAGTAGTTTTCGATCTCGACCACCTTGCCCTCAGCGGCCTTGACCAGATCGTACTTGATCTGGGGAACCACCATGTCGGCAATGGAGACGGAGATCGCACCCTTGGTGGAGTACTTGTAGCCCAGAGCCTTGATGCGGTCCAGCATCTCGGTGGCGATGGTGAAGCCGTGCTTGCGGATACACTTGTCGATGATCTTGCCCAGCTCCTTCTTACGGACCAGGAAGCTGATCTCCAGATCAAACTCATGGCCGGGAACAGAGCGGTCCACGAAGCCCAGATCCTGAGGAATGGGCTCGTTGTAGATCAGACGGCCCAC
>JAGARK010000050.1 GCA_017622295.1 Oscillospiraceae bacterium
CCCCTCGCAAGAGGGGGCGTATACAAAGCCGAAATGTAAAATCTTTGATTTGAATTTGAATGTTATGAAAAAGAAAAGTAATTTCCTTGAAAATTTTGTCCACGGGATCTTCCTGCTGCTGGGTCTCATTACGGTTGGCTGCGTGCTGCTGATCACGGTGTATCTGGTGGTTTCCGGTATCCCTGCTATCCGGGAGATCGGCATTGTGGATTTCCTCTTCGGTGATACCTGGGAGTCCGCTGCTGCGGAACCCCAATACGGCATCCTGCCCTTCATCCTCACCAGTATTTACGGCACCGCCGGTGCCATCGCACTGGGCGTCCCCGTCGGTTTCCTGACCGCTGTGTATCTTGCAAAAATGGCCCCCAAGCGGGTCAAGGAGGTCATGGGTCAGGCCGTTTCTATGCTGGCGGGTATCCCCTCCGTGGTCTATGGCCTGGTTGGTATGATGGTGCTGGTACCCGGCATCCGGAAGTTGTTCAATATCCCCGACGGTGCAAGCCTCTTCGCCGCCATCATCGTACTGGCGATCATGATCCTGCCCTCCATCATCAAAATGTCCGTCACCGCACTGGAAGCCGTTCCCAAGGAATATGAGGACGCCTCCCTGGCTCTGGGTGCAACGCCCGAAGAGACTTATTTCCGTGTTTCTGTCCCTGCGGCAAAGAGTGGCATCGCTGCTGCCGTGGTGCTGGGCGTGGGCCGTGCCATTGGCGAAGCCATGGCCGTCATGATGGTGGCAGGCAACGCTGCCAATATGCCCGATTCCCTGTTCCAGTCCGTCCGCTTCCTGACCACTGCCGTGGCTTCCGAAATGGCCTATTCCAGCGGTTTGCAGCGGCAGGCACTGTTCTCCATCGCGCTGGTGCTGTTCCTGTTTATCATGCTCATTAACGCAGCACTGAATTTCTTCCTGAAAGGAGACAAGTCCAAATGATTTCCAACAGACGCAAAATGTTCCTCTGGACCGTCCGGGGCGGTATGTACCTGGCGACGGCACTGACCGGGGCGCTGACTCTTTTTATTGTGGCTTATGTTCTGATTCAGGGTATTCCCCACCTTTCCTGGGAGTTTCTGAGCACCAAGCCCAGCTATTTGAGCGACAGTATCGGTATTCTCCCTGACATCCTGAACACGATTTATATCGTCATCGCCATCCTTGTGATCGTGATCCCCCTGGGTGTGGGGGCGGCGGTCTATCTGACGGAGTACGCCACCAACCAGCGTGTGGTGGGCATCATCGAGTACGCCGCTGAAGCCCTGTCCGGCATTCCCTCCATCATCTATGGTCTGGTGGGTATGCTGATGTTTTCCAACAATTTTGGCACCTGCCTGATGGCGGGCGCGTTGACTCTGGCCATCATGAATTTGCCTACCATCATGCGCAATACGCAGGAGAGCCTGAAAACCGTGCCTCAGTCCTATCGCGAGGGTGCCTTCGGTCTGGGCGCGGGCAAGTGGAGAGTGATTCGCACGGTTGTTCTGCCCAACTGCATCGACGGTGTGATCACCGGCTGCATCCTGTCCGTTGGCCGTATCCTGGGTGAATCTGCCGCTCTGCTGTTCACCGCAGGTTTTGCTCACAGCCTGAACGGCTTCATTGAGGGCTTAAGCAGCGCGGGCGCAACGCTGACGGTCGCCCTCTATGTCTACGCTAAGGAGCAGGGCGAGTTCGGTGTGGCCTTCGCTATTGCCGCTATCCTGATGGTGCTGGCATTCGCCATCAACCTGTCCGCCACTGCCGTGACCAAGCATTTCCAAAAGAAGAACGCTGTCTAAAAAGGAGTAATACACTTTGAATAAGCCTATTATTACCGTCAAGGACCTGAACCTGTGGTATGGTCAGGCCCAGGCGCTGAAAAATATCAATATCGATATCCCCGA
>JAGARK010000051.1 GCA_017622295.1 Oscillospiraceae bacterium
CCCAGACACCACGCAAACTGAGTACGTAATTCAAGGAGGAAAACAAACCATGGCAAACCAGATGATCCGCATTCGGCTGAAGGCATACGATCACCAGCTGATCGACTCCAGCGCTGCAAAGATCGTGGAGACCGCAAAGCGCAACGGCGCATCCGTCTCCGGCCCCATCCCTCTGCCCACCAAGAAGGAAGTTGTTACCATTCTTCGCGCAGTCCACAAGTACAAGGACAGCCGTGAGCAGTTCGAGCGCAGAACCCACAAGAGACTGATCGATATCCTCAACCCCAACCAGAAGACCGTTGAGGCTCTGATGAGCCTGGATCTTCCCGCTGGCGTTGAGATTGAGATAAAGCTGTAATTTACACGTAACAACGTAAAATTACGGTAGCCCGCACTGTCTGGCATCGGGCGGACGGGTCATGTTGGCAGCCGTCCCAATGCGGCAAGTCAACCAATAACCTATTTTAAAGGAGAAAACCTAAGATGAAGAAAGCTATCATCGGCAAGAAGGTCGGTATGACTCAGATCTTCGACGAGTCCGGCAAGGTTATCCCTGTTACCGTTGTGGAAGCAGGCCCCTGCGTCGTTACTCAGAAGAAGACCGTTGAGACCGACGGCTACACTGCTGTTCAGCTGGGCTACGGCGACGTCGCCGAGAAGAAGCTGAGCAAGCCCGAGCAGGGCCACCTGAAGAAGGCTGGCATTGCTCCCAAGAAGTACCTGAAGGAGTTCAAGCTGGAAGGCGCTGCTGACATGAACGTCGGCGACGAAGTCAAGGCTGACACCTTCGCAGCTGGCGACAAGATCGACGTCACCGGCATCAGCAAGGGTCACGGTTACCAGGGCGTCATCAAGCGCCACGGTGCACACCGCACTGACATGACCCACGGCGGCGGCCCTGTCCATCGTCACGCTGGTTCTATGGGTGCTTCTTCCCATCAGTCCCGCATCTTCCCCGGCAAGATCGGCGCAGGTCAGATGGGCAACGTTCAGGTCACCATTGAGAACCTGGATGTCGTTAAGGTTGATGCAGAACTGAACATGATCGTTATCCGCGGCGCCATCCCCGGCCCCAAGGGCGGTCTGGTTTATATCCGCAACACCGTTAAGAACAACAAGGTTAAGAATGTCGAAACCGGCATCAGCAAGAATCCCCAGAAGGCTTCCGGCCGTAACCCCCAGAAGGCTTCTGCAAGAAACGGCTAAGAGAGGAGATCGTAAATCATGCTTAAGACTAATGTTTACAATATGTCCGGCAATGTGGTTGGCGAGATCGAACTGTCCGAAGCCGTCTTCGGCATTGCTCCCAACCAGGCTGTGGTCCATGACTCTGTCAAGAACCATCTGGCCAACAAGCGTCAGGGCACTCAGAGCGCTCTGACCCGCGCAGAGGTTTCCGGCGGCGGCCGTAAGCCCTGGCGTCAGAAGGGCACCGGTCGTGCCCGTCAGGGTTCCACCCGTGCTCCCCAGTGGACTCACGGCGGTATCGTGTTCGCTCCCAAGCCCCGCGATTACTCCTACACCCTGAACAAGAAGGCTAAGCGCCTGGCTCTGAAGAGCGTCCTGAGCGCTAAGGCTTCCGAGGCTGCCATCGTCGTCATCGACTCCATCAAGATGGACGCCCCCAAGACCAAGGAATTCGCTGCTTTCCTGAACGCTGTCGGCTGCAACACCAAGACTCTGGTCGTTACCGCTGAGGCTGACATGAACGTTGTCAAGTCCGGCCGCAACATCCCCGGCTGCGAGGTCACCTTCGCCAACCTGATCAACGTCTACGACGTGATCAACGCTAACAAGCTGGTTGTCGACATGGCCGCTCTGAAGAAGATTGAGGAGGTATTCGCATAATGAACGCTTACGATATCATCAGAAGACCTGTCATCACCGAGCAGTCCATGGCTGACGTCGCTGACAAGAAGTACGTCTTCATGGTCGACATCAATGCTAACAAGACCGAGATCAAGGCTGCTGTTGAGCAGATCTTCGGTGTCAAGGTCGCTAAGGTTAACACCATCCGTATGCAGGGTAAGGTCAAGCGCACCGGCGCTTACCCCGCTGGCAAGCGCGCCGACTACAAGAAGGCCGTTGTCACCCTGACCGCTGATTCCAAGACCATCGAGTTCTTCGAGGGTATGGTCTAAACCATCTCAAAAAGGAGAGAAACGCAAATGGCAATTAAGACTTTCAAGCCTTATACCGCTGCTCGCAGAAACATGACTGTTTCCGCTTTCGACGGTGTTGATAAGAAGGCAAAACCTGAGCGTAGCCTGGTTGAGACCCTGAAGAAGCACGCTGGTCGCAACAGCTACGGTCACATCACCGTCCGCCACCACGGCGGCGGCAACAAGCGTAAGTATCGTATCATCGACTTCAAGCGCCAGAAGCTGGACATGGTTGCCAACGTCGAGCGCATCGAGTACGATCCCAACCGCTCCGCTTTCATCGCTCTGATCAAGTACGAAGACGGCACCCTGTCCTACATTCTGGCTCCCTACGGCCTGAAGGCTGGCGACAAGGTTGTCTCCTCCGCTACTGCTGACATCAAGCCCGGCAACTGCCTGCCCATCGCTAACATTCCTGTCGGTACTGTTATCCACAACGTGGAGCTGCAGCCCGGCCACGGCGCACAGCTGGTCCGCTCCGCTGGTACCGCTGCTCAGCTGATGGCTAAGGAAGGCGACCTGGCTCAGGTTCGTCTGCCCTCCGGTGAAGTTCGTTACATTCGTACCAACTGCACCGCTTGCATCGGCCAGGTCGGCAACCTGGACCATGAGAACGTCCACATCGGTAAGGCTGGCCGTAAGCGCCACATGGGCGTCCGTCCCACCGTTCGTGGTTCCGTCATGAACCCCTGCGACCATCCTCACGGTGGTGGTGAGGGCCGCGCACCTATCGGTCGTCCCGGTCCTGTCACTCCCTGGGGCAAGCCTGCTATGGGTTACAAGACTCGTAAGACGAAGAACCCCACCAACAAGTTCATCGTCAAGCGCAGAAACAGCAAGTAAGGAGGAAATGAAATGAGCAGAAGTATCAAAAAGGGCCCTTTCGTAGCTCCTGAGCTGTACAAGCGCGTTGAGGAGCTGAACAAGGCTGGTGAAAAGAAGGTCCTGAAGACCTGGAGCAGATCTTCCACCATTTTCCCCTCCTTCGTTGGTCACACCATCGCTGTCCATGATGGCCGCAAGCACGTGCCTGTCTATGTCACTGAGGACATGGTCGGTCACAAGCTGGGTGAGTTTGTTCCCACCCGCACCTTCCGTGGTCACTCCGGCAGCAAGACCGCTAACAGCAAGTAAGGAGGTACGAAAATGGAAGCATTTGCACATGTAAAGTACGTCCGTATGTCTCCCCGCAAGGTCAAGCTGGTTTGCGATATGATCCGGGGCCAGGACGTTAAGACCGCTGCTGCGTACCTGAGCCAGACTTCTAAGGCTGCTTGCGAGCCCATGGCTAAGCTGCTGAAGAGCGCTGTTGCTAACGCTGAGCACAATCACGGCATGAACGCCGATAACCTGTACGTCTCCACTGTGATCGCTAACCCCGGCCCCATCCTGAAGCGCGGCCGCATCGCATCCCGTCGTGGTTTCGTCCGCATCAACAAGAGAACCACTCACATCACCATCGGTGTGAGCGAGAAGGCTTAATCAGGAGGTAGCTATGGGTCAGAAAGTTAATCCCCATGGACTGCGTGTTGGCGTCATCAAGGACTGGGATTCCCGCTGGTACGCCCGCGAGGACAAGGTCGGTGACCTGGTCGTCGAAGACTACAACATCCGCAAGTATCTGAAGAACAAGCTGTACGCCGCTGGCGTCGCTAAGATCGAGATCGAGCGCAGCAATGGCAAGGTCAAGATCAATATCAACTGCTCCCGTCCCGGCGTGGTTATCGGCAAGGCTGGTGCTGAGATCGAGAACCTGCGCAAGGAAATGGAAGCTAAGCTGGGCAAGAGCGTTGCACTGAACATCGTTGAGGTCCGTTCTCCCGACCTGAACGCTCAGCTGGTTGCTGAGAACATTGCCGCACAGCTGGAGAAGCGTATCTCCTTCCGCCGTGCAATGAAGAAGGCCATGCAGCAGGCTACCCGCCTGGGTGCCAAGGGCATCAAGGTTATGTGTGCCGGCCGTCTGGGCGGCGCTGAAATCGCTCGCTCCGAGACCTATCACGAGGGCACCATTCCCCTGCAGACCATCCGTGCCGACATCGAGTACGGCTTCGCCGAAGCAGCTACCACTTACGGCCGCATCGGTGTTAAGGTCTGGATCTACAAGGGTGAGGTCCTGAACACCACTCTGCGCGCTGCCGCTCCCGAGCCCGAGAAGCGTGAGCGCCGCGACCGCCGCGACAACCGCCGTGGTGACCGCCGTCAGGGTGACCGCCGCAATAACGGTGAGAGAAGAAACTACAACCGTGAAGGAGGTAACCGCT
The DNA here is from genome assembly GCA_017622295.1 of Oscillospiraceae bacterium. GTDB lineage: Bacteria > Bacillota > Clostridia > Oscillospirales > Oscillospiraceae > Faecousia. The sequence continues at coordinate 4,427 of JAGARK010000051.1, forward strand.
AATGCTGATGCCTAAGAGAGTTAAGTACCGCAAGGTTCAGCGTGGCCGTATGACCGGCGCTGCCTCCCGCGGTAACAAGGTTGTCTACGGTGAGTTCGGCATCCAGGCTCTGGAGCCCGGCTGGATCACCGGCAACCAGATCGAGGCTGCTCGTATTGCCATGACCCGTTACACCAAGCGTGGTGGTAAGGTCTGGATCAAGATCTTCCCTGACAAGCCCTACTCCAAGAAAGGCCTGGGTACTCGAATGGGTTCCGGTAAGGGCGCACCCGAAGGCTGGGTTGCAGTCGTGAAGAATCAGAAGGTGATGTTCGAGATCGGCGGCGTGTCCGAGGAAGTTGCCCGCGAGGCACTGCGTCTGGCACAGCACAAGCTGCCCATCAAGACCCGTATCATCACCAAGGAAGTTTCTGAGATTGGTGGTGAATAATGATGAAGGCAAAGGAAATCAAGAATCTGTCCGTTGAAGAGCTGAACAAGAAGCTGGAGGAGCTGAAGAAGGATCTGTTCATGCTGCGTATGCAGCACGCAACCAATCAGCTGGATAACCCCCTGCAGATCGGCGCTGTTAAGAAGGACATTGCCCGCATCAAGACCATTATTCGTGAGAAAGAGACCAACGTCTGAGGAGGAAGCGTAAATGACTGAGAATAGAGCATTCCGTAAAACCAGAATTGGTCAGGTCGTCTCCGATAAGATGGACAAGACCATTGTGGTTGCAATTGAGGATAGCGTGCAGCATCCTCTGTATAAGAAGACCATGAAGCGGACTTACAAGCTGAAGGCACACGACGAGAACAACGAGTGCGGCATCGGCGATACCGTTGAGGTCATGGAGACCCGTCCCCTGTCTAAGGACAAGCGCTGGAGACTGGTCCGTATCATTGAAAAGGCTAAGTAAGGAGGTAACCGAGTTATGGTACAGATGGAAAGCTACCTGAAGGTTGCCGACAACACCGGCGCCAAGGAAATTCACTGCATCCGTGTTCTGGGCGGCTCCAAGCGTAAGTACGGCAACATCGGTGACATCATCGTTGCTTCCGTCCGCAAGGCTGCTCCCGGCGGCACTGTTAAGAAGGGTGAGGTCGTCAAGGCCGTCATCGTCCGTTCCAAGCGCGGCCTGCGCCGCGAGGATGGCTCCTACGTTCGCTTCGATGAGAACGCAGCTGTCATCATCAAGGAAGACAAGAACCCCAAGGGTACCCGTATCTTTGGACCGGTCGCTCGTGAGCTGCGTGAGAAGGACTTCATGAAGATCCTGTCTCTGGCTCCCGAGGTCATCTAATGGAGGACCGTAAGGAATGAACATTAAGAAGAATGATACTGTTATCGTCCTGTCCGGCAAGGACAAGGGCGTCAAGGGCAAGGTCCTGGTGGCCATGCCTTCCGAGAACAAGGTCATCGTGGAGAAGGTCAACGTCGCCACCTGCCACACCAAGCC
>JAGARK010000052.1 GCA_017622295.1 Oscillospiraceae bacterium
CTTCCAGAATACATATAAGGCCGGTATTTCCCATGTAGGCATCTACGTCGGTGACGGAAAGTTTATCCACTCTCCCAGCACCGGCTCCTATGTCTCCTATGCGGATCTGTACTCCGACTACTACACCAGCCACTACTACGGCGCCTGCCGCGTTTACTGATTCTTCAAATATCAAAAGCTCCAACACCCAAGCGGTGTCGGAGCTTTTTTATTATATCCGGTCAAAAGCGATTCGGGGAGATCCGTTGTCCGTATAGATGATTCCGCAGCGGCAGAAGCCATTCTTGGTGACTACATGCTGCATGACCTTGTTGTTCTCGTGGGTATCGATCCGCAGATAAGCGCATTTTCCCAGGCAGAATTCCAGACAGGCACTGAACACACCGCCGGCACCGTCGGAGGCGATTCGGTGGATTGTACCGTACTTGGCGTCAGAATGCCAGGCACCGTCCTCGATGATGCTATAGGTGGGGTCAGGACCCACCAGGAAGGAAAACACACCCCGCACCCGATCTCCATCGGTAATCACAAAAAGATGCTCCCCTTCCATATCCTCTTTCAAAAGCTCCGGGTCCGGATAATGGCTTCCCCACTGGGTGGGGTTTCCGGTTTCCGCCATAAACCGGCGGGCCCGGTCATAAATCTTCAAAATTGTATCAAAATCCCGCATTTCGGCCAGTCGAACTGTCATCGTTTTCATCCTTCTTTCTGTGTTTTTTACAGTATATCATAACTCGTCTCATTTTGCACATAATAGTGGAAAATAAAACGAAGAAGGTGTTCATTTGTCAGTCAACAAACGAGGTCGGCAGAGCTTTATTCTGCCCCAACTACCGGTGATCTGCCATTGGGCCAGCGTAGCCGGAAAAAAGGAATCGGAAGGTCCTCTTGCCCATACCTTTGACATCACTTCCCAGGACACCTATTTCGGCCAGAAAACCTGGGAACAGGCGGAAAAACACCTGCAGCAGATGGCATTGGAAAAGCTGGCGGAAAAAGCAGGCATGAAGCAGGCGGACTTTGATCTGGTGTTGTCAGGGGATCTGCTGAACCAGTGCATCGGTTCCTCCTTCAGTCTTCGAAATACCAATATTCCCCACCTCGGTCTTTATGGCGCCTGCTCTACCATGGCAGAGAGCCTGCTGGCGGCCTCCATGGTAGTGGGCGGTGGTTTTGCAGATAAGGTGGTGGCCATGACCTCCTCCCATTTTGCTTCCTCAGAGCGGCAGTACCGGTTCCCTCTTGGCTATGGCGGCCAACGGACGCCCACCGCCCAGTGGACCGTCACCGGTTCCGGTGCGGCGCTGGTGTGTTCTTCCGGTACCGGACCCAGGATCGAGTGCTGCACCATCGGCACCGTGACGGACCTGGGCATCACCGATGCCAACAACATGGGCGCCGCCATGGCCCCGGCAGCTTTCCAGACCATTCAGGCCCATATGAGGGATCTGAACCGGACGCCGGATGACTTCGATCTCATCGTCACCGGGGATCTGGGCCAGCTGGGCAAGGATCTGCTGCTGGAGCTTGGCAAACGGGAGGGACTGCCTCTGGGCGGAAAGCTGACGGACTGCGGCACGCTGGTCTTCGATCAGATCGCCCAGGACGTCCACTCCGGGGGCTCCGGCTGCGGCTGCAGCGCCATTACGCTGTGCGGGTATCTGCTGGGCCAGCTGAACAGCGGCAAGCTGAAGCGTATCCTCTTCTGCGGCACCGGGGCGCTGCTCTCCCCCACCTCCACCCAGCAGGGGCTGCCCATCCCCGGGGTCTGTCACGCCGTTTCCATCATCACCGGGAGGGATTGACATGGATTATATCAAAGCATTCATTGTGGGAGGACTGTTCTGCCTGATCGGTCAGATCCTCATCGACAAGACGAAGCTGACTCCGGCCCGAATTCTGGTCAGCTATGTGGTCATCGGCGTCTTTCTGGGGGCCATTGGGGTCTACAAGCCCATCGCGGAATTTGCCGGAGCGGGAGCCACCGTGCCCCTGACAGGCTTTGGATACAACCTTGCCAAAGGCGTGAAAGAGGCTGTCCAGTCCGAGGGATTTCTTGGCATCTTTACCGGGGGACTGAAATCCGCCGCCGGGGGCATCACCGCAGCCATATTCGCAGGACTGATCATGAGTCTGATTTTCAAGCCCAAGGATAAAGCCTGAAAAACGGGGCAAGCTATGGCAGCGGCACAGCCGTGAGATTAATCCAATTCGGAGGAACCAGTTATGAATAACAATAAGCAGAACTATTCTCAGAACTCCCAGCAGAACAAGAACCAGAACAGCAACCAGAACCAGAACAGCAACCAGAACCAGAATCGGAACAGCAATCAGCAGAACAAGAACTGCCGCTAACCGCAAAAGAGGCGCTCAAAAGAGCGCCTCTTTGTAGTATTACAGATTAATTCAGGGGATACTCCGTCGGGAATAGCGTATGCCACAGCAGATAGGCAACATCGAAATCGTCGATCAGATCATCCCCGGTATAATCGGCACTGCCGACGATCTCATATGCATCCGGGAACAGGGTGTACCACAGCAGCTGAGCCACATCCCCATCATCGACAAGGCTGTCGCCGTTCAGATCTCCGGGCGTGGATGCTTCATAAGAAGTCCATGTGATACTGCCGCTATAGTTCTGCATAACCTCCGCCGTCCAGGTTGCATTGCCGGCAGGATAACAAGCGGTGGCCTCCACATCTTCAAATGCATCGGCGCCAATCGATGTGACGCTGTCCGGAATGGTCACGCTGGTAATATCCCAGTATTGAAATACCCGGGCACCGATGTAGGTAACACCATCCTCAATGACAACAGAAGAAATGTCACCCTCGAACAAGCGATACTCATCCGATTCGTTATCAGATATCGGAATGATTATACAACAGATTTTTATTATATGGGGAAAAATCTGTTCAGCCGGAAGAAATAGAGAAAAGTCCCCTTGATCTTCCGCCCGTAAATGCGGCTCAGGGCATGGGCATAGGTCTCCACCTGGGGACGGTAGCGGCTGGCCACCTTTTCAAGTGTTGCCTCCGTTACATAGTCCGTCTTGAAATCGATGACCGTAATGCCGTCGTCTTCCAATAGCGCGCAGTCCACCACGCCCTGAAGGAGCACCTCTTCCCCTTTCAGACCCTCGCCATACTGGCCCGCGTCATCGAGAATGGAGAATTTGAACTCCCGCAGATGCGACCTGCCGGAGCAGAGCTGACCGCCGATTTCAGAGGAAAAGAACTTGAAAATCCGCCCGCAATCGGCCAGCTTTCCCTGCTGCTCTGTGATAAACCGCTGCTCGACCAGCCGCTCCACTTCCCGGCGAACGCCTTCCACAGTTGTGCAGCATTCATAGCGAATATACTGCATCACCGCATGGATTGCACTGCCGTAGGCCTTGCCCTGGATTCCCTGCTCCACGAAAGAGGGCTTGCGCCAGCTGTGGTGGAATTCCCTGGGCTCCTGGGCCTGCTCCGCCGCCTCCTGATCCTTGAAGCGGCCCTTGCGTTGGGTAGCCGTCTGCTTCGAGGGGGCCTGGGTAGCGGCAATATGACCATAGCGGAAGGAAAGTCCTGCAGCGAGCAGCCCCTCCGTTTCCGGCGGCACCGTATTATCCACAGCCGAAACAGCAGCGCCGCTTTCAGCGGATTCAGGCGCCTCTGTCACCCGAATGACCCAGGGAATATCGGAAAGCTTCGTCTGATCGGTTCTTCCTCCCGCCTGAGCAAAAAACTCTCCCGCTTCGGTGCGCTGCATAGCCGCAAGGAGCACCCATTCGCCGGGACAAGCTGCATCCCTCGTCAGAAGCTCCGCCCCACTGATGTCCAGCCGTGCTGCGATATCCTGCAAATCGCTTTGCAGATTCTTAGCAGCATAGGTCATAATAAGGCGGTCCCTTGCCCGGGTCATGGCCACATACAGCACCCGCATTTCCTCCGACAAACTCTCAGCTGCGGATTTCTGCACGATGGCCCGCTTGGAAATGGCGGGGTAGCGGATCCGGTTCTTTGTGTCCGCCACGCTCAGACCCAGTCCCAATTCCTTGTCGCACAGAACCTGTGCCCGGAGGCTCTCCCGGTTAAATTCCCGGCTGAGGCCGCACAGGAACACCACCGGGAATTCCAGACCCTTGGACTTGTGGATACTCATGATGGTCACGCAGCCGGAGGTCCCCTCCACGGCAGTCATCAGGCCCTTTTCCTCCTGAGTCTGGAGGTAGTCCAGGAACTGATTCAGATCCCGGCGGCTGACGCTTTCATAGTCCGCCGCCAGAGCGTAGAAGGTCTGCAGATTGGCCTTTTTCGTTTCGCCGCCAACCTGGGCCGCATAGATGCTGTCCAGCCGGGTCAGGGTGAAGATTTTCTCAATCAGCTCAGCAATGGTATTCATCCGGGCGTCCTGCCGCAAAACTGCAAGGGTCCCGAGGAAACGCTTTGCCTTTGGGCTGTCGTCCAGCAGCAGCGCGTCATAGACAGTACCCTTCTTCTGTCTGATTCGGAAAGACGCCAGATCATCGGCAGTAAACCCGAAGGCAGGACTTGCCAGCGCGCCGATCAGAGGAATATCCTGTCGGGGGTTGGAGATGGTCTGCAGGATGCTGCGCAGGGTACCGATTTCCTCGGTCTGCAGCAGATCCGTTCCGCCGCCGGTAGAGCAGCGAATCCCCTGCCGCTCCAGCGCCTGCTGGAATCTTCCGCCTACCGAACCGGGGGAACGGAGCAAAATCACAATATCCTCCGGCACGATGGGTCGCAAATGCTCACCATCCCGAACATAGTGACTGCCGTCCAGCATGGTTTTGATCCTTTCAGCCACGAAATCAGGCTCTTCCGTATAGGTCTCCTCCCGGACCTCGATGCCATAAAGCTCCACGGCTTTTTCGAGGGCCATGTGAGGTATGCCTTCCCGGAGCTTTTCAGCCTCACCATAGACCAGACCGCCCACAGCGGGACTCATACAGGTTTCAAATACATCGTTGACGGCGGAGATCACCTCCGGGCCGGAGCGAAAATTGGCACTGAGGAGGACTTTGCGTCCCTCGCCGGAGACAGCGCCCTCGGCAGGTACATAGCTTTGATATTTTTCAAGGAAAATTCCCGGATCTGCCAGACGGAACTGATAGATGGACTGCTTGACGTCGCCCACCATGAAGCAGTTCTGCCGTTCGGCGGTGAGGGCGGAGAAAATGGCGTCCTGGACGCCGTTGGAGTCCTGATACTCGTCCACCATGATCTCCCGGAACCGCAGCCCAATCTCCCGGGCAGCAGCAGTGGGGCCGGAGCGTTTGCTGCCCAGCAGCAGATCCAATGTCCTATGCTCCAGATCGCTGAAATCCAGACAGCGGCGGCTGTGCTTTGCCCGGTCATATTCCCGCCCAAATTGCCGCACCAGCTCCACAAGGCCCCGGGCCCCCGCGCCGGACTGGGCAAGATCCTCCAGTACCTGCTTCGAATCATCGGCAAAGCACCGCAGGTACTTTTCCAGGCCCTTCTTGCAGGCATTGCGGCAGGCTTTGATCCGTTCCGCCAGTTCCTCATCGATTCCCTTCCGGGGGAAGGTCAAGCGGCCGTAGTCAATGCTTTTCCGGGCCACGATCTCATCCCAGGCAGCACTTTCTCTCAGATGCTCCAGCTGGAAGAGGGTATCCCGCAAATTAATGGACGGTTTTTCCATATTCTCAGAGCTTTCCGCCAACTCCACACATTTGCGCATCACGGAAATCTGGCAGTCGAGATAGGAAAAGAAGTCCTCCATCAGATACCTGCCCCAAACCGTCTGGCCCGCATCGGTCAGGCCCTCCACACCGGCATCCTCCAGGCAGCCATTCAGCCACCCCTCCGGGTCCAGATGGCACCGGGCGCTGTCGTAGACCTTCAGGACAATCTCGGCCACCAGACGGTCATCCCGCCCAAGACCCTGGGTGTCCACAAAGGCCCGGAAATCGGGATTGTCTCCCGCCTGTTCATAGGCACGGTCCAGAAGCTCCGCCAGCACACGTTCCCGGAGCTCCCGGCATTCATTTTCGTCCGCCACCCGGAAATCAGCGCTGAGGTCCAGCCGATAGGCATACTCCCGCAGCAAATCGGAGCAAAATCCGTGGACTGTGGAAATCTTCGTCAAAAACAGCCGCTGCATCTGCCGCTGAAGGTGCCGGTTTTCCGGCTCGGCGGCGATGGCCTCCGTCAGCTTCGCGGCGATTTTGCCCCGGAGCTCGGACGCAGCCGCCTTGGTATATGTAATGATCAGAAATTCGTCCAGATTGGCGGGATCATCAGGGTTTTTCAAATAGCTCAGCAGCCGGTCCACCAGCACCTTGGTCTTGCCGGAGCCGGCAGCGGCGGAAACCAGCAGCTTTCCGCCCCGGTCGCAAACCGCCTGGGCCTGTTGGGGTGTTAATTTCTCAGCCATGGCGGTTCATCTCCTTTCCGATCTCCTCCCAGAAGCGCTGGGCATTCATGGCTTTGTAATTGCGCCGCCCCTCTACGCCTGTCTCGTGGCACACCGCACCATAGGGGCAGAACGTACAGGCAGAATGAGAGGATCCTCTGGTATAAGGATTTGGCTCCACATTGCCGGAGGCAATGTCATCGACCATCTTGCCCAGCACCTTAAAAACATAAGCTTTCAGCAGCTGCAGCTGCTCCCGGTCAGCAAGGTCACCTACCATGGTGCCGTCCTTCCGGACGGTATAGCACAGCCGCTTGGGATTCTCGCTCGGCTCCATGGCCTGGAGGATCTGTTCATCCTTCAGAAGCAGGCCCTTGCGCTTGCGGTCCTTGAAGCGTTCTTTTTCCAGTTCCTCCTCGGTCAGGCGGCCATCGGAGGAAACATAGGGCACCCGGGCAGGAAAATACTGCACACCCGCCGGGATGGGACGGCTCCCCACCACCTCTTCGCCGCATTCTGCCAGCGCAAAGAGGTACAGAAGCATCTGCAGTCCCACGCCGTTATACACATCGCAGTAGTCAAAATCCTTTTTGCCGGTCTTGTAGTCCACAACCCGGTAATAGGAATTACCGCTGTTTTTCCAGGTATCCACCCGATCCACAAAGCCCCGGAGGATGGCATTCATCTTCGTTCCCGGCAGCGCAATGGCAGGAAGCCCCTCCCCCGTACCAAAGCTAACTTCAAAATCTTCCGGCTGGAACTGGGATTGCTGCAGCTCCTCCCACAGCTCCTCCACCACCATCCGAAGCTCCTGCCCGTTGCGGCGGAAGAGATACGTCAGCCGCTCCGATTCGATCTGGCTGAAATGCTCCCGGGCGTACTCGTCGGAGAATCCTTCGGCGATTTCCAGCGTCTCTTCCAGAGAGACCTTGGGAAAGCCCCCCTTCTCCTTGATGCACCGGGCGGTGTTTTCCAGCACCGCATGGACATAGGTGCCGAACTCCGCCGGGTCCACGGTGGCTTCTTTCCGCTCCTTGGCCCGCATACCGTATTTCAGGAAATAGGACAATCGGCACTCCGCCTGACGGTCCACCTGAGAGGCGGACAGATTCAGCGTTTTGCCATAGAGTTTGTCAATTTGCTGACGCTGGACCATGCCCAGTTCATAGTTGCGGCGCTGTTTTACTTCGTCGTAAGTTTCCGATACGCCAATCCGCTGAGCAATAGACTCCGCATTCCAGCGGCTGAGATAGGCGCCCGCCTCAAATTTATCGGTCAGGGCGGCGCCCAGTGTGGGAGAGACCTCCTGCTCCCCTCCTGCAAGCTCCGCCAGCCGGCGGCACAGGAAGGAGGGCTGGTTTCCGGAATAATACACCGTCGCCGTCTCCATGGCGCCGCAGAAGACGCCGTAAATTTCTGCAAATTCCGCTTGGATACCCTCCAGGCTTCCGCCTGTCAGAGGCATTCCCAGCTCCCGCAGAGCCACGCGCTCCTGGTCGCTGAGAATACCGGCGGAGCCGGTATAGCCCGGCAGATTACCTTCCTGGGCGCCCAGAACGATCAGGTGTTTTTCCTGATGGAGCCGCATGGCGCTGACCGGGCCGACCTGCACCGCATCCAACACCGGCGGAATGGTTCCCACATCATACTGGCTCAGCAGAAGCTGGAACAATCGGGCAAAGCTCTCCGTGTCCCAGTGGGTGTTGCCCAGAACATCATGCAGCTGCTCCAGCGCACCTATCAGAATCTCCCACAGCTGACCCAGAATCTGGGCGCTGCGGTTATCTCCGTCTTCATCCAGTTCCTGAGCAAGGCTGTCCAGCCGCTGCTCCAGAGAAATCGCTTCCAGGAATTCATAAAGCGCAAGGACCTGCTCACGCACATTCTTTGCTTCCAAAAACCGTCGGCGCAGAGCATCCAGGGGCTCCACAGCAAGCATACGGGCTTCATTCAATCGGCAAAGCAGCGCTTCCGATTCTGCATCCCAAGCCACGCTGAGTCCGTCGGGATGGTTTTTCCACACTTCCGCCCAGCGTTTGCCCCGGATGCCCCAGACCACCGCGTAGTTTTCCACCAAATCGCAGGTATCGGGATCTACAGGCGACAGCACGGAGCGCAGATAGCGCATCACATCGCTGGTCTCAAAGCCCCCCAGAGCTGCATCCATGGCGGAAACAGCAGTGGCGATGACACTCTTCTGCAGGATATCCTCGGTACCGGACAGGTACACCGGGATTCCGCAGCGGCGAAACGCCAGATGGACCAGGGGCTTGTAGGCCACGATATCGCCGCAGACCACCGTAATGTCCCGGTACCGGCAGCCGGAGCGGACCAGCTCAAGAATCCGCTCCGCCGCGGCCAGACATTCTTCATAAGGGGATTCCCCCCGGAAGACCCGAAGGACGTCCTTCTGGGACCCCGCCGTGATGCTGCCCTGGAACAGGTGACTTCTCATGATACTCAGAGGCGTCGGATTCTCTTTTACGATCTCGATTTGCACCTCGACCCCTGCATTCCGGGCGCAGCGAAGGATCCGTGCGGCGGTATCGCCTGGCTTCTCAAAGGCCAGCAGTGTTGAATCCACCCGGTCGCAGTTGAGACTCACCGTCACATGGGGCGAATGCTTGATCAGATGCTCCAGGATCGCCAGATGCTGGCGGGTAAAGTCCGGGAATCCATCTATGTAAAACACATGCTTTTCCGCGAAATCGCCCAGTTCCATCTGCTCCAGCAGCTGGGTCTCCTGATCTCTGGGGTCCCGCTTGCCCTGACGGCACAGGGCGTCGTAGCTTTCCAGCAGCAGCGCCAGCTCCTCCAGCTTCTGGGCCAGGCTTCCCTCGGTTCGGGTGGAAGCTGCCATCAGATCCTCGGAGGAAATGCAGCAGCGTTTGAATTCATCCACCGCATCAATGAGTCCCGTCAGAAATTCCGGCCGGGTCTCCACCGATGCATAGGCCTTCAGACGGCTGCTCAGCTGACGGGCGCCGGAGGCCATGGCCACCACCCGGCCGCCATTGTCGAGGCATTCCTCCGCTGCACTGCCCAGCTGATCGGCAACCCGCCTGGCAAGGCGGGTAAAGGACAGCACTTCCGCAAATCGGCTGGCTGTATCCCCCGCTGCGGCACAAAGCCGCCGCTCCGTCTCGTGGCTGATCAGCTCCGGTACCATCAGGATCCGTCCGCCCTTTTCTTCTTTTACATCCCGGCTGATGCGGCCCAGGATCTCATCCCGGCAGGCCGTCCAGTCGGTTCCCAGCAGCAAATGCAGCATCGGCTCACCGCCTTTCTCTCGTTTATCTACATGATACCACAGATCCGGTCCAAAAAACAGCCTCCAATTATCCCCTGTGGAGCAAATTTTCCACGTTCCCCAGCACGTCCAGCAAATAAAAACGCACTTCATATTCTTCATCGCCCGTCAGCGCCCCTGTCAGAGAATCTGAAAAACCTGCGCCAGCAGCGGTATCCTCAAAGCCATCACTGGTTGCGGGTACGCACAGAGTCGGAAATACCACGCACCACCAGTTCTGTCCCGCCCCCTCGCCGATGACGATGCGAAGGGATTCATAGATCCCCGCCGGAAGCGTAAAGGTATCATAAACTCTCGTACCGAATTCCTCCAGCGCAAGACTCACCTGCACAGAATCTTCGCAGCCCAGCTCCCGCAGCACATGTTCGGCCAAAAGCTGGATCTGGGGCAGCTGCTGGCGTAAGTAAGCCTTTGCCGCTTCTGGGTCTGTCAGCTCTGCCATGGCACTCTGAAGGCTTTCCACAACTGCATCGCGAACCAGCAGCTTCAGACTCTGATCCTCCTGAGAGTCGGAAGCCGCCACCACATGCAGCCGGATCAGCTCTTCCCGCAGGGTGGTCCGATCTGCAATCAGACCGCCGCACCACACAAGGCACACAACCAGCAGACAAATCATGATCCTTTTCAAACATTTCCACATAAAAAACACCGTCCATACTTGAATACAACAAGTATGGACGGTAATTTCCAAAATTATACGGGTTTGCAGATATAGACTTCAGGATAATGATCCTTCAGCATACTGCAGATAACAGCCGCCACCTCAAACTCGGACACAACAGCGAAGCATGCAGAGCCGGAGCCAGTCATCTGATAGCCCACAGCACCGTACTGATGGAACAGCGATTTAATGTAGTTCAGCTCCAGATGGTCAGCGGTGACCACGGGGTCGAATACGTTGCACAGATTGTGGGCAACCTTCTCCAGATCGCCGGCCAGCAGGGCACTTTCCATGGCCTTGTTATCCGGCCGCCTGGCAATAGCCACCTCATCGATCTTTTGGTACAGCTCCGGGGTGGAGACAGAAAATGCGGGCTTGCAGACCACGATGATGCAGTCGGGCATGTCGGGAAGCTTTCTCAGCTTTTCGCCCCGTCCTTCGCACATGAAGGTGCCGCAGACCACGCAGAAAGGCACATCGCTGCCGATCTTTGCGCCCAACTCCGCCAGAGCCATGATGGACAGAGGCTCGCCGTAGTGACGGTTCAGGGCTCTGAGAACTGCCGCAGCGTCGGCGCTGCCGCCGCCCATGCCCGCCTGACTGGGGATCCGCTTGGTGATGCGGATCTCAATGCCATCGGGGTCCTTGCCCATGGTATCACAGTAGAGCTTGGCTGCCTTCCAGGCCAGATTACGCTCATCGGTGGGAATATCCTCCCGGTCGCACTTCAGGCACCAGGGCTTTCCGGTACCCACATCGATTTCAATATCGTCGCGGATGGATACCGTCTGCATCACACTTCTCAGATCATGGTAGCCGTCTTCCCGCTTGCCGAGGACATCCAGTGTCAGATTCAACTTGGCAAACGCGCCTTCATAAAGAGTCGTCATATGTGTTCATCCTTCCAGTTTTCTATTATCTTTCGCTATTATATCGGACGGCGGGACTTTTTTCAATTCCTATCTGTATATTTTTATTCCTTCGGGGCATCATATCACCATCCCAAGGCAGAAACGGAGGTAACAGTATGGACACATTGGCATTGATCCTGTCCATCGTCGGCAGCCTGAACTGGGGCCTGATGGGCATTTTCAAGTTCGATCTGGTGGCATGGCTCTTTGGCGGATCCGCCACGCTGCTCAGCCGGATCGTCTATACAATCATTGGGCTCGCGGGACTGTGGTGTATTTCCTTCCTGTTTCGCAAAGACTCCATTGTCGACGGAGAATAACAAACAACGGCAGTTCCGCAAAAGGAACTGCCGTTGCACTTTCTTCATTTACTTGTTTCTGCAGCGGACAACAATCACGATCTCCTGATCACCGTACTTGACGGTGATGTTTGCAGTGCCCTTACCCACACGGGTAACGGTGCCGTTTTCAACAGTACAGACGCTCTCATCGTCGGAAGTCCAGGTGACTTCCTCATTACTCAGCTCCTTGAGCTTGAAGGTGAACTGCTGACCATGACCGGTCAGGGTGATGTCGGTGTAGTTGACCTCCAGCTTCACATCCTTCAAGGGTGCGGTGGGCTCGGTAGCCTCAGTTGCTTCGGTAGCTTCCGTTGCGTCAGTGGTTTCGTCAGTGGACCCGGTCTCTTCGGGCAGAGTCTCTTCCACGAAGGAGCAGGTGACCTCACACTGCAGCTGCACCTCGCCGCAGCTGACCACAACAATTGCCTCGCCCTCACCCACAGCGGTCAGGCAGCCGTCATCATCAACAGTGACAACGGACTCGTCGCTGGAGTAATAGCTGATGGTATCGGTGGTATCGCCGGGGGTAACTGTGAAGTTCAGCAGCCAGGAATTGCCTTCAGCCTCCAGGGTAACCTTTTCAGCGCCGGATTCGGTCCACTCCAGGCCGGTGCAGGGGATGGTGGGCTCCTCCGTCTCCTCGGGCTCCGTGGGGGGCTCGGTCTGCATCACGCTGGGCTCCGTAGCGGGCAGGCTTTCTTCAGCCAGGAAACCTGGCAGGAAATACTGGGTAAAGATGTAGGCGCTGACACACAGCAGGGCCAGGATCACGATGACCAGAAGCACATTCAGGACCGTATTGGTTGCCTGCTTGCGGGGCTTCTCGTTGAAATCGTATGCTTCCTCGGGCTCCTCGGGAACGGGACGGGGACGGGGGCGGGGTGCTTCTTCCTCTCCCTCGTAATCCATCACACCGCGGTTGCGCTTGCGCACATTGGACTTGGAGAATCTGCCGCCGCGGACAGAAGAACTGCTTCTGGTGACGGTCTCAGTTTCTTCCATAACGATATCGTCGGCCACGGTCTTGGTGCCGCCGACACGGACACAGCCGCAGATGGGGCACTGGTCAGCGCTCTCCGGATACCGTGTTCCGCATACATCGCAAATTATCTTGCTCATATTAAACCTCCTGTAGGATCGTATAGAATACCATTCTGTTCGACATTATAACACTAATTCCCAAAGAAAACAACTACAAAACAGTTGCATTTTTTGTATTTTTATTTTATGATATAGAAGTAAAAGGAGGCGATTTCATTGTCTGATTTTAAATTGGTTTCTCCTCTGCTGGATGGCTATGTCATGGGCGATCCCATGAGCAGTCACGACGGCGTGTACTGCTGCCCGGCAATGAAGGAAAATTCTGATGAAAAATATATCGTAAAGATCATCTCCGTGCCTGCATCCCAGAAACAGCTGGATGCACTGCTGCTGACCGGCGCTTTCTCCGATGCCGGCGCGGCCATGGAGTATTTTAAAGAACTGACCAACGGCATCGTCAAAGAAGCTGAAACCCTGCAGCAGCTTTCCAAGCTGGAAGGCTTCCTTCCCTATGACGGCTGGCAGGTGGTTCCCATGGTAAATGGCGAACTGGGTTACAATGTCTACCTGGTGGGTTCCTACAAGCGCTCTCTGGAAAAGCACCTCAGACGCAATCCCATGACCCATCTGGGGGCTGTGAACCTGGGTCTGGATCTGTGCGCCGCCCTGGCGATCTGCCGCCGGGCAGGCTATATGTTCATTGACCTGAAGCCTTCCAACATCTACCTCACCGGCGACCGGGAATACCGCATCGGTGATCTGGGCTTTGTGAATCTGCAGTCGCTGAAGTACACAAGCATGCCCAGCAAGTACCGCAGTCCCTACACCGCGCCGGAGCTGCATGATGCCCTGGCAACCCTGAACCCCACTGCTGACGTTTATTCCCTGGGCATGATCCTGTATCAGCTCTATAACAATGGTCAGCTGCCTTTCCAGGACCGCGCACCCAAGGAAGAGCTCCCCGCTCCCCTGAACGCCGATTACGAAATGGCCGAGATCATCATGAAGGCCATCACCCCCGATCCCAGAAGCCGCTGGCAGAATCCCATTGAGATGGGCAAGGCCCTGGTTGGCTATATGCAGCGCAACACCGTCAACGACAATCCCATTGTTCCCCCCAAGGTGGAGCAGTCCGCTCCCATTACTTACGAAGAGCCTGAGATCGAAGAAGCTGAGGATCTGCTGACTGGCAATCCTGCCGCTGTTTTCGAAGAGATAGCTTCTCCCGAGCCCATCGCCGAGGAAGCGGGACTCATAGCGGAAGACCCCCTCCCTGCAGAGGAGGAAGATCTCCCAGCAGAGCCTGAGGAAGAGGTGTATGATCCTCCCTACGAATTCCGGGATGACGATTTTATCCCCGATGATGACGACATTCCCGAAGTGGATCCCACCGACGAAGCAGCCGAAGAAGGCGAGGAAAACACGGATTCTGCCGATGAGGTTCCGGAATATTCCTATACTGCGGAGCTGGACTTCCTGAAGGATATGGTTTCCGACGAGACTGCCCCCGATGTGGAGGCCGGCGACGATCTGTCTGACGCAGAGATGACCGACGAGGTCAACTCCATGCTCTCCCAGGCCGATGATCTGCTGTCCCAGGATGTTCCCGGCGGCGTTGTGATTCCGGATCCCATTGAGATCACCATCCCCGTGGACTTTGACGAGGAAAAAACCGCCATCGCTGAAGAGCCTGAGGACGATGAGGATGAGGAATTCCACTTCCGCACCGCAGATGTGGATGACGATGACGCCGAGGACCGCGAAGAGAACCGGAACAAAACTGACGCTGACGGCGATCATGAAATCGAAGTGCTCTATACCCGTCCCAGGAAGAAGGGCGGTCGTTCCTGGCTGGCTGTCATCGCAATTGTTCTTGTTCTGGCGCTGGCCGGCTTTGGCGGCTTCTACTTCTATACCAACTACTACCTGCTGACCATTGACAAAATGACCATCGACGAAGTGGATGACACCCTGACTGTTCAGGTCGTCACCGATGTGGACGAGGCTCTGCTGACCGCCGTCTGTACCGACACCTACGGCAACACCTTCTCCGTTCCCGTCATCGGCGGCAAGGCTGTGTTCACCGAGCTGAACGCATCCACTACTTATAAGATCACTCTGGAAGCTTCCGGCTTCCATGCCCTGTCCGGCTCCTACACCGGCAGCTACACCACCAAGGAAGAGACCAACATCGTCAGCTTCACTGCCATCACCGGCGCCGATGACGGCACCGTGATCCTGAACTTCACCGTCGAAGGCCGTGATACCCAGGAGTGGATCGTCGAATACTCCGCCGAAGGTGAGGAGCCTCGCTCCGAGTCCTTCACCGGACACATGGTCACCATCAATGGTCTGAGCGTAGGTAAGACCTACACCTTCACCCTGGTGTCCCCCGAAGAATCCGGCCTCTACATCACCGGAAGCTCCACCCTGGAGTTCACCGCTTCCAGAATCATCACCGCTGAGAATCTGAGCATCGTCTCCTGTGAGGACGGCGTACTGACTGCCCAGTGGGATGCCCCCAGCGATGCTGCGGTGGAAAGCTGGACTGTCCGCTGCTACTCCGACGACGGCTATGACGAAACCGTCACCGTGTCCGAAACCACCGCCCAGTTTACCGACATCAGCGCGGATACCGCCTACACCCTGGAAGTCACCGCCGCAGGCATGGCCCAGAGTGCCCGGGCTTACGTCACCGCCAACCCCACCACCGTCTCCAACCTGGGAGTCAAGTCCGATGGCCTCGACCTGAACGTCACCTGGGAGCACGCCGGGGAAGCTCCCGAGGGCGGCTGGCTGCTGATGTACCGCATCGACGGCAGCGATCATCAGGAAGTGGTCACCACCACCTCCAATTCCGCTGTCATCAGCCGGTTTGTCCCGGGTGCCGCTTACAGCATCGTCCTGAAGGCCGCTGACGGCTCCACCGTCTTCGGCGGTGAGCTGGAATATGCTGCTGAAGAGGCCGGCGAATTTGACGACCACTCCCTGAAGGCCTCCGAGATTCAGGTGAGCCTATGCCGCACCCCCGATGTGGACGACTGGACCCACGAGACCCTGGACAGCGATACCGACTACACCACTAAGTTTACCTCCACCCAGAGTGCCTCTCTGGTGCTGTACGCCACCAAGAATCCAGGCAACTCCAAAGAGGAAACCGTGGTCATGTTCGTTCTCCGTGACGCCGATGGCAATGTCATCGGTGAGTTGGTCAACACCGAAACCTATGAATGGGCCTCCATGTGGAAAGACCGCTATGCCTATCTGACCATCCCCGAGCTGCCCGCTGAGCTTGGCAGCTACACCGTCGAAGTTTACTTCAACAACGCCCTTGTGGTCAACAAGACCCTGAACATCACCGGTTAAGCATTTGGCAGCCGCACATTTGTGTGGCTGCCTTTTATAATGCCCAGCAGTTTCCAGCGACCCTTTTCCAAAAAACCACCCGCTTGTTCACACATTTTTCTCCCAATATGCTATCATAATGAAAACCCATTGAACAGGAGTGAATCCATGCGCGGCAAATCCCATCAGCTTTTGGGCCGTTATCTGGCAGACCGTTATATGTCCACCCTTCCCAAACGTTACGTCAAAGCCTTTCTGATCGGCTGCATCGAGCCGGACCGAAATCCCGCCACCTACCTCAAGGGCTCCCTGCATCAACAGTGGCTTCGGGGCCACAACTGGGGCAATTCCCGCAAATACATGCAGCGCACCTATCGCAAACTCGAACATCGCAAAAAACTGAAGCTGCTGGACTACTACCTTCTCGGAAGACTCATCCACTACACCACCGACGCCTTTACATCCGCCCACAACGAAGAATTCGGCTCCAGTCTCGTCGATCACCGGGAATATGAAGTTGCCTTACAGGACCATTTTCTGGAATACCTGTCCGAAAATCCGGAATTCTGGACCGATGCCAAGCGCCCGGTGATGGATACCATCCAGTCCTATCACCGCGACTACATCCGCCGCCCCGCAAGCATCCATACGGACACCCGCTTCGCGATCATCGTCTGCTGCATGGTCCTGACGCGGCTCTTCGCCCATTGACAAAGAATCCCCCGGAAAAACTTCCGGGGGATTCTTCAGTTTATTCGCACAGGGCAGCCTGTTCCTTTGCGACCTGCTCTTCACAGCTGCGCATGGCAAGGATGGTCTTCTCCAGCACCTCATCCAGGGTCCAGCCCAGACGCTCAGCGCCTTCCTTGATCACATCCCGGGAGCAGCCGGCAGCGAACTTCTTGTCCTTGAACTTTTTCTTCAGACTGGAAAGCTCCATGTCCATGACGCTCCTGGAGGGGCGCATCCGGGCGGCAGCACCGATGAGGCCCGTCAGCTCATCCACAGCGAAGAGGACCTTCTCCATCTGATGGACAGGCTCCACATCGCAGCAATGGCCGTAGCCATGGGAGCAGATTCCGTGGATCAATGCCTCGGAAGCGCTGATCTCAGACAGTAACTCGGGAGCCTTCAGGCAGTGCTCCTCGGGATACACTTCAAAGTCCACATCGTGCAACAGGCCGACAAGGCTCCAAAACTGGGCCTCATCGCCATAGCCCAGCTCCCGGGCATACCAATTCATCACGCCCTCCACCGTCAGACCGTGGAGAATATGGAAGGGCTCCTTGTTGTATTTCTGCAGCAGGGCCAGTGCCTGCTCTCTGGTGGGATTGCTCATACTCGTTACCTCTTTTACTCGACGCAGACCGTGCCGTCTTCTTTGATGGTGATGCTCATGCCGTCCTTGACATAGTCCAGGAACTCATCGCCCAGATTGTCCACGACGGGCATCTGAGTCTCGGGGCACCAGACAGAGGCCAGGATGGAGCCCGCAGCAGCCAAACTATCAATGGGCTTGGAGAACAGCATGCAGGCGGGCTGACGGCCCATGGCACAGGCACAGTAGATAACCAGGCCGCCGGTGGTGGAGCCGATGGTCTGAGGCAGGCACAAGGCCTTACCGGCCAGCTCCTTGCCGTGGAGATCGGGGTTGTTCTGGTCGCCGCAGGTGGCCTTCTTGTCGCCGAACTGCAGCGCGCCCTGCAAGGATGCCAGGGTGTTGAAGCCGCCGTGAGATACAACGGCCTCGGCAGTGACAGTGCCGGGGGCTACGATACGTCCCTTAAATTCCTTCATATCATTTGCCTCCCTTCGTGATCTTGATGAGGAGTTCCTCCTCGGTGTAGTACCGGGCGGTGGTGTAGGTACGAAGCTTATTGGAAGAAGTCATGACGGGCATGGACTTGCACAGGGGGTTATTCATGTACATCAGCGGGCAGATATAGCTGAGGATGACGCCGGTGGCCTTCAGCCGGGCAGCGTACTCGGTCTTTTCAAACTCCTTCTTGACGGCAGGAGCGGTGGTAAAGACGGTGGGGATCGCCACCTTCCTGGCGCCGCTTTCCTTCAGTCCCTTCTCGACAGCCACGGTCCAGTCCTTCAGCTGCTGCATGCTCATGTGGGGGCATCCAACGAAGCACAGCTTGGGCTCCGCATCCCGATTCTTCCACATGACGGGGTATTCCCGCTTGACCCGATCAAGTTCGGCATCGTCAATGACGTAAACCTTGGCGCCGGGCGCAACCAGACCTGCGCCCTGCTCCCTGGCCTCGGGGGTCAGATTCTCAATGTGATACAGACCCACAGCACCATTGGAGGCGGTGGCTGCGCCGAAATCCTTCAGGTAGGCACAGACTTCATCGGACAACTCAGTGCCCAGCCACTTCTCCATGCCGGTGATAAAGGGCACATCCTCCATCACCTTCATGCCGATGGCGGAGCCCAGCAGCTGAGCCTCGGGCTTTTTCTTGCAATCCACCTTGACGATCCAGGTGGCCTTACGACCCTCGTCGGTCAGCAGGCCGAAATTGGGCACGCAGCCGGCAATGGAGCCCATGATGTCCATGATGCCGGAATTGCGGTTGCAGCGGGCGCCCAGAACGGAGTTGGCATAGACAACGGCGGAGGATTCCGCCCAGCTGAGGATGTCGCCCTTCCTGGGCTTATTGCCCACCTGGTCCAGATAGCAGGCGCAGGTAAAGGCATCCTCATTCATCAGGCCCAGCTCCTTCAGCTGACCTTCATAGTAGTCCTGAGTAGAATACATGAACTTGTTGAAAACCAGTTTCTGGAGAAAATTGGCGGGCACCTTGGAATCCACAGGCCGGGGGTCAACAGAAAACTGCTGACCGGACACAGCGCCCGCATCGATGAGCTGCTGCATCAGGTCGAAAACAGGCTTCATCATCTTCAGGCCGAAGGAAGTGACCAGGTGGTTATATTCAGAAGTAACAGGAACCATCTTGTCAGCGCCGAAGGCGTCACCATACATGACCAGGGTCTTCATGACCTTTGCCATGGTTTCGCCCTTGGAGCCTTCCAGAATGGCCTGCTGTTCGGGGGTTAAATACATAATCATTACTCCTTTTCTCTTACAGCTTCATGCAGACATCCCATGCGCCCCAGATGACGGTTCGCAGGTTGCCCACCTTACTGGCATCACCCACAACGTGGATGTTCTTGCCCTTGGCTGCCAGCGCGTTGGGACGGTAACCGGTGGAGAGAATCACGGAATCTGCGTCGATCTTGAAAGACAGTCCTTCCTTATTGCAGACCTGAACACCGTCGGCCATGACCTGGATCAGCTTGGTTTCCAGATGGACAGGGACCTTGTTTGCCTTGAAGAAATCACGCAGGAAGCTGGTGTTTGCCAGGCAGATGCCCTTGGTGGTGATCAGGTCTTCCTGCATCTCCACGATGGTGGGATTCTTGCCCTGGAGGTACAGCTCATAGGCGATCTCGCAGCCCGTCAGACCGCCGCCGATGATGACCACATTCTGGCCCACTTCCTTCTTACCCAGAAGGAAATCGATGGCCTCAATGCCCCGCTCGATGCCCTTGACGGGAATCGTGACAGGCTTGGAGCCGGTAGCCACGATGATCTCATCCGCGCCCAGAGAATTCAAATCCTTCACTTCCGTGTTCAGCCTGACCTCGATGGGATACTTGCCAAGCTCCCGGCGGTACCAGGCGATCAGATCACGGTCTTTCTCCTTGAAGCTGGGAGCCGCAGCGGCGATGAAGACGCCGCCCAGCTGACCGGACTTCTCGTACAGCGTGACCTTGTGGCCCCGCTTGGCGCAGACCAGAGCGGACTCCATGCCGCCGATGCCGCCGCCGATAATTGCGATGTTCTTGACCTTCTTGGCAGGCTTCAGGTTGTACTTCTTGCTCTGCATAGTCTCAGGGTTCAAGGCGCAGCGGGCAAGGCCCATGGTATCGGTCAGATCCTGGGTGTTGTAATGGCCCTTGTGGGAGGAGAAATTGAAGCAGCCGGAATGGCAGCAGATACAGGGCTTGATGTCCTCCAGACGGTCTTCGATCAGCTTGGTGATCCACTGGGGATCCGTCAGGAACTGGCGGGCAACACCCACGCCGTCGATCTTACCTTCTGCCACCGCCTGGGCGCCCACTTCGGGCTCCATACGGCCGGCGCAGACCACGGGGATGTCCACGAATTTCTTGATGTGTGCCACATCATCCAGATTGCAGTTCTGGGGCATGTACATGGGTGGATGAGCCCAGTACCAGGAGTCGTATGTACCATTATCGGCATTGAGCATATCATAGCCCGCATCCTGCAGGAACTTCGCAGCCCGCTCAGACTCTTCCATGCAGCGGCCCACTTCCTTTGCGTCCTCGCCGGGAACGATACCCTGCTGGAAGCCCTTCATCTTGGACTCCACGGAATAACGAAGAGAAACAGGGAAATCATCGCCGCAGCTTTTCTTGATGGCCTTGACCACTTCCGCCGCGAAGCGATAGCGGTTTTCAAAGCTGCCGCCGTACTCATCGGTACGCTTGTTGAAGAACTCCATGGCGAACTGGTCCAGCAGATAGCCCTCGTGGACCGCATGGACCTCCACGCCGTCAACTCCGGCGTCCATGCACAGCTTGGCGGTCTTGGCGAAGGCCTCGATGATTTCGTGGATCTGCCCTTTGGTCATTTCCGGGCAGATGATGTCCGGGGCCCAGCGGGAGGGCTGGGCGGAGGGGCTGGCCAGCTCATGGCTGGTGTCGATGATGGGCTTGATGAGGGCCCGGGTGAACTTATTCTTGTGCAGCGGGCCAACCAGCTCCGTAATGGCCCAGGAACGGCCCATGCCGGCAGTCAGCTGGACGAAAAGCTTGGCACCGGTCTTATGGATCTCGTCCATGAAGACCTTCAGCTCTTCGAACATCTTGGGATTCTGCCACAGCCACTTGCCCCAGAAGGTATCCCGCAGAGGAGCAATGCCGGGAATGATCAGACCGACGTTGTTGTTGGCACGCTCGATAAAGAGCTTTGCAGCTTCCTTGTCAAAATGGCAGCCGCCCAGCTCGAACCAGCCGAAGAGACTGGTGCCGCCCATGGGGCACATGACGATGCGGTTCTTGATCTCCACATTGCCGATCTTCCACGGGGTAAATAAAGCCTCGTATTTCGTATCCATACAGACACTCCTTTTTATTTCATATGTACTCAGTATACCCGTTGCTGCAAAAACTGTCAATATTTGATAAAATCAACGACTTTTGATCCTCAGAAATGATACAAAATCAGGTCAAATGCCGTTTTTAATCCGGGCAGCAGGCTGTCAATCTCCACATATTCCTCCCGGGTGTGGGAGCCTCCGCCGCAGTAGCAGCCCACGCATACCGCCGGAATTCCCCGGGACAGCGGGATATTGCAATCCGTTGAGCCAGGCTCCCAGGTGATGGGTTTTCCAAAATAACGATTGGACACCTCGCTTGCCCTGTCCATCAGGGCCCGCTGTCTGGTTTCATCCACATCGCCGGAGCAAGGTCTGTCCCCCACCACATATACGGTCACGTCGATACCCTTTGCCCGGTAGAATTCAACTGCCGCCATGAAATGCCGCTCCATGATTTTAAGAGACTCCCGCTCATCGGAACGGAACTCATAGAGCATTTCGGCGTGCTGGGCAATGGTATTGACAGAGGTTCCGCCGGAGATGGTGCCCACATTGTAGGTGGTCTTCCCCTTCTCCGGGAGTTTGATGCTGTACAGCGCGTCGATCATGGAAGCCATGCAGGCAATGGCATTGCGGTTTCCGAAGGCTGTGTAGGAATGGCCGCCCTCGGTGTCGAACTCCACCCGGTAACGACGGGAGCCTACGGCCTTATTCACACCCAGGCAGTCATGGGCGTCGAAGGCGATGAATTCCCGGATGCGGCTGCCGTAGGTTTCGACAATCTTTTTCGCGCCTTTCAGGTTACCCAACCCTTCCTCACCGGAATTCACCACCAGCAAAGTGCCCCAATCGGTCGCGGTCAGCTGGTTTTCGGCTATGTACTTCGCCGCCATCAGCAGCGCCGCCACATCCGCCGAATCATCGCCGATACCGGGGCAGTAAATACGCCCATCCTCCACGCGCAGCGGCAGGGGCTCGGTATCGGGAAACACCACATCGCTGTGAGCCATGAAAACCGCAATGGGCTTCTCCCCCTCGCAGCCGATGGGCCAGACCACATTCAGCGCTTCGTCAATATATACGTCCTTTGCGCCCTGTTTTTCCAGCCATTCCAGGCAGAACCGGGCGCGCTTTTCCTCATGATTGGAGGGTGCCGGGATTTGGGCAAATTCCAGCAGCAGCTCCAGGGCCTCATGCCGATGCTCTTCGATATATTGAAGTATTCTTTCGTTCAGCGTCATTTTTCTCACTCCTTTTCTATGGGGCAACTCTAAAAACTCCCCTTTTGCGATTTGAGCTAATCTTTTGCCCCATCTATGCGTTATGAAAATCCCGCAATACACAAAGTATTCCGGAATTTCCATAACTTTATTTGGGCCAAAATCTTTAGCTCCAATCATCAAAAAAGAGTTTTTCGAGGTTGCCTATATTTTATCACTTTCTTGCCATCTGCGCAATGGCATTGCAAAGTTCTTGGAAAAATGGTACAATGAGCTCAATAGTTTATAGAAAAGAGTGATATCCATGGCAACCATCATTGAAATTACGGATTTTTCTCAGCCGGAGCTGGATGTATACGCTCGGCTCACCGAGGCCCAGCTGCGAAACCGCAAAGAGCCGGAGAAAGGGATCTTTATTGCCGAAAGCCCCAAGGTCATTGCCCGGGCCCTGGACGCCGGCTACGAGCCCCTTTCCTTCCTGATGGAGCGCAAGCACATCGACGGTCAGGCCTCTGAAATTCTTGCCCGCTGCGGCAATCTCAAGGTCTACACCGCCGACCGGGATATACTGTCCAGCCTCACCGGCTATGAGCTGACCCGGGGCATTCTGTGCGCCATGCGCCGCCCGAAACTTCCCACTGTGGAAGAAGTCTGCAAGGATGCCCGGCGAATTGCGGTGCTGGAGGGCATCGTGGATGCCACCAATGTGGGTGCCATCTTCCGCTCCGCCGCTGCGCTGCATATGGACGCCGTGCTGCTGACCCCCACCTGCTGCGATCCCCTGATCCGCCGGGCCGCAAGAGTCAGCATGGGCACCGTGTTCCAGATCCCCTGGACCGTCATCGGCGACTCCCCTAACCACTGGCCCCAGCCGGGAATCCAGCGGCTGCGGGAGTTGGGCTTCAAAACCGCCGCCATGGCTCTGAATCAGAATTCCGTCCCCATCGATGATCCCCAGCTGGCCTCGGAGGAGAAGCTGGCCATCGTACTGGGCACCGAGGGTGACGGTCTATCTGCCAGCACCATTGCAGACTGCGACTACACCGTGCTGATCCCCATGTCCCATGATGTGGACTCCCTGAACGTCGCCGCCGCCAGCGCCGTTGCCTTCTGGCAGCTGAAATCAAAATAAGCAAAAACGACCTGCTGAAGCAGGTCGTTTTTTCACTCGTTTTCGTCTATGAATTTTTGGATCCGCTTGAGGAAGGCGGTGCCGTACCAGGCGGCCTTGATCTCGCCGACGCCGGAAACCTTCCGGAATTCCCGCATGGTCTTGGGCTGTTTCTTTGCCATATCCGCAAGGGTCGCATTGGAGAAGATGACATAGGGCGGAATGCCCGCTTCCCTGGCCAGAGAATTTCGCAGTTCCTTCAGGGCATCCAGCAGCTCCGCAGCCTGTCCGGTCACTTCCACCGCTGCGGAGGTCTTCTCCTCCGGTGCCTTGCGGGTCAGGATCTCCACCTTCTCGCCGTGGTAGAGCACCTTCCCTGCCGCGGGCGTCAATTCAATAGTCTGCATTTCCTGATCCGTCTGCAGATACCCGTCCATCTCCAGATGATCCATCAGCATCCGAAGCTCTGTGGTGCCCACATCCTTCATAAGTCCATAGGTGGTCAGTTCCTGAAGGCCCTTTTCCAGAACCCGCTTGTCCTTGCGGCCCTGAAGGGTCTTCTGGATCATGGTCATGCCCACATCATATCCCAACTTGTCCCGGATCCGCTTGACGCAGGAGAGGATCATCTGAGCCTCCCGGGTGATGTCCCGGGCTTCAAAATCACCCCGGCAGCTGCCGCAATTGCCGCAAATCTCCGGGTGCTTCTGGCCGAAATACTCCAAAATGTATCCCCGCAGACAGTAAGTCGTCTTGCAGTAGCCGGTCATGGCCTCCAGCCGGGCAAAATCCTGCTGCCGCACCAGCTCCTGCTGATCCGGGTCCATTTCCTCATTGTCCGAAGAATTATTGATCAGGAATCTTGCTGTCTGAACATCGCCATTGCTGAACAGCAGCACACAGTCCGCATCGCTGCCGTCACGGCCCGCGCGACCTGCCTCCTGATAATATGCCTCGATGCTCTTTGGCATATTGTAGTGGATCACGAAGCTGACATTGGATTTGTCGATTCCCATGCCAAAGGCGTTGGTGGCAACCATGATCGTCTTCCGGTCGTAGAGGAAATCCTCCTGATTTTCGCTGCGTTCCTCCTCGGAAAGGCCCGCATGGTAGCGGGTGGCGGCATAGCCATGATCCTGAAGCAGCTCGCAGACACTCTCCACCTTCTTCCGGGTAGCGCAGTAGATGATGCCGCTTTTGCGATTTTTGCCAACCAGCAGCCGCAGCAGCTCGTCATCCTTCTTTTCGGGCTTCAGAACTTCAAAATACAGATTTGGCCGGTCAAAACCGGTAACCTTTCGCACCGGGTCCCGCAGGTGCAAAATCCGCTCCACATCCTCCCGAACCTGTTTGGTTGCCGTGGCCGTATAGGCGCCCAGCACCGGGCGACAGGGCAGATTCTCGATAAAATTCAGGATCCGCAGATAGCTGGGCCTGAAATCCTGTCCCCACTGGGAAATACAATGAGCCTCATCCACCGCGACAAAGGAAATGGGGATCCGCTCCGCAATGGAGCCGAATCCGCCGTAGTCCAGCCGCTCCGGCGCAACATAAACGATCTTATACTGCCCTGCCAGGAGATTGCGGTAAACCGCCTGCATCTGGGCGGCATTGAGCGTGCTGTTGATATAGGCCGCGGGAACTCCTGCCGCCTTCAGGGCCATGACCTGATCGCGCATCAGGGAGATCAGAGGCGAGATCACCAGCGTAATGCCCGGCAGCAGCAGCGCCGGAATCTGATAGCACATGCTCTTTCCGCCTCCGGTAGGCATGATTCCGAAAACATCCCGGCCAGAGAGTACGCCATCGATCAGTTCCTCCTGACCGGGCCGGAATTGTGTATAGCCAAAGATCCGTTCCAATAAAACTCTTTTATCCATCGTTTCACCGTTCAATTGCAATTTTGAATCATTATCGCACAATCCTGTCAAAAATGCAAGCAAAACCCCGGATGCTGACGCATCCGGGGCAGTTTTACAATTATCTGGACAAAATGGCGCGGTCGTTGGCAAAAACCTTGCCGCTGGCCCGGACAAACATATTCAGCAGATCCTCCACAGTCAGCATCTGCTTCTCCTCACCCTCAACATCCACCACGATGTGGCCGTCACAGAGCATGATCAGGCGGTTGCCGTAGGTAATGGCATCCTTCATGTTGTGAGTGATCATCAGGGTGGTCAGCTTGTTTTCGGTGACGATGCGGTTGGTCAGCTCCAGAACCTTTGCAGCAGTTTTGGGGTCCAGAGCAGCGGTATGCTCATCCAACAGCAGAAGCTTTGGCCGCTTCAGCGATGCCATCAGCAAGGTCACCGCCTGACGCTGACCGCCGGACAGCAGGCCCATCTTGGTGGTCAGCCGGTCCTCAAGGCCCAGATCCAGGGTCTTCAGCAACTGTCTGTATTCCTCACGCTCGGCCTTACGGACGCCGGGGATCAGCTTACGCCTGGTACCACGGCGGGCAGCAATGGCCAGATTCTCCACGATTTCCATATCGGGCGCGGTACCCTTCATGGGATCCTGGAAGACTCTGCCCAGAAACTGGGCTCTCTTGTGCTCGGGCATGTGGGACACATCCACGCCGCCGATCTCGATGGTGCCGAAATCCGGCTTCCAGACGCCGCAGATGGCATTGAGCAGAGTGGATTTACCGGCGCCGTTGCCGCCGATGACGGTGACGAAATCACCGTCCTTCAGATGCAGATTCAGGCCATCCAGGGCCACCTTTTCATTGATGGTACCGGGGTTGAAGGTCTTCTGCAGATTGGTGATCTTAAGCATCAGCGTCACCTCCCGCGTGATTTGCCTTAGCGGCGGAACCGTGGGCCGGCAGAGGCTTGCTGAAGTACTCGCTCTTCAGGTAGGGCACGGCCAGGAACAGCGCCACGATGATGGCTGAAAGCATCTTCAGATAATCGGTCTTCAGGCCCATCAGGATGACGAAATTGTAGACGATATAGTACACAATGCCGCCGCCGATGACGCCGATGAGGCTCACCACGAAGTTGGGCTTGATCTTCATGGACACGGACAGGCCGATGAAAATGGCAGCCAGGCCGATGACGATGGCACCCTTGCCGTCGTTGATGTTGGCAGAGCCCTTATACTGGGCCAGCAGGGCACCGGCCAGGGCCACGATGCCGTTGGCAATGGCCAGACCCAAAACCTTATTGAAACTCACATCCACGCCCTGAGCGCGGCTCATGTCAGGGTTATCGCCGGTGGATTTCAGGGTCAGACCTACTTCCGTATAGAAGAAAAGCCGAAGTGCCACGATCACCACAGCCACAATGATGGTGGCCGAAAGGATGGAGCCGTTGTTGTTGCTCATATGAACCAGCAAATCATTGGCCCTGGGGTCAATGGCCATCAGAGACTTGCCGCCGAGGATGAACAGATTGACGGAGTACAGCATCAGCTGGGTCAGGATACCCGCGAGAATCGAGGGAATGCCCAGAGCGGTATGCAAAAGTCCCGTCACAACGCCGGACAGTGCACCTGCAGCAAAGGCGATGATGATGCTCAGCCAGGCGGGAACACCCAGCGCCAGCAGCACCGCACAAATGCAGGCACCGGTACAAATGGAGCCGTCAACAGTCAGATCCGCAATATCGAGTATTTTGTAGGAGATGTAGACACCGATGGCCATCAATCCCCATATCAGGCCCTCAGCGACTGCGCCGGGCAATGCATATAAAAACGCCATAAATTACCTCAAAAGTCAGATCAGTTTGCAGGAACCTCGATGCCCAGCTGAGCGCACAGCTCTTCGTTGTAAACAACGGAGGGAGTCAGGGTTGCAATTTCGATGTCAGAGGGCTTCTTACCGTTCAGCAGAATTTCAGCAGCCATCTTGCCGGTCTCATAGCCCAGGTCATAGTAGCTGATGGAGAGGCTTGCATAGCAGACAGCGCCGCCGTAGCTGGTGTAGATGGGGACGTTCTTCTCGGTGCAGATGGTACCGACAATGGCGTCATTGGATGCGACGGTGTTGTCAGAGGGAACATAAACAGCCTTGACATTGCTTGCCATAGAGGTGGTCAGAGCCTGCAGCTCGGTGGTCTCGGAGAAGGTGTAGGCTTCCACAACGATACCCTCAGCCTCAAACAGAGCCTTGACAGCCTCATACTGGATCAGAGAGTTGCTTTCGTTGGTGCAGTACAGAACACCGACCTTATCGCCTGCCGCCAGATCCAGGGTGTCGATCATCATCTGAGCCTGCTCCTCAAAAGGAACGGCATCAGAGGTACCGGAAACGTTGGCGGGGATATTGCCTGCAAAGGTATCGTCATAATCGGTGACGGAGGTACCCAGAACAGGAATCTCGGTGGTTGCGTTCGCAGCAGCCAGCAGAGCGGGAGTGGCGTTGGCCATGATCAGGTCCACCTTCTTGGCAGTGAAGGTATTGATGACGGTGGGACACAGGTTGGCATCACCGGCCACCTGGGTATCGATGTCGATTTCCTTGCCTGCGGCTTCCATTTCAGCCTTCAGGGCATCGATAAAGCCCTGGGTCGCTGCATCCAGAGAATCATGCTTCATCAGCTGGCAGATGCCGACGGTGTAGGAATTGCTGCTGCCGCAGCCGGTAACTGCGCAGCAGATGCTGGCCAGCATTGCAATAACCAAAATAACAGACAGAATCTTTTTCATTATGTTTTCCTCCAATTTACGTGTGTTTATTTGATCCCGTTTCCCGGGAAGAAATACAAAAATAACGCCCCTGCACCAAGGCAGGGACGTAGATTACGCGGTACCACTCTGCTTCGCACAGACCTTACAGTCTATGCCTTACAGACTCCTTGCCTGCAAAAGCGGTATAAAAAAATCGTCCCTGTATCAAAACAGGGACGATCAAAAATCGCGGTACCACTCTGCTTTTGCATCCCCCTTCCGGGCGGATGCCTCAATAGGCTAAAAAGTCTTAGCGATGTAACGGTCGCACCCGTTGTGCCTACTGCTGTTTTCAGCACACTGCTCGCAGAATGAACTTCACATCAGACTCCGCACTGCCTCGCACCAACCGGCAGCTCTCTGGGGCGTTGTCACATGCTACTCTTTCTGCTCAGACGCATTTTGCTTTATCAAATTATGGATTTATGGTATCAAATAATCATCCATCTGTCAAGCATTTTTGTCCGCCACAGAAAATATTCATATATGCCTTCTGTTTATGCATTACCCTTCCGCTTTACCCGGCGAACCACCGCCCGGACAATCAGAAGCACCAACAAAATCAGCGCCAAAAGCACAGCCAGAACCACATAAGTGAACATATTGGCATTTCTCAGCAGGCTCACCGGATTCAGGCTTGAATAGACCACCTTGCGGCCATCAGGCTGGGCGTACTGCTCATCCATTGTTCCGCCCATCTGCTGCAGATAAGAAGCAATGGCATACCATTCCTTGACGGGGGTACCGTTTTCATCACGGACCACATAATCCGCCAGCTGGGACACCGCAATCGGATCGCCATATTCATTCCGGGGCGTGATGGACAGCAGACCCATGGAGGTTTCCTCCACGCTGCCCAGCATCTGCCCCATGTACATGCCGCAGACCACAGGATACATACGCTTGTCCTCAATCACCGCATAGCTTCCGTCGTCATTGCGGAGCATGGCGTAGTCCACCTTGTTGAAGATCATGCGCCCCGTATTGAAGGAGTATTCCACGCCGGACATGAACAGCTGGGCCGAATGCATCAGCGGATACACGGAGGCATCCACCTCCAGAACATTTTTCAGATCCGCGCCAGTCAGGTAAATGGCAACCAACTCACCTTCGGTACCCACGCCCAGGGACGCCGCGTTGAAGATATCGGACACCGTCACATCCCCGATGGGAACAGACTCCCGAATAACGCCGGAGGCTGTTAAAGCCACCGCCACGCTCTGGCCCAAGGCCTGCTCCGCGGCCCACTTGTAGGCGTCAGAGAACAGATTGCCCAGGGTGGATTCATGGGCATAGTCATAGACCGCGTCCACATTGTCAAAGGTGTAGCTGTTGTTCACCAGCACCTGATCGAAGGTCAGACCGTAGGCGGAGAGGTAATTCTCCTCCACATCGGTTTTGAAGGACTCCACCAGAGCGGCAATCTCAGGATCCGCCTCTACAGTGTCATCAATGGGAATCAGCTCGTAATCCGTCAGGGTCATTTCGCCGTTGGGCTTGTAATCCATTTGAACCACGCCCAGGTACTTGCCGTACTCACCGGCGGAAACGATCCAGGTATTTCCAACCTGAATAGGCTCCTGAAGCGTGGTGTGGGTATGACCGGAAACGATCAGGTCGATGCCCTCCACCTTCTGAGCCAGTTCGTAGTCCTCGCCTTCCCCGTTGGAAGTACCGCTGTGGGACAGAGCGATGACCAGAGGCTGACAGCCGTAGGTATCCCAGCATTCGGCGGTGGCTTCATCCACCACCCGCTGGGCAGCAGCCGCCGGATCTTCCAGGATCATGCCGGAATTGGGGGCGCAGTCGTCGGAATCATAGCCCGTCAGGCCGAAGAGCACATAGTAGATCCCGCCCCGCTCCAAAATCTGGTAGTCCTCCACACCGTAATTCTCCAGCGCAGCCCAGACATCCTCCGCACCCTCCTCGGGGGGCAAGTAGTTGGCGTCCAGAATCGCAGGAACTCTTTCGCCGCAATTCGCTGCCACATTCAGCATGGACACCAGACCCGCAGGAAGATAGTCAAACTCGTGATTGCCGAAGGTGGTAGCGTCATAGCCCATGGCACCCATCATTCGCAACTCAATGGCCGAGGTGGCATAAGCCGTCTGGAACAGAGAACCCATGGAAAAGTCGCCGCCATCCACCAAAATGGCGTCGGGATACAATTCCTTCTGCTCCTTGATGACCGTCATCAGCCGGGCATAGCCGCCGTAGGTGCCTCCCTCCTCCGCCGCGGAGGGCAGCAGATGGGAATGGAGGTCATGGGTAAAGAGGATGGTCGCCGGGAATGTCGGCGCAGATGCCGAAACCGGCAGCGCCAGAAGCAGCATCACCGCCGCCAGCACAGCTGCGCCGATACGTGTTATACGTTTCATCTGAGAGTCTCCTTTTGTTTTGTCATATTACGGATAACCTGGTTAAAGATCACATAGGAGATCGCCACATTGATCACATCCGCCACAAGCTGGGTCCAGACAATGCCTGTCATGCCAAACAGATGATCCATCAGGAACAGGATCGGAATATTCAGGCCCAGCTGCCGGATCATGGCCAGATACAGCGAGCATTTGCCCCGGTCCACCGCCTGCATGAAATGAACAATATGAAAGCTCAAAAACATGAATAGCGCTGAAAAGCACCGGGCTTCCAGAAATTCTGTGCCAAAGCGCACCGTATCGGCATCAGAAATAAAGGCCCGGATCACATAGGGCGCGCCAAGACGGTAAAGCACCATGCACACCACCGAGACCACAATGCCCGCCAACCGGGCAGCCGAGAAGAATGCCTTCATCCGCTTGTAGTCCTTTCTGGCGTAATTATAGGCGATCAGGGGCATCATGCCCAGACAGATGCCGATGCAGGTATTAAGGGGAAGCCGCTCCACCTTCAGGACAATGCCCATGGCAGCCAGTTCAATATCGCCATGACCGGAGGAGAGGCGGTTGATGACCATATTGGTAAGATCATACAACAGCAGACTCAGCGCCGCGGGAATGCCCACAGAGAAAATGGACTTCATGGAATCAGGCCCGATCTTCTCCACCCTTCTGGGCAAAGCCAGAATGGAAATCTTTCTGACCCGGCGGTATACCAGAACAAAGTATCCAAAGGCCACACAATTCGACAGCATGGTGGCAATGGCTGCGCCCATGACTTCATACCCATCGGGCATAATCAGGAACATAAAGATGGGATCCAGAATCACATTCAGCACGCCGCCCAGACTCAGACCGAAGCCCGCCTCTTTGGAGTAGCCCACATTTCGCAGCATGGCGCTCATGGTACTGGACATCACCGTGGGCAGACCGCCGATGACCACCACAAACAAAAGATACTGCCGGGCGTAGCCGATGGTCTCATCGCTGGCGCCCAGAAGCCGCAGCAGCGGATTCATGAATACCAGACACAGCACGGAAAAGGTAATCGCCGCAGCGCCTGCCATCACAAGACTCAGCGATGCCACACGGCCTGCTTCCTCAGCTTCCTTTGTACCCAGCAGACGAACCACCAGACTGCCGCCGCCGACACCGAAAAGATTGGCTACGGCAGAAGTCATCAAAAATACCGTCAGCACCAGCGAGGAGGCAGCCACCATGTAAGGATTGTCGGTCTGTCCGATGAACCAGGTATCCGCAATGTTGTATATCAGGGTGATCAGCTGGCTCATAATGGTCGGAACCGCCATTTTAGCCAGCGCCGCCGGTACCGGCATGGTTTCAAAAATATACGTTTTGTTATCTTTCATCTTTCAATTCTTCTTTAGTGGTGGAACAGACGCATGCCGGTGAAGGCCATGACCATACCGCTGCGGTCGCATTCTTCGATGACCAGATCATCCCGGATGGAACCGCCGGGCTCGGCGATGTACTTGACGCCGGAGGCCTTGGCCCGCTTGATGTTGTCAGAGAAGGGGAAAAACGCATCAGAGCCCATGGCCACACCGTCGAAGGCAGCCAGGAACGCTTTCTTTTCTTCTTCTGTCAGGCGCTCGGGCTGTTCGGTGAAATAGTTTTGCCAAATGCCGTCGGCGCAGACATCCTCTTCATTGCCGTTGATGTAGCCGTCGATAACGTTATCCCGGTTGGGTCGGCCCAGATCAGACCGGAATGGCAGGTTCAGGGTCTTGGGATGCTGGCGCAGGAACCAGGTGTCCGCCTTGGAGCCCGCCAGACGGGTGCAGTGGATTCTGGACTGCTGACCGGCGCCGACGCCGATGGCCTGACCGTCGTAGGCAAAGCATACGGAGTTACTCTGGGTATACTTCAGGGTGATCAGAGAGATGATCAGATCGATCTTTGCAGATTCGGGTAAATCCTTATTGGCGGTGACGATGTTCTGAAGCAGATGCTCGCCGATTTTGAAATTATTGCGTCCCTGTTCAAAGGTAATTCCATAGACCTGCTTATGCTCCTGCTCATCAGGGACAAAATTGGGATCAATGGCAACCACATTATAACCACCCTTGCGTTTGGTCCTGAGAATCGCCATTGCCTCATCGGTATACCCGGGAGCAATGACACCGTCGGAAACCTCACGGGCGATCAGCTTGGCAGTGGTCGCGTCACATACGTCGCTCAGAGCCACCCAATCGCCGAAGGAGCACATCCGGTCGGTGCCCCGGGCCCGGGCGTAGGCGCAGGCCAGAGGGCTCTCATCCAGCTCGGGGATATCGTCCACGAAGCAGGCCTTCTTCAAATTCTCAGGCAGAACCTTGCCCACTGCGGCAGAGGTGGGAGAAACATGCTTAAAGGAGGTCACGGCGCACATTCCCGTGGCTTCCTTCAGTTCCCTGACCAACTGCCAGGAATTCAGGGCATCCAGGAAATTGATGTAGCCGGGACGGCCGTTCAGAATGGTGATGGGCAGGTCGCTGCCATTATGCATGTAGATCTTTGCAGGCTTCTGATTGGGATTGCAGCCGTATTTCAGTTCAAATTCCTTCATGGCAATTCTCCTCACACATTTTTGTTGATCAGGCGGCTGGTATGCTTGCCGGTTCCCAGGTCAATATAGCGGACGTACAGAGAAATCCTGTTGTTTTCATCCAGTGCGTTCCAGATTTCTCCGGTAAATGCGTCAATATCATCGGGAATGCTGATACGCCCCGGTTCTCCCCGGAAGGTGGGAATGGGATTGCCGTCGCAAACGTAGGTGTGCAGAAAATGCCCCAGCCCCGCCTTGGATGCATAGTGGAAGCCGAACCGGTTGCAGAAGGACCCCTCTGCGTCGCCGGACTTCAGGATGCTCATTTTGTAGGTAAAGTCACCCTTTTCAAAGGTCAGCATGCCGCTGATCCGGGGGGTCCAGTTGGGACCGTCGGGCTCAAACTCCCGGGTTTCCAGAGCAGCGTCGAAAGAGATTCCGGATACAAGACCATCATAGATGGTATCGGTCTGGTCGCCGTTGGTAATGATCAGCTTGTTTTCATACTGCCGGATGGCCCGATAAATGATCAGGCTGGGATCCTCCACCCTGGAAGTGTCAAAGGGCTCCGTAAAGAGGCTTCCCTCTTTTTCCGCCAGGATCCGGTTGCGGCTGTTGCTGCTTCTGCCCATGATGAAGTAGGCAGCCACAGCGGATTTTCCATCGGCGGATTTGCCGATGATGATGCCCCGGCCGGGATAGGTATTGCCCGCCAGGTAGGCGCCGACTTCTTTGATCTCATAAGGATTCATGTGTTTACCTCCTTCAGGGAAGATCCTTCCGGAGAATATAGCGGATGGAGCCGCCGTATTTCTCCAGCTTCTTTTCGATGGTATAGCCCTGCTTCAGGACATTTTGAACGCTGTAACGGTTATCAGGATGGATGGTGCACAGCAGGATCCTGCCGCCGATGGCCCGCAGCTCCTCCTCCGCCGCCATCATCATCCGGTGCTGAAGGTCATGGCCCCGGAAGTCCGGATGGACCGCCGCCGTGTCCATATGGACCACGCGACTCAGCATTTCTTCGTCAAAGCCCAGGTCACAGCCGAGATTGAAGGATTTCTTACCGGGAACAATGATACTGAAAACTCCGGCGATTCGGTCCTGCATTTGCGCAAACCACAGCTGCATGCTGCCCTCTGCCATCATCTCCCGGGTGTCCTCATCAGGATCCAGATAAAACCAGTCCCCCTGAACCATGGCATTTTTGATATCATGCAGGAATGCGAGATAACACTCTGTATCTTCCCTTCCGGCTTTTCGGATCTTGATTTCCATGCAATCATCTTCTTTCATAAACCAACTTGGCATCATTGTAGCACAAAATAAAAACAACCGCAACTTCTATCGAAGCTGCGGTTGACTTTCATATTCAACTGCGGGATCATTCCCGGGGCTGCTTTTTGGCGGTGTCGATGCTCTTGCCGAATACAACAAAACGATCATACAGGTATTCCGTGACGAAATTGACGATCATGGTCAGAGCCAGCACCAGATATTCGTTCCAGCCCACCTCCGGGGCCGTCAGAATTGCCGTCCACCAGGTGGACAGCGGCGTGAACACCAGATAAAACACTGCCACCTGCATCATAGCTACCGGCACATTGTTTGCCGAGCAGAAGGTGAATTTCCGGTTCAGGGTAAAGTTCCACAGAACCGAAAGAATCAGAGAAACCAGATACGAAAGCCAATGGGAGAGCTGCAGCAGCTCCTCCATCAGCGTAAAGCTCAGCACCTGGATCACTCCGGCACTGATTGAAAACAGCACAAACTTGACGGTGCGAAGCAGTTCCTTTCGGGTATTGTTCATTTCTTTTCTCCTTTTTTGCGGCAGATTTTGCCGATTGCCGCAAACACATAGGTAACCAGGATTGCCACCAGCGCACCTGCCAGACCGCCCACAAGGCGTCCCATGGCATACTCAAGCCGGTCTGCCCCATGAGCCACCATCACCACCAGCAGCATCGTAATACAGCTGACCCGGCCCTGAACATAATTCAGACCAAACTGCCTGCACAGCAGCATATTCAGCACAACTCCCATGCCGCACATCAGATAAAACACATAGGTCATGCCGAGCACATTGTCGATCAACACGATGGCAATACCGGTCAAGCCGCCGCAGAGGACCCCCAGAATCCGGACCAGGGAAGCCTTGTATGCCGCCTTTGTGCTGTCCTGCACACACATGATCGCGCCGGTGGTTACAACCAACGCCTCAATGCGGATCCCGGCCTGGTTTGCCCAATGGCAAAGCAGCATCGACAAGATAATGGTCACACCGATCTGGATGTCCACCAGATCCATTTTTCGCATATTCTTTTCTTCAGACATATTCCCAACTCCCAAACTGTTATGATCCGCTATTATTGTATCACGACATCGCACGCCATACAAGTATTTCCGATCCTGTGATTGATTCCATTTTTTAATCGATAAAGGCTGCAAAATGGATGCAGACCCGGCCATTGGCCGTCCACGCAGCCTTTTATTGATGTTTGTCCTTTTCATAGGGATCGCCGGGGAAAACAAAACACCCAACCAGCCGTTGGGTGTTCTGTGCGCGCGTTTGCACCATGCTCAGCGCAATCTCTTGTGAAATACAAAAATATGAATTGCCAGGAAAAACACCAAGGCGATGGAAATGCAGCGGTGGAAAATCAGAATGACGGGAAACTGATCCAGAATCATACCAAACAGGCCCGTGGCGAAGGAAAGGACAATCAGCCCCAGCAAAGCCAAACGCTTTGCGCCTAATCCTTTGCGGCAGGCGATGGTATGGATGCCGCTCAGCAAAAGAAAAAGCAAGGATGCCAGCTTGTGGATATGGATTCCGGTCAGAGGTACCATGATGGTAACGACGAAGCTGATCAGAAGCGCAATGTTGAGTACCTTTTTCATGCTTTGACAGGCTCCTTGGCGGCAGGGATCGTCTTTACACCCCAAATGAAGTAGATGATATGAAATGCCCACACACAGCCCAAAACGACGCATCCGGTGACGATGCCCTTCAGGCCCATCATAATAAAGCCAACACTCATGAACAGCGTCACCGTGATCATGATCCGGACCTTGGTTTTGACGGTCATGCCCTTTCCGGCCACAAAGTCTTTCAGATTGTCCTTATAGAGTCTGGTGTTAATAAACCAGGTGTGCAGCTTCTCGGAAGACCGTGCAAAGCTGAAGGCAGCCAACAGCAGAAAGGGAAAGGCCGGGAGCATGGGGACAACTGCGCCCACAGCGCCAAGTCCCACGCCGATGCAGCCTAAGACGATCCAAAGTATCTTTTTAAGCTTCATTGTTATTCTCCATTCGTTTTTGTTCTTTCTTCGTTTCGATCACATGACGGATCGCCATAATGGGGTGATGGAAGAGCATCCGGGGGCCGGAGAACCGCATCACCTCCCGGATCTTTTCACGCATATCCTTTTTATAGCAATGTACCTTGCAGTTGGAGCAAAAGGTTTTTGTCTCCATGAACGGACATTTGTCGCTGCGAAGTCTTGCATAGGCATCAAGACAAGCGCATTCCGGGCATAGCGTCCGGCCGCCGTGGTGTTTCCGGCAATAGATGGCAATCATCAAAGATACGGTTTCCTTTTCCCGCTCCCGCTTGGTTTTCACATCCATCAGCTCATCCTCCCGTGTTCTACGGAATAAACCGTGTCCGCAATGCCCATGGTGGACTTCCGGTGGGAGACCAGTACCACCGTCCTGTCGGCACACGCTTCGTGGAGGGATTTGAGAATCTCAGCTTCATTGAGGCTGTCCAGGTTGGAGGTGGGTTCATCCAGCAGCAGGAAGGGCGCATCGTGGAGGAATGCCCGTGCCAGACCCAGCCGTTGCCGCTCACCGCCGGAGAGGGTATCGCCCAGCTCGCCGACTTCGGTATCGTAGCCCTTGGGCAGGCTCATGATAAACTCGTGTACGGAGGCTTTTTTACAGGCGGCGATGATCTCTTCATCGGCGGCATCCAGCTTGGCAATGCGCAGATTGTTGCGGATGGAATCGTGGAACAGATGGGTTTCCTGTGTTACAAAGCTTTCCATATCGCGAAGATCTGTGGTATTGATATCATCCACATTTCTGCTGGAAATCCTGACTGCGCCTTGCTGAACCTGCCAGAAGCGCATAAAAAGCTTCAGAAGCGTGGACTTTCCGCTGCCGGAGCGGCCGTTGATGCCGATGATCCTGTTTTCAGGAATGGTGACAGAAAAATCATCCAAAATGGTTTCCTCACCATAGGCAAAGCATACATGCTCGGCGGCTGCGCCGCTGAATTGCACAGCTTCCTTGCCGGTGACTTCTTCCACCACAGGGCTTTCGTCCAGAATATCCAGCACCCGGTTGCCCGCGGCAAAGGTATTCTGCAAGGTTGCTCCCAATGCCGCCAGCGCCACCACAGGGCCAAAGGAACTCATCAGCGCCAGTGTTGCGATCAGGCAGCCCTCGAAGCCCACAAGGGCGGCAGACAGAAACAGCATTGCAAGATCGAAGATCAGGATCACCGTGTTGGTTACGGCGGTGTTCCTGCCTGCGGTGCGCTTCATGCGCTCCTCATCCCCGGAAAGGGCATCGGTCTGGGCATTCATAGCCGCCATCCGTTTTTCACCCTGTCCGTATTGCAGGGTTTCACTGAGACCTCTCAGGCTGTCAAGCACAAAGGAGGACAACGCGCCGGATTTGCTGCGGAAGCGAATACCATCATCACCGCTGAATTTGGAAGTCACGATGGGAATGATCACACCTACGCTGATGTAAGCAGCCAGGGCAAGAATCCCCAGCGCCGCATGGTAGCTGCCAATAAAGCAGACCATGATCATGCAGAAAAGGAACGCAATGGCAATGGGCGAAATGGTGTGTGCATAGAACACTTCCAGCAATTCGATATCAGAGGTAATGATGGAGATCAGGTTTCCCTTATCCTTTCCCTCCAATTTTGCAGGACAAAGCCTGCGCAGCGCGCCAAACACCTTATCCCGGATCAATGCCAGCAGCTTGAAGGCAATGAAATGGTTGCAGGCCTGCTCAGCGTAACGCAGAAAGCCGCGGACCAGGGCAAAAACCAGAACTGCTCCAAACAGCACACCCAGATTCACAGACCATTCCGGGTGCAGCACATATATGATCGCGTAACCGCCGAACACCGTGATAAAGGCGGCGCAGAGATGACCGATCAGACCCATGGTGATCGCCAGGAGCATGAAGCCCACAAGAGGCTTTACAAGGCCGATGAGCCGGCTCATAATGTGAAATCCGCTTCGTGTCAATTTACGTCACCTCCCTTGGTGTAATTCTCCAGTTCCTGCTGGGCGTTCCACAGCCTGGCGTAGGCGCCCCTGGCTGCCAGAAGCTCCCTGTGACTGCCGGATTCTGCGATGCACCCCTGATCCAGCACATAGATTTTGTCCGCACCTGCCACATTGACCAGACGGTGGGATATCAGAATAACCGTCCTGGTTTTTGCCAGGGCATGGATCTGCGCCATAATATCGTTTTCACTCTCCACATCGATGTTGGATGTAGCTTCGTCGAAAATGTACACCGGACTGTCATGGAGCAGTGCCCGGGCTAAGGCAAGCCGCTGGCACTGACCACCGGACAGATTGCCGGCCTTCTCATTCAAAACAGTATCCAACCCCTTTTCAGCTCGAAGAAAGTCCGCCAGCTTCACCTGCTCCAGCACTTGCCAAAGGGTATCCTCCCCTGCATTGGGACACGCCATCAACAGATTCTCCCGAACGGTTCCCTTGAACAGATAGCTTTGGTGGGAAATGTAAGTGAAGTTCTCCATCAGGCTCGCTTCACTCAGCTCACAAAGAGATATGCCGCCGACGGTGATCGACCCGGTATAGCCCTTATTTCTGCCCATCAGAAGCGCAGCAATGGTGGACTTGCCGCAGCCGGATTCACCTACAAGGGCGGTAAAGCTTCCTTTGGGGAAAGACATATCCAAGCCGTGGAGAATTTCCCGGTCGGCATCATAGGCAAAGCGCAGACCCTTGCATTCGATAGAGCAATCCTCCGGAACGGCTTCGTTCTTCTGTACCGGTTCCGTCAGATCCAGCAGGCGGAAGATCTTGTCACTTGCCGCCATACCGTTCATGGCGATGTGGAAGAAGCTGCCCAGCATCCGCATAGGCAGGAAGAAATCCGCCGCCAGCAGAATGATCAGGATACAGCCTGCCAGGTCCACACGTCCCGCCTGAAATTGAGTGGTCGCCAGAATCACGCCCAGCGCCGCTCCGCCGTAGGCGATCAGGTCCATGATGGTGATGGAGTTGAGCTGCATGGTCAGTACCTTCATGGTGATGCGCCGAAAATGCTCGCTCTGTTCGTTCATCTGCCGATGCTTGAATGCATCCGCCTGATAGATTTTCGTGGTGGTCAACCCCTGGAGATTCTCAAGGAACGTATCACCCAGTGCGGTATACTGCCACCAGTATTTTGCCAGCAGCTTTTTGGCCCACCGCTGCACGCCTATGATCGTCACAGGAATCAGCGGCACACAAATCAGCAGTACAATGGCAGAGGGGAAATTCACCAGGCTCAGCACACAGAACAATGTCAGCGGCGCCAGCATTGCATAGAAGAACTGAGGCAAATACGCGCCGAAATAGGTTTCCAGCTGGTCAACGCCCTCCACTGCCACCTGCACCACTTCGGAGGTATTGACCTGCTCTTTATAAGAAGTGCCCAGCCGTAAGAGCTTGCGGAAGATCATTTCCCGCAGAGTCTTCTTGACGGCCTTGGCTGACAAATATCCCATCCGGCTGGACATGACCGCACAAATATAGCGGATCACAACTGCGGCAGCCGCAATCACAGCTGTCACAGCGATCTGCCCTTCCTCGCTGTCGCCCACAAACAGGCTTTGCAGCATCCGGGCAATGGCCGCCATCATGGCGATATTGGCGGCCAGGGATACCCACTGGCAAATCACATTCCCGGCAATGTACTTTTTACTTTCCTTGACTGCAGCAATCAGTCGTTTGTTGATCATCATATTCATAACCATCCTGTTCCGATGAATCATTCAGATGCCGGTTAGCCACACCTAACTCCTGCACAAAAAATGCGGTTAGTTGCAACTAACCGCATTGAATATACCAAATAATAAAGGATTTGTCAAAGGTATTTTTTGGGGATATCACATTGGCAGGGACCGTCCACATACCGAAGCCTCGCACCGTCCCTCATTGGTACTTGTAGGGACCGGCCTCCCGGACGGTCCGTCTACCCATGCCGCGGCTTCCTCAGCGCATCTGACATTCCATGAAATAAGCCTGATGTGCCTTCACAGTCAGCTCGACGGCAGCATCGTCCAGCTGCCCGTATTCCAGCTCTTTTCCGAAAATCTCGCGTCTTGGAGCTTTGGCGCCCACCGCACCCAGGGGCAGGCGGATCTTCACATCCTTGTCATCGGTGGACAGAATGCCAACATAGACCTCGTCGCCCCAGAACCGGGCGATGGCAATCACCTGCCCCTGGGCATACAGGAACTTCATGCCGCCATGGCTCAAAGCCTTGTGTTCCGCCTTCAGCTTCGCCATGGTCTGGTTCAGCCTGTAGGCCTCACCGTTTTTGATGTCCTTGCTCCAGGGCATGGGATAGCGGCAGCCCTCATTGCTGCCCAGCACACCGTCCGCTGCTGCTTCGTCGCCATAATAGATGGATGCCGCACCGGGCAGCATGAATTGGAAGATTACTGCACCCCGGTATTCGTCAGGATGCACCTTGGGATTGTTGTGCAGGCGGCTGACGTCATGGCTGTCGAAGAGGTTGAACTGATTCTGCTGCAGCGCATAGGGCATCTTGGCCAAATGCTCCATGACGCGGTGCTTCACATCCTGGGCCGTCATCTTGTAGGGGATGTTCCGCAAAATGGGATTTCTGGCCATGAACAGATCCGGTTCCCCCAGAAATTGACGGATCACACGGCCGCAGCCGTAGTAATTCATGGGCGCATCCCACTCGCTGCCCTGGAGGTACGCAGCGCAGTCGCCCCATTCCTCCGCCAGGATGTATGCCTGGGGATTGACCTCCCGGATGCTCCTGCGGATCTCAGGCCACAGCTCGTGGGACAGCTGCAGCTCGTCCTTACGGCCCATGATGTTGGCCACGTCAAAACGCCAGCCGTCAATGCTGTAAGGGGGCTTCAGCCACTTCTTCAGCACCGAATCCTCGGAACGGTAGATAATTTCCCGGAGGGCGCCGGAGGTATAGTTCAGGGTAGGCAGGGTCTCTACTCCCAGCCAGCCCAGGTAGGAATTGTCCTCGCCGAAGAAATAGTAACCCCGTTCGGGAGCATCGTGATTGTTGTATGCGCCCTCACTCTTGTTGAACCAGATACCGTCCTTATTAAACCACTTGTGGTCGATGCCGGTGTGGTTAATGGAGATATCCAGAATCAGCTTCATGCCGTTTTCATGCAGCGCCGCGCTCAATTCTGCCAACGCTTCATCGCCGCCGAAATGGGGGTCCACATGGAAATAGTCCAGGCAGTCATACTTATGTACGGAAGGGGCAGTAAAAATGGGGTTCAGGTAAACCGCTGTCACGCCCAATTCTTTCAGGTAGGGGATCTTTTCCTTAACACCCTGCAGGTCGCCGCCGTAGAAATCCAGGCAGAAGCCCTCCTGATAAGTCAGGCAGGGATCATCCCAGCTCTTCATCCTGATGGTGGGATGACCGTCACGGGCGTATTCGCCGTCCCGGACATCGTTGCTGGGATCGCCATTGCAGAACCGCTCCGGGAAAATCTGATAGAACACCGCGTCCTTGACCCATTCTGGCTGGACGTAATCGGCCAGCAGTACAAAATCATAGGTTAAGTCCGGCACATAGGTGGTGATGCCATTCTGGGTGTAGAAATATACCACATCCTCACAGACCAGATAGAACTGGTAGGGCATCCGGTTCTCGGAGATACGCAGAGGCGCTTCGTAATATTTCAGGCCGTGCTCAATCTTTACAACCTGCATTTCCTCGTAATGCTCCTCGCCGTTTGGGTTGGAGCGAAGAAGTACATGTTTGACTGGAGCATCCTCGTACATCCGGATGCGCACCTGCACCATTTCAAACAGCTTGGGACTCGGATTGCTGACAAATTCCTCTGTGCCGTCGCTGTGGACACTTTCGAGCCATTGTTCCATAATTCTCTTTCCCCTCTCTTTTTCTGAAACTGCCCGTTACCCAAGGCTGATCCGGTCAATCAGCGCCAGTTCGTCAGCAGTGAACGCCGTATTCTGAGCTGCCTGGATATTATCCAGTACCTGTTCAGGTCTGGATGCACCGCCCAGCACACTGGTAACAATACCGTCTCTCAGCACCCACGCCAGTGCCATTTGTGCCAATGTCTGACCGCGCTGGGCAGCCAGGTCATTGAGCTGCCGGATCTGCTCCAGCCGCTCCGGTGTCAGGGCGGATTCCTTCAGGAAGCGGGTATCCGTCCGGATGCGGCTATCAGCAGGGATGCCGTTCAGGTAACGATCTGTCAGCATTCCCTGAGCCAAAGGAGAGAATGCAATAATACCCTTCCCCAGTTTCGCGGCAGTATCCTTCAGACCGTTGCGTTCAATGGTGCGGTCGAAGATGGAGTAGCGGTTCTGATTGATGACAAAGGGCACCCGCATCTTCGTCAGGATCGCCGCCGCCTTCTCCATCCGGGAGCCATCGTAGTTACTCAAACCCACATACAGCGCCTTGCCGGACTGGACAGCCGTTGCCAGAGCGCCCATTGTCTCCTCCAGGGGCGTATCAGGATCAGGACGGTGATGATAGAAAATGTCCACATAGTCAAGGCCCATCCGCTTCAGGCTCTGGTCCAAGCTGGAAAGCAGCTGCTTCCGGCTGCCCCACTCACCGTAGGGACCGGGCCACATCCAGTAGCCGGACTTGGTGGAGATAATCAGCTCATCCCGGTACATGCCCAGGTCTTCTTTCAGGATCCGGCCGAAATGAATCTCGGCAGCACCTTCGGGAGGACCGTAGTTATTTGCCAGGTCAAAGTGGGTGATACCGTTGTCGAAGGCGGTAAAACACATCTTCTTCATGTTGTCAAAACGGCCGGTGTTGCCGAAATTGTGCCACAGTCCCAGCGAAACTGCAGGCAGCTTCAAACCGCTGATACCCAGACGGTTGTAGGGCATGGTGTCATAACGATTTTCGGATGCATGATACATAT
Organism: Oscillospiraceae bacterium; assembly: GCA_017622295.1. Classification (GTDB taxonomy): domain Bacteria; phylum Bacillota; class Clostridia; order Oscillospirales; family Oscillospiraceae; genus Faecousia. The sequence continues at coordinate 43,243 of JAGARK010000052.1, forward strand.
GGTTTCCTCCCTTATAAGTTGAAGCGTTTTCCGCATTTTCATGGATGATCATTTCTTCCACTTTTCTGATTGGTACATTCCCGATAAAAGATGCCGTTCCCGTATTGGAAATAAACGCACAATCTACGCAGTGGATGATCCGATCGCCCCAAGGACCTCCACATAAAACAATTGCTTATGTGATTTATCATATCATACGATGGGGAAAGTTTCTATAAAAAAGAACACGCAACCAAATAGTTGCGTGTTCTTTTTGGCGGAGACGGTGGGATTCGAACCCACGTGGGCTTGCGCCCTAACTGATTTCGAGTCAGCCCCGTTATGACCGCTTCGATACGTCTCCAGGTAACTGCTGTATTATATCAGCCAACAATGGAAAAATCAAGGCTTTTTCGCCATTTCCATCACCAGAGCCATTTTCTCCATGACCTTATCGTAATTCTCCCGGCAGTGGGGGCGCAGACAGCCGGAGCAGTCTTTTATGCCATTTTCCAGATACCGGTAGCTGCCGCCGCACTTATCCCCAAGGGCATACAGCGGGCAATAGCAGAACAGACAGCTGAATGTTTCCGGGTCCGCCCCCGGATGACAGGGGAAGTACTCACACTCCCGATTCTGAAAAAAATCATAATGACTCACTGTCACTGCACCTCCAACTCAGCCTTGCCGCTGAGAATAAAGCCTGATATAATTAAACTGCCGTCCAGGGCCAGATTTCCGGCGGCTCATGGACAAACTCCATCTGCTCCCCGGTTTTGGGATGGGTAAAACCGATCCGATAAGACCAGAGAGCGATTTCGCAGGGGTCATTGCGCTCACTGTATTTCCGTTCTCCCACAAGGGGCATTCCCCTGCTGGCAAACTGGACCCGAATCTGATGAGTTCTGCCGGTATGAAGCTGAATCCGGACCCGGCTCATGGCCTCTCCCCTGGCAATGATTCTGTAATCCAGCACAGCCTCCTGAATGCCCTTGGCCATTTCTGCGGCCACATAGGTCATTTTCCGTGCCTTGTCACGGCCCAGCAGATCCCGGTAGGTTCCCATATCTGCTTCAGGTCTTCCATGAACCACAGCAACATATTCCTTATCGAATTCCCCGTCCCGGATCTGACGGGACAGCTCCGAGGCTGCTTTGGAATTTCTCGCCAGTACCATCAATCCTGCCACCACCCGGTCCAGCCGGTGCACCGTCCGGATATCCCCATTGGGATCCCCCAAGGCTTCCCGGGCCAGCTCTGGTACGCCACCGGGTTCGTCCGTCGACAGCACTCTGGCTGGCTTCAGACAGACCAGGATATCATCATCCACATATAAAAGCTCCATGCCGATCTCCTTACCACGTTTTCTCTATCCTATCAAATCAGCGGGAGCTTTGCAAGTATCCAATCCCAAAACGGAGGTGCACTCTATGAAAATCGTCATTCTCGACGGCCAGGCTCTGAATCCCGGCGACCTGAGCTGGGATTGCATCGCATCCCTGGGCGAAACTACCGTGTACGATCAGACTGTGGGCGAGTCCGAGATCATCCGGCGCATCGGCGACGCGGAGATCGTGGTTCCCAACAAAACGCCTATCACGGAATCAGTGCTGGCCGCCTGTCCCAACATCAAACTCATTGCCGTCACCGCCACCGGCTACAACATCGTCGACTGCGATGCCGCCGGTTACCGTGGAATTCCGGTGTGTAATGTCCCGGGGTACGGCACCGCCGCTGTGTCCCAGTTTACCATTGCCCTGCTGCTGGAGCTGTGCCACCGCATCGGTCACCATGACCGTGCCGTACACGAAGGGCGCTGGGAATCCTGCCCCAATTTCTGCTTCTGGGACACGCCACAGATGGAGCTGGCCGACAAGACCATGGGCATCATCGGCTTCGGCCGCATCGGCAGGGCCACCGGCCGGATTGCCAAAGCCCTGGGCATGAGGATCATCGCCTGCAGCCGCAGCCAATGTGACGAAGGACGTGAAATCGGCGAGTATGTGGAGCTGGACAGATTGCTTGCAGAATCCGATGTGATCTCACTCCACTGCCCTCTGTTCCCAGAGACCACAGGCATCATCAACGAAGCCGCCATCGCCAAGATGAAGGAGGGCGTCATCATTCTCAACACCTCCCGGGGCCCGCTGATCGATGAACAGGCCCTCGCCGACGCGCTTTGCTCCGGCAAAGTCCGGGGAGCCGCTGTGGATGTGGTATCCCGTGAGCCCATCCTACCCGACAATCCCCTGCTGAGTGCCCCCAACTGCATCATAACCCCCCACATGGCCTGGGCCCAGGGGGAAGCCCGCCAGCGGATCATTGACATCACCGCCGAAAACATCGGCGCTTTTCTGGCCGGAAAGCCTCGGAATGTGGTCAATCTCTGACAAATCCGGGAATGACACATAGCCGCGGTATGAGTGTAGGGCCCGGCCTCCCGGCCGGGCCCTACGAATGTCCATAATGAATGGTTTATGGCTTTCAAAGAAGTTTTCAACAACCGATTCCTTCTTTTTTGAAAGTCGGAACCGGAATGTCATGAACTTCCTCTTATACGAAAGCAGAGAACTTTTCATCAGCAAAAACATTGATAATCGCACATTTATTTATAGGTTTTCATACTATATCATAAAATTTCTTTTCAAAAAAGATTGCCTTTGCATTTTCATTTTCTTTGCAAAAACAAGGAGCGTCCTGATTATTCACAAAAGTATTCAACACTTTCCACAGGTTTTTCCACAGCCCTTCTCCACAAATACAATGCCGAAATACGTCGAATTCAGGAATTTTCAACAATTCCGTAACAATTCCCAACCGGTTACAAATCGAAAACAATTTTCACATTTCCTTCATATTCATTTTGCGAATAACCATGCAAAAAGCGGAAGACTTTCGTCTTCCGCTTTTTCTCACAGGGCTTCGCCCAGGATGGACTTGGTGGCATAGGCGTTGAGGCTCATGTCAGCCACATTGCCGACCAGATATTCGTAATAGGCCTGGGAGCCGATCATGGCGCCGTTGTCACCGCAGAGCTTCAGCGGCGGCATGTAAACCTCCGCACCCAGCTTGCCCGCAGCTTCCAGAATGTCGTGACGGATTCTGGAGTTAGCGGCTACACCGCCAGCCACGGCAACCTTCTTGTACCCCGTTTCCTCCAGCGCCCGCACGACTCTGGGTACCAGCGTTTCGGAAACCGCAGCAGTAAAGGCAGCACAGAGGCTGGGAATATCCAGCTCCTCCCCCACCTGCTCGGCGTGGTGGATCAGATTCAGCGTTGCGGTCTTCAGTCCGGAGAAACTCATATTGTAAGGATTCTCACCGGGCTTGGCAACGGGCAGATGGTACCTGGTCTCATCCCCCTGCTGAGCGGCCTTGTCCAGCGCCGCGCCGCCGGGATAGGGCATGCCAAGCACACGGCCCACCTTGTCGAAGCACTCGCCTGCTGCATCATCCAGGGTGGTTCCCAGGATCTGCATATCGGTGTAGTCCTTGACTTCGATGATCATGGTATGACCGCCGGAGACCACCAGGCACAGAAAGGGCGGCTCCAGATCGGGATAGGCCAGATAATTGGCAGCGATATGGCCCCGGATATGGTGGACCGGGATCAGAGGCTTGTTCAGCGCCATGGCGGCAGCTTTGGCAAAGTTGACGCCCACCAGCACCGCACCAATCAGGCCGGGAGCATAGGTCACAGCCACTGCATCAATCTCATCACGGGTCAGACCGGCATTTTCCAGAGCCTGATCCGCAAGGCCGTAGATGGCTTCAATATGCTTTCGGGATGCGATCTCCGGCACCACGCCGCCGTATTCCCGGTGAAGGGCCACCTGGGAGGCAATGCAGTCAGTCAGCACTTCCCGTCCGTCCCGGACGATGGCCACAGCAGTCTCATCGCAGGAGGATTCCACAGCTAAAATGTTCATGCTTTCCACTCCTTTCGCAGGATCAGAGCGTCTTCTCTGGGGTTTCGGTAGTAATTCTTCCGTAGGCCCGTCTGGATAAAGCCCAGCTTTTCATACAGGCCGATGGCAGGGGCATTGGAAGCGCGGACTTCTAAAGTCAGGCTGTGACTGCCGATGGATTTCAGTTCCTCCACCAGTGCATTCACCAGTTTTTCGGCAATGCCCTGCCTGCGGAACGCAGCGGTGACCGCCACATTCATCATATCCGTTTCGTCCATTACCGTCTGGGAGCCCACATAGCCCGCCACGGTGTCGCCGTCCAGGGCAACCAGCCACAGTGCCAGCTTGTTATCCAGTTCCCCGGCAACGCTTCGGACGCTCCAGGCGTCTTTCCCGAAGCACTCCAGCTCGATTGCCGCCACAGAGGCCACATGATCGGGATTCATTCTGAAAATTTCCATCATTTTGCCTCGTACCAGCTCTTTCCGATCTTGGCTTCCGCCGTGAGGGGGACCTTCAGCTGGGCAACATTCTCCATCTCCCGGCTGACCAGGTCGGCAACATCAGCAGCGATCTCCTCGGGGCATTCGACAATCAGCTCGTCGTGAACCTGCAGCAGCAGCTTGGCTTCGGGATAATTCTCCCGCAGCGCCTTGTCCACCCGGATCATGGCCAGCTTGATGAGGTCTGCGGCAGTACCCTGGATGGGAGTATTCAGCGTCATACGCTCTGCACCACTTCGGATGTTGAAATTGCTGCTCTTCAGCTCCGGGATATAGCGGCGGCGACCGAACATGGTCTCGGTGTAGCCCCGCTCCCGGGCTTCGGCGACCACATTCTTCATGAAGGAACGAACGCCCCGGTAGTTGGTCAGATAGTTCTCGATATAGGCCTTGGCCTCGTAGCGGCTGACGCCGATATCCTCGGACAGGGAGAATTCGGAAATGCCGTAGACGATGCCAAAATTGACAGCCTTGGCATGGCGGCGCTGGAGGGATGTGACCTCCTCAGGCGCAACACCAAACACCTGGCTTGCGGTGACGGTGTGGATATCCATACCGCCCCGGAAGGCATTGCACATATTCTCATCTTCCGCAATGTGGGCCAGGACCCGCAGCTCAATCTGGCTGTAGTCCGCATCCACCAGCACATGGCCGTCCTTGGGAATGAACATCTTCCGGATCTCCGCGCCCAGATCAGTGCGGACGGGGATGTTCTGCAGGTTCGGCTCCGTGGAGGACAGGCGTCCGGTGGCTGTCACCAGATTCTGGAAGGTGGTGTGAATTCTGCCATCCTCACGGATTTCTTTCAGCAGTCCGTCGGCGTAGGTAGACTTCAGCTTGGTCAGCATCCGGTAGTCCATGATGGCAGGGATGATGGGGTGTTTGTTTTTCAGCTTTTCCAGCACATCCGCATTGGTGGAGAAACCGGTTTTGGTCTTCTTCACAGGAGGCAGCTCCAGCTTGACAAACAGCAACTCCCCCAGCTGCTTGGTGGAATTGATGTTGAAGGGACCGTCGGAATAGGAATAGATCAGCTTTTCACATTCGTCGATCCGCTCCGACAGCATGGTGCCGAACTGCTCCAGCTGAGCCCGGTCAATATCGATACCCTCACGCTCCATCCGGTAGAGCACATCGCACAGGGGTAGCTCGATCTCATTGTAAAGCCGGGTCATGCCCTGCTTCTCCAGTTCACCAGTCAGAACCGGGCGCAGATGCCACAGGGCTTCAGCGCAGGCGGCTGCATCGCCATCGTCCACGGTAGTGCCAAGGAAGGTGGTCGCCAGCTTGGACACGGGATAGTCGGACTGGGAGGGGTTCAGGTCGTAAGCCGCCAGGGCGGTGTCGAAGCTGAAATTGCTGTGACACAGTCCCAGCTCGTCCATGCGGTGCATGGTGGACTTCATATCGTGGCAGATACAGTTCATGCGGCCCAGCAGACAGTTGCAGGCCATCTGAACCTCCATGGGGGTCATGGTGCATACGCCCTTCTCCCATGCAACGCCCAGGGTGCCGTCCTCCGCGATATACACGGCGCAGGAAAGGCCCTCTTCGGGCATTTCGTCGCAGCGGGGCAGCGCGGCGATCTTGATCTCCGCCTTGGGCTTTTCCATTTCCGCACCCCGGAGGCCGTACTTGTCGATCAGCCGAACGAATTCCAGCTTCTGGAACAGGTCATACAGCGCAGGCCGGTTATAGGGCATAACGATGGCGTCCCTGGGCTCAAAATCAATGGGCGCTTCGGGAACAATGGTGGCCAGTTCGTAAGACAGGTAAGCATTCTCCTTCCCTGCTTCCAGCTTTTCCCGGAGCTTGGGACGGATGGACTTATCTTCCAGATTCTCATAGACGCCGTCCAGCGTGCCGAATTTTGTCAGCAGGTCGGTGGCGGTCTTGGGGCCGACACCAGCGACGCCGGGGATATTGTCGGAGGAATCGCCCATCAGGGCCTTCAGGTCGATGAGCCGCCTGGGCTCGAAGCCGTATTCCTCTTTGAATTTTTCTTCTGTATAGAGGGTCGCGTTGGTCTGACCACCCTTCGTGATGACCAGCTTGATGTGGACATTGTCATCGATCAGCTGCAGACTGTCCCGGTCACCGGTGACCACGACGCATTCCCAGCCATTATTGGAGCAGATCCTGCCCACAGTGCCGATGACGTCATCCGCTTCCCAGCCCTGGCATTCATAAATGGGAATGTTCATGGCCCGCAAAACGTCCTTCATCAGGGGCATCTGCATGGCAAGCTCCTCGGGCATACCATGGCGCGTTGCCTTGTAGCCATCATATTTCAGATGGCGGAAGGTGGGGCCGTGGAGGTCGAAGGCAACGCAGACAGCATCTGGCTGCTCTTCCTTCTCCATGCGCTCCAGAATATTCAGAAATCCGAAGATTGCATGGGTATACAGGCCCTCCCGGGTGGTCAAGGGTTTAACACCGAAATAGGCCCGATTGATGACGGAATTACCGTCAAGAATCATCAGTTTCATACTTTTCTCCACTTGGCGCCCTGGGGGGTGTCAATGATCTCGATGCCGCGCTCCTTCAGCTCGTCGCGGATGCGGTCGGCCTCAGCCCAGTTCTTGGCCTTCTTGGCCTCGGTACGAGCGGCAACCAGTGCGTCGATCTCGGGATCGGCGTTGGCGGCCTCTTCCTCTGCCTGCTTCTTGGCAAGAGCCTCGGCGGCCTCAATCAGATTCAGGGAGAGAACCTTATCGAAATCAGCCAGAGCCGCCAGCTTGGTGGCGTCGCCCACCTTGGCCTTCAGCACGTCGTAAACAGCAGTGATGGCAAGGGAGGTATTCAGGTCGCCGTTCAGGGCGTTCAGGAACTTCTCCTGCAGCTTTGCCAGTGCTTCAGCGTCCACCTCGCCCTCATTCTTGAAGGTGGCGATCTTGGCGATCAGCTTGTCATAAGCGGTCTTGGCATTGTCCAGGTTCTCCCAGGAGAATACCAGATTCCGGCGGTAGTGGCTCTGCAGGCAGAACAGGCGGTAGACCATGGGATCATAGCCCTTGCTCTCCAGCAGGGAGACAGTCAGGAACTCGCCCTTGGACTTGGACATCTTGCCTCCCTCGGTGTTCAGATGGTGGACATGGAACCAGTAGTTGCACCACTTGTGGCCCAGGTAGCTCTCGGACTGGGCGATCTCATTGGTGTGGTGGGGGAATGCATTGTCGATGCCGCCGGCGTGGATGTCCAGATCCTCGCCCAGATGCTTCATGGAGATGCAGGAGCACTCGATGTGCCAGCCGGGATAGCCCACGCCCCAGGGAGAATCCCACTTCAGGGCCTGATCCTCAAACTTGGACTTGGTGAACCACAGAACAAAGTCGTTCTTATTGCGCTTGTTGGTGTCCTCCTCGACGCCTTCCCGAACGCCCACGTCCAGGTCTTCCTCGTTGTGGTCGTTGAAGACGTAGTATTTTTCCAGAGTGGAGGTATCGAAGTAGACATTACCGCCGGCAAAGTAGGCGTTGCCCTTTTCCAGCAGGGTCTGAACCATGTGGATATACTCGTCGATGCAGTTGGTAGCAGGCTCGACCACATCGGGCCACTTGATATTCAGCTTTTCGCAGTCTGCCTTGAAAGCCTCGGTGTAGAACCGGGCAATGTCCATGACGGTCTTGTTCTCGCGCTTGGCGCCTTTGACCATCTTATCTTCACCGGTGTCAGCATCAGAAGCCAGATGACCCACGTCCGTGATGTTCATGACGCGCTTGACGTTGTAGCCAACATAGCGCAGGGCCTTCTCCAGCACATCCTCCATGATGTAGGAGCGCAGGTTGCCGATGTGGGCGTAGTGGTACACCGTGGGGCCGCAGGTGTACATCTTGACAAGGTCGGGATTGTTGGGAACAAACAGCTCCTTCTTATGGGAAACAGAGTTATAAAGATACATATTGAATTCCTCCAAATGTTATTTTATGAACAAAAAACGCCTCTTATGCCACAGGGCATAAGAGGCGGGTAAAACATACTCGCGGTTCCACTCTCATTTATCGCTTGATATGGAATTGTCCCGCTCCCGGACGCACTTTCACGCACCGCTCCTGCCCGGGCTTTCAGCCGCTGACCCAGGCTCTCTGAAGGTTTGGATAAAACGTTACTCTTTCCGCTCAACGCAGGATTTTACTCATATATTTTACCATCAAGGCTCCCCTTTTGTCAAGCAAAACGCGCCGGATGGGCTGCATCCGGCGCTTAATTTTACTTGGTTTCGATGGATCCGACCTTCATGACTTCCTTCTGGTACCGGGCAATGCCCTCGGCCAGCAGCTCGATGGCCCGCTCCAGCTCCTCGCACTTCAGAACATAAGCGATTCGCACCTCCCTGACACCCTTGCCGGGAGTCTCGTAGAAGGGTGCGCCGGGGGCAAACATGACCGTCTCACCATCAACATCGAAGTTCTCCAGCAGCCAGTACTGGAACTTGTCAGCATCATCCACGGGCAGGCTGGCCATGACGTAGAAGGCGCCCATGGGCTCCTCCACCACCACGCCGGGGATCTGGCGCAGGCAGCTGACCACGGTGTCGCGGCGGAGCTTGTATTCGGCCTTGGATTCCTTGAAGAAGCTGGGGTCCACATCATACAGTGCAGCCGCACCCAGCTGATCGATGGTGGCAACGGACAGACGGGACTGGCAGAACTTAACGAGAGCCTGCTGCAGCTCCTGATTGCGGGTCACCACGCAGCCCACACGGGCGCCGCAGGCGGAGAACCGCTTGGAAACGGAGTCGATGATGACCAGATTCTCATCGATGTCACGGTACTTTGCCATGGTTGGCACGCCGAACTTGTCGTCGTAGCAGAACTCACGGTACACCTCGTCACAGATCAGGAACAGATTATGCTTCTTGGCAATGTCCGCGATCATGCGCATCTCATCCTGGGAAAGCACAACGCCGGTGGGGTTGCCGGGGTTTGTGATCAGGATAGCACGGGTGTTGGGAGTGATCAGGCTCTCGATGCGCTCCCGGTCGGCATAGCGGTAGCCCTCCCAGGGATTGGTGGGCAGGGCGCGGATGAAGCCGCCGGCGGAGTTGACGAAGGTGGTGTAGTTGGGATAGTAAGGCTCAGGGATGATGACCTCGGTGTAAGGATCCAGAATGCTCAGCAGCGTCAGCAGCAGAGCCTCGGAGCCGCCGGTGGTGATCAGAATATCCCGGGGATCCAGGTACACGTCCAGAGTCTGGTAATACCGGCGGATAGCGTCGATCAGCTTGGGCATACCGGGGGATGCTTCATACTCCAGGGTGGGAGCGTCAAAGCTGCGGATGGCGTCATAATATGCCTGGGGGGTGGGAAGATCGGGCTGACCGATGTTCAGATGGTAGATCTTCTTGCCCTGTCTTTTGGCCTCCTGGGCATAGGGATGGAACTTTCTCATGGGAGAAGGCTGGCAGCGGTTTGCGTTGATTGAGATTCTCATGTGTACCTCCGGCGGCCTCGGAACTGCCGCGTAAATTGATATATTCTATGGTCAGGCGCTGCAGCTGAGGGCTGAGGACTGCCAATGCGATCAGATTTGGAATGGCCATCAGGCCGTTGACGGTCTCTGCGAAGGACCAGATGGCGCCGGTCTCCAGCACCGCGCTGAGGAGCACCGTTAAGGTTTGGAGCAGCGCGAAAATGCCCCAGGCCTTCGGGCCGAAGAGATACTGGGCACACCGGGCGCCGTAAAGCCCCCAGCCCAGCACCGTGGCAAAAGCAAAGCAGCACATAAATAGGGCCAGCATCACATTTACCCATCCGCCGTAAACGGATGCAAAGGCTTCGGCAGTCAGCGTTCCCCCGGCGTCGGTTCCGTAAGGGATGGCGATGCCGCTGCAAAGGATCACCAGAGCCGTCATGGTGCAGATCACGATAGTATCCAGGAAGACCTCCATGATACCCATCAATCCCTGCCGGACCGGATGGGGAACCTGCGCGCAGGCATGAGCAATGGACGCGGTACCCATACCGGCTTCGTTGGTAAAAACACCTCGGGATACACCGACTTTCAGAGCCTGAAAAGCGGATCCCAGCATTCCGCCGGTTACCGCCCGGGGAGAAATGCCCCCGTCAGGATGGATGTGAAGGCTCCCGCAATAGCCTCCCGCCGGAGGATCAGGACTCCAAGACACAGCAAAATGTACCCGGCAGAGGCAACCGGCACCAGCATTTCGGCAGCGGAGCCGATCCGATTCGCGCCCCCCAGGAGCATCGCTCCTATGAAAACCGCAAGAACAAAGCCGATGGCCAGGTTGCAGGTTCGACTGACGCTTCCTCCGAAATAACGGATCACCCCATTGATCCCGGTGATAACGGCGTTGATCTGGGTGGCATTGCCCACGCCGAAAGCGGCAACAAGGCCGAAAAAGCTGTAAACGCCGGCAAGCCAGTGCCACCGCTTTCCCAAAGCCCGGCGAATCATATACATAGGGCCGCCGACATACCCGCTCTTTTCCTGCACCCGGCAATGGACCGCCAGGGTGGCCTCGGCGTATTTCGTAGCCATGCCCACAATGCCGCAGATCCACATCCAGAAAACAGCGCCGGGGCCTCCCAGGGCAATGGCTCCCGCCACACCCACCAGATTCCCGGTGCCCACCGTGGCCGCCAGGGCGGTGCACAGTGCCTGAAGGGACGATACCCCCTTCCCCTCTCCGCTTCCGCGGAAAAGGTCAAGGAACCGGTAAGCCGCCTCCGGAAAGAGTCTTAATTGGACAAAGCCTGTCCGGATTGACAAAAACAGCCCGGTACCCAAAATCAGCACCAGCGCCGGAGCGCCCCAGACAATGCGGTTCAAACTTTCCAGTATCACGCCATATACCCTCCTAGCATACCACTCAATTGTCTGTTTTGCAATAAAAAGTTTCAAAGGTTTGGTCGAAAAGGCAAAAAAGCAGCTCCCCTTTCGGGGAACTGCTTTTGTAAACAGATCGTTATTCCCAGGTAGCCCAGATTTCAGGGCAGTAACCCACAGTAGCCTGTTTTCCGTTGCGGACCACGGGAGTCTTCATGAGGCCGGGGGCGTCAAAGACCTTGTCTTCCTTGGCGATTTTATCGTCCATGTACTTCATGTTGGTGATTTCCTGGGACTTTCCGTTCCAGTCGATCAGATTGTCGATGCCACCCACAGCCCGCAGGACACTGTCAAATTCCTTTCCGGACATGCCGAAGCGGATCAGATCGATGGACTGATATTTGATGCGGCGCTCCTTGAACCAGCGCTCCGCCTTTCTGGTGTCGAAGCATTTCGACTTTCCGAAAATCTGAATGTTCAATACTCTACCTCCTGTAGGCACAGGCCCTGGGGCGGCATCAGGAAACCGGCGTCAGCCCGTTTACCCTCAAAGAGCTCCGGGATGCTGTCCGCGTTCCGCTGTCCCCGGCCCACTTCCACCAGGGTGCCCACCAGGATCCGCACCATGTTGTGCAGAAATCCGTTGCCGTTGACGGTGATCCGGATCTCCTCGCCGATGCGCTCCACCTTCAGCCAGTGGATCTGGCGGATGGTGGATTTCTTCATCTTCTTATTGGTGCAGAACGCCCCGAAATCATGCTGACCCTTTAGGTGTGCCGCTGCTTTTTTCATGGCCTCCAGATCCAGCTCCTCCGGCATCACCGTCACGAACCGGCGGTCGAAGACACAAGGCATATCGCTGTTCCAGATACGGTACTGATAGGTTTTGTTCCGGGCGTTGAGCCGGGCGTGAAAGCGCTCGGAGGCGTCTTTACAGGAGTATATGCCGATATCCTCCGGCAGATACCGCCGCAGCTCCGACAAAATCTGCCTGGCAGGCATGGTACTCTCACAGTGAAAGCTTGCCACCTGCTGCTTTGCGTGGACACCGGCGTCGGTACGGCCGGAGCCGGATATTTCGATGGGTTCCCCCAGAATCCGGGACAGGGCCGTTTCGATCTTTCCCTGAATGGTATTGTCAGCTCCCGGGAGCCGCTGCCAGCCCCGGTATCGGGTGCCGTCATAGCAGATATCAAGCCGCAGATTCCGCATAATCCTCCAATTCCTCTCTGGCCTCCCGCTCCGTATCCGCGGAGAACAGGAACCGGCCGTTACCATCATACACCTGAACGTGACCTTGAATATATCTGATAGAATACATAACCCTCAGCTCCTTTTGCTTTGTGTCTGTATTCTATCAAGATATAAGTCCAATAAATCGTACTTTTCCTTTTTAGCCCACAACCTCGTAGCCGGCGTCAGTGATTGCCTGCTTCAGGGCAGCCACGTCGGCCTCACCCGTGACGGTGACGTTCTTTGCCTGCAGATCCACCACAGCGTCAGCAGTACCGGGAACAGCCTTGCAGACCTTCTCGACCATGGCCTTGCAGTGGGGGCACATCATACCATTGACATAAATAACAGTTTCCATTTTCGGTTCCTCCTTGATTTCTTCCACAACGGGAATTTCCACAGTTTCGGGAATTTGCTTTTTGATCTTGAAATAACGCAGACGCAGGGCGTTGGTCACCACAAACACGGAGCTGAAGCTCATGGCGGCTGCGCCGATCATGGGGCTCAGAGTGATGCCGATGGGAGACAGCAGGCCCGCTGCCACGGGGATGCCCAGGCAGTTGTAGAAAAATGCCCAGAACAGATTCTGCTTGATATTGCGAATCGTTGCTTTACTCAGGCACACTGCGTCGCTGACGCCGGAAAGGCTTCCGCTCATCAGCACCACGTCCGCAGACTCCATAGCGATGTCGGTGCCCGCGCCGATGGCCATGCCCACATCGGCGGTGACCAGGGCGGGGGCGTCGTTGATGCCGTCGCCCACCATCAGCACATGCTTGCCGTCTCGCTGCAATCTCTTCACCGCACCGGCCTTGTCACCGGGCAGGACGTCGGAGATCACATGGTCGATGCCCGCCTGGGCGGCAATGGCCTTGGCTACATCTTCATTATCGCCTGTCAGCATGATTACGTCAAGATGCAGTTTGTGCATTTGGGCAACCGCAGCAGCGGAATCGCTCTTGAGCACATCCGCAGCGGCAATGGCGCCAAGATAGGTACCATCCTCCGCAGCAAAATACAGAGGTGTCTTGCCCCGGGAAGCCAGAGCTGCGTAATGGGGTACGTAAATGCCGTGCTCAGCCATCAGCTTCTCATTGCCGCCGTAGTAGCGGACGCCCTCCACAACACCGCTGACGCCCCGGCCGGGGATGGTCTCAAAGTCGGAAGCATCTCCCGCGCCCAGACCCTTTGCCTTCTCCAGAATCGCCTTGGCGAAGGGATGCTCGGAGCGCTTTTCAATGGAAGCGGCGATCTTCAGCAGCTTTTCTTCGGATACGCCCACAGGGATCACATCAGTGACCTGGGGCTTGCCGACGGTCAGGGTGCCGGTCTTGTCCAGCACCACCGCATCGACCTTGTGCAGATTCTCAAGAGCCTCCGCGTTCTTAAACAGCACACCCATACCCGCGCCCCGTCCGGTGCCAACCATGATGGCAACGGGGGTGGCAAGACCCAGCGCACAGGGGCAGGAAATAACCAGCACGGAAATGGCATTGGTCAGGGAGAATTCCAGACCTGCCCCCAGCAGCATCCATACTGCGAAGGTAATAGCGGCAATGGTCATAACCACCGGCACGAAAACACCGGCAATCTTGTCCGCCAGACGGGCAATGGGAGCCTTGGAGCCGCCGGCCTCCTCCACCATGTGAATGATCTGGGAGAGGGTCGTGTCCTCGCCCACCTTCTCGGCCCGGAATTCCAGATAGCCGGACTGGTTGATGGTGGCAGCCGCCACCGTGTCGCCGACCTTCTTTTCCACGGGAACGCTCTCACCGGTGAGGGCACTCTGATCCACGGCGGCTCTGCCCTTGGTAACGGTGCCGTCCACGGGGATGCTGCCGCCGGAGCGGACGATGATGGTGTCGCCCACCCGTACCTCTTCCACGGGGAGCTCATGCTCCATGCCATCCCGGAGCACAGAAGCAGTCTTGGGACTCAGGTCCATCAGCTTGCGGATGGCGTCGCCAGTCTTGCCCTTAGCCCGGGTCTCCAGGAATTTACCAAGGGTAATCAGGGTCAGGATCATGGCGGCGGACTCAAAATACAGATTCTCTCTGTAATGAGCCACCGTCTCCCAGTCCCCCGCACCGATGGCATCGGCCATCAGGAACATGGCCGCAATGCCGTAAATCAGCGCAGCGCCGGAACCCACAGCGATCAGCGAATCCATATTGGGGGCCTTATGCCACAGAGATTTCAGGCCCCGGGTATAGTAGGCGCGGTTCAGATACACCGCCGGCAGCGTCAGGAAAAACTGCAGCAGCACCGCCACCATGGCGTTTTCCGTGCCGTGGTACCAGTGCGGGGCCGGAAGTCCCACCATATGTCCCATGGTAAAGTACATCAGGATCACCAGGAACACCGCAGAGCCAATGATCCGCTTCTTCATTTCCTTCAGCGCGTCATTTGGGGGCATCTGGGCTTCCTTGCTCTCCTGCTTTTTGCCGGGAACAAAGGCGCCGTAGCCGCTGTTGGTAACCGCGGTGATGATGGGCGCCACCACCGCATCGCTGGCCGCTTCCACCATCATGGTGCCGCCCAGAAGATTCACTTCTACCTTTTCAACACCGGGGACTGCTTTCGTCACCTTTTCCACTCTGGCAGAACAGGCAGCGCAGGTCATTCCTGTTACGTTCAATTTCAGTTTCATAGCATCACCTTCCATATATAGTTTAACAAAACAGAAACAATATGTTTATCATTCATTGACAACATATTCACCTTGTGGTACTATTCTATCATCTGATACCGAAAACGCAAGTATGCACTATTTTGTGCATTAGTACCTTTTTAGATATCTATAGGAGGAAATCATGACAATGCATGAAAATTGCCCCGTTGCCGCCACACTGGAGCTCATTGGCGGCAAATACAAGGCGCTGATCCTCTGGCACCTTTCCGAAAAGAAGCTCCGCTTTACAGAGCTGAAAAAGGTCATCCACGGCGCCACACCCAAAATGCTGACCCAGCAGCTGCGGGAGCTGGAGGCGGATTCCCTGATCCACCGGGAGGTTTTCCCTGTGATCCCCCCGAAGGTCGAATATTCCCTGACGGACCAGGGCCGGAGCCTGATGCCCATTCTGGTGGCCATGCGGGATTGGGGCGCCGGCTACCTGCGGGGAAAAAACCTGGAAGCCAACTGCTTTATGATGAACAAAAGCCGCTGCTGCTGCGACTGAGCAGCCATTGAAAGGAGTACATACATGAACATCAAAATCCTCTCTGACAGCACCTGCGATCTCTCTGCCCAGCTGCTGGCGGACAACAACATTACCCTCGTGCCCCTGACCGTGGTCAAGGACGGCCAGCAATACAAGGACGGCGTCACCATCACCCCCGCCGACATTTTCGCCCATGTGGCCGCAGGCGGCGCCCTGTGCTCTACCGCCGCAAACAGCATCGGCGAATATGCTGACATGCTGGAAGCGTATGCTCCCAATTACGACGGCGTGATCCTCATCACCATCGGATCCTCCTTCTCCACCTGCTATCAGAGCGCCTGCCTGGCAGCGGAGGATTATCCCAACGTCCGGGTCATCGACTCCAGAAACCTCTCCACCGGCCAGGGTCTGGTGGTTCTGAAGGCCTGCGAGCTGGCAAAAACCGCCACCGATCTGGATGCGCTGGCCAATGAGCTGCGCGGCTTTACCGAGAAAGTGGAAGCCAGCTTCCTGGTGGACAAGCTGGACTATCTGGCCAAGGGCGGCCGCTGCTCCGCCGTCACCGCTTTGGGCGCCAATCTGCTGAATCTGAAGCCCTGCATCGACGTCAAGGACGGTAAGATGGGCGTCACAAAGAAGTATCGCGGCAAATACGAAAAATGCCTGGCATCCTATGTAAAGGAACGCCTGGCCGACCGGGATGATATCGACCGGAGCATCCTTTTTGTCACCAAAACCCAGGTCTCCGACGAATGCTATGCCGCCGTCATGAACGCCGTCACGGAATACGGTCATTTTGAAAATGTCTACGAAACTCTGGCCGGCTGCACCGTCTCCTGCCACTGCGGCCCCGGCACTCTGGGCGTCCTTTTTGTCAGGAAATAACCTCAGACCGCCGAAAAAAACTGAATTATGGAATCGTAGAGGCGATGCACACCCACATCGCCCCCAATAAAACCGTACAGGTTCAAACAGTTTTCGGCGAATTCGCAGCACTTTGCAAAGGGCAGCTGTGGGCATCGGCCCCTACGCTCGCATTTTTTGACACGCTGAAAAAGCGCCCTTGGCGGGCGCTTTTTTTCTTGTAATTCTTCCATGATATGATATACTTATATATTATATCTTCCTGCAAATGAGGGATATTATGGACTATTATCTGCTTGTGGATATGGCGACGGAGCTGGGCTATGAACTGGCAATGAGCGGCGCGGAGACCTTCCGGGTGGAGGACAGCATCTACCGGGTGCTGAAAACCTATGGAATCGAATCCGAGATCTTTGCCATCACCAACTGCGTGACCGTCAGCATCGAGACCCCCAACGGCAAGCCACTGACCCGGATGCGCCGCATTGGCTATCACGGCAACGACATGGAGCGCGTGGAGCGCTACAATGCCCTGAGCCGCCGGATCTGCGCCGAAAAGCCCGATGCCGAAACGGCCATGCAGTGGCTCAAGGAAACCAGTGCCAACTGCCGGACCTATTCCCTCCCCGCTTTTCTGATTGCGGATTTTATCGGATCCTTTGGTTTTTCCCTGTTTTTCGGCGGCACTGTGCTGGACGGTTTCTGGGCCGGTCTTTGCGGCATCATCATCGGCCTTGTCAGCAAGGTCATGGATGATCTGAAAGCCAATCCCTTCTTCAGTACCATCGCCTCCTCCTTCTGCATGGCGCTGGCGGCCTATGTGGTTGCAGGTTTCGGACTGACGGATAATGTGGATACCGTCATCATCGGCGCCCTGATGATCCTGGTGCCCGGTCTTCTGTTTATGAACTCCATGCGGGACATCATCTATGGCGATACCAACTCCGGCACCAACCGGTTGGTTCAGGTTGTGCTCATCGCCGTGGCCATTGCCCTGGGCACCGCTGCCGCATGGCAGGTCACCATTCCCATCTGGGGCCAGCCCGGCGGTGCGGAAATCGTCACATACTCCTTCTTCGTCCATATTCTCGTCAGCTTCATCGGCTGTGTGGGCTTCGCCATCTACTGGAATGTCCACGGCATGGGTGTTCCCATTTGCGCCCTGGGCGGTATGCTCACCTGGGCGGTCTACCTGATTGCCATGAAACTGGGTTGTGGCTACGCCAGTGCCAATTTCTGGGCTGCCGTTGCCGCTGCCGTGTACTCTGAGATCATGGCCCGAGTCCGCAAGTATCCGGCCATTACATATCTGGTGGTTTCTGCCTTCCCCCTGCTCCCCGGCGCAGGTATTTATTACACCATGAGCTATATTCTGCAAAGCAACACGGAAAAAGCCCTGCAGAAGGGCACCGAGACCGCCGTCATCGCCGGCGTCATGGCCGTGGGTATTTTGCTGGTATCTACTGTCGTGCGGTTTTACTATACTATGAAAAGCCGCAGAAAAAATCGAAAAGCATAGAGAAAACCCGGAAAGTCACAAACTTTCCGGGTTATTTTTACAGCTGTGAAAAAACCGTCCCCAGGCTCTCGTGCAGCACCAGATCCGCCTGATTGTCATAGGGTGTGGCGTCCCGGTTGATCAGCACCAGACGATTGCCCCTGTAGTAGTTGATCAGCCCCGCCGCGGGATAAACCGTCAAACTGGTGCCTGCCACGATCATCATATCCGCGCTGCGGATCGCCATGACGCTTTTTTCAATGCAGTCCTGGTCGAGTGACTCTTCGTAAAGCACCACATCCGGCTTGACCACAGCGCCGCAGGTACACTTCGGCACCCCGACCCAGTCCCGGATGAACTCCGCCGGATAGAATTTGCGGCAGCGGGTGCAGTAATTGCGCAGCACCGAGCCATGGAGCTCATAGACCTTCCTGCTGCCCGCCTTCTGGTGGAGGCCGTCGATGTTCTGAGTCACCACGGCAGAGAGCTTTCCCTCTTCTTCCCATCTTGCCAGCACTCTGTGGGTGATATTGGGCTCGAAGCCCAGGGGCAGCATCTTCTCCCGATAGAAGCGAAAGAAATATTCTGGCTTGCGCTCATAGAAGGTATGGGAGATGATGGTCTCCGGGGGATAGTCGAATTTCTGGCTGTAGAGCCCGTCCACACTGCGGAAATCAGGGATGCCAGATTCAGTGCTCACTCCGGCACCCGTAAAGGCCACAATGCGTTTGCTTTCACTTATCCATTGCTTAAAGATTTCTATTCTGTCCATACTATCGCCTCCTGTGATTATCATACCGCAGAATGAACGAACAATCAAGATGACAGCAGGCCCTGACTTTTAAGAAATTCCTCCAGCCCTGAGACAAATCTCAAAGCCGGAGGAATTTTGTGTATTCTCAGGTTTATTTCCATTTTCTCGAAAATACTCGAAATTTATACGTTGTTTTCCGCCTTAACAGTATGGTATCCTTTTCTTTGGAAAAAGCAGAAAAGAGGTATTCACATGACACAATTACACAACCAAGCCCTCCAGATCCAAAGCAGCCCTATCCGCCACGCCCTTCATGAGCTGGGAATACCCGTCCACCGCGTCGGATACAAGCATCTGTGCATCGCAATTCCGCACTTTGCCGAAGATGATATGCAGAGCCTAACCAAGGAATTGTATCCCTATATTGCAGAGTCCCTGGGCAGCAGCGACTGGCACACAATAGAACACTCGATTCGTGTCGTTATTCTTGATGCATGGGAACGCCGGGATCCTGAAATATGGGAAACGTATTTTCCCAATTCCCGGAAGACACCATCCAACAAGCTCTTTATCGCCACATTGGCTGAGCTGATCAAATAAAAATACCCCTCCCATATAAGGAGGGGTTTATGATCACCAAGAGGAGTTGACACGCACTATCGATTCTGCGCCAACAATTGAGTTACAGCTTCATGGAAGAAGTATAACGATACCACTCACCTCTTCCGGAACTGTTTTTCGCGTAGAGCTCAATGTATGCTCTGTAATAGTAGCCTACCGTTCCTGTATATGTAATACAAGCGGCATGCATACCCGTATTCTTGCAAATCAAGTCAGAATTATCTTCTTTTGTTACCGTTTTCATCGTAGTCCAGTTTACACCATCTGAAGATCTCTGAATCTTGATTAAGGACGCGCCTAATTCATCCATAGTTCCTAACGCATCCACCTCAAACCACGCTTCAAAGGTTGTACCTGAGGTTTTATACAGATATACACTGCTAGATAAGAAAAAATTGCTGGCTCTATTATCTACCGCCAAGGCCGGAAAAGCCAGCAGCATCGAAACCACAAGAGTTAGACAAACGCACTGAATAAATCGTTTCATTAATTAACCTCCAAAGTATAGATTGACTTAAGAATATTATACAACTCATCCTCTTGGCAATCTATCGAAATAGAACATTCTACATTATCTTTTATCCAAATAGTAACAAATAGTCCGTTATTCCGAATAATACTGTGAGTACTTCCTCCTATTTCGACCAATTCAACTTCCGTGTCATCTTTATGATATTCGATGGGGACGTTCACATCGTAGACACTATAGACTAAAACAGTATCATTTGAATGCGGACCAAACGATGCATGCACTTTTGTTTTAGATGCTGTTTCTTTAATCTTTAATTCAGTTAGGCGATTTCCTTCCGGCAGCCATGTCGGCACCACCGGCTCCGTCACGCCCAATTCCACAAGGGTATCATATACCTCCTGCAGGCCGGGATGATCCGTTTCGAAGACATATTCCGCAGATTCCTTCTCCTCGCCGGGAGCAAACAGTTCAAAGATACTGTCCGTCCACCGCGAAATCCTGCCCCAAAAGCTCTCCGCTTCCGCTGTCTGCGAAATCGCTGCAATAAGTACAAACAAAACAGCAGCCATGGAGGCCACCTTCAGCAAACGGCGCCCCTGCCATATCGGTTCCTTCACAGGCCTCGACGTAGATTCTTTGTACTGCTCCCAGGCTTCACACACCTCCGGAGCCATTTCCACTGGCTGGTCCGCTTCTCGCTCTTTCAGAACACTCAGGATCATCCTCACCGCAGAACCATTTACGGGATTCTTCCGCAACTCCGAATGCAGCATCTCGTCCAGCTGCTCCGTTGACATCTGCTCCAGAATTTCGCGGAGAAAGATTTCTTTATTCTCTTTCACAGCTGGCCTCCTTCCTGCAGCATCCCTGCCAAAGAATCAAAAAGTATCCGATCTGTGCAATAAACACAGCATTGGAGGGTTTCTTAAGTACACCATTCCTGCCTGCAGGAAAATAGATGC
The DNA here is from genome assembly GCA_017622295.1 of Oscillospiraceae bacterium. Lineage (GTDB taxonomy): Bacteria > Bacillota > Clostridia > Oscillospirales > Oscillospiraceae > Faecousia. The sequence continues at coordinate 63,987 of JAGARK010000052.1, forward strand.
GCCATACGCTTTCATCCCTGTTCTTCCATGCTTCCGTAATTACACTGCGGATCGCCTGCTCAATCTTCTTCTCATCCATTCCAGGATCAACATTCTCAGCAATCAATGCATACAGTTCTTTCGTCGTTCTGCGCAACGGATTGCTCGTAAACGTCGTAGTCCCCTTTATCAGATAAGCAAAACCATCCCTGTGCGAAGCCAATCCCAAATCCACCAATACAGCGATCGACGCACACTGCAAGTCATGACTTTCCAAATGTTTTGCCAGAAATCGTGCATGTGTTAATGTTCTCTCTATCATGCTCGGCATAACATTCCTCCCCTGATTTGTAATTATTATTACATACAGCCAGCATTTTGTCCATCGCAAAATGTCGAACCCAAATTAGTCCCAGATTAAATCTTATTTTAAGAGGAAAGGAACAGATATGCTACACCACCGAATCACCTATCTCAGGAAAAGAGTTGGTATGAGTCAGGCCGAGCTTGCGATAAAACTAAATATCAGCGCCAGCGCCCAAGGCATGTACGAACAGGGAAGACGCACGCCCAATGTTGATGTACTTTTCCTCATGGCAAAGATTTTCGACGTATCGCTGGATTATCTGATCACCGGCTCGGAGTACATGCCTTCAGGCGAAGAACACCTCAAGCAGCGCATACCCAAAAACTGCCCTTGCAACTCCTGCTATTGGAAAGAGATGGGATGGCCAGATGTATAAGCTGCTTATTGCTGAACACTCTGATGAACTCAGAACGCTGCTTCAGGAAGTGTTGGCCAACGAGTATCACGTCACCGTTTGCAGCAGCGGAAAGTCGGCCCTCAGGATGCTTAACAGCATCCATCCTGATATCTTAATTCTGGATCTGGTGCTGCCAGAATTAGATGGCTTATCCTTACTGGAACAGAGCCAATACCTTCCTCCGTGGATACTCTGCACAACAACTATTCTGTCAGAGCACATTATTCAATCTGCTATAGATTTAGGAGCCAGATGCATACTTCGGAAGCCGTTTTCCGTAAAGGCCATCGTCACTGGATTAAGTGAATTGATAATAGACACACATCCATTATTTCAAGGTCAGTAACTGATCCATACCTACCCATCCCCGAATGGTATATGGCTGTTCAAATTCTTGTTTATCGAATTGGCGCGGGAGCGCCCTGGGCTTCCCCCGGGGGAAGGCATGGGTGCAGTGCATAACAGAACGATAAACTGCAATTCCCCTCATCTTCATTGTATTCTTTCTCCGACAAAAAAGCAACACCCACCGATCAATCGGTGGGTGTAAAACGTTATTCCGCAGCGGCGTCTTCTGCTTCCATTTCCTTGAGCAGCTTCTTATCCTGCTTGGAGGAAAGATCCAGCTTTTCATACATATCGGGCCGTCTTTCCCGGGTACGGCGCAGGGACTGCTTCCGCCGCCACTGGCGAACCTTCTCATGGTTTCCAGACAACAAAATGGCAGGAACCTCCCGGCCATGCCAGACCGCAGGGCGGCTGTACTGGGGATACTCCAGCAGGCCGTTGAAATGGCTCTCATCCTCGAAGCATTCAGGGTCAGCCAGAACACCGGGCACCATGCGGCACACCGCGTCGGTGACGGCCATGGCAGCGATCTCACCACCGGTGAGAACGAAATCGCCCAAAGAGATCTCTTCATCCACGCACTCGTCGATGAACCGCTGGTCGATGCCCTCGTAGTGGCCGCAGACAATGACGATGTTCTCCATCTTGCTCAGACGGATGGCGTCGGCCTGCTTGAAAGTATGGCCACAGGGGGACATATAGATGGTGTGGACCGGGCCGCCGGCCTGGTCACAGATGGCCTCCCAGCAGCGGTACAGGGGGTCAGCCTGCATGACAGCGCCCCGGCCACCGCCGTAAGGATAGTCATCCACCTGATTCTGCTTATTGGCGGTATAATCCCGGATCTGGTGGGTATCGATCTTGATGAAGCCACGCTCCTGGGCACGGCCCAGGATGCTTTCGCTGAGCACGTCACCCAGGGTCTCCGGGAACAGGGTCATAATATCAATTCTCATCGCTTCTCATGCCCTCAATAATCCGCACCTGCATCTCGTTCTTCTCCATATCGGTATCCAGAACAAAGGCGCTGACGGCAGGGATCATGTATTCATAATGGCCCTTGACCACGTAAACCATATTGCCCGGATAATCCAGCACATCGGTGATCTTACCGATCTGCTCGCCGTCGCAGAAAACATTCATGCCGATGAGTTCCGCGGCAAAGATCACTTCGTCGTCAATATCCTCGCGGTACAGCTCGACGGTCTTGCCCCGCATGGTCTGAGCAGCTTCCACGGTATCGATGCCCTGGAGCTTCACCAGATTGCAGGTCTTCTGGACCCGGCAGATCTCGATCTGATATTCTTTGCCGTCAATCCGGCAGCGATCAAATTCACACAGGTCCTCGGGGCTGTCCAGCCAGGGAAGGACCTTCACTTCACCGCGCAGGCCGTGGGTATTGACGATCTCGCCTGCTTCAATAAATTGGAGTTTCATATTCTATCTCCTTTCCTTCCGTAGGGGCCGATGTGGGCATCAGCGCCTACATAATAAAGGGCGCATAAAAATGGAAAATGCGTGGCTCAACGCCACGCACAATCCATTAATCCACGATTTCGACAGTGACCTTCTCGCCGGTGCGCTGAGCCACAGTCTTAACAATGGTACGGATCTCCTTGGCGATCCGACCCTGGCGGCCGATAACCTTGCCCATGTCGCCTTCGGCAACACGCAGCTCCAGCACCTTACCGTCCTCGTTTTCGGTCTCGGTAACGGTGACGGAGGCAGGGTCGTCCACCAGATTCTTTGCCATATACAGCAAAAGTTCTTTCATTTGCGCTAAACTCCTTCAGGGGTTCTTACAGCACGCCAGCATTCTTCAGCAGGCCACGGACAGTGTCGGTGGGCTGAGCGCCGTTCTTGATCCAAGCCTGTGCCTTCTCTGCATCAACAGTGATGGTAGCGGGGTTGGTCAGGGGGTTGTAAGTGCCGATCTCTTCGATGCAGCGGCCGTCGCGGGGAGAGCGAGCATCAGCAACAACAATACGGTAGTAAGGAGCCTTCTTAGCACCCATTCTTCTCAGTCTGATCTTAACCATGATAGTTTCACCTCCATAGATAATATAGGAAAAATCATTAAAGTCATTTATATCGCAAAGCAAACTGCTTAGAGCGAACATTTAAAAACCGGGGAATCCGCCGAAGCCGCCCATGCCGCGCATGCGCTTGAGCTTCTTGCCCGCGCCGGGACCGGAGAACTGCTTGATGATCTTCTGCATCTGCTCAAAGGACTTGAGCAGCCGGTTCACATCCTCCACCTTCAATCCTGCGCCGGCAGCGATACGCTTTTTCCGGCTGGCGCCGATGATGCCGGGGTTCTCCCGCTCCTTGGGCGTCATGGACAGGATGATGGCCTCGGTATGCGCCATGGCTTTTTCATCGAGCTGGACGTTCTTCAGATTTGCGCCGCCGGGCATCTGTGCCAGGATATCCTGCATGGAGCCCATGGACTTCATCTGAACCATCTGCTCATAGAAATCCTGCAGCGTAAACTTGTTGGATTTCAGCTTTTCCTCCATCTCGGCAGCCTTCTTGGCATCGTAGGCCTTTTCGGCTTTCTCGATGAGGGTCAGCACATCGCCCATACCCAGGATTCTCGAAGCCATCCGGTCGGGATGGAATGCTTCGATATCCTCCAGCTTTTCACCGATGCCGGCGAACTTGATGGGCTTTCCGGTAATGGCACGAACGGATAGTGCCGCGCCGCCTCTGGCGTCACCGTCGAGCTTGCTGAGCATCACGGAATCGATATCCAGCCATTCGTTGAAGCTCTGGGCTGCGTTGACGGCGTCCTGACCGGTCATGGCGTCCACCACCAGCATGATCTCGTCAGGCTTGACGGTGGCCTTGATGTTTTTCAGCTCTTCCATCAGTGCCTCGTCCACATGCAAACGGCCGGCGGTGTCCAGGAACACCATGTCGTGGCCGTGCTGGCGGGCATAGAGAACAGCTTCCTTTGCGGTGGCAACGGGATCCTGGGTGCCCTTTTCGAACACGGGGATGCCCAGCTTTTCACCGCAGACCTTCAGCTGCGTGATTGCAGCGGGTCGGTAGATATCGCAGGCAACCAGCAGCGGATTCTTGCCCTGGCGCTTCATCAGGCCGGCGAGCTTGGAGCCGTTGGTGGTTTTACCTGCACCCTGCAGACCTACCAGCATAACCACGGTAGGGCCGTTGGGGTTAATGGTGATGTGTTTGGTATCGCTGCCCATGAGCTTGGTCAGCTCTTCGTTGACGATCTTGACGATCATCTGGGCGGGGGTCAGGGATTCCAGAACATCCACACCGATGCAGCGCTCGGTGACAGACTTGGTGAAGTCCTTGCAGACCTTATAGCTGACGTCAGCTTCCAGCAGCGCCATGCGGATCTCACGCATAGCCTCCTTTACGTCGCTCTCCTTCAGGCGGCCTTTGCCGCGGAGCTTCTTAAAGGTGGCGGAAATTTTTTCGGTTAAACCTTCAAATGCCATAGTTTACTCCTCAATTCCCCGGGCCTCAGAAAGGATCAGCTGGGCCAGACCGCGGACACCGGCATCACAATGGCTTTCGAGCTGCTCAGCCGCATCGATGATGGTCTGAAGTGCCTTGCGGGTCTTCAGATTTCTGCCGACACAGCCGATATTCTCTTCCATTCTGCGCAGGAGCGCCTCTGTCCGGGTGAGATTGTCGCAGACTGCCTGGCGGCTGACGCCCAGCTCCTGTCCGATCTCACCTAAGGAAAGATCCTGATTGTAGCGCATATCAAAGCAGTCCTTCTGCTTGTCTGTCAGCATGCCGCCGTAGAAATCAAACAGCAGCGCCATTTCCAATGCGTCCATTTGGAACCTCCCCTGTCAAGTACCATTCCTTGACTGCCAGGGTATTATAACACAGTGAATTGTGGATGTCAAGTATTTTACCAGAACATCCTAAAAATTTTTTTGGTAATCTAAAATATATTATTGCACCCGGTACCAGCGGCTGATTTCCCGGGTTATCACGAAGCCCAGTTTTTCATAAAGCCGGATGGCCCGCTCGTTGGTGGAGGCCACTTCCAGCGTCATGGACTGCCCGGGCATCAGAGACATCATGGTGTGCATGACCCGTTCTCCCGCTCCCCGCTGTACCGTGGCAACCGCCAGCAGCATATTGTCCCGGATCCAGCCGATACCCAGAAGTTCTCCATCCCTGTGGACGAAGTAGGCACCGCCGGAGGCCAGGATCTCTTTTTCATCCCTGGCTTCCTGAGTGGCGGCGTTGTCAACGCAGCGCATCCGCTCATTGCAGATGCTGCGCCACTTCCCCACCGTTTCCTCCGTCACCGGGAACAGGTGCTCCAGCTTGCTCTCATCCGCCCAGGCATCACCGCGCATTTCATAGACTGCAGTGTGCAGCGGGAACTTTTCCAGGAACTCGTGGCCTCTGGCATAGATTCGTTCCGCGCCGCAAATGCGGCAAAACGAAACACATTCCTGCAGCAGCTCCTCGGGCTGCTGGGTAGCCTGCAGGTGGATATAGGCCTCCTGCCGGTACGGGATCTCCTTCAGGATCAGACTTGCCACACCGTATTCCGTTGTAAATACAGGAAAATCCTTCATGCGATCCCCTCCTGATTTTATATTGTATCATTCTTTTCAGAAAGCCGCAAGAGGCAAAAGAATGGGGTATTTCATTGCAAAATGGAAATAAATGTAACCATATTCTGAACAACACTTTTCATTATTTGTGCATTATGCACACACCATTCCCCGAATTTACCCCCCTTTTATTTGTTTATCGTCCAAACTTTTGAATTATGTTTAACTTTTTCCCGGAATTGCCTTGATTTCCAGACAAATCTGTGTATAATAAGCTCGTTGCATTTCCCCACGAAAGGAGGTTATCTCATGAAGAAGATCATCTGCAAGAAGGAATACGACACTGAGACCGCAACCCTGATCCAGAAGCACGTTGTTGGCGAACTGGGCGATCCTGCCGGCTATGAGGAGGATCTGTACCAGACTCCCGGCGGCCTGTACTTCCTGCATGTTGGCGGCGGTGAGGCCTCTCCTTATCCCACTGAGGATATCCTGCGCCTGGCAAAGACCAAGGTCAAGGAATGGATGGCAAACAACTAATCAGCGCTACATATCTGAAGAGCCTGCCCTCTGTACCGCCCCAGTTTGTACGGACAGTACAAAAAGAGTTCCAATGTAGGAAATATTAAGTTTTAAGCGGGGTGGCGCAGCGTCAGCGGCGCCACTCCAGTTTTATTCTGGATGCGCTCATGGTTATAGAAGTGAATGTATCTGTCAA
>JAGARK010000053.1 GCA_017622295.1 Oscillospiraceae bacterium
CAAAAAAGACGACCCTGCGGGGTCGTCTTTTTTGGTGCCAATGACCGAATAGAACGAGAACCGGAGGTTCGAGTCTGGGGAGCGGAAGGGAGCGCCGCCGGTGGCGGAAGGAGCGATCCGAGCGAGTGGCTGCGGTCGGCGAGGGACAAAGGTGCGCCGTCACCAAGGACATTCGCCGGGCACCGGAACAGGCCACCGGCACCATAATAGATACCGTTATTTGATCCACCTCGTGTCAGTAACGGTATCTATTTTTATGCCCGCTTTTACCTGTGACCGGAGTGCTTTTTGAAAAATCTTCCAAAACCGATTGACAAGGTAGGTTTTAAGTGCTATACTTTTAATAACCTACCAAACTGGTAAGTATTAAACGAGAAGGTGCGTTCCCAGTGAAGAACTACTTTGAGATTCTAGTCAGAGCCAATTTTCGTTTTGGTCGAATGTGTGGAGGTCAGTATCCGTAACCACATTTTATAATCAGAAAGGAAATTGACTATGTCGAACTATAAATTTGAAACCTTACAGCTCCATGTTGGTCAGGAGACTGCTGACCCCGCAACCGATTCCCGTGCTGTTCCCATTTATGCCACCACTTCCTATGTATTCCACGACTGTGCCCATGCCGCTGCCCGGTTTGGCCTTGCGGATGCTGGCAATATTTACGGACGGCTCACCAACTCCACCCAGGAGATTTTCGAAAAACGCATTGCCGCCTTGGAGGGCGGTGTGGCTGCACTGGCAGTTTCCTCCGGCGCTGCCGCTATCTCTTATGTTTTGCAGGCCCTGGGGCAGAATGGCGGTCACTTTGTTGCCCAGAAGACCATTTATGGCGGCAGCTATAACCTACTGGAGCACACGCTGCCTAATTTCGGCATCACAGCCAGCTTTGTGAATATCCATGATCTTGTTGAGGTGGAAGCTGCTATTGGGGAGAACACCCGGGCGATCTATATCGAAACCCTGGGTAATCCCAACAGCGACATTCCCGACATCGATGCTTTGGCTGTCCTTGCCCATAAGCACGGCCTGCCCTTGGTAGTGGATAACACCTTTGCCACACCCTACCTGCTTCGTCCTATCGAGCACGGTGCAGATATCGTGGTCCATTCCGCCACCAAGTTTATTGGTGGCCACGGCACCACATTGGGCGGCGTGATCGTGGATTCCGGCAAATTCGACTGGGCTGCTTCCGGTAAGTATCCTGCCATCGCAGATCCCAATCCCAGCTACCATGGCGTTTCCTTTGTAAAGGCAGTCGGCCCTGCGGCATTTGTTACCTACATCCGGGCAGTCCTGCTCCGGGATACCGGTGCCTGCATTTCTCCCTTTGCGGCATTTCTGCTGCTTCAGGGCACTGAGACATTATCCCTGCGCTTGGAGCGCCACGCTGTGAATGCAAAGAAAGTGGTAGACTTTTTGGCGAACCACCCCCAGGTGGAGAAGGTCAACCATCCCAGCCTGCCTGACCATCCCGACCACGCACTGTATGAAAAGTATTTCCCGGGTGGCGGCGCTTCCATCTTCACCTTTGAGATCAAGGGCGGCGTGAAAGAGGCACACAAGTTCATCGACAATTTACAGATCTTCTCTTTGCTTGCAAACGTTGCTGATCTAAAGAGCCTGGTGATCCATCCGGCAACCACCACCCATAGCCAGCTGACGGAGGAAGAACTGCTGGACCAGGGCATCAAGCCCAATACCATCCGCTTGTCCATCGGTACGGAGCATATCGACGACATTCTTGCTGATCTGCAGCGTGGCTTTGATGCGGTAAGGGAGGTATAATCATGGCTAACATTTATACTTCTGCCGACCAACTGATCGGAAAAACGCCCCTTTTGGAGTTGACCCACATAGAAAAAGAATTTCATTTGAAAGCAACGGTCCTTGCCAAATTGGAGTACTTTAACCCTGCAGGGTCCGTCAAGGACCGGATCGCCAAGGCGATGATCGACGATGCGGAAAGCACCGGAAAGCTCAAGTCCGGCAGTGTGATCATCGAACCCACCTCCGGCAACACTGGTATTGGTTTGGCTTCTGTGGCCGCCGCAAAAGGCTATCGGATCATCCTTGTTATGCCCGATACCATGAGCGTGGAGCGGCGGCAACTGATGAGGGCCTACGGTGCAGAACTGGTGCTGACCGAAGGTGCTAAGGGCATGAAGGGTGCCATCGCAAAAGCGGAAGAATTGGCAGCCGAAATTCCGGGCAGCTTTATACCCGGACAATTCGTAAATCCTGCGAACCCGGCTGTCCACAGAGCCACCACCGGTCCTGAAATCTGGGCAGATACTGACGGCAAGGTAGATATCTTTGTTGCCGGTGTAGGCACCGGCGGTACGGTTACCGGCGTTGGCGAGTATCTGAAAAGTAAGAACCCCGCTGTAAAGGTCGTGGCGGTCGAGCCAGCCGGTTCTCCGGTGCTGAGCAAGGGCACACCCGGTGCCCATAAGATCCAGGGCATCGGCGCAGGCTTTGTTCCTGCCGTACTGAACACCGGTGTCTATGATGAGATCATCACCGTGGAAAACGAGGATGCCTTGGCAACCGGCAAGCAAATTGGCCAGCGTGAGGGTGTGTTAGTGGGAATCTCCTCTGGCGCTGCCACTTGGGCAGCCATAGAGCTGGCAAAGCGGGAGGAAAACACCGGTAAAACCATCGTTGTCCTTCTGCCCGATACCGGCGACAGATATTTGTCCACGCCACTTTTTGCAGATTGAAAACCTACCGGATTTGTAGTATAATAGCAAAAGAAAGGTGGGGTTTTTTATGATGATTTCATCCCGAGGACGCTACTGCCTGCGTGTTATGATCGATTTGGCTGAGCACCAGGGCGATGTCTATATTCCAATGAAAGATGTGGCCGCCCGACAGGAAATCTCTCTGAAATACTTGGAAAAGATCCTGCCTGTGTTGGTTAAAAACGGCATTGTAGAGGGACTGCAAGGTAAGACTGGCGGTTACCGATTAAGTCGAAAACCGGAGGAATATACCCTTGGGGAGATCCTTCGATTGACAGAAGGGACACTGGCTCCAGTAGCGTGCCTGGATTGCGGAGCAGTTCCCTGTGAACGTGCTGCCCAGTGCAAAACACTTCCCGTTTGGACAGAGCTTGACCGGATTGTAAACAGCTACTTGGACAGTGTAACGATTGCCGATCTGCTGCAAAAGTAACACAAAATGGCGCTGCGGTGCGATTGTCCGTTTTACGAATGCAACGTTGGGGCAAATAGCGTTGCATTGTATCAAATATGGTAGTCTTTGCCAAAAAGAGGATACCCCGTCGGGGTATCCTCTTTTTGGTCCGTGATGGGACTCGAAAGGCCGGCCCGACTTCAAATTACAGGTTATCGGGCAGGTGCCCGAAATGCATAATGCAAAATTGAGGAGTTTTCTTCGAAAACAAATTAAATCGTGCGCTTTGCGCACACCACCATTCTGCATTTTGCATTGTGCTGCTATTGGCAGCACGATAAACTGTAATTTGACACTTTCCCCGATTCGGGGTATAGTATAGCCAGAAAGAGGTGATGTCTTTATGGATATGGAACGAATCAAAAAGCTACTGCGGCTGTATGCCTGGCCGGGCGTGCTGATCCTTTTGGGCCTGGTGCTGATGGTCAGCCCGGATACCGCTTCGGCGCTGATTTCCAAGATCATCGGCTGGGTTCTCATCGGCATCGGCGTGTGCATCGCCATCGCCACCATTTTGGGTGGAGGCTATGGCCGGACGGGCCAGATTGTGTATGCAGTGCTGTTTTTGGGCATCGGTATTTTCGTTTCGGCCTTTCCGCTGGTGCTGGCGGAAGCTCTGGGCCGGTTTTTCGGTCTGCTGCTGGCCGTTCGGGGCATCTCCGCTGTCCGGGGTGCCCTCCAAAAGAAAAACGCAGACCTGCCCTGGCAGTACAGCATGGTCATCGCCGTGGTTACCCTTGTTGCCGGTGTGATTCTGGCACTGCTGCCTCTGACCCTGAGCCGCATCATTCTGAACATTTGCGGCGCGGTGCTGATCCTCATCGGAATTGTCAATATTGTAGGTACCTATCGGGAGACCAAAGCGCTGGAAGACGGCAGCCGCCGGCCGGATGTGATCGATGCCGATGAATGAGCTGCTGGGCTGCCGGCTGGAGGGTCGGTCCGGCCATGAAGCGGGCCGGGTGCTGCTGGCGCAGCTTTACGAAAATAGAACGGGACGGCCTCTGCCGGAAATTGCCGTTACGGAGCGGGGGAAGCCCTATTTTGCAGATTCCGACCTCTATTTTTCCATTACCCACACGAAAAATCACGCCTTCTGTGTTCTGTCAGATCACCCCGTGGGCATCGACGCCGAGGAAATGGACCGAACCGTCAGCCCCCGGCTGGCAGAGAAGGTGCTGTCTTCTGCCGAAAAGGCCCGGTATGAGGCAGCGCAGGATAAAAACGCCGCTCTGCTGCGGCTGTGGGTGCTGAAGGAGGCCTGGGTCAAGCGCACCGGAGAAGGCCTCCGGGGTTACCCCGATCACACGGATTTCAGCCCCGACGATCCCCGGATCCGGGAGATTGACGGATGTTTTGTGGCAATTATTGAAGATTAAAGGAGAAAACGATGTTATTCGACACGCATGCCCATATGGATGACCGGGCATTTGACACCGACCGGGAGCAGTTGCTTGCCGCACTGCCCGGGCAGCAGCTGGCGCTGGTCATGAATCCCGGCTGCAGCCTGGATTCCTCCCGGAATGCAGTGAAGCTGGCAAATTCCTGCGACTATATCTACGCCGCCGTGGGCTCCCACCCCGATGCGGCGGATGAGGTCAATGAGGAGGTCCTGGAAGAATACAGGACGTTATGTAAACTGAATCCCAAGGTCAGAGCCATCGGTGAGATCGGCCTGGACTACCATTACGAGGATATTCCCCGGGAGATTCAGCTCAGGGCCTTCCGGGCCCAGATGGAGCTGGCACGGGAACTGGGACTGCCCGCCATCGTTCATGAGCGGGAAGCCCATGAGGATGGTATGCAGGTTGTCCGGGATTTCCCGGAGGTTACCGGCGTGTTCCACTGCTACTCCGGCTCAGCGGAAATGGCCCGGCAGCTGGTGGATAAGGGCTGGTACATCGGCTTTACCGGCGTACTGACCTTTAAAAACGCCCGCAAGGCGGTGGAGGTGGCAGCGTCGATTCCGTTGGAGCGGATCGTGCTGGAGACCGACTGCCCCTACATGTCCCCCGAGCCCTTCCGGGGCAAGCGAAACGACCCCGGTAAAATCTACCGCATGGCGGAAAAGCTTGCAGAGATCCGGGGCCTCAGCGTGGAGGAGATTCATCGCATTACCCTGGAAAACGGTAAACGCCTCTACCGGATCGGGTAAGGGGAAGTGTGGTTTTGTGTGCTACCGATGGCAGCAAAATCCAAAATGCAGAATGATGGTGTGCGCTTCGCGCATCGACGTGATAAACTGAAATTAAGATTTTAAAATAAAAAGGACGAAATGATTTCTCATTTCGTCCTTTTCGTATCACAGATTCAGCAACACCAGAGCGACCACGATGATGAATATCGCGATCCACTGGCGCTTGCGCAGCTGCTCTCTGAACAGCCAGATGCCCGCCAGAGTGGCCAGGAAGATCGTCGCCACATTGTAGCAGGGGTAGACGATCACTGCGTCCAGCTGCTCCAGAGCCCCCAGCAGGAATTTGGAGGAGAAATAGTTGGGGAAGCTGACCAGAGTGCCGAAGAGCAGCTCCATCTTGCCGGGGCGCTCTTTCTTATAGATCAGCAGGCCGATGCTCAAAAGCAGGGCCGAGGCGAAGGTGTAGAACAGGAACTGGGCGGAAAGCTCCGTGGTGCCCCATTCCTGATAGAGCTTGGCCATGACGTCGCCCAGACCGCCGATGAGCAGCAGGGTGATCAGACCCAGCTTGAAGCTGGCCTGGGAGCCGCCGCCGGGCTCATAATTGATCAGGATGATGGAGAAGATGGCCAGGCCAAAGCCCAGAATGTGCAGCACGCCGGGCTCCTCACCGAACAGGAAGATGGACACCGCCATGGGCACCAGCAGACCCAGCTTCATGAAGGAGGCGGAAAGCACGATGCCGTTGCGGCGGTTATTCAGCTGGAGCCAGATGAAGGCCAGCAGATACAGCAGGCCCTGGGCAAAACCTACGCCCAGCGCCACGCCCATTCCGGGGGAACCCGTGGGGAAAAGACTGCCAAAGCCCGTATCAAAGGCGGCAATGAGGGTGCACACCACATAATTCATGGCCAGCATACTCATATTATTGGTGACCCGGTCGGTGCTCAGACGCATGACGACCTGCACCATGGAGCTGCACAGGATTGCAAGGATCAGATAAAGCATGGAATTCCTCCGAATGATACAAATGATATTATATTGTATCAAGTTCTTTTTGTCTTTGCAATAGGGTATATTTGGGCGAGAAAAATAATGCGGAAAAATGTCGTAAACCCAATTGACAAAGCGGTCGTTTTGAGATATATCTATACTTGTCTTAATCTATGTTTTAAGCCCAATTAACCTACAGAAACGGGGGAGGATAATGTCCAAGGAACTCATCAGACTCCGGGACCTTACCATGGAGTTCGACGGGGAGCGTATTCTCGACGGCATCAATCTTTATATTAACGATCACGAATTCCTCACTTTGCTGGGCCCCTCTGGCTGCGGCAAGACCACTACCCTGCGGATCATCGGCGGCTTTCTGACGCCCACCTCCGGCACCGTGACCTTCGACGGCAAGCGCATCAACGACGTCCCGCCCTATGAGCGGCAGATCAACACCGTGTTCCAGCGGTATGCTCTGTTCCCCCATCTGGATGTCTATGACAACATTGCCTTCGGTCTGCGGGTCAACAAGGTGCCTAAGGACGAGATCGACCGCAGAGTCCACGAAATGCTGGAAGTGGTCAGCCTGAAGGGCTATGAGCATCGCCGGATCAACAATCTGTCCGGCGGTCAGCAGCAGCGCGTTGCCATCGCAAGAGCCCTGGTCAACCGGCCCAAGGTGCTGCTTTTGGACGAGCCTCTGGGTGCGCTGGACCTTCGCCTGCGCAAGGATATGCAGAACGAACTGAAGCGGATCCAGCAGGCCATGGGCATCACCTTCATCTATGTCACCCACGACCAGGAGGAAGCCCTCTCCATGTCCGACACCATCGTGGTGATGGACAAGGGCCGCATCCAGCAGATCGGCAAGCCTGAGGATATCTATAATGAGCCAAAGAACGCCTTCGTGGCGGATTTCATCGGCGAATCCAACATTCTTGACGGCGTCATGCTGTCCGATTACAAGGTCAAATTTTTCGGCCGGGTCTTCGACTGCGTGGACAAGGGCTTTGCCCCCAATGAACCCGTAGACGTTGTCATCCGTCCCGAGGACATCGACATCGTACCGCCCCAGCAGGGTCATCTGGTGGGCACCGTGACGAGCGTTACCTTCAAGGGCCTGAACTACGACATCATCGTCGAATTCAAGGGCTTCAAGTGGCTGATCCAGACCACGGATTACCACGGCGAGGGCTCTACCATCGGCATTCGTTTGAACCCGGAGGATATTCACATCATGAAGAAGAGTGAATATTCCGGCATGTTTGGCGACTACAGCTCCTACTCTGCTGAGTACGACGAGCTGACGGAGGATGCCGGGGATGAAGAAGAATAACTCTATCCTGCTCAGCACCCCTTATATTCTGTGGATGGTGGCATTTACCCTCATCCCCCTGGGTGTCGTGGGCTATTACGCGCTGACAGACCCCGATACGGGGGTCTTTACCTGGAGCAACATTCGGGAGCTGGGGACCTACCTGCCGGTTTTCGGCCAGTCCATTATGTACAGCCTGGTGTCCGCGCTGATCTGTCTGATCCTGGGCTATCCTGTGGCGTATTACATTGCCCACCGGGGCGCCGTGATGCAGAAGATCCTCTATATGCTGGTGATGCTGCCCATGTGTATGAGCTTTCTGCTCAGAACCCTTGCCTGGGTGGGCCTGCTTCAGGACACCGGCATCATCAACAACCTGCTGGCGGCTGTGGGTCTTCCCCGGCTGCAGCTGATCCGCACCCCTGCGGCGGTGGTACTGGGCATGGTGTATAACTACCTGCCCTATATGATCCTGCCGCTGTACAGCACCATTGTGAAGATCGATCACCGGCTCATCGAGGCCGCCGAGGATCTGGGCTGCACCCCTGCGGAGACTTTCCGGAAGGTGACGCTGCCCCTGTCCATGCCCGGCATCCTGTCGGGCCTGACCATGGTCTTTGTGCCGGCTGTGTCCACCTTCTACATTTCCCAGAAGCTGGGCGGCGCCGACACCGTGCTCATCGGCGACGTCATCGAGCGGCTGTACAAGCAGGGCAACAACGCCAACCTGGGCGCGGCGCTGAGCCTGCTGCTGATGATCCTGGTGTTTGTGTGTACCGGCATTATGAACCGCCTGGGCGGAGATGAGGAGGCGGTCGTGGTATGAAAAAGGCAAACAAGATCATCACCATTGCGATCTTCATCTTCCTGTATATCCCCATGCTGGTTCTGATCGTGGGCTCCTTCAACGAGGGCAAGAGCCTTGCCCGGTTTGATGGCTTCACCTTCGAGCAGTACGCCGAGCTCTTCCGGGATCCGGATCTGCTGGCGCTGCTGGGCAACTCCCTGATCATTTCCATTTTGGCCAGCCTCATCGCTACGGTTTTCGGCACCTTCTCCTGCGTGGGCATCAACAGCCTGAAGCCGAGAATGCGCAATACCGTCATGAGCCTGACCAATATTCCCATGACCAATCCCGATATCGTCACGGGTATTTCCCTCAGCCTGCTGTTCGTCTTCGTGGGCACCAAGATGCTGGGTCAGCGGAATTCTCTGACCTTCTGGACCCTGCTGATCGCCCATATCACCTTCGATCTGCCCTATGTCATTTTGAACGTGATGCCGAAGCTTCAGCAGATGGACCGCTCCCTGGTGGATGCGGCCATGGACCTGGGCTGCACGCCCATCGAATCCTTCTTCAAGGTGACCATCCATGAGATCATGCCCGGCATCGTGGCCGGCGCCATCATGGCCTTCACCATGAGTCTGGATGATTTCGTTATCAGCTATTTCGTCACCGGTATGGACTTTGTGACGCTGCCTGTTGAAATCTACAGCTACACCAAAAAGCCCATTCCGCCCAAGATTTACGCAATGTTCACCCTGCTCTTCCTGCTGATTCTGGTTCTGATGATTACCATGAACCTGCTGCAGCTGAAGAGTGAGAAGAAAAAGGCCCGGGGTTAAGGAGGACTGCCATGAAAAAAGTGTTTGCTTTGATTCTGGCGGCCGCCATGACCGCAATGGTGCTTTCCGGCTGCGGCGGGCAGGAAGCGGTCCAGTCCTCCAATGGAAAGACCACCCTGAACGTCTATAACTGGGGCCAGTATATCGCCGACGGAAGCGATGATTCTCTGGACATCATCGCGGCCTTCGAAGAAAAATACCCCCATATCGACATCAATTACTCCACCTTCGACTCCAACGAGATCATGTACAGTAAGCTCAGCAACGGCGGCATTACCGTGGACGTGATCTTCCCCTCGGACTATATGGTGGCCCGGCTGATCGAAGAGGGGATGCTGCTGGAAATCAACTACGACAATATCCCGAACTATCAGTATATTGACGAGGAGTTCCGGAACACCGCCTACGATCCTGAAAACCGCTACTCCGTCCCCTATACCTGGGGCACCGTGGGCATCATCTATAATTCCAATTATGTGGATGAAGAAGATGTCACCGGCTGGGAGCTGCTGTGGAACGAAAAGTATAACGACAAGATCCTGATGTTCGACAACTCCCGGGACGCCTTCGGTATCGCCGCGCTGCTCCAGGGCTACGACATCAATACCACTGACGAGGCCGAGCTGGTTGCCTGCGCCGAGGCGCTGGCGGAGCAGAAGCCCTATGTCCAGCAGTACGTCATGGACCAGATCTATGACCTGATGGAAAATGAGGAGGCCTGGATCGCCCCCTACTACGCCGGTGACTACGCCATTATGGCCGAGGAGAACGAGGCGCTGGAGTTTTATCTGCCTCAGGAGCAGGGCTTCAACCTGTTCATCGACGCCATGTGCATCCCCACCTGCTGCCAGGAGAAGGAAGCGGCGGAACTGTTCATCAATTTCCTCTGCGATCCCGAAATCGCGGCGGCCAACATGGATTGGGTGGGCTACGGCGTGCCTCTCAGCGAGGCAAAGAATTACATGGACCCGGAAACCGTGGAAGATCCCGTCGCCTATCCCAGCGACGAGGCGTTGGCAAATGGAACCAGCTATGACTATCTGCCCCCGGAAATTACCCGCCATGTGGAGAGCCTTTTTATGAAGGTTCGCATTTCCTGATGCTGAAAAAACGACCCGGAAGAGTGATCTTCCGGGTCGTTTTTGGTATGATACGGATTTTGTGATACATTTCCTTTGACTGCATCCAAACTGTCTGTTATAATGATAAACTGAAAAGATATGGGACTTTTTCCCGTTTGGAGGATATAGTTATGCGAATGAGAAAAATGAAGAATCTGGAATCCCGGATGGCTGCCTGTGCCGACCTGCGAATCACCGCCCCGGAGACCTTCAAGGGCAACTGGCGCAGCCTGAAGCCCGGCTGCAGCGCCCTTTGGGTGGAAGTAGGCTGCGGCAAGGGTAAGTTCACCGCCGAGACCGCCGAAGCAAATCCCGATGTGCTGCTGATCGCTGTGGAGCGCTGCCGGGAGGCTATGGTCGTGGCCATGGAGAAGGCAAAAGCCATGGGTCTGAAGAACGTCTACTACATCGATATGGACGTTGCCAACATTGAAGAAATTTTTGACCGTTTCGAGATCGATCGGCTCTTTATCAATTTCCCCGATCCCTGGCCCCGTAAGAAGAACGCCAAGCGCCGCCTGACCCACCGGAGCTTCCTGGACAAGTACTGTCGCGTCATCAGGGAGGGCGGCGAGATCCACTACAAGACCGACAACGCACCCCTCTTCGAGTTCTCCGTGGAGGAGTTTGCTGCCTGCGGCCTGCAGGTGAACAATCTGACCCGGGATCTGCACGCAAACGGCATTGTGGGCATCATGACCGGCTATGAGGAAAAGTTCCACGGCCTGGGCACTCCCATTAACCGCTGCGAAGTGGTTTGCAAGCCCTTCGTTCTGCCCCCCGAGGAGAAGAAGAAGGAATCCGCGGAGGTCGAGGAATGACCACCTATCAGGCAGGCTCCTGTGATGTAGCAGTCATCGGCGCAGGCCATGCGGGCATCGAGGCGGCTCTGGCTGCCGCCCGGCTGGGGCTGCATACCATCCTCTTTACCATCAATCTGGATGCCGTGGGCAATCTGCCCTGTAATCCTGCCATCGGCGGCACCGGCAAGGGCCATCTGGTCCGGGAGCTGGACGCCCTGGGCGGCGAGATGGGCGTGGCGGCGGACAAGGCATGCATCCAGTACCGGATGCTCAACCGGGGCAAGGGCCCTGCGGTCCATTCTCTGAGAGCCCAGGCAGACCGGCGCAAATACCAGCAGGTGATGAAGCAGACCATTGAGCTTCAGGAGAATCTGGAGCTGAAGCAGGCACAGATCGTGGAAGTTCTGACGGAGGATGGAAAGGTCACCGGTGTCCGCACCCAGCTGGGCGCCGTGTATGACGCCAAAGCCGTCATCATCGCCAGCGGCACCTATCTCGACAGCACCATCATCATCGGCGAGTGCGTCATTGAGTCCGGCCCCGACGGCATGCATCCCAGCAAGGGTCTGGCGGACAATCTGCGGAGCCTGGGCCTGAATCTGCGCCGTTTCAAGACCGGCACGCCCCCCAGAATCAACCGCCGCAGCGTGGATTTCTCCCAGATGGAGCTCCAGCCCGGTGATGAGCAGATCGAACCCTTCTCCTTCCGCACGGAACATACCCCCTACAACGCGGCGGTGTGCTACCTGACCTATACCAACGAGCAGACCCACGAGATCATCAAGGAGAATCTGCACCGCAGTCCCATGTATGACGGCACCATTTCCGGCGTGGGCCCCCGGTACTGTCCCAGCATCGAGACCAAGATCGTCCGCTTTGCCGATAAGCCCCGGCACCAGCTGTTTATTGAGCCCTGCGGTCTGGACACCGAGGAGCTGTACATCCAGGGCTTTTCTTCCAGCCTGCCTGAGGACGTGCAGCTGCAGATGATGCGAACCATCCCCGGACTGGAAAATGCGGAAATGATGCGCCCGGCCTACGCCATCGAGTACGAGTGCGTGGATCCCACGGAGCTGCTGCCCACTTTGGAGAGCAAGAAGGTCAGCGGCCTTTACGGTGCGGGCCAGTTCAACGGCACCTCCGGCTATGAGGAAGCTGCTGTCCAGGGCCTGATCGCGGGCATCAACGCAGTGCTGAAGATCAAGGGGGAGGAGCCTCTGATTCTGACCCGTGACACCAGCTACATTGGTACCCTCATCGATGATCTGGTGACCAAGGGAACTCAGGAGCCCTATCGCATCATGACAAGCCGGTCTGAGTATCGGCTGCTCCACCGGCAGGACAATGCCGACCAGCGGCTGGCCCACATCGGTGCGAAGGTCGGTCTGGTTTCCTCGGAGCGTCTTAAGCAGGTGGAGGCAAAGTATGAAGCTGTCCGCCGGGAGGTTACCCGTCTGGAAAGCTGCGGCGTCCCCGGTTCCCCGGAGCTGAACGCCATGCTGGAAAAGCGGGAATCCACCCCCGTGGCCAATTCTGCAAGACTTGCGGATCTGCTGCGCCGTCCTCAGGTCACCTACGCCGACATCGCGCCCTTCGACGCGAACCGGCCGGAGCTTCCCGAAAGCGTCACCGCTGAAGTGGAAATCCAGATCAAGTACGCCGGCTACCTGGCCCGGCAGGAAAAGCAGGTGGCGGAGTTCAAGAAGGAAGAATCCCGCCTGCTGCCATCCGACATTGACTACCGCGCCATCGCCGGCCTGCGGCTGGAGGCCCAGGAGAAGCTGTCGGAAATCCGGCCCATGTCCCTGGGACAGGCGGGCCGCATCTCCGGCGTCAGCCCCGCGGACATTGCCGTGCTCCTGATCTGGCTGGAGCAGCGGTAAATTGAGATTTATCGAGCACCTTACAATAAATCGTGCAATAAACTGCAATTTGAATCACAGGCAAAACGCCTCCGGCATAGAATTGTCGGAGGCGATTTTTTATGGCAATTGTGAAAACCGATGTACCTATGACCTATGAGCTGTGCGAAAAAACCATCCTGGAGCTGGTGGCGCGGTATCCCTTCTGCCGCAGCGAGGTGCTGACCCGGACGGCCTTTGGGCGGAATCTCAGGACCCTGGTCATCGGCCGGGGTCCGCGGAAGGTGATCTATTCGGCGGCACACCATGCCAATGAGTGGATCACGACACCGGTGCTCCTGAAATTTGTGGAGGAATTTGCCGCGGCCATCGAATCCGGCGCGGAAATCTTTGGCATTGACGCAAAGGAACTGGAACAGCGGGCGACCATTTACACCGTACCCATGGTAGATCCGGACGGGGTGGATCTGGTCACGGGGGCCATCGAACCGGGGACCATCCAGTATGAAACGGCCCGGCGTCTGGCAGATAATTATCCGGCCATTCCCTTCCCGGAAGGGTGGAAGGCCAACCTTTTGGGGGTGGATCTGAATCTGCAGTATCCCGCCGGGTGGCTTCAGGCCCGGGAGATCAAATTCAGCCAGGGCTTCACCAGGCCCGGCCCCAGAGACTACGTGGGCCGGGCGCCTCTGAATCAGCGGGAGAGCCGGGCGTTGGCGGGATATACGGAATACATTGACCCTGCCCTGGTTCTTGCTTATCACAGCCAGGGAAAGGAAATCTACTGGCAGTTTGAGGATATCGAAGTGCCCGGAGCCCGGGAGCTGGGGGAGGAATTTGCCCGGCTCAGCGGCTATCGGCTGACAGATGTAGCTTTTGAATCCAGCTTCGCCGGATATAAAGACTGGTTTATCAAGACCTTCCGCCGCCCGGGCTATACCATTGAGGTGGGGCAGGGGACCAATCCGCTGCCCATTACCCAGTTCGATGAGATATACCGGGACAATCTGGGGATTTTGGTAACAGCTGCGACGGGATAAACTGAAATATATCCCGAAAAAACTTGATTTTTCCCAAAAAAGAACTTGACAATTTGTTTTGTATCCTATAAAATAATTAGGTCTGTGCAACAGACAAATCCTTGCTCACGGCGCGACCGTGGGCCAAAAGTCCAAAAGGAGGTGCAATCAACATGGCTAAGATCACCGGTAAGTATGAGGTGCTCTACATCATCGACCCCACTCTGGGCGAAGAGGGCATCGCAGCACTTGTGGAAAAGTTCAAGGCAATGGTGGAAGCGGAGGGTACTCTGTCCAACATTGACGAGTGGGGCAAGCGTCGCCTGGCCTACGAAATCAACGACATGACCGAGGGCTACTACGTTCTGATGAACGTTGAGACCAATCCCGAGTTCCCCGCCGAGCTGGAGCGCGTGATGAAGATCACCGAAGGCGTTATGCGCGTTCTGACCACCGCTGTGGAGGAGTAATCAAATGCTCAACCACATCACCATCATGGGTCGTCTGACCCGTGACCCCGAACTTCGCCGTACCGGCAGCGGCATCGCCGTTGCCAGCTTCTCCGTCGCAGTCGATCGCGACTTCGGCAAGAATGAGAACGGCGAAAAGGAAACCGACTTCATCGACTGTGTCGCCTGGCGCAATACCGCAGAGTTCGTCTCCAAGTATGCAACCAAGGGCCGCATGGTGGCGGTTTCCGGTCGGCTCCAGATTCGCAGCTGGACCGATAAGGATGGCAACAAGCGTCGTACTGCTGAGGTCGTGGCAGACAATGTCTACTTCGGCGACAGCAGACGTGATTCCGAAGGCGGCAACGCATACGGTGGCAACACCTACGGCGGCAATGCCTATGGCGGAAACAACTACGGCGGCAGCTCCTATGCTGCTCCCGCCGCACCCAGCTACGGCGGTTACTCCGCCCCTGCTGCTCCTGCATCCGATTTCGCGATGCTGGATGACGACGACGCACAGCTGCCCTTCTAAGAACTTTTTCACTAAACTTACAAGGAGGGAAATCCCATGGCTAACGAACAGCGTATGCGTCCCCGCAAGCGCAAGAAGGTTTGTGCTTTCTGCGTTGACAAGGTGACCGTTATCGATTACAAGGACACTGCAAAGCTCCGCCGTTACCTGTCCGAGCGCGGCAAGATCCTGCCCCGCCGTACCACTGGTACCTGCGCCGCTCACCAGCGCCACCTGACCACCGCTATCAAGCGCGCTCGTCAGATCGCTCTGCTGCCCTACGTCGCTGACTAATGTGCACACAACACCCCGGAATGAAAATTCCGGGGTGTTTTTTGTCTTTGCCAACTTAAAATTGAGCAGTTGCTTTCACTCTGCGCGCAGCATTATTTTGGAATGGTGATGGTCAGCACGATCCGGTCTTCCGTTTCCCGGCGCTCGGATACCGCCGGGATGCCGGAGGACTGGATCCGGGCCAGGGACTGGTTCAGGCTGTTGAGAAAGGCTCCCACATTGACCCGGGCGGCCTTTTCGCTGCCCTGGGTCAGCAGCTGCTGGATATACTTCTCCGCCCGGGCTACGCTCATGCCCTGGCGGACGATGACGGTGATGGCAGCCAGCTTCTCCTCCTCTGTGGGAAGCTTCAGCAGTGCCCGGCCATGCCGCTCGGTCAGATTGCCCTCCCGCAGGGCCTGAAGCACCCGGGGGGAGTGGCGCAGGAGCCGCAGCTTGTTGGCAACGGCACTCTGGCTCTTACCCAGGAGCCTGGCCACCTGATCCTGACTCATGGACCACTGGCTCATCAGGTCGGAGATTCCACGGGCCTCCTCCACAAAATCCAGGTCCTGTCGCTGGAGATTCTCCACCAGCGCCGCCATCCCGGATTCCCGGTCGTCCATGTTCATGACGATGCAGGGGATTTCGGTCAGCCCGGCCAGCTGTGCGGCCCGGAGCCGCCGCTCTCCGGCGATGAGCTCGTACCCCGCCCCCACCCGCCGCACCGACAGGGGCTGCAGGATCCCGTGCTGGCGGATGGAATCGGCCAGCTCCGCCAGAGCCTCGTCCCGGAAGATCTTCCGGGGCTGGGACGGATTTGGGCGGATGGCCCGGGGCGGCAGGAACAGCACCCGTCCCGTTTCCATATAGGTTTTCAGCTTCTGGCATTGCATTGCCATTCCTCCCTCGTGAATTGTGTACCCATTGTAGCGAAGGGAATCCGGGAAAACCCACGAATCAGGCAGCCGCATCTGCCAAACCGCACGACAGGATTTTTAAATCACAGGTTATCGCCCAGAAGCGCGAAATGCAGAATGCAAAATTGAGGAGTTTCCTACGAAAACAATTTATATCGTGCGCTATGCGCACTCCATAATTCTGCATTTTGCATTGTGCTGCCTTCGGCAGCACGTCAAACTGTAATTTGAATTCCTTGCATAACGTCTTCCTTTTTGCTACAATAAAATCAGAAAACCAGACAAAGGAGAATGACTATGGAACTTTCTGAAATTCTTTCCAAGTGCGACCACACCCTGCTGGCGCAGACGGCCACCTGGGATCAGATCCGGGCGGTCTGCGATGACGGCCTGAAATATAAAACCGCCTCCGTTTGTATCCCTGCCTCCTTTGTGAAGCAGGCCAAGGACTATGTGGGGCAGAATCTGGCCATCTGCACCGTCATCGGCTTTCCCAACGGCTATGACACCACCGCCGCCAAGTGCTTTATGGCCTCCGACGCGGTGGCGGGCGGCGCCGATGAGATCGACATGGTCATTAATATCGGCTGGGCCAAGGAACACAAATGGGAGCAGATCACCGAAGAAATCGCCGCGGTGAAGGCGGCCTGCCAGGGTAAGCTCCTGAAGGTCATCATCGAGACCTGCCTGCTCAGCGACGAGGAGAAGATCGCCCTCTGTGGCTGCGTGGGTGCCTCCGGGGCGGACTTCATCAAGACCTCCACAGGCTTTGCAGGCGGCGGCGCCACCTTTGCCGATGTGGAGCTTTTCGCAAAGCATGTCACCGACCATGTGAAGATCAAGGCCGCCGGCGGAATTTCCAGTCTGGAAGACGCCGAGAAGTTTATTGAATTGGGCGCTGACCGTCTGGGTACCAGCCGTATTGTCAAGCTGGCCAAGGGTATCGAAGGCCAGGGCTATTAATAGGAGGTAGAATTATGTTAACCACACCGACCCCTCATATTTCCGCCGCCCCCGGCGATTTCGGCAAAACCGTTCTGATGCCCGGCGATCCCCTGCGCAGCAAATTCATTGCAGAGAATTTCCTGGAGAACCCTGTTTTGGTCAACGATGTCCGGGGTGTTCAGGGCTATACGGGCTATTATAAGGGCGTGAAGGTGTCCGTCATGGCCTCCGGCATGGGTATGCCTGCCATGGGCATCTACTCCCACGAGCTGTATAACGGCTACGGTGTGGAGAATATCATCCGGGTGGGCTCTGCCGGCGCCATTCAGGAGGACATCCAACTGTATGATCTGGTCATCGCCCAGGGCGCCTGTACCGATTCCAATTTCGCCCATCAGTTCCATCTGCCCTCCACCTTTGCTCCCATCGCTTCCTGGGAGCTGCTGCGGGAGGCCGTGAAGGCATCCGAAGCGGCGGGGGCAAGATATCATGTGGGCAATGTGAATTCCTCCGACATTTTCTATGGCGACCATGAGGGCATCCCTGAGGCCCTGGGCAAGATCCACTGCCTGAAAAAGATGGGCGTCATGGCGCTGGAGATGGAGGCCGCCGCGCTGTATATGAACGCCGCCCGGTTTGGCAAGCGGGCTCTGTGCATCTGCACCATTTCGGACCATGTGCTCACCGGCAAGGAGACCACCTCCGCCGAGCGCCAGACTGCATTTACCACCATGATGAAGGTGGCGCTGGATGTGGCCGTGGCGGTGGAGAATAAATAAAGAAGTATGGGTCAACAGAGTTATACGATGCCCCTGCTGACAAACAAGCGGGAGGAAATGGGTAAAATTATCCTGTTCCCGTTTGTGGTCGGTGCGTTGGGACTGGTGGAATATTGGCAGATGCTGGACAAAGGCTGGACAGAGCATGAGATTCGGATTATGATGATATTCTTTGTGGTGTTGTTTGTGCTGCCGTTTCCTGTGATGTTATTCCAGTGCTTTGCAAGACTACGTTTTGCTCCTGATGGTATTGTGCTGGAGCTTTTTGGAGTGATGCTCCGGCGATTTCCAGCAGAGCGAATTCGTCTGCTGGGCGGTATTATCTATATAACAGGCTACCGCGCATACCATGTCCACCATCGAATTGCGGTCTGCGATTGTACCCTTGGGGAACTGGCGGACATCGGAGAGAAAAAGACGCCGAAAATGCTCCGCAACCTGAGAACCATGAAGGGCTGGGCAGAGAATATGGCAGGTAAATATCTTCGTAAGCGGGGAAGATCCGACTTCCGGGATCTGGACCGGAGCTGCAAGATTCTGTGGCTGGAGTGGGATAAGGAGCGGCTGGCGCTGCTGCGGCAGATGTATCCCGCCGCTCAGTGGATAGATCTGACCGAGAAAAAAGTTTTTGAGGAACAATTAAAGCAGAGGTAATGCTATGAAACGTATCTTCTTATTTGTCCTGGACTCCTGCGGGTGCGGGGCGATGCCGGATGCGGAACGCTTCGGCGATGCGGGGGTCAATACCCTCCGCTCCTGCGCACTGTCCGGGAAACTGAATATCCCCAATCTGCGTAAAGCGGGACTGGGCAATATTGACGGCCTCGATTTTTTGGAGCCTGTTGAGAAGCCCGCGGGGGCCTATGGTAAGCTGGCGGAAAGCTCCATGGGAAAGGACACCACCATCGGCCACTGGGAGATCGCCGGCGTGGTTTCTCCGGAACCGCTGCCCACCTATCCGGAGGGCTTCCCGGAGGAAGTGCTGGCTCCTTTTCGGGCGGCTACCGGCCGGGGAATTCTGGCCAACGCCCCCTGGTCCGGCACCGAGGTCATTGCCCGCTACGGTGACGAGCATGTGAAAACCGGCGATCTGATCGTCTACACCTCCGCTGATTCCGTGTTCCAGATCGCAGCCCATGAGGATGTTGTGCCGCCGGAGCAGCTGTATGAGTACTGCCGCATTGCCCGGGCCCAGCTTCAGGGCAAGCACGGCGTAGGCCGGGTCATCGCCCGTCCCTTTGTGGGCACTTCAGGCAATTACAAACGGACCGCCAACCGTCACGATTTTTCCCTGGAGCCCCCGAAGCAGACCCTATTGGATGCAGTGAAGGCTGCGGGGTTGGACTCCATTGGCGTAGGCAAGATCTATGACATCTTCGCCGGCCGGGGTACCACGGAGCATGTGTACAACCGGAGCAACGCCGACGGCATGGCTCATGCGATGGATTATGTAAACCGGGACTTCCGGGGCCTGTGCTTCGTGAATCTGGTGGATTTTGACATGCTCTACGGCCACCGGCGGGATATCGAGGGTTATGTCCGGGCTCTGAATGAATTTGACGCCTGGCTGCCGGGCTTCCTGGAAAAGCTGGGAGATGAGGATTTGGTGATGATCACCGCCGACCACGGCTGCGACCCCGGCTATACGGCCACCACCGACCACACCAGAGAATATGTACCTCTGCTGGTGCTGGGCAAGAACGTAAAGAGCGTAAATCTGGGCGTTCGTACCGGCTTCCAGCACATTGCGGCAACCATTGCGGAGCTTCTGGCGGTGGAGCTGGACACTCCGGGCGAAAGCTTTGTGGAGGAGATTTTATGACACCTGAAAAATTGATGGATCTGGCGAAAGAGGCCATGACCCATTCCTATTGTCCCTACTCCGGCTACAAGGTGGGCGCGGCGCTGCTGTGTGACGACGGCAGGGTCTATCAGGGCTGTAACATCGAAAACAGCGCCTACGGCCCCACCGTCTGCGCCGAGCGCACCGCTATGTTCAAAGCGGTCTATGACGGTCAACGGGATTTTACCGCCATTGCCATCTGCGGTGGCAAGAATGGCGTCATCACCGGTCGCTTCCCGCCCTGCGGCGTCTGCCGGCAGGTGATGGCGGAATTCTGTAAGGAAGATTTCCGAATCTATCTGACGGATGACCGGGGAGGCATCGAATCCCATACTCTGAAAGAACTGCTGCCCCTGAGCTTCTCTCTGTAATACAAGCAGCCCTCAGCTTCATGGAGCTGAGGGCTGTTTTTTGTCAGAAATCGGGGATAAATTCTTTGTCGGCGGCGTCTTCCTCCTGGACGAAGCCTTCCAGATCGTTCAGATACATCCAGCTGAGGACGGATTCATATTCCTCGTCAGTGATCTTCCGGTCCAGCGGGGCGGGGAGGCCCGGCATGGGGGTGTACTGCCGCATCAGGCTCACCATCACCTCGCCGGGGGCAAAGGTCTCGCCGATCCAGTCCAGCACCTTCAGGGAGTTTTCCACAAAGCCCGGAAGGATCAGGTGACGGAGGATGGTGCCCCGGGTAATCTTTTCGCCCTCCCACTGCACCGGGCCGGTCTGACGGACCATTTCCCGGATGGCGGCGGTGGCCACCTCGAAATAGTCAGGAGCGCCGGAGAGCACCTGGGCAAGCCGGTTGTCGGCGTATTTCAGATCCGGCAGATAGATGTCGATTTTGCCCTCCAGCGCCCGGAGGGTCTCAACCCGTTCATAGCCGCCGGAGTTGAAGACCACCGGAACCGGCAATTTCGGCTCCAGGGCCGGGAGAATGGTGGGCAGGTAGGGCGTGGGGCTGACCAGGTCGATGTTTTCTGCACCCTGGGCGATCAGGTCTTCCATGATTTGGCGCAGGCCGTCGCTGGTTTTCAGTGCGCCGCAGGGTTTTCGGCTGATTTTCTGGTTCTGGCAGTAGATGCAGTTCATGGTGCAGCCGCCGAAGAAAATGGCGCCGGAGCCGCCGCCCCCCGCCAGGGCAGGCTCCTCCCATTTGTGAATCATGGTCTTGGCCACCAGCGCGATGTCTGGGCAGCCGCACCAGCCATGTTTTCCCACGCTGCGCCGGGCGCCGCATTCCCGGGGACAGAGCTTGCAGTTTACATAATCCATAACAATACCACCTTTGGACCTATCTTATCATCTTTTTGTCCAATTCTCAAGGCAGCCTTTACGGATTTTGAAATTTGTGATATGATAAAATTCGAAAAATACTCACGAGGTAATGATTATGGAGATTCGTCTTGCTCAGGTTCGGGATATTCCCGGCATGATTGCGCTGCTGAAGCAGGTGGGGCAGGTCCACCATGAGATCCGGCCGGATATTTTCCGCGCCGGCGCCCAGAAATACAACGAAGCTGATCTGGAAGAACTGCTGAAGGATCCCGCTCGCCCCATTTTCGCGGCGATGGATGGGGAACGGATGCTTGGCTACTGCTTCTGCGTCCTGAAGGTGACGGAGGGCAGCAGCGTCCTGTGCGACGACCGGACGCTGTACATCGACGACCTGTGCGTGGACGAAAGCTGCCGGGGGATGCATGTGGGCAAGGCCCTCTATGAGTATGCCTGCGGCTATGCCCGGGAGCTATCCTGCCGCAGCGTGACCCTGAACGTCTGGTGCGGAAACGACAGCGCTATGGCATTTTACGAAAAACAAGGACTCAGACCCCGGAACATTCACATGGAGATGAAGTTATGTTAACCAAAAATCAGATTTACGAAGCCGAGATCACCGACTACACCTCCGAAGGTCAGGGCGTTGCCCACATCGAGGGCTGCGCGGTGTTCATCCCCAATGCCATCCGGGGCGAAAAATATCTGGTGCGGATCGAAAAAGCCCAGAAGACCTGGGCTGCCGGCAAGATCACCGAGATTCTGGAAAAATCCTCCCACCGGGTGAACCGGGAGTGCCCCGTGGCCAAGCTCTGCGGCGGCTGCGACTTCTGGCACATGGACTACGAAGAGGAAGCCGACCTGAAAGCCCAGCGGGTCAAAAACTGCCTGAACCGCATAGGCGGCGAAAATCTGGAGGCGGTGCCTATTCTGGACGCTCCCACCTGCTATGGCTACCGGAACAAGGCCCAGTACCCTGTGGCCAGCAGGAAGGGCCGGGCCTATGCGGGCTTCTTCCGGGCAGGCACCCACGACGTGGTGGAGAACAAGCGCTGCCTGATCCTGCCGGAGGAAACGGACCGGGTGAAGGATGCGGTAATGGATTATGTAAATCAGTTTCGGGTTCCTGCCTATGACGAAATCGCCCACACGGGCCTGCTGCGGCATATCTATGTCCGCCGGGGCGCCGTGTCCGGGCAGATTCTGGTGTGTCTGGTGATCAACGGCCGTTCCATCCCCAAGGCCCATGAGCTGATTGGCCGCCTGAAAAAGATCCCCGGCTTTACGACGCTGGTGCTGGGCGTAAACACGAAGAAGGGCAACGCCATTCTGGGGGATGAATTCATCACCCTGTTCGGCCCCGGCTATATTGAGGATACCCTCTGCGGGCTGACCTTCCGGCTGAGCCCCCGGTCCTTCTATCAGGTGAATCACCATCAGGCTCAGCGGCTGTATGAGGCCGCGATCGATCAGGCGGAGATCACGAAGGATGACACGGTTCTGGATCTCTACTGCGGCGTCGGCACCATCACGTTGGCCATGGCCTCCGCCGCGGGCAAGGTCATCGGCGTGGAGGTGATTCCCCAGGCCGTGGAGGATGCCAAAGACAATGCCAAGCGAAACGGCATTGAAAACGCCGAATTCTTCTGCGGCGATGCCGGTCAGGCGGCTCTGGAGCTGGAAGCCAAGGGCATCAAGGCGGATGTGGTCGTGGTTGACCCGCCCCGGAAGGGCTTGAATGCCGACACCATCGAGGCCCTGGCCCGCTTCGCCCCCAGACGGATCGTCTATGTCTCCTGCGATCCCGCGACCCTTGCCCGGGATGTAGCGCTGCTGAAGGAGCGGGGCTATGTGCTGAAAAACGCCATGGCGGCGGATTTGTTCCCGAGGTGCAGCCATGTGGAATCGGTTGTGACACTGTCCAAACTCGCAGACACACATATCGACATTGAAATTGATCCTTTGGAACTGGAAGAAGTTGTAGACCGTGTCCATCCGACTTATCCCGAAATCAAGGAATATGTTCTTGAACACTATGGTTTCAAAGTGTCCAGCCTGTATATCGCACAGGTCAAGCAGAAGTGTGGTCTGGATATGCGAGAGAACTACAATCACGCAAAACCTGGCGGCAAACCCCAGCCACAGGTATCTCCCGAAAAGGAAGCTGCTATTCGGGATGCACTCCGTTATTATGGAGTAATCACAGAATAATTCTTTGTGCTGGTTCAGAAATGAGCCAGCACTTTTGTTTGCTATATGGTTGAACACTATTTTTGATACAACTGATAAATTGTGTATCAAAACACTTGACAAAAAAGAAGTCCTCTGCTATTATCTAATTATGATACAAAATGATAATTAAGTATCATAATTATAATTTAACAAGGAGGACTTATATGAAAGAAAATTCTGACCTATCCAATCTATTCCCTACTTTAACCATTGCCAAAGATCTAGAGGAAGTCTGGCAATACCTGTGCGATGGTAAGTACCTCGTCGGTGCGGATCTCACCCTCTACCGCAGAACCCCTTTCGTCATGGAAAATGCGTTTTGCTTATCTAACGGGTTTATCCGAATGTTTAAGGTCAAATGGGCTACTGATTCCGTAAAGATCAAACTTTACACAGATCAGTCTATTGGTCTGGGTGGCGGTTTTACATACGACATTTTTAAGATTATTTTCGGCAACTGGATGGCTGAAAACTTCGACTTTTTCTTTGTTGACGATTTTGGTTTACTGGACACCAAGGATATTCGCCCTGGCAGAGAGTTTCTTTGATAAAAAATACCGCTGGCTTTTATGCCAGCGGCTTGAAGTAAAGGTAAGTTCGTTAAGACTATACTTTCGACTGGGAGAACCCCAGACCTAATCACTGATCTAATTTTACCACAAAGGAAGCCACCAATGCAAGGGATCAAAAATGCCGCCAGCAATCCTGCCAGCGGCTATTCCACGAAAGGGGGAATAATCTATGTGAAACGAGCAAAAATACCCACCACTAGAATTATATCCCTTTTATTATCTGAAAGCAATAGATCGCTTATTTGGCAAGGTAATTCTGAACCAACACCCCACTGCGGAAGTGGGATTCCAAACTGACCATCATAACAGCGGTACGGTCAAAGGCATATGGTAGCCCTTGCTCAATCAAGTGCTGCCTATGGGAACCACGGCAATAGTATGGATGGTCAAGATTTTCTCGTAGCTCTTTGTCCTTGGCTGCAAAGGTATCACGGATGATCTGCTGATACTCGGCTCGGGCTTCTGGACGGTTTTCCATATCTTCCACGATCCTGTTATATCGGGATTGAAAAGCTTCTGCTCTTGTTTGGTGGAAATCCGCATCATTCTTGAATAATTCACGGTCAAAGACATAATCGGTTGGCTCTTTGCCGTCTAACATATCTCGGATCTTTTCTATTTCCTCTGGATCTCGGAAAACGGTGGTATTATGCTTGCCGCCCTTTCCGATGGTGTTCATTTCAATTTCATTCCCACGATCCTCAAAATTACTTACACGCAAACGCTGTAATTCTGATCGGCGCAGACCTAATGTGCGGTTGGCTTCCAGAGCTTCCCCAGCACGATCCTCATTGTACTTGTCGTGTTGCCTGTCTCCACGGCTCCTGGTAATGTCAGCGAGCCTTCTTTCGGGAATGTCATAATCCTGCATCTTGGTTTGAAAAACCTTGCAGAGGGCAGCACAGGTGGTATGGACGGAATAGGCAGACAGACCTCGATCACGCTGATAATCCAGATAGGTTTGTATCTGATCTCTGGCTTGCTCCATGGTACATTTCTTGTACCCATTCTCAGATAGCCAATCCGCATAACGGCTGATTTCTGCCTGATATGTTTTCATTGTGCCATAGGAAAAGACCTTATCGGCAGTGTGGTCAATCCTCATGTATTCTTCTCTCGGCACACCCTGAGCCTTTAGCTGCTGGCGATCCTGATAGGTTCGTACCTGATCGTCATGCTTGCTATGACCATAGTAAGCCATCTGATTAAGTGCGGATTTCATTTGAAACTTGATGTTTTGTGCTCGTGCCATGTGTTTTCTCTCCTTTCTTCGATGTGTTTTTTAGGAGCGTCCTGCTCCCCATTGTTTAGTTCGGCGGTCGGCTTTGATTCAAAGCACAAAGCCTAAAGCATGGGTAATCGCCTTTGCCACGGCGAAAACCTTGGAGAATGTACCCGTTAAGTGGTTATACCTGACGGTATAACCCTTAACGAGCCGCCGATCCTATGTGTATGGATTAACAATCCACCACTTTCAGATCGGTTAGACTGGTTACCCAGTCTAAGATCCCACGGGCGCACTTTTCAATACGGCTAACCGATTGCAAAAGCTCCCGTGTTGTTCTGCTTTCCGACCATCCTGCTAAATACCCCGTTGAATAGCAGATGGTTTGGGGAAACCCCAAAGCAGAACAGCAAAGATAACTGGCTGCTTCGGCCTCAATTTCCTTGATGCCACGCTCCAATTCCTTTGCATCATCTTCCCCGTGCAGGAGCGAGTGCGCCTGTTCGTGTAAGATGCAGCGGAAGGTCTGTAAATCGGACATACCTTCCTTGATGTGGATTTCTCCCGTCACAGGGGAGAAAAATCCATTGGCAGAACTGCCAGTCAGATCGGGATCATACATGATCCGATCCTCGGAATCCATAAGCTGCTGTACCGCTCCGTGCAATTCCTCTGAATTGTCGGTTGGCACTTTCACGATGGAATCCAATTCTCCGTCGCATTGGGAAATGTCGAACACATTGCCCAAGCGGAACCGAACGCCATTGATGGTGATGATTTCTTTCTCAATCTCTCCATCTTCGTTGGTTCGGTTTCTCTCTGCGTGATACTTGTAGGGTATCGGGCAGAGAATCTTGATCGCCTTTTCGCCTTTGCGAACCTGCATTTTCTGCTTCTTCCATGTTTGGTAGCTTGCCAAACGGGAGATGTTCGGATTCTGGCACCATGCGAGCAAGATGTTGTTGAAGCTGTAATTATGGAATCTACTGAGCATCGTCAGGTATTCGTGGAACCGCCCGCTTTCAAACATTTCTCGGACAGCGGTTTCCAACTGTTCCATGGCAGCATGAAGCTGATCTTTCCGTACAGCATCGGAAGTGGTTGTTTTCATAATCGTTTCCTCTCTTTCGTCGTTGTTCTCATGGAACATGGTTTCTGAATTTTAGGTAACAAAAAACGAGCAGCCGCCTATAGCGATTGCCCGAACTTCGGTACTCCTTGTACCCCTTTACTTCAATTTTTCCTTTACTTGTTGCCTGTAAAACAGGATTAAATAACTTACAACCATATTTTACCATTTGGAGAAAGTAAAAAGCAAGGGCTGCCATCGTTCAGACAGCAGCCCTGTGACAGATTCAATTAAGGCATCGGAACTTCGATGAAGGTATAGGTGGAACGAAGCTGATTCAGATAGATCGTATCGGCTGCGTTGGTATCGGTATAGTTGCCGTTCAGTTCCACATAGGATTCATTGTAGGTCACGGAACCATCGGGATGAACGGTTACATCGGTAAACTTATAGTAGCCGATCACATTTTCCCAAGTTTTGGTGACATTCGCATTTGCAGCCATGTCATACCATTCGTTGGTGGTGATGGTCTTATAGACAGGCACCAGCAGGAAGCTATACTCCATGTCGATCTGATTGTTGACTGCCAGCAGAGCGGTATCGCCTACATGGATGTTCTCGATGGTTGCTCCCCAAGGGGTCATGTTGCTGCTGCCATCGTAAATATCAACGCTGCCGCCGTTGGCACATTCCTGATAGGCTCTGTCAGAAATGCGCTGCAGCACATCGTTGGTCAGATCAGAAGAAGCACTTGCATACCGATCAAAGCCCTCAATGGCAATGGTAGTTTCGGTACGGGTCAGTAGATAACCCTGCTGCTGGAACTTTTCGTCCATGGTAGCGGTAATGGTAATAACCTCGCCGTTTTTCAGATTCCAATCCTTGTCTGCCTTATAGGTGATATGACGAATGGGGTCACTCAGATCAGCGTTGTTGTACAGATACAGACACACAAAAGGATCAATGCCCTCCAAGGTGGCATCCACGATCTTGCCGCTGCCGAAAATATCTTCAGCAAAGGGATCGATTTTGATAGGCTCAGTCAGACCTTCCACGGTGAACTTCTTTTCCAGACCAGTAAAGGAGTAGCCGTATTCTTTTGCCTTTTCTTCATTCAGAGAGATCTTGACGGTAATAGTATCGCCGTTGCTCAGACCTTCGGAAACATCGGCTGCATATGTAATGGTAGTTTCCACGGCAGTCAGTTCGCCCAGCTTTTCCATCTTGTCCTTATCTTTCCACTGGGACATGATACCATATTCAAAATCGGCAAAATCGAAGTCAATTCGAGGGGTGCCATTTCCGTTGTAGCCAGTGTAGCTGACAGAGAGATACTGGGACAGTTCGACTTTGGTAGTGCTGCCGCCGCAAGCGGTCAGGCTCAGGCACATTGCGATCACAGTCATGATCAGGAATAGTTTAACAATCTTTTTCATAGTGATAATCTCCTTTGAAATGCATTTTGAGGATTTCTTTTCTCCCCTTGTACCATATAGACGAGTGAGCATCTCAGTAGGTTTTATAGTTTCAAAAATATTTTGCAATTATTTAGCCAACAATTTTTCGGTATGCAGCCACTGCTTCGGGAAGAGACTGGTAGCTTGCAGAAAGAGGAGTAGGTTTTCCGCTGGGCAGGGCGATGAAAATATAATTATCCATATCCAGATAAGTGATATTCTCGCCATTGTCGTGGCAAATCAAGACATTCGTTTCTTTGTCGCTGTCGGCGGTAACGCTTTCCACAGTGGCAACATAGAACTGATCCTTATTTTTCAGCAAACCTTTTTTGCGAAGCATTTTCCGCTCTTCACGCATCATCTCTCGCTGCTGGATCATCTGCTTTTGCTCTGCCTGAGAATAATGGGCAATGCTTTCCAGCGCATCGGCAATCTGATCAACTTCTTCTCTGGTGAAGCGTCTTTTATACATATCCACAATGTTCAGCTTCTGGTAGGAATCCTTGCCAGTTGCCATACCAAAGAAGAATTCCTTGGGGGTAATGTTGTAGGTCAGATGATCTTCGACCTCACGGGTGGTAAACAGGACAACATTGATGACATTCCACACGAAAGTAGCCTTATCTTTCAGGGAGCCGTCAGGAAGAACACGGTAAAGATATTCGAGCAAACAGTTGCGATGACCATTGTTCTGAACCAGAGGGTTTTCCATCGGATACTCTTCGTTGCCCAGTTTCTGTGTCCATTCCCGATCGGAGATCTTGCCATAGAAGGCACCGCCTTTTGCCTTGACCTCAATTACATGGATACCAGTTTCATTGACAGAGATAATATCGATTTCATTAAAATTACCGTTGCCCTTTGGGATAAACACACTGTTCAGAATACGACCGTAAACATTGCTCTTCTTCAAGCACTGCTCTGCTGCCATGGTTGCAATATATTCGCCGTAGATGCCCTTATCTTTTTTGATCTCGGAAGGACGAATACCTGTGTTCTTCCACCATGCGGATTTCGTAAAGTTCAGATTGTATTGCAGCTTGTCCCAATCTGTAACCATAGGGATGTACCAAAGCACAATTAACGCTGCCACAAAAATGGTACCAAACACACCTACCAGAAGCATTTTGATTGCCGCAAAGATTTCCAGAGAGAAAATATGACCGATGGCACTTGCAATGCTGCCAAACGGAGTAAACACCAGCATCATGCAAAGAGGAAGCCAGCCCAAGTAGCCGATCATATACATCATAATGCCGCCGCTCAAGCCAATAAAATTATTGCTTTTCAGCAGCTTTTTTGACATTTGCCGTCCATCGATCTGCCAGAAACAGTCACGCAGAGAGAGAACAAATAGGGCGATATAATCTGCTACAGTCAGATTAGGATCAAGATTGGTTTTGAAAGATTGAATCAGTTCTTTCGCATTATACTTTGTCATAGCCGTATATCTCCTTTTTTGGGGGAATTGATTTCCCTTTCTGAGCTTTAGACGATTGTACTTTTTATCAGGTTTTATATTTTCAAAAATTTTTATCCACCAAGATAATTCCATTCAATCGGTGCGCCGCCATAGAACAGATCGTTGTAAGCATAGACGGCATCGCCATAGATTGCTTCCCCATTGGGCTTGTAGATTACAATGGGTTCTGCATTGCTGGGGCTCACACCCCGACCGATGCACAATTCATCCTGTCCGTCACCGTCAATATCCAGATAGGTGTTCCAGATACACATGGTATAGTCACCAGCCTGCCTATGCAGCAGCATCCACATGACACCATCGCCCAAATGACTGTACAAGCCATCGTAGTATTCCATGTTGGAATCGTAGTCCTCCGCAGAAATCATAAGAGCAGCTTGTATATCCGTCAGGATGGAATCAAAGAAAGGTTCAGAAGCAGGGATCTCAGGAAGATCAAAGGCTTGCCACGGAATATCGGTTACTCTTTCCGCAATGGTGTCAGGTACTTCTTTCACGCTGCAACCATCCACTTTTAGATAGGTGTGGCTCGTTTCTGTTGCGCTGCTGCTTCCAGCGAGATAGAGTGTACCATCAGCCAGGAGGGCCAGCATAGATCGGTCTCCAAGAGTAGGCTCGTCAATCAGCTGAACTGCCCGTTCGCCGTCAAAGCCATACAGATCCACGAACCTGATATAGTCTTCAGGACCAAAACCGATCAGCAGTTCTTCCATGCCGTTTCCATCAATATCCATATAAGCATAATAGAAGTTGTCGCCATGGTACATATGGTAATAACGGATCGCCATATGATCGCCGTTAAAATAGTTATCGGGGGCATTCAGGAAAGTGGCACTATCAACACCTAACACTGTTTGATATTCAGCAGTAATACCCCGATAGGCTTCCTCTGCTGCTACGGCGGCAACGGTTTCCACCGTGGTTTCGGGAATGGTGGTTTCCTGTTCAGCGGACAAGGTGGTTTCGCTCTGGGAAATGGTTTCGGTAGACACGATCTGTTGTGTCGGCTCAGCTTCCTCACGATCATTGGAGGAAAGTGCCAGCATCGTACCGCCGCCGACCACTGACACCGCCAGCACACCAGCTATGATTTTGGTGGTCAATGCCTTTATCCCTGCACCAGCGGCGGCTTTTGCTCCTGAGCTGGCAGCGGTAGCAGCACCAGCCGATCCAGCAGCGGCGGTGCCTGTTGCGGCGCACTCTGCGGTAACGGCCTCCAGAACCATGCCAGAGGGTATCTCTGCTGCTTCGGCATCCATACGGAACAGCCAGAGCAGGAACGGCAGAGGTGCCAGAGAGTAGAGCTTGGTTCCTCTCTTTTCCAGTTCTTTGACCTTGACTTCCACTTTCTTCCGACCGTAGTTCAGTCGGCTCTTGACCGTGTTTTCAGAGCAACCCAAGGTTTCTGCAATCTCCCGAACGCTCATTTCTTCGTAGTAGAACATACCGATCACAAGCCGCTGATCCTCGCTCAGAGTAGAAAGGATCTCCTGCATCAATCTGGCTGTTTCCTTACGATCAAGGACTTCTTCGGGGCAGTGGTCAAGGCAATCATCCCGAAAGTCGATTTCCTCCCCGTCCTCGTTTGCCATGTCGGTAAACAGGATGGGCTTTTTCTTTTTCAGATAGTCCTTTGCCTTGTTGGTGGCGATCCGCTTCATCCATGCCCGAAAGTTTTCGGGAGTGTCCAGTTGGTCAAGGCTCTGGAAGCCCTTGATGAAGCTGTCCTGCACAATATCCAGAACTGTATCTTCATCGGCAATCATGGATTTCACGGTTTTATAAACGCTGCTGTATGTAAGCTCGTAAAGCTCAGTAATGGCATCCTGATCACCAGCCGCAGCTTTGCGGATCAGTTTGCCCGTAAATTCGCTCATAGCATTTCCTCTCTTTCTAGGTGTTCTATAAGAATCTCATATTTGGAATCGGATTGCAAGTTGTCCTCCTCTGCGCTTTTCAGAATTTTCAAAATCTTTTGCAGCAGTTCCGCAGCCACATCGGGAGCTAACTCGTACCGATTCACGATTCTTTGAAAGAGTTCCTTAAAATTTGCATCTTCCATAACTCTTCCTCCTTTCTGCTTCCTGGACGATCCAAGACGGCAACAGGTTTTAGAATTACGAAAAAATTTCTAAAATCGTTATTAGGCATCATAATGTGATGCAATCGCTATTATATGATAGCATAAAATGCCGTAGAATAACAGTACTTTGATCAAAAAAAGAAAGGGAGGGGCCGCTATGACCAACGATATTGATTACAGCCAGCTCGGCAAGCGGATCAAGCGGTATCGTCAAAAGGCGCATAAAACCCAAGAGCAGCTTGCCTTTGAAATGGATATTGCGACCTCTACCATCGCCCATGCAGAAAACGGCACGAGCAAGCCCAGCTTGCCACTGCTTCTGAAAGTAGCCAATGCCTTGAATGTGACTTTGGATCAGTTGGTATGTGACAGCTTGCCCGTGATCGATACCTATATCGAAAAGGATATTGCCGATCTGCTTTCGGATTGTACAACCACAGAAAAGCAGATCCTTCGGGACATTATCGCCGTCACCAAGGAAACAATGAGAAAACACAGATAAAACGCCAAATGAGCTTGCAGAGAATGATCCTCCGCAAGCTCATATTTTTTACTTCCATTTTTCTTCGTCATTTTGCACTAGGAAATCAAAAAATTATTCGATTTATAACACTTACAGTGTCATAACTTTAAGGAAATAGAGCAAAATATTGTGCGTTTTGACGGTCACTTCGGCAGGATTGTTTTTATTTGCTTCGGAGGTAGAATTGGTCGTTGGAGGAAATAAAAAACATTGTGCGGAAATTTATCTTACAGTAGATTGATGATAGGAAATGCAAGTAATGCGAACATCGGAATAATCAGGATCGTCCTGATCAAGGTTTTCGATGCCGAAGCTCAATTCAACTTCTGTGTTGTTTCGGTCAAAGAGGAACACGCTTCCTCCGAATACCCATTCCTTAAATTCGTTGAAAGAGACATGATCGTGCCAGTCCTCCCCTAAAGCATCATAGAGATCGGACAAACACCATGTTTGGTTTTCTTCCAGAATCAGACCGTTATGTAGCTTTACAATTTTATCATAAGGTTTCTTCATTGTGTTTTTCTCCTTTCTTCGTTTTATAGTTCAGTTGCCAGATTATCCCAAAAGCGTTTCAAATCAGCAAACTTGGGATCATCCAATAGATCCTCGCAGCCAGCTTCCAATATTGCTTGGAAAGCTCTGCAATCAGATACAGTGTAGGCTTTGTATTCGACTCCGTCACTGTCTATCAAAACATATTCGCCAGAACGGAGCCTTGTAATGCCCCTGTGATAGGGGCTATTACCGTGATCCAGATTTTCGTTGTATGATACGATACCAACGATGCGACCAAAATCGTCATGCACATATAGCTTCATGGTTACATTCCTCCTTCCTGATGGTATACTTCGGATTCCATTGCAGCTATGGCTTGCATTTCGTCATCAGATGGAATGTCCTCCATGTATGGTGGAGCATCTTCGCAGGATGCTTGATTTTCCTTATTTTTCTTATTTTTGCGGCTATTGTTACTCTTAATATTATTCACTAATTTGGTGTGTTCTCTTAACTCCCAATTATAGATCTGATTGTAGGTGGTAACGACTTGTGTACCATTTACACTATCAATGATAACTAGGAATTTATTTTCCAATAGGATGTTGTACCATTCCTCTATCTTTGCGATTGGAATATTGGAATCAGCACTAATATCTCTGATTGTTTTGCGTAAATCACGACCTAGCTTAATGCCATAGCCAATTCCGATTGTCATGTATAGGCGAAGCACACAAAGGAAGCCAAGCATTTCAAATCCATACTTCGCCACAAAATCCCATTCTTCATCAGTTGACATAAAATTCTGTTGAACTGTAAAGTATTCCAATGGGTTGCCTATATATTCTTCTCCAGCCTTTGTTTTAGCTGGTTTGTATTTCTCAAGCATTATATCGATGTAGTGATCAGGCAAATGCTTTTGTTGTCTAGGTTCTTCTATTTCTATTGTTTTCTTCATAGTCTTATTATCTCCTTTACTTTTTATTCTTAGCTCTAGGTGATCTATTCTTAGGAATACACCCTGACAAGGACAACCACAGTTGCAAACACAGTGGCAAAAATATTTACAGCAGCCTATACAATGAAAACAGCAAACACATAGCCATATTCATATAAAGATAAAAATACAACTGCAAATCCATAGTCATATTCATATTACAAATACAAGCATCACCGATATGTTACCGTAACATCACCGTAACATCACCGTGACATGACCGTTACGCTTCATATCAGGCAAAAAGAAAAGCTCTACTACCCCATAGCGAGGTAATAGAGCTTGTTTTCTTTGCTTATCTTGCTTTTCGTCTGCGCTCAGTCAGTGCCAACTTAACACGCTTTATATCCAGAACGGAAAGCAGATCATACTTCTTGCAAACATCATTCTCTGTGATCTGCCCCTGTTCCAGAGCATCCATATCACGGAGATATTCTTCCTTTTCGGGGAGGGGGCCTCTTTTTGCCACCTCTGCAATCTGGAAGTAGAAAATCTTTAGATGTTCGCCGTAGTACAATGTGCTTTCATAAGCCTGCGAATATTTGTAGAAAGTTCTGTGGGTAACACCAAGATCCTGCTTGCAAACATCGACAGCAACTTCGGCTCGCTGCCATTTCCAATAGATTTCCAAGAAACGGTCAATGAGCTGGGGTTCGGGTCTGTGAATCAGACGGTCCAGTTCCGATACGACCTTGCCAATAGCGGATTGAGTAGCTATGTGCATGGCAAGCTGTTTTGCTTCGGTTTCCAGATTGGAGAAGTCAAGATCTCCTGTAATGTTCTTGAAAGAGAAATACTCGTTGTCCAAGAATACATAGTTCTTGTTGTTCTCCGCAAGGGTGGTAATTGCATGGATCAGATGCTCCATGCCCTCTGCTGCCACAATATCGTGGATGGATCGGATGTAGATCGTTCCCTGATAGGGAGCCTGACACAGAAGCTCCAATGTCTTGTTGACGGCAACTTTGCCGCTGAGAGGATCAGGAGCATTGCGCCACAGGATGATGATATTGATATTGTCATTGAACTCCATGGGGAACTCCTGCCCGTTGTCCTGGCAATAGGTTCTCATGGCACTTCTAAATTCTTCGCAAACATGATTGCTGATCTCCTCATAGGTCAAGGAAGAATCAAAGCTGGTATAGTCAGCGCTGGTCACACCAAAGGTGCGCATGAACGGATTGAATATAAACATAGTATTCACCTCGCTTGATCATATTTTATCCCACAAAAACGCTTTTGTCAATATTTCTACCAAAATAATTTGTATTTTGATACGATTATAAAAATATATGCAAAAACCTATTGACAAATCCAAAAGTTCTGATATTATAGAATTATGATACGGATTTGAAAAACTGTATCATAATAAAAATAATTAAGGAGGACAATTTATGACTACCAATTCTGACCTAGGAGGTTCCGAACTAAATGCTAACCTAACTGCTACTACTAAGCCTTACATCACTGGATGTAATGATAAATATAAGACAGTTACCGTTGTGAATACTTTAGCAAGCCTGATGCTGAAATATCAAGCAGAACTAGAGCTTGCTATTGATAGCCTAACCTCTGGTAGAAATGCGGAAAGCATTTCTACTCGGCGAATCTTTAGGCAGCAACTTATTTATATAGCGGCTTGAAAATAAGCGCACAATATTATAGAATCTAAGGAGAATAAAGCAAATGACCACTAAGGTTTGTATTTATACTAGAGTTTCTACCATCATGCAGGTTGACGGATTCAGCCTGATCGGACAGGAAGAAGAAATCCGAAAGTACTGTGCTTGCCACAATATGGAGATCGTTGCCACTTACTCTGACAAGGGTAAGTCTGGCAAGACCCTTGCAGGACGAGAAGATTTTCAGAAAATGATCACCGACATTGATACAGGTGTAATCAATGTGAAGTATGTAATGGTCTACAAGCTCAGTCGTTTCGGCAGAAGTGTTCTGGACATTGAAAGAACCTTACAGATCCTGCGTGAAAATGATGTAAACCTGATTTGTGTTGCCGATGGTCTTGACACCAGTACCCCTATGGGTAAGGTGATTACAACGATCATGAGTTCTCTGGCAGAAATGGAACTTGAGAACATCCATACGCAGACCATGCTTGGCAGACAGCAGAAAGCCCGTGACGGTCTGTGGAACGGCGGTTTTGCCCCATATGGATATGCCCTTGAAAATGGGCATCTGGTTATCAATGACGATGAAGCCGATGCTATCAAGAAGATTTTTGAGCTTTACACCACTACCGAACTCGGCATTGTCGGCATCGTGAAATGGCTGTTCAAACATGGCTACCGTAAGGAAATCCGAGCCAATGGCACAAGGGATGTGTTTACGAGAGCGTTTGTTTCTAAGGCACTGGATAACCCTGTTTATAAAGGTGAAATTGCCTATGGCAGAAGACATATGCTTCCTCCTGATAAAAAGGGAGAGCGCAAAATGGTCAAAAGAGATGATTATATCCGTGCAGTTGGAAAGCACGAACCAATCATTACTGAGGAACAGTACGAAGCGGCACAGCAAAAGCGCAAAACCCTTGCACCCCTTGCTCATAAGAGAGAGGACAGCACCCATGTGCATATGCTGGCTACTCTGGTCAAGTGTCCTATCTGCGGCGCACCCCTATATGGAAATACCACCCGAAAGAAGAAAAAGGGTACAGAGGACGAATATACTCCATACCACTTTTATGCTTGCAAGCATCGTCTGAGAGTTGACGGCAAGCCTTGTACTTTCCGTAAGAATCTCAATGAGAAAAACATTGACGAACCTGTAATTGCAATCATCACAAAGCTGGCTGGTGATAAAAGACTGGCAGAGCTGGTAGCGGATAAGCTGGGTGATGTTGTAGATGAACAGGAAACCGTTAAAGCAATCGAAACCACTGAGCGTGAAATTCGAATCCGTGAAAGCAGTCTGAAACGACTGTCAAGCGAACTGGATCGTATTGATCCCGAAGCACCTTATGCAGAGAGAAGAATCAAAGATACCAATGCCCGTATTGATGAACTGTATGAGGAGCTTGCAGGATTTGAAACCGATCTGGCAGATTTCAAGCAGAAGCTGGAAGCAATCAGGCAAAAGAAACTGACCGTAGAAAAAGTTTACACTGTGCTGCAGCACTTCGGCACCCTGATTGATGTTATCACCGAGGAGGAGTGCCAAATGCTTATGAGAACCCTGATCGACGAGATCCAGATTTTTGAAGATAAGCAGCCCGATGGGCGTATCGTAAAAAGTGTGAAATTGTCCATCCCAGTTGTCTACGATGGCGAGATTTCTGCCAGAATTGGTTTGGACAAAAATGATCACGACGAGAGTGTTGTCACGCTAATTCGTGAACACTGACAGTAAGTATTCCCCCGGCTCTTTGGAGCCGGGGGATTTTGCATCCCCCCGGGGGGCTTCCATCTGCGTGTTATCGGTGGTATAATATCGATAAATATATGTTGTATATTGAGGAACGTATCGCTCTATGGAAATCATCAACAGCCTCCGTGCGAGGAACAGAAGAAATACCATCGTCATGGTGGCAATGGTCATCGCGGTGTTGGTGCTGGGTATCGGCTGCCTGTTTGTGGGATCATCCAATATGACCGCCGCCGATTGCTGGGCGGCGCTGAATAAAACCGGCACGCCTGCCAATGTCCGAATCATCTGGAACATCCGGATTCCCCGGGTGCTGGCGGCCATCATCGCCGGTGCCGGTCTGGGCCTTTCCGGCCTGATCATGCAGACCACTCTGAATAACCCCATGGCATCGCCCTCCACCCTGGGCGTCTCCAACGCGGCGGTCTTCGGCGCGAATCTGTCCATCATCGCTTTCGCCGGGGGGTATCTGGCCACCGGCAACAATCTGAGCAACTACACCACCGGCGCAAATCCCTATGCCACCGGCGTCATGGCCTTCCTGTTTGCGGCGGTGTCCATTCTGATGATCCTGAGCCTGTGTACCCTTCGGGCCTTTTCCCCAAATGTGGTGGTGCTGGCGGGTATGGCTCTGAGCTCCGTCTGGACGGCGGCCACCACCATTTTGCAGTTCTATGCCACGGATGTGGGCATCTCCGCCGCAGTGGTGTGGAGCTTCGGCGACCTGGGCCGGGCTACCTACCGTACCGATGCCATCATGGCGGCGGTGGTGCTGGTAGGCTTTGGGTTCTTTATGATCATGTCCTGGCAATTCAATGCCCTGCTCAGCGGTGAGGCCACCGCCAGAACCATGGGCATCAATGTGGATCTGCTTCGGTTCGTATCCATGCTGCTGGCCTCCCTGATCACCGCCGTATGCGTGTCGTTTTTGGGTGTCATCGGCTTCGTGGGCATCATCTGCCCCCATGTGACCAAGAAGCTGCTGGGCCAGGATCACCGGGTGACGATTCCGGTGTCTGCCCTCAGCGGCAGTCTGCTGCTGCTCTT
Organism: Oscillospiraceae bacterium; assembly: GCA_017622295.1. Taxonomy (GTDB): domain Bacteria; phylum Bacillota; class Clostridia; order Oscillospirales; family Oscillospiraceae; genus Faecousia. Next base: position 37,631 of record JAGARK010000053.1, read on the forward strand.
TGCGGATACCCTGTCCCGCAGCATGGGCGGCGGTTCCGCGCTGCCTGTGGGCGCCATTACATCTCTGCTGGGCGCCCCCTTCTTCCTGACCATCATTTTTTCGAGAAAGGAGAATCGCAGATGCTGACCTGTGAAAATCTGACCTTCCGCTATGACCGAAGTGGTCTTCCCGTCCTCAACGGCGCCAGCCTGGAGCTGAAGCAGGGCGAGATCGGCATTTTGCTGGGCAAAAACGGCTCCGGCAAGACCACACTTTTTAAAAATATCCTGGGTCTCAACAAGCCCAGCGGCGGCGCCATCCGCTTTGACGGCGAGAATCTGCTGAAAATGCCCCGCCGGGAGCGGGCCCGCAGAATCGCCTATGTCCCCCAGGATATCCGCTTCGGCGCCCTGAGCGTGTTTGACTCCATTCTGATGGGTCGGGTGTCCTATTTCGGCCTGAAGGCGAGCCCCGAAGACTATACCGCCGTGGAAAAGATCCTGCGGGATATGCATCTGGAATCCTATGCTCAGCGGAATGTGGATGAGCTTTCCGGCGGCGAGCGGCAGAAGATCGCCATCGCCCGGGCCATGGCCCAGGAGCCCCGGCTGATGGTTTTCGACGAGCCCACCGGCAACCTGGACATCGCCAACGAGCAGCTGATCATCGAGGAAGCCAAAAAACTGGCCCGGGAGAAGAACATCAGCATTCTCAGCTCTCTGCACGACCTGAACCAGGCCATGTATTTCGGCGACAAATTCTTCTTCCTGAAAAACGGTGTCGTCAAGTATGCCGGCGGCAAGGAGATCATCACCGAGGAAGTGATCAGGGATATCTTCGACATCGATGTGAAGATTACCGAAATTGATAACCGGAAGGTGATTCTCAACGGTAACCTGCTGGCCTCTTAAAAAGGCATTCCCGGGGATTCCCTGGTAGAATAAAAGGTGCCCCGGCTTGGCTGCAACCAAACCGGGGCGATGCCGACCCAAATCGCAAAATAAAGGCAGGCACTGTTATTATACACGCTCCTGCCGGAAAAAGAAAGGAAAATGTGTATGAAAATGAAGAAAATGATCGCGCTGCTGATGGCACTGGCTATGGTGCTGACCCTCTGCGCCTGCGGCGCTGAGGGGGAGGAAACCCTGCCCCTGGTGGAAACCGAGGCTCAGACCGCCCAGACTCAGGCGCCGGAAGAAACTGCTGAGATCACCGTCACCGACATGATCGGCAGAGAAGTGAAAATTATCCCCGGCAGCTATCAGAGGGTCGTCTGCATCGGCGCAGGTGCGCTGAGAATGTACAGCTACGTCGGCGATGTGGGCCTGCTGTGCGGCGTGGAAGATATTGACAATGTGACTCTCGACAACCGGCCTGCCATGTTCGACTCCGTGGCAAGACCCTATGTGCTGGCCAACGAGGAAGTGTTCAGCGCCCTGCCCTCCTGCGGCGTGGGCGGCCCCATGGCCCAGACTGCGGAGGCTGAAAAGATCCTTTCCTGCAATCCTGATATCGTCATCTCCGAGTTTGAGGACGTGGAGAAGGAGGATGCCCTGCAGGAGCAGCTGGGCGTTCCTGTCATCACCCTGAAAGCGGGTCCTGATGGCGTTTTTGACAATGCCTTTGCCGGTTCCATGGCGCTGCTTGGCACCATCTTTGGCGCAGAAGAGCGGGCGGAGGAGCTGATTTCCTTTGTGTCGTCTGAAATGGCCGAAATCAAGGCAATGACTGCGGGCATTGACGAGGCGGAGAAGCCCGGTGTGTACATCTGCGGCCTGGGCAACTGGGGCACCACCAACCATCTGGCCACCGCAGAAAACTACGTTTCCTTTGAAGTCGCCAATGTGCGCAATGTCCTCAGCGGTACCGGCATCCAGGGTGTTCAGTCCATTGAAGAGGAAAAGTTCGTCTCTCTGGGCGAAGATATGGACATTATGATCATGGATGCCGCGGCGGTGAAGAACATCGCCCCTCTGTACGCAGAAGACCCTGCCATGTTCGACACCTGCAAGGCATGGACGGAGGGCGAAGTTTACCTGGAAATGGCCTACAATGCCTACTATACCAATTTTGAAATCACCCTGATCAACACCTGGTTCATTGCAAAGACTGTGTATCCCGAGCTGTTTGCTGACATTGATATGACGGAAAAGACCAACGAAGTCACCGAAATGTTCCAGGGAACTGCGCTGGCAGAGGAGATTTTTGCCTGTCCTTCCAGCTTCGGGGGTTACCAGAAGATCGATACGGCAGCCTTCTTCGGCTGATACCTGCCGAGAGGGGGCAAATTGCAGTTTCGCTGACATCTGCAAACTTGCGCTTTTGTCGGGAATGTGGTATGCTGACCGGGAGAAAATACGGAGGACTGAAATATGCAGAAAAGCGACGTAATTGAATTTTTTGACCGCTGCGCATCTACCTGGGACGCGGATATGATTAAAAGCGATGTGATCATCGGCAAGATCCTGGACAATGCGGAAGTGGAGGCCGGGCAGGATATCCTGGATGTGGCCTGCGGCACCGGTGTCATGTTCCCCTACTATCTGGAGCGGAATGTGGCCTCCGTCACGGGCATTGACATTTCTCCGGAGATGGCAAAGATCGCCGCAGGAAAATATGCGGACAACGAGGCCGTTCAGGTGATCTGCGGCGATGTGGAGGAAGTGACCTTCGAGCGGAAGTTCGACCGGATCGTGGTGTACAATGCTTTCCCCCATTTTCCGGACCCCAAGCGGCTCATTGCCATTCTGGCGTCGCTTCTGAAGGATGGTGGCAGACTGACCATCGCCCACGGGATGAGCCGGGAGGCCATTGATGGCCACCACAGCGGCGCAGCCAGTAAGGTCTCCAACGGTCTCATGCCCGCCGATCGGCTGAAAAAGCTCTTCGATCCCCATTTTGAGGTGGAGATCATGATCTCCAACAGCCGGATGTATCAGGTCTCCGGCTTCAAGCGGGACCCCCTGACCCATAGTCACGGCGGCTTCTCCCACTCCCATGCCCACGATCAGGAGCATGTTCCCAGCGATACTCCGCTGGAGGAGATGCTGGCGCTGATGAAATTTATGGTCAGCCACAACGATGCCCACGCTCAGGAATTGGCAGAGCTGGCTTCCCAGCTGCAGGACGCGGGCGAGGCCCGGGCCTACAGACAGATTATGGATGTTGTTGCCGATTTTGATATGGTCAACGCCCAGCTGGACGCCATCCGGCAGGATCTGGCTTCGCAAGAGAATTAAATCCGGGCGCCACTCGAAAAAACGGGTGGCGCTTTTTTGTTGCCTTTTCGGGGGAATCATGTCATAATAGGGAATAGAGGAGGTTGTGCCGTGAAAAAACGAACCATCGGGAGATTTCACCGGCCTGCCATCGGGGCGGGACTGGCCACGCTGGCGGTGCTTCTGGGGCTGATCACGCTGTACCAGCTGCAGCAGGATCGGCAGGAGAAGCTGCAGATGAAGTACATCGCTCAGACCATTGAAGCGGAGACCTATGAGACGCTGGTGAATCAGTTTGACAAGAGCCGTGTTCTGGAAGGATATCTCATCGAGACCGGAGGCACCTTCGATTCCTTTGGTCCCATCGCCCAGGTGCTGCTGGAGGATAATGAAGCCATTCAGAACGTGCTGTTTGCCCCCGGGGGCATTGTTGCCAGCGCGTTCCCGGCGGAGGGGAACATAGACACCCTGGGATTGGATCTGAACAGCAGCGGACAGGGAAACTGGGAGGCCCAGGAGGCCATCCGCATGGATGAGCTGTTCATGGCGGGGCCCTTTGAGCTGGTGGAGGGCGGCATGGGAATCTGCGGAAGACTGCCTGTGTATCTGGAAAATGAAGCGGGGGAACAGACCTACTGGGGTCTGGTTTCCGTAACGCTGCGCTACCCGGATATTTTTGCGGAGCACCCCATCTATCAGGTCAACGAACAGGGGTTTGCCTGCCGGGTCTGGCGGATCAATCCCGATGATGGGCAGAAGCAGGTGATCCTGGAAACGGCGGAGCCCATCCCGGCAGATACAAAGGTCCTGCGCTATGAACTGCAGATGTTTAATGCAAACTGGGTGGTAGAGCTGGCGGCCCTGGTCCCCTGGTACCGCCGTCCCATGCTGTGGATTCTGATCCTGTGCAGCGTCGGCGCCGGTGCGCTGGTGACCTTTGGCGTGGAGTCGGATCAGGAGATCCGGCGGATGCGTGCAGCTGAGGCTGAGCAGCAGATCCGTCATCTGCGGCAGGAGCTGGAGCTGGAGCAGACCAATTCCCTGATCCATCAGATCAGCACCCATTTCTTTTACCATACGCTCAATGCGCTCCAGGCGCTGATCGTGCTCAAGCCTGATGCAGCCTATAAGATGGCCGGAGATTTCTCCCGGTATCTGCGGTTCAATGTGGATGCCATTACGGCCTCCGGCGGCATCGTGACCTTCAAGCAGGAGCTCCGGGCGGTCCGGGCCTATGCGGACATCAACCGGGAGCAGCTGGGAGACCGGCTGGAAGTGGTCTTTGATGTGCCGGATGTGGATTTCCGGATGCCCGCACTGACGCTGCAGCCCATTGTGGAAAACGCCATCATCCACGGCATCAAGCCCAAGGTGGGCGGCGGAACGGTGTCTGTGGATCTGGCGGAGGATGTGGATCACTGGTACATCACGGTCCGGGATGACGGGCAGGGCTTTGACCTTGCTGAAGCGGAAAAGAATCAGTCTGTGGGACTTCTCAATGTACGCAAGCGCATCGAGAAATTCCAGGGCTGCGACCTGTGGATCAGCAGCACCCCCGGCGCTGGAACCACCGTGGTGCTGATCTACCGAAAAGTGCTGAAAGCGAAGGGCTAGATCGCATTTTGCGCCTTCCGCGCGATAGCCTGAAATTTTCAAAACAGCTGCAAAGCGTACGGTTCCCGTACGCTTTGTCTGCTATACTGGTATTATAAAAAGGAGTGAGACGCTTGAAGACCATTCTGGTAGACGATATGCTTCTGGATATGCAGCTTTTCGAGCTAAAGTGTACAGATGTCCCCGATTTTGAAATCGTGGGCAAATTCACAGATCCCCTGGAGGCCATCGCCTTTGCGCGGGAGCATGTGGTGGACTTTGCCATGCTGGACATCGATATGCCCGGCATGAACGGCATGGAGCTTGCAAGGCAGCTGCGGACCATCCGCTCGGATATCATCATCGTTTTCGCTACCGCCCATCCCAAATTCGCTGTGGACGCATTGAAGATGAAGGCTGATTACATCATCTTCAAGCCCTTCGACCGGGAGGATATCCTGGATGTGATGGAGCGTGCCAAGCTCTTCCGTCAGCGGCAGAAAAAGAGATTCTATTTCCACACCTTCGGCGTCTTTGATATGCGCATCGACGACAAGCCTGTCAAATTCCGTTCCGGCCGGGCCAAGGAGCTGATGGCGCTTTGCGTTTACCGCGGAGGGCGCCCGGTATCCATCTATGAGCTGGTGGAGTGCCTCTGGGGCGAAGCGGCTGCCGATGCGCCGGAGAAGACCGGATACCGCCGGGCCATCAAGGAGCTGGCGGATACACTGAAGGATTACAACGCCGAAAACCTCTTCCTCCGGGAGCGGGGAAGCATCCGGGTGAATCTGGAGATGTGCGACTCTGATTATCAGGCGCTTCTGCGGGGCGACAAGGACGCTGCCTGCCGCTTCCAGGGAAGCTTTATGGAGCAGTATTCCTGGGCGGAAGCCGGGGTCTACGGCCTGGAAGAGAGAAAGCAGATTGTGCTCTCCCGCAACGGGCAGGCTTGATCATAACAGACAATCTACCTCCTGACGGCGCCAACGGGGTAATGGCGCGACGCGAAAAGAACTGCTTGGTGTTCAATATACATTCGGGCAGTTCTTTTTCGCGGCAGGCTGATGGAGTGAAATTACCCCTTTGGAGGTTATTTTATGGATTTTGATGTCATCATCATCGGTGCGGGCCCCGGCGGCATTTTTTCCGCCTATGAGCTGACCCGGCTGGATCCGAAGCTGAAGGTGGCGGTTTTTGAAGCCGGTCACCCTCTGGCAAAGCGCAGCTGTCCCATTGACGGCGACAGGATCAAAAGCTGCATCCACTGCAGCAGCTGTTCCATCATGAGCGGCTTCGGCGGCGCAGGTGCCTTCTCCGACGGCAAGTATAACATCACCAATGACTTCGGCGGCACGCTGTACGAGTACATCGGAAAGGCCAGAGCACTGGAGCTGATGCGCTATGTGGATGACATCAATATGAAATATGGGGGCCGGGGCACCAAGCTCTACACAACCGCTGGCTCCAAATTCAAGAAGCTGTGTATCCAGAACGATCTGCACCTGCTGGATGCCTCCGTACGGCATCTGGGCACAGATATCAACTATGTAGTGCTGGAAAACCTGTATGAAGAGCTGAAGGAAAAGGCTCTCTTCTTCTTTGATACCCCCGTGGAATCCGTAGCCGTCATGGAGGGCGGCTACCGGATTCACACAAAGGACGCCTCCTATACCTGCGAAAAATGCGTTATATCCGTGGGCCGCAGCGGCAGCAAGTGGATGGAAGCCGTGTGCCGGGACCTGAAGATCCCCACCAGGAGCAACCGTGTGGATATCGGCGTCCGGGTGGAACTTCCGGCGGAGGTCTTCTCCCACCTGACCGACGAGCTCTATGAGAGCAAAATCGTCTACTGCACCCGCCAGTACGGTGACCGGGTCCGGACCTTCTGCATGAACCCAAAGGGCGCCGTGGTCAATGAGAATACGGGCGGCATCGTCACCGTCAACGGTCACAGCTATGAGGATCCGGCAAAGCAGACCGGCAATACCAATTTCGCCCTGCTGGTAGCCAAGCACTTCTCCGAGCCCTTCAAGGACTCCAACGGCTACGGCGAATCCATTGCCCGGCTGAGCAACATGCTCGGCGGCGGCGTCATCGTCCAGCGGTTTGGCGATCTGATTCGAGGCCGCCGGTCTAATCCCGTCCGCATTGAAGAGGCCTTCATCACCCCCACTCTGAAAGCAACCCCCGGCGATCTGAGCCTGGTGCTGCCCAAGCGGATTCTGGACGGCATCATCGAAATGATTTACGCTCTGGACAAAATCGCTCCGGGTACCGCCAATGACGATACCCTGCTCTACGGCGTGGAGGTCAAGTTCTACAACATGGAGGTTCAGGTGGATGAGCGGCTCCAGTCCTGCTACCAGGGACTCTACATCATCGGTGACGGCAGCGGCATCACCCATTCCCTGTCCCATGCCTCCGCCAGCGGCATTCATGTGGCGAGAAATATTGTCATAAACTGACGATTGCCAGTTTATATATCAGGTTACCCCTGAAAACTCCTTTCTGATGGAGCGGCGATGATCCCGTTTTTTGGGTTTAGCGGGATATCAGCCGCCCCATCGATGGCGTTTCCGGGCGTAATCACAAAACAGAGAGGAGTTTATTTATGTCCAAGAAACCCGTTGTGTATTCTTCCCCCAACGAGCTGAACGGCCGCCTGCCCATGCGTCTGGCCTTCCCCTTTGGCCTGCAGCATGTTCTGGCGATGTTCGTTGGCAACCTGTCCCCCCTGCTGATCATTATGTCCATCTGCGGCATCACTGCCGACGCCGGTATGGGCACTCTGCGCGTCTCCCTGCTGCAGAACGCCATGCTGGTTGCCGGTATCAATACCATGATCCAGGTTCGTAAGCTGGGCCCCATCGGCTCCGGCCTGCCCATCGTTATGGGTACATCCTCCGGCTTTATCGGCGTCAACAAGGCAATTGCTGCCTCCATGATGGCTGGTGTTGCCGCCGGTACCATCACCACCAGCGCAACCGCCGGTATTTACGCCTACGGTGCCATCATGGGCGCTCAGATGTGCGGCGGTATTTTCGAAATGATCCTGGGCTTCTGCATCAAGCCCCTGCGTAAGTTCTTCCCCGCAGTTGTCACCGGTACCGTTGTTACCGCCATCGGCCTGAGCCTGTTCTCCGTCGGCATCGGCTTCTTCGGCGGCGGCAATGCCAATGCTGACTACGGCGCTCTGTGGAACCTGTTCCTGGGCCTGGTCACCCTGATTGCAATCCTGATCTTCAAGCATGGCTGCAAGGGCTTCCTGTCCGTGTCTGCTATTCTGATGGGTATCATCGTGGGCTACATTGTGTCCTTCATCATGGGCCTGTTCCTGCCTGAGACCGTCACCATCGGCGACGTCACCGTCACCGCAGCCTACATCACCAAGTGGGAGCAGGTCAAGGATGCCGCATGGTTTGCTCTGCCCAAGCTGATGCCTGTCAAGCCTCAGTTCAACATCGGTGCCATCGTTCCCCTGATGATCATGTTCATCGTTACTGCTGTTGAGACCGTCGGCGATACCGCAGGTGTCACCGAGGGCGGTCTGGGCCGTGAGCCCTCTGATAAGGAACTGTCCGGCTCCGTCGTCTGCGACGGTTTTGGCTCCTTCGTTTCCGCCTGGTTTGGTTCTCTGCCCAACACCTCCTTCAGCCAGAATGTGGGCCTGGTCAACATGACCAAGATGGTCAACCGCTTTGCTCTGACCATCGGCGCGCTGATCCTGATCGGCGCCGGCCTGTTCCCCAAGATTGGCGCCATCATCTCCATCATGCCCCAGCCTGTTCTGGGCGGCGCAGCCGTTATGATGTTTGCCAACATCGTCATCTCCGGCATCAACCTGCTGACCAAGGAGCCCCTGGACGGCCGCAACGCTACCATCGTTGCCATCGCTCTGGGTCTGGGCTATGGCATCGGTTCCACCACCGCGGTTCAGTCCTTCATGCCCACCTGGATGACCTACATCTTCGGCGGCTCCGGCATCGTTCCCGCTGCCATGCTGGCCATCATCCTGAATATCGTTATTCCCAAGGATAAGAAGGAAGCTTAATTATCTGAATTATTCAAAACCTAGATAAACCCTTATTTTATCCCCGGCGGCTCCGGGAAAGGCACCGCCGGGGATTTTGCACACCCTTTAAAAGGGCAGAATGAACAAAATACGCCGTTGGAATATAATTAATGTGCGCATTTTGATGAAAACGCTTGAGAATTTCGTTCAAGAGTGCTAATATAACGATATCTGAAAACAATCCCACAAGAACGGAGTGAAAACCTATGAGCAGATTGCTGATTCGTACCCCCAGTCAGGCTCAGGCAGTGGTTGACAACCTCTACGGCAATATGGAGCGCCGTATTGCCGCCAGCCCTCCCGGCCTGTGCCCCGTGGACATGGCTTTGAATTTCCTGAACCTGTGCCATGCCCAGTCCTGCGGTAAGTGCACCCCCTGCCGCATCGGTCTCGGCCAGCTGTCCACCCTGATGCGTCAGGTGCTGGACGGGGAAGCCACCATGGACACCCTGGAGACCATCCGCACCACCGCCCAGGTCATCGTGGATTCCACCGACTGTGCCATCGGCACCAACGCTGCCCGTCTGGTGCTGGACGGTCTGGAGGGCTTCAAGGATGACTATATTTCCCATATCCGGGACAAGCACTGCCTGGGTTCCCTGCAGAACCCCGTTCCTTGTGTGGCGCTGTGTCCTGCCGGCGTGGACATCCCCGGTTACATCGCACTGATCGCCGCCGGTCGCTATGCCGATGCCGTAAAGCTGATCCGCAAGGACAATCCCTGGCCCATCGCCTGTGCCTACATCTGCGAGCATCCCTGCGAGGCCCGCTGCCGCCGCACGATGCTGGATGATCCCATGAACATCCGGGGCCTGAAGAAGTTCGCGGTCAACAACGCAGGCTATGTTCCCAATCCTCCCTGCGCACCCAAGACCGGCAAGAAGGTTGCCGTTGTCGGCGGCGGCCCCAGCGGCCTGAGCGCAGCCTACTACCTGACCCTCATGGGCCACGATGTGACGGTCTATGAGCGCCACAAGAAGCTGGGCGGCATGCTCCGCTACGGCATCCCCGCTTACCGTTTCCCCAGAGAGAAGATCGACGAGGAAATCGCCAACATCCTCTCCGTGGGCATCACCGTACATACCGGCATCAACATCGGCACCGACGCTGCCTTTGACGAGAATGTGGACATTACATTCGAAGAGCTCCGGGAAGAATTCGACGCCATTTACATGGCCATCGGCGCCCAGACTGACAAGAAGACCGGCATGGAAGGCGAAAACAGCAAGAATGTCATGTCCGCCGTTGAAATGCTGGGCCGTATCGGCGACGACGATATGCCCGAATTCACCGGCAAGAAGGTTGTGGTCATCGGCGGCGGCAACGTTGCCATGGACGTCACCCGCAGCGCCGTCCGCCTGGGCGCGGCAAAGGTCAGCTGTGTCTACCGCCGCCGCCAGAGTGATATGACGGCCCTTCCCGAGGAAGTGGAAGGCGCACTGGCTGAGGGCGTCGAGATGCTGACCCTCCAGGCGCCCGTCCGCATCGAGGCCGACGAGAACGGCTGCGCCGTGGCTCTGTGGACCCAGCCCCAGGTCATCGGCCCCATGGACAAGGCTTACCGTCCCCGTCCCATGAAGGCAGACCTGCCCGAAAACCGCATCGAAGCCGATCTGATCGTGCTGGCCATCGGCCAGGGCGTCGAGACCCACGGCTTTGAGCAGATGGGCATCAAGATCAACCGGGGCTCCATCGCTGCCCACGAAGACAGCGGCCTGCCCACCGGCGACGGCGTGTTCGCCGGCGGCGACTGCGTCACCGGTCCCGCTACCGCTATCCGTGCCATTGCCGCCGGTAAGGTGGCTGCGGCCAACATCGACGAATACCTGGGCTTCCATCACGAGATCACCACCGATGTGGAGGTTCCCACGCCCCGGTTCAACAACAAGCCGCCCCATGGCCGCGTGAACCTGCTCGAGCGCGAGGCCGGCGAGCGAAAGTGCGACTTCAGCTGCATCGAGTGCGAGATGACCGAGCAGGAAGCTCAGATCGAATCCACCCGCTGCCTGCGCTGTGACTACTTCGGTTACGGCAACTTCAAGGGAGGTCGAAGCGAAAAATGGTAAATCAGAAACTGGTTACACTGACGATCGACGGCCAGCAGGTCAGCGTGCCTGCCGGTACCACCATTCTGGATGCCGCCAAAACCGTCAGTATCAAAATTCCCACATTGTGCTATCTGCGGGAAGTCAATGAAATTGCCGCATGCCGCATCTGCGTGGTTGAGGTGGAAGGTCTGGACCGTCTGGTGCCCGCCTGTACCACCCTTGTCCGGGAGGGTATGGCCGTCCGGACCAATTCCGACCGGGTCAAGCGGACCCGCCGGGTGAATCTGCGCCTGATCCTGTCCCAGCACGACGCCAACTGTCCTCTGTGCATCCGTAACGGCAACTGCACCCTGCAGGAACTGGCCCGGGACAATAACCTGATCTACAATCCCTATCCCAAGAACATTCCCAACAAGCCCTGGTCCATTTCCAACTACATCATCCGGGACGAGAGCAAGTGCGTCAAGTGCATGCGCTGCATCCAGGTCTGCGATAAGGTCCAGACCATGGGCATCTGGGACGTTGTGGGCACCGGCAGCCGCACCACCGTGGGCATTTCCCTGAACCGGACCCTGGCAGAGTCCGACTGCGCCCTCTGCGGCCAGTGCGTCACCCATTGTCCCGTGGGCGCCCTCCGGGGCCGCGATGACACCCAGCAGGTCTATGCCGCCATCAAGAATCCCGAGATCACCACCATTGTGCAGGTGGCTCCCGCAGTCCGCTCTGCCTGGGCAGAGCATCTGGGTCTGTCCCCCGAGGAGGCTACCCCCGGCCGGATGGTGTCCGCGCTGAGAAGACTGGGCTTCGACTACATCTTCGATACCAATTTCACCGCTGACCTGACCATTATGGAGGAGGGCAGCGAATTCCTGGAGCGGTTTACCCACAGGGATCAGTACGCCTGGCCCATGTTTACCTCCTGCTGCCCCGGCTGGGTGCGGTTTATCAAGGGCCAGTACCCCCAGTTTGTGGACAATCTCTCCACAGCCAAGTCTCCCCAGCAGATGTTCGGCGCCGTGGCCAAGAGCTACTTCGCTGAAAAGATGGGGCTGGATCCCCATAAGATCTGCGTGGTTTCCGTGATGCCCTGCACCGCCAAGAAGAGCGAGTGCGCTCAGCCCAACCAGAATGATGCCTGCGGTGATCCCGATGTGGATATCGTCATCACCACCCGGGAGCTGGAGCGTATGCTCCGGGGCGACAACGTGGACACCACCACCCTGCCTGAGAGCGAGTTTGACTCTCCTCTGGGCACCGGTACCGGCGCAGCTGTGATCTTCGGCGCCACCGGCGGCGTCATGGACGCTGCCCTGCGCTCTGCTTACTATCTGGTCACCGGCTCCAATCCGGATGCAGACGCTTTCACCGCGGTCCGCGGCATGGACGGCTGGAAGGAAGCAACCTTCGCCATCCCCGGCGCAGGCGACGTGAAGGTGGCGGTGGTCAGCGGTCTGGGCAACACCAGACGGCTGATGGAGGCCATCAACAAGGGTCTGGTGGAGTACGACTTCGTGGAAGTCATGGCCTGTCCCGGCGGCTGCGCCGGCGGCGGCGGTCAGCCCATCCATGACGGCGCCGAGCTGGCCCAGTGCCGCGGCGACATCCTCTGGGAGCTGGACAAGAACGCCCCCATCCGCTTCTCCCATGAGAATCCCGATGTACAGGCTCTGTACGCCGAGTATCTGGAGAAGCCTCTGGGCCACAAGTCCCATCATTTGCTCCATACTGATCACCACGGCTGGGAGATGCCCCTGAATCCCAAGCTGAAGTAATGCCCCCAATGCAAACGCGGCCCGGTTTCCCGGGCCGCGTTTCTTTGTAAAAAACCTCCATTGCCTGTTTTAACTTTCGGAAAAGTGTCAATACTCAGCTACGGAGGTGCTTGAAATTATGAGCAACAACAAAAACACCGGCCGCGGTTACGGTAGGGGCTACTACATAGCCCTGATCCTGTGCGCCGCTGCCATCGGGATCTCTGGCTATTTGTACTACCGAAACGCAAACCAGACCGAAACCACCCTGCAGGAATCCCAGGCCGATACGGCCCAGGTTCCTGTGTACGCAACCCAGGGCGATGAGGATGTGGTGGCAGTGGCCACGCAGCCTCAGAGTACCACCGCCGCGGAACCCACCCAGTCCACCACTCCCACCACCGGCGGCATCCTGAAGACGGCCATGCCTCTGGAGGGCACCACTGTGGCGGAGTATGCCGTGGACTGCCTGGCATACAATGAAACCACCCGGGACTGGCGTGTCCACAACGGGCTGGACATTGCCGCCGAAGAGGGAACGTCCGTATGCGCTGCCGCTGCCGGGGTGGTGTACACCACCTATACCGATGACGCCATGGGCACCACTGTGGTGATCCGCCATGACGGCGGCTATACCACCAGCTACTCGAGCCTTGCGCAGGAGCTGGCAGTGCAGCCGGGGGATGCGGTGGAGCTGGGGCAGACAATCGGCTGCGTCGGATCCACGGCGCTGATCGAAAATGCTCTGGAGCCCCATGTCCATTTCAGCGTCACCTATCGGGACGCCCAGATGGACCCGATGGAGTTCTTCGCCATGAATGGCTGATCATGCTTCTGTGTTTTCCTCTTTCCGAAGGCCGCCGGCATCGCCGGCGGCCATTTTTTGCAAAAAGAGCCCCCGGCTCAGCCGGGGGCTATGCTCAATTGAAGAAATCGTAAACGCCGTACAGGAAGATGCCGAAGATGATGACCGGCAGAACATAGGTCAGATAACCGCGCATCCACTTGGAAACCTTCGGGCCCCTGCCGGAATTGGCCTCGTTCACGAAATTGCCCCAGCCCCAACCCTTTTTGGAGGTGCAGAACAGGACGAAGATCAGGCTGCCCAGAGGCAGCAGACAGTTGGAAACCAGGAAATCTTCCAGATCCATAATGGTGGAGCCTTCACCGAAGGGCTGAATGCCGGACAACACGGTCCAGCCCAGGGCGCAGGGGAGGCTCAGGATCAGCAGAGTCACGCAGTCGATGAGGCAGGCTTTCTTCCGGCTCCAGCCAAACAGGTCCATGGTGCAGGAGACAATGTTCTCAAACACGGCGAAGATGGTGGACAAGGCTGCAAAGCTCAGGAACACAAAGAACAGCGCACCCCAGATCTGGCCGCCGGGGAGATTATTGAACACATTGGGCAGCGTGATGAACAGCAGACTGGAGCCGCTGCTTACTTCCACATCATAGGCAAAGCAGGCGGGGAAGATGATCAGGCCGGAGGTGAATGCCACGAAGGTATCCAGAATACCCACATTGAGAGCTTCGCCCAGCAGAGAGCGTTCCTTGCCGATATAGCTGCCGAAGATGGCCATACCGCCGATGCCGAGGCTCAGGGTGAAGAAGGCCTGGTTCATAGCGGCTACCAGAACCTGGCCTGCACCGGCCTCCTTCAGGCGGTCGATGCTGGGCAGCAGATAGAAGGCAAGGCCCTCTTTGCCGCCGGGGGTTAAGACGCTGTTGACTGCCAGGACGATCATAATGATCAGCAGCGCAAGCATCATGTACTTAGTGATCCGCTCCAGGCCCTTCTGGACGCCGCCAGAGCAGACCAGTGCACCGCTGATAACCACCACAGCGGTGTAGCCGATCTGAGAGGGAATATCGGAGCGCATGGTAATGAAAGCGGAGCTTACATCACTGGGGGTCATGCCCACAAATTTGCCGGCGGCGGTGGAGACAAAGTAATTCAGCAGCCAGCCGGAGATGGTGGAATAGGACATCAGCAGAAGGAGGCAGCCGGCAAGACAGGCGTAGCCGTGCAGGTGCCATTTGGATCCCTTGGGTTCCAGCTCCTGATACATGGCGGCGGGGCTCTTCTGAGCAGCGCGGCCCACTGCGAATTCCATAGTCATGACGGGGATGCCGAGGATCAGCAGGAAGACCAGATAGATCAGCACGAAAATACCGCCGCCATTCTGGCCGGTGATGTAGGGGAATTTGTAGACATTGCCGATACCGATGGCGCAGCCAGCACTGAGAAGGATGAAGCCGAGGCGGCTTCCGAGATGCTCTCTTTGCATAATTATACCTCTTTTCCGACAGATGGGCCCATTATAACGGATGAAAATAACTTTGTCAATGTCTGAATAAATGCATAAAAATACCCCGGAAGGCTACTTCCGGGGTAAAATATATCGGATTACTGCTTGCGGAATACGAAGCCGTTCTCGTCTGCCTCGTCGATAATGGCCAGGGACTTCAGGTCGTAGCCATCTTTGCGCAGACCGTCGCCGCCATCCTGGAAGCCCTTTTCGATGGCGCAGCCAATGCCCACCAGTTCAGCGCCGGATTCCTTGACAATGTCGATCAGACCACGCATTGCCTGGCCGTTTGCCATGAAATCATCAACGATCAGAACCTTGTCATTGGCCGTGATCCAATCCTTGGCGCAGATCATTGTGTAGCTCTTCTTATAGGTATAGGAGAAAACCTCGCTCTTGTACAGGCCGCCTTCAATGTTGTCACTCTTGGCCTTCTTGGCGAAGACCATGGGGATGCCCCACTTGAAGGAACAAATTGCTGCCAGAGCGATACCGCTTGCTTCAGCGGTGAGGACCTTGGTGACGCGGGAAACGTCGAACAGTTTTGCAAATTCGTCTGCCAGCTCACCCAGGAACTGAGTGTCGATCTGGTGATTCAGAAAACCGTCGACTTTGATGATATGGCCAGGCAGGATGCGGCCTTCCTGGCAAATACGCTGCTCCAGTGCTTCCATAGATACCCTCCGAGATAATAGTATTGATAATACTATTATGTATGCTTTTCGACAAAAAAGCAAGGGGGATTCATGTCCAAAAAAAGAGAAAAACAATCCGTTTCCTTGGCAAGAATTAACAAAGACAAAATGCGGGGTCAGGATAACAGATTGTTTGCCTGTCGGAGCGGTACATTGGTGCGCCAATGGCAGAAAATCAGTCAAAAGCCAGGCCAAAATAGGTGGGAGCGGGGCAATTCGCCGTCAGGGGATACAGCATGGAGAAGGGTTTTCCCTTGCCGGGGCAGCGGAAGAATCCGCTGGTGCAGCCCAGGGCCATCACAATGCCGGGAGCAGCGCCGGGATCTCCCACCAGCTCCATACAGTGCAGCTTGTCGCCGTCAGTATTGATCGCGGCGGCAAAGCCGGGGCCGATGCAGAATTCCGCCTGGGTTTGCAAAAATGCCAGATTCTCGTCCTCCTGGATCACACCGCCCTGGGGCAGCAGGGCCCGCCGGCGCAGGGCATAGTCGGACGCGTCCACTTTGTGCAGCGGCACCGCGGGGATTTGGGGACCGCAGACGAATTCTGAAACCTCAGTACAGGGGGAGAAGCCCAGCTTTTCGTACAGCCGGATCAGATTTTCCTCCTGGGGCACCAGCAGGATGCCGTCATAGCCCCGGGTTTTCAGAATTTCCTTGGTGTCCTCCACCAGGGCCCGGCAAAGTCCACGGCCCCGGTAATCGGGGGCGGTGGCCACGGCATAGACATAGGCAAGCTTCCGGTCCTCGCAGGAGACATCGAACCAGTACAGCACGGCGCGGACCCGGCCTTCTTCCAGAATGCACCGACCCCGGTGGGGGGCAAAGGCGGTGCTGAAAAAGGAGTCCAGGAACACATCGTCATCGCCGAAGGCCTTTTTCCACAGAGCCCGAAATTCGGGGACCAATGCCTCCTTCAGATCAGAAAACATGCTCATCCTCTTCCTCCCAGAGCCGTGCCCAGTGCTTTTCCAGCAGCAGGTCCGGGGCATAGGACAGCTTGGCCTTCCGCAGACCCTCCAGGCCCATGTCGTCCTCCCGGTTCAGCCAGCGAAGCTCCGGGTATT
Organism: Oscillospiraceae bacterium; assembly: GCA_017622295.1. GTDB lineage: Bacteria > Bacillota > Clostridia > Oscillospirales > Oscillospiraceae > Faecousia. The sequence goes on from JAGARK010000053.1 coordinate 54,363, forward strand.
TGCTGCGCAGGTACCGGGCGAATTCCCGGTTGATGGTGGGGTAGGCGCCGTCGGCGATGTCCAGAGCCTTCTCGAAATGAACGTCAAAGGTATTGGCATTCAGTCGGGAGCCCATGGTGAAGGCTACCACTTTCCTGTCAACCGTCAGCACCAGACCCTCCAACCCCAGCTCGGCCTGGAAGGCGAAGGCCCGCTGCAGCGCCAGCTCCTCCAGATGGAAGTCGGCGTGGGGGTCGGCTTCCTTGCGGCTGCGGTACCACTGGCCCGCCATGGTGAAGGCGGCCACCCGGGTGGATGCATCCAGCGGCAGCACCTGCCAGTCCGGATGGGCCTCCTCGAAGCGGTGGATGTGGTTTCGCTTTTTCTGGTATTTGCGGCCCTTCAGGTCGGCGAGACTGTTGATGTCGTAGAGGTAGTCGAAGGTATCCCGGTCGGTGAAAAACTGGAATCTGCCGGGATAGAGGGATGCCAGGGTGTCCTTGTCCGCCTCTGTCATAGAGGTAATGTAGCAGGGGATGCCCCGCAGCTTCGCGTCATGGATCACCGCATCCAGCGCGGGCCTCACGTCCCCGGGGCCCACGGGGAAGGGATAGACGCTGCGGCGGTTGAACTGGGAGAAGATCACCAGCCGGCCATCCACAAAGGCTGCCTTCTGCCGGCCCCAGAGGAACAGGTTGGTGAAGGAGTATTCGCAGCCCCGCAGCTCGGCGGTCATCAGGCATTCGTCATAACGGGCCTTCTGGTTTAAGTCCAGACGATAAAAATCGATCATTTGTGTCACTTCCTTTGTCGTTATGATAACATATTTCTGAAGCGTTCTCAATCGGAAACCTGTACAAGGATTTCCATCTCCCCCGGCTTGACATTTTTCGGAACTGTCAATATAATGAGTTCCGAAAAGGAGAAAACGCCATGAACAAGCGAATCAGACAATTCATCGCGCTGCTGTGTCTGGCGGTGCTGCTTCTGCCCTGCGTGGCTATGGCCTCGGAGGTGGAGGAAGAGACTGCCGCTTATGTCATCGACCGGGATTCACCGGTATATGCTGCCTGCGAGGCGGCGGCGGAGAGCATCGCCGCCCGGCATATTCTGGTTTATGATGCCACAGACGACGAGATTTTATACACCAGAACCGTGGATGGCGGAAAGCTCTATCCTGCCAGCACCACGAAGCTTTTTTCCACCTATGTTGCGCTGCAGTATCTGGACGCCGGAACGGTGATCACCGCCGGAAGCGAGCTGGACCTGCTGGACGAAGGGTCGTCCGTCGCTTACATAGCCAAGAACAATCAGCTTACTGCCGAGATGCTGGTGGAGGGCATGCTTCTTCCCAGCGGCAACGACGCGGCGCTGGTACTGGCAGCGGGGGCCGGACGGGCCATCGCCGGAGACGCCGGCCTCAGCGGCGCTGAGGCGGTGCGGGTCTTCGTGGAGGAGATGAACCGGATGGGCAAGGAGCTGGGCTTGAATGACAGCCAGTTCTGCAATCCCCATGGCTTCCATGTGGGAGCCCATTATTCCAGCATCGAGGATATGGCCCGGATGGCGAAGCTGGCTCTGGAGAATCCCATCATTTCCAGGTACATGGCCCGCTTTGAGGACGATGTGATCTACGCCAGCGGCCACAGCATCCACTGGATCAATACCAACAGCCTGCTGGATCCGGAGTCGGAGTTCCATTATCCCGGAGCCATCGGCATGAAGACCGGCAGAACCAGCCAGGCGGGCTACTGCCTGATGGCGGCGTTCAAGCTGAATGGACACAAGATCGTCATCGGCGTGTTCGGATACGATAACGGAAATGCCCGGTATCGGGATGTTGTGAGTCTTTTGAATGCATGTAAATAAAGGAAAACCGCACCCGGCCGGGTGCGGTTTCTTGTTTGAGGGGGGTAAATTGAAGTTTGCCGAACTGACTATCAATAGCGGATGTAGGAAGGGGCAATGCTCGCCCCCACAAGGGTGTTTGCAATCGGATCGACAAACTGAAAGCTACCACAATCTTCCGGCTTACTGGAAGAGGCTCTTATCCAGATGGCGCTTTTTCAGGACATGATACAGCAGGATTCCCAGTGTGAACAGCACGGTCAGCTCGCCCAGAGCCACATACAGCGCGTTCATCCAGAAGCCGCCGCCAATGTAGACCGTCAGCTCCCAGCCTACCAGAGTGGCGTTGCACAGAGCGGGCATGGCAAGTCCCGGGATGGGGATGCCTTTAAAGGTCAGATGGCGGCTGCGCCACATGGCATAGGTGGCGAGGAAGGTGGCAAGAGTGCCCACCACAATGTCCAGTGGCAGAGCGCCGGCGTAGGACAGATTGAACAGAAAGCATCCAATGGTCAGGCCGGGAACAGCGGCGCTGGTGAAGAAAGCCAGCACGCACAAGGCCTCGGAAAAACGGCACTGCATCGCCCAGGAGGTGCTGTTGGGCAGAATGAAATTCTGAAGATAAGTCAGAGCCACATACATGGCGGCGATGATGGCGCCCTGGGTCAGATGATGGATCTTTTGATGCATGGCAGCAACCTCCTTGCAAATAAAAAATCACGGACAGCTTCGGTCCGTGAAACACGCAAAACAAAAAACAGGCGCAATGCGCCCATCAGATTCCCTAGTTTTGTTTACCGACAGGATGGTCACGAACTGTCCTATGAAGTTATGTATATTATAGCGTTTCGGCGTTTTTGTGTCAAGGTGTCAAATACTGGTAAAAATGCACTATTTTTCAAGATGTACTTGCAAAAATTTGGTAATATGATATGATAATAAAGTTAAGGATATTACACAGGCCGTTCAAAGGAGGAACCACCCGTGATGACCAAAAGAGAATTTACGCCGGAACAGCTGCACTATCTGCGGCTGCTGGCGAAGCAGTACCCCACCGTTCATGCCGCCAGCAAGGAGATCATTCGGCTGTCTGCCATTTTGAATCTGCCCAAGGCCACCGAGCATTTTATGTCCGATATTCACGGCGAGTACGAGGCATTCTTCCACATTTTCAACTCCTGCTCCGGTGAGGTCCGGGAAAAGGTGGATGATCTGTTCTCCAATTCCCTGTCCCAGAAGGACCGCAGTGAGCTGGCCACTCTGATCTACTACCCCACCGCCAAGATGTCCCTGGTGGCCGAGGAGACCGAGGACATGGATGAATGGTACCTCATCACCCTCCATCGCCTGGTGGAGATCTGCCGCTATGTCTCCTATAAATACACCCGGGACAAGGTCCGGGGCATCATGCCCGAGGATTTCGCCGACGTCATCGACGAGCTGCTCTACACCCAGACCAGCGAAGGCGCCCAGCAGAACTTCTACGACGATCTGATCCGCACCATCGTTTCCATCGACCAGGCACCCCAGTTCATCGAAGCCATCTGTACCTGCATCAAGAAGCTGACGGTGGACCATATGCACATCGTCGGTGATATTTTCGACCGGGGTCCCCGCGCCGATATCGTTATGGATTCCCTGATGGCTTCCAACTCCGTGGACATCCAGTGGGGCAACCATGACATATTGTGGATGGGCGCCGCTGCCGGTTCCCGTGCCATGGTGGCCATCGTCCTGAGCAACGCCATCCACTACAACAACATCGACGGCATCGAGACCGGCTACGGCATCTCCCTGCGTCCCCTGTCCGTTCTGGCCAACGAAGTTTACAAGGACTGCGATACCCACCGCTTCAAGGTTACCATCAACGGCCCCGACGCTGACCAGTACACCGAAAAGGACCGGCTCCTCTCTGCCCGGATGTACAAGGCCATCACAATCATCCTCTTCAAGCTGGAGGGCCAGATGATCCAGCGCCGCCCCGAATTCGGCATGGACGACCGTCTGCTGCTGGACAAGATCGACTACGAGAACCAGTCCATCACCATCGGCGGCGTCACCTATCATCTTGATGACTGTGATCTGCCCACTGTGGATCCCGCTGATCCCTACAAGCTCACCGACGAAGAGCTGAACGTCATCAACCAGCTGGCCGAGTCTTTCCGTCACAGCGAGAAGCTCCAGCGCCACATTCGCTTCCTGTACTCCAAGGGCAGCCTCTACAAGATCTACAACGGCAACCTCCTGTTCCACGGCGCCATTCCCATGACCGAGGACAAGCAGCTGATGGAATTCACCATCGGCGGCAAGACCCGCCGCGGCAAGGAATTCCTGGACTTCGCGGACACCACCGCCCGTAAGGCCTACTACGCCAAGCGGGGCACTCCTGAGTGGCAGTTCGGTCTGGACTTTTTGTGGTGGCTGTGGTGCGGCCGCAACAGTCCCATCTTCGGCCGTGACCGGATGACCACCTTTGAGCGCCGCCTCATTGCCGATGAAAGCGCCTGGACCGAGCCCAAGAACGCCTACTACACCCACTACAATGACGCCCAGGTCTGCGATATGATCCTGGCGGAGTTCGGCCTCTACGGCCCCCACTGCCACATCATCAACGGCCATGTGCCCGTCAAGACCAAGAAGGGCGAGAGCCCCATTAAGGGCGGTGGCAAGCTGGTGGTTATCGACGGCGGCTTCTGCAAGGCCTACCAGAAGACCTCCGGCATCGCCGGCTACACCCTGATCTATAATTCCCGCAATTTCCGCATCGTTTCCCACCAGCCCTTTGATGGCCGAAAGGAAGCGCTGTACCACGATCATGATATCGCCAACGATTCCTATGTCTTCGAGCGGCTGGAATCCCAGGCGAAGATCGCCCAGACCGACCACGGCCGGGAGCTCCAGGCCCGGATGGATGATCTGCTGATGCTGCTGGATGCATACCGCGCCGGCGCCGTCACCGAAGACCACAAATAATGGATGCAGGGCTCTTCCCGCCGGGAGGAGCCCTGATTTTTTGTCAAATTGGGTATTCCGTTTTGGCAGATTCAATAGTATAATAGATGCATCATTATGTTATTTTGGAGGAGATTGCCATGTCTGCCAATGTACTCGTCCTGGAAAACCATAAAAAGCAGGCCCTGGATGCAGGGTTTGCAGCTGCCTTCGGCGGCACTCCCGAATGCTATTTCTCTGCCCCCGGCCGTACCGAGATCGGCGGCAACCACACCGACCATCAGCGGGGCCGGGTCCTGGCGGCTGCGGTGAATCTGGATACTGTGGCTGCGGTGCGCCTGAACGGCACTGACACCATCCGCATCCTGTCCCAGGGTTATCCTCTGTGCCAGGTCAGCGTGGATCAGCTGGAGCCTGTGGCCTCCGAAATCAATTCTACCCCTGCCCTGATCCGGGGCGTGGCTGCCCGCTTTGCCCAGATGGGCTGCCAGGTAAAGGGTTTTGACGCCTATGTGGAGTCCACCGTTCTGCCCGGCTCCGGCCTCAGCTCCTCCGCCGCTTACGAGGTCCTGATCGGTACCATCATCAACCATCTGTTCTTTGATGCAAAGGCCACCCAGCCCGAGGTCGCCCAGATCGGCCAGTATGCCGAGAATGTGTTCTTCGGCAAGCCCAGCGGCCTGATGGATCAGACGGCCTCCGCCGTCGGCGGCCTGGTCACCATCGACTTCGCCGACAAGGAAAAGCCCGATATCCGCTCCGTCAATTTCGATTTCTCTGCCTGCGGCAATGCCCTGTGCATCATCGACAGCCGGGCCAGCCATGCGGACCTGACCGATGAATATGCCGCAGTCCCCAATGAAATGAAGCAGATCGCTGCATATCTGGGTAAGGAAGTGCTGACGGAAATTCCTGAGGAGGATTTCTACGCTGCCATGCCGGAGCTTCGCGAGAAGTTCGGCGACCGGGCTGTGCTTCGCGGTGTTCACGAGTATCAGGAGAACGCCAGAGTGCTCAAGCAGGTTGCTGCGCTGGAAAGCGGCAATTTCCCCGAATTCCTGAAACTTATCAAGGAGAGCGGCTTCTCCTCCTGGATGTATCTGCAGAACGTCATTCCCGCAGGCTATAAGGAGCATCAGGAAATGGCCGTTGCTCTGGCCCTGTGCGAGAAGTATCTGGAAGGCAAGGGCGCCTACCGGGTCCATGGCGGCGGCTTTGCCGGTACCGTCCAAGCCTTTGTTCCCAATGAGATGCTGGATTCCTTCGTGGCCGGCGTGGACGCCGTGCTGGGCGAGGGTGCCTGCCATGTCCTGTCCATTCGTCCCCAGGGTGGCGTCAAGGCGGAGGTGTGATCATGAAAATTGAAACCTGTATCGATTCTCTTGTTTCCTATGCCATGAACTGCGGTCTTGCGGAGCCCGTGGACCATCAGGTGCTGCTGAACCGGCTGCTGGACCTTCTGCGCCTGGACGGCTACGAGCCTTCTGACGAGGCCCAGACCGAAGACCTGGAAGAGATCCTGAAGGGCATCCTGGACTACGCCTGCGAGAAGGGCCTCTGCGAGGATAACATCACCGCCCGGGATATTTTCGACACCCGTGTCATGGGCGCCGTTACCCCCATGCCCCGTGAGATCGTGAAGACCTTCTGGGATAAGTATGACAAGGACCCCGTGGCGGCCACCGATTGGTACTATAAGCTCAGCTGCGACACCGACTACATCCGCCGCTACCGCATCGCCAGGGACATGCGCTGGAAGTACGACAGTGACTACGGCGAAATCGACATCACCATCAACCTCAGTAAGCCTGAGAAGGACCCCCGAGCCATTGCCGCCGCCAAGAACGCCCCTCAGTCCGGCTATCCCAAGTGCCAGCTGTGCCGGGAGAACGAGGGCTATGCCGGCCGTATGAACCATCCCGCCCGGGCCAACCACCGGATCATTCCCATTGAGGTGGCGGGCAAGAACTGGTGCCTGCAGTATTCTCCTTATGTATATTATAATGAGCACTGCATCGTCTTCAACGCCGAGCACATCCCCATGAAGATCGACCGGGCGGCTTTTGAAAAGCTGCTGGACTTCGTGACGCTGTTCCCCCATTATTTTGTGGGCTCCAATGCGGATCTGCCCATTGTCGGCGGCTCCATTCTGAGTCATGAGCATTTCCAGGGCGGCCACTATACCTTCGCCATGGAAAAGGCTCCCGCGGAAATGAGAATTGCCTTTGAAGGCTACGAAGATGTGGAGGCTGCCATCGTCAAGTGGCCCATGAGCGTCATCCGCCTCAGCGGCAAGTTTCCTGAGCGTATTGCCCAGCTGGGTGAGAAGATCCTGAACCTGTGGCGGGGCTACTCCGATGCCGAGGCCGGTGTTGTGGCCTTCTCCGACGGCGAGCCTCACAACACCATCACTCCCATCGCCCGCAGAAGAGAGGGGCTGTATGAGCTGGATCTGGTGCTGCGGTGCAACATCACCAGCGACGAGCACCCTATGGGCGTGTTCCATCCCCATGCGGACAAGCACCATATTAAAAAGGAGAACATCGGGCTCATTGAGGTCATGGGCCTGGCGGTACTGCCCAGCCGTCTGAAGAAGGAGCTCGGCGATCTGAAGAACGCCATCCTCTCCGGCAGCGACATTGTCGCCGACGAGGTACTCTGCAAGCATGCCGCCTGGGTGGAGGAGCTGAAGGACAAGTACAGCTTTACGGAAGAGAACGCACTGGAGATCCTGATGCGGGAGACCGGCAGCGTCTTCGCCGCCGTTCTGGAGGACGCTGGTGTCTACAAGTGCACGGAAGAGGGAAGACGGCAGTTCCTGAAATTTGTCGATGAAGTGAACGCAAATTAATATAAGGAAAGGGGCAGCAGAAGCTGCCCCTTTTGCCTGATATAATCCATACAAACAAAAATCCCCAACCTTGCGGTTGGGGATTTTTATCAGTTTTTGCAGTGCAGATTGCTCAATTACTTGTGAGCGCCTGCGATCTGAGCAGCGACTTCGTCAGCGAAGTTCTCTTCCTTCTTCTCGATGCCCTCACCCTTGATGTAGTGGATAGCGTCGATGAAGGTGATCTTGCCGCCCAGCTTCTTGCCGGCGTCGGCGATGTAGCCGGCGACGTCACCCTTGAACAGGTCAGCGCGGACGAACTCCTGCTGCAGCAGGCAGATCTCCTTGTAGAAAGCAGCCAGCTTACCGGCAGCAATCTTCTCCTTGACCTGAGCGGGCTTGCTAGCCATCTTGGGATCGTTGTCCATCAGAGCGACCTGAACAGCCATCTCCTTGTCAACCTCAGCCTGGGGGACCTGAGCCTTGTCCCAGTACTTAGCGCCCATAGCAGCGATCTGCATGGCGACGTTCTTACCGACCTCGGTAGCGTCGATGCCGCCTTCGACAGCCAGGTTGACCAGAACACCGTGGGAGCCGCCTGCGTGAACGTAAGCGACGGAAGTGTTCTCAGCAAAACGGGAGAAGCGGCGGATCTGCATGTTCTCACCGATGGACATAACCAGTTCCTGCATCTTCTCGGTGACGGACAGGTTGGTGCCGGGATAGGTGCAAGCCTTCAGAGCTTCCACATCAGCGGGAGCGTCCTTGGCAATGATCTCACACAGGCTCTTAACCAGGCCCATGAAAGCATCAGTCTTGGAAGCAAAGTCGGTCTCAGCATTAACCTCGATGACAACGCCGGCGCCATCGATGACGGTAGCGTAAGCAACGCCTTCAGCAGCGATGCGGTCAGCCTTCTTGGCAGCCTTGGCCAGGCCCTTCTCACGCAGCCAGTCGATGGCAGCGTCCATATCGCCGTCGGTAGCCTGGAGAGCCTTCTTGCAGTCCATCATGCCGACGTTGGTCATTTCGCGGAGCTTCTTAACGTCCTGTGCAGTAAAAGCCATTTTTCGTATCCTCCTAAGTTAGTGGTAAATCTAAATCTTACTCAGCAGCGGTCTCGGCCTCTGCGTCCTCACCCTGGCGGCCCTCGATGGCAGCGTTGGCCATGGTGGCAGCGATCAGGCGGATGGCGCGGATAGCGTCGTCGTTACCGGGGATGACGTAATCGATCTCGTCGGGATCGCAGTTGGTGTCAACGATAGCGACCACGGGGATACCCAGCTTGCGAGCCTCAGCAATGGCGTTGCGCTCCTTGCGGGGGTCAACGATGAACAGAGCAGCGGGGATCTTCTTCATTTCCTTAACGCCGCCCAGGTACTTCTCCAGCTTCTCGATCTCGCCCTGGTGCTTGATGACTTCCTTCTTGGGCAGCATAGCG